>CAYXQJ010000045.1:0-25786 GCA_964467455.1 uncultured Hyphomicrobiales bacterium | reverse complement strand
TCATCGCCACACTCCCGTCCACCAACCGCAACCCATACCAATTACCGGGAGATTTGGGTCCATCCGACGTGAACACGATTGGCGATCCGCTTGTGCCGGATGCGTTGAGTGTTCCGCCGGCAAGAATGATTTCAATTCGAGCGCTATCAATGCCAACATTCCGATTGTCGGAAGATGGTGTGCAACGGACAGTTGTTCCCGGTTGAATGGTCAATGTGCCGCCCGGCAATATGCGCACATCGCCCGATAATAGCATATTGCCAGACCACGACACGCTGTTGGTAATGTCGCCGGTCGCACTGGTGCCACAGGTCAGCGTTGCCGAGGGAATTTTCTTCAACCAGTTTTGTGCAGACCAGCCGGTGACGCAATCACTCCACTGGATTTTCCAGAACGCGTAGTCAACGCCGCTGATTGTGCATGGCAGCGGCCCATCAATGATGCGTCCTTGTATGCCATCAAAACGATTCGCTCCGTCCACCGGCGTATCGCAGGCATTCGGCGAACGCACCCGCAAACCCGACGTTCCAGTGCCATAAACTTGGACGTAATCCCCAACAGCGACGGGCGCTGCTGGAACGGTCACGGTGACGGGCGCTTTTGCTTTGTCAGAAGCATCTGATGTATCGCTTTGGTTGGCCTCGTTGTTTACATCTACAATGACCCAGACGTAATAGGTGCCAGAAGCGGCGAGTTGTGGAATCGTTACCGTCTGGCTCACCAAGAATGTGCCGTTCGCCGGGAGACTTGGGGTATCCACCCCAATCACGAGCGGTGTATCGTTTGGCGAAACATTGATGCTGGATGAATTCAGTCGGATGTTCGCGGAAGATGCAAAGGCAACACCAGTGCCAATGTTGCGTATGGTAAATGCGACGGTTGCCGCAGAACCCGGTTCTCTGCTGTTTGGAGTTACCGTCAGGTTTTGGATTACCAAATCCGACTGCGCCTGAGCGGTCGCAGTGATATTGATTGGCTTTGGCAGGTAATTGTAGCGGACGCGCCCCCCTGCATCCGTCGATTTGATTTGAACATACCAAGTTCCGGCATCGGTGTTTTGCGGAGTCCAACTAAAGGTTGTCGGCGCGCTGATTGCGCTGCTCGCTGAATTGCCCAGACTGCTGCCAATTTGTCGGTAGCAGGTATTTGCGGCGTCGTTAAAAGGATTCGTGTCGTTATCCAGTGAAAAGGCGACATCAACGCTGCTGTCTGCATCCTGATAAAAGTAAGTGAAGTTGATCGGGGCGTTTGCCTGCAAATTATAGTTTGCCAGAGGCTTGAATGTGGCGTTTGGCCATGCTGCTCCAGCGAGCGTGACAGCAGCGGCTCGATTGTTCTGTGCCGCTCCGCTCAACCGGTAATGCAACCCATTCACTGCTTGCGCTCCATACTGGTCTCCGCCGCCTGTTCGGCTAAAATAAAAACCAGTCTGCCGGCGCCACCCGCCCGGATTCGGCTCGTCATACCATCTGCTTTGAACAAGCACGCCATCTACACACGCAGAGCCACAGATGATTGTCCCATGATAGTAGGTATGGATTTGTTCGTGGGCGATGCCGTTTTGGTTCAGCGTCGTAGCCAACCAACTTCCATCACAACTATATCCGTCCCCAGTCACGATGCCTGTCAGGTCACTTTGGTAAGTTCCATTAACTGCGATACCACCAACCCCGCCGCCTTGGAAATAATTGTCGGAGAAGAGCACGTTTCCCCAGACATATCCAGTCAAGGCGGGACTGGTGAGCGGAAAATCTGGGACTGCGCAGCCGCCGAGAATTGGGCGCGGGTCAAGAAATGTGAGCTGATCAACCCAAATGCCGAAATTTGCCAAATCATAGGCGACTCTTGACATCACTGAGCCGCCCCTGCTGTGACCGATGAGATGCATCGGCAACGAGATCAATTGCGGACGTTGGCCCAAGAACTCAAAAACGACATCAGCTATCTCGTGTGTTGGAACAGCAAGACCGCAAACACCAGCGTCGGCATCTGACCAATCCACCAACAAAATACCTGCTCCCCGCGAGACGATGTCGTCAATTTGTGGAACTGGCGCTGCCAAAACGACACCGCCGCCGGAGCGAACAATCTTCAAGGTATGAATCGGCACATCCCCGCCCATTCGACAGTTTATAGAGTTGGCCATGTCGGTGACCCAGCCATTTGCTCCAGACGCATAGCCGTGTGCAATTATGGTCAGGCCGAAAGTTCGCGCGCCGGTTGTGCAAGTGTCGGCTATGGCGGTGCGACCAAATGCAAGCAAAAACAGTGCAAAGAAAACTCCAAGGAAGCGTTTTGTTTTCATGTTTTCGATTTTGCGTGGCGCAGAACTCCCGAGGCTTCAGGGTAAATGCCGCAGGCCTAAAACCGGTATCTGATTCGACTTTCTAAACGTTGACGATTGAATCAGCAGCAAGCGCCCCAAGCAAGGCGGATAAACAGCAAACCCAAGGGAATGGAATACCCCGCAGCGGCGCAATGCAACCATGCACTCAGCCCTTCCCATAACGGTGTCTGGAGATTCAGCATGTCGTATCGCTGCGTGGCCACTTCACGGGCCGGATTCATTCAGCAACTCGCCGTCGGCTACATCAGCAACGGCTACTATTTCTTCGTCGCCGGGGTGATTCCTTCAAAGAAGTCGCCGGAACGGGTTGATGCGAAGATTCTAGCGGCATACGACATTGCCATCTCCAAGTGGACGCGCTCCCGGCGCAAACGGGCGGGTCAGGCCAATGTGCAATACCTCCGCCACGGGCGTTTTTACGTCATCATCGCCACGGACGGCGTCCACCCTTTCTTCGCCGCAGAAGCCAAGTGCGTGCGGGATGTGCGGAGAACGCCGATCCTGTTCATGGGCTATTCCATCGGCTGCCGGCGCGAGCGCGGCGGCGGAGAGTATCACGCTTCGGTGCGGATCAATCGCGACACGATGCGTGAATTGAAACGCAAACTCGTGGGCAATTCGACCAAAGCTGACCTCGGCGTTCTTTATCGCGCCTTTCAAACCCTCCCGTTCGAGCCGTATGCCCCGGTGCGAATCCAACTGCTCGTCCTCCTCAAAGCCGTGAACCGCGCGCGGGCGGTTGCCGGGCTGGAACAACTGCCGAAAACGGCGCTGCGATTGCGGCGCTCGCCGGTGCGGCCGTTTACGTCCGAAGGTTCGGAGGAATTCTCGGCATTCGATCCTGGACCACCAACAACTGACTTTGGGGATGAGCTTTTGTGAGGAGCAACTTGAGATGAAGATGAATCAAGACAAGGGGAGAACGAAAGCAGCGCAAGCGAGTGAGCGGAGCGACACGGCAGCGTTGCCCAAGGCCGAGAAGAGTTCGCCGTTCCCGGAACTGCCGACCAAAATGCTCATTGCCATTGATGGCTGGGCGCAGTCGGGGAAGAACTCGGCAGGTGAGAAAGTGGCCGAATACCTCGGTGGCGTCCTGGTGGACTCGGGAAGGTTTTATCGTGCCATCACCAAAGCCTGCGACGACAGTGGCGTGAACATCGGGAATGCGGATGCGGTCGCGGCTTGGGTCAACAAGGCGACGTTGGACGTTCGCCTGGCTCGGGTGGTCGGCGTGGTGGACGAAGCGCAGGTCGCGGTGAATGGCCAGTGGTTCACCAAGGAGGAATTGAAACCGTTGGGGCTGCAAACTTCCCTCGTGGCGGCAGTGCCCGAAGTGCGGAGCGTGGTCAATTCGGCGCTGCGCATGTGCGAGAGCTACGGTCGCGTGGTGATGCTGGGCCGGGACATCGGCGGCACGGTGTTTCCTGCGACGCCCTACAAATTCTTTCTGGACGCAACGGAAGAGGTTCGCGAGCAGCGACACCTGCAATCCACGAACACCCACGGTGCGAAGCAGCGCGACATTTACGACGCCAGTCGCGTCGTCTTCACGGAACACTCGTTGCTGATTGACACCAGCAAGCTGTCAGTTGAGGAAGTCTGCGGGGTCATCCTGGTGGAAGTGTTCTGGCGGGCATCGCAGCAGGAGGACATAGGCCAAACGGATACAGAACGTCGGTAGATATGCACAAGTGCCGACGTTTGGTAACAAGTGGTGGTGCTTAATACGCCGATGAACTATCTGGCTCGCTCCAGCCATTCCTCGGGAAACCAGCAATCGAAGGAGTCCGTGTTGTTTTCCTCCACCATCGAAAGCTTGTAGATCCAGCGCCCGTCTTTGAATCGCGATTCGATGACGTAGCCTTCCCATGCCTCCTTGCTCGGTGGGCTCACCTTCACCTTGTTCATTTCGATGAATCGTGGCTCGGGCGTCACCCTCAAGGCCTAGTAAAAATAGCCCAACTCGCGCAAGCTGGAAAAATCCTTCGCTCGCTCCGGAGTCGCTCGCCCAATGATGACGTGGTCCAGCACGTCAATTTTGAGCAGTTGACCCGCGCGAATCAGATCGCGCGTCACCTTGATGTCCGCCTCGCTCGGTGTCCTCAGCGTTTTGGATCAGTTCCTTGAGAATACTCGACGAGGCGCCGTAGCCCTTGAGCAAATCACGAATGCTTTCAATGTCCGCTTCCGGCGAGTGGTGAACGCCCCCCGAAAGGCTGGCTGCAAAGGATGTCTCGTGATCGGCCATTCTTCAATGAGTGTTAAGTGGCAGTTGCCCTGATTTTGGAGCTATGGCTAAAAGCACGGAGGCGAGCGCCTGCCGGTCTGTCAGGTGCTCATCCATTACCCATTCTATTTTCTGACCGGCCAAAACAGCCTGGGCTGCTTGATCATAAAAGATGATAGGCATATTTAATTGGCGGAAATTAGGATTCGATTTCGTTGCGGAACGCCTTTTCATAACGATGCCAGGCTCGTTTGAACGCTCCTTTCCTCTGGTTGCCTGATCCATGCCAGAAGCGTTCAAATTCGACGTGGAGGTTTTTCCTTTTGAAAAACGAGGATACGTCGATGGCCTTCGCGCCTTTGCCGCGCCGGGTGCGGTAAAACTGCAAAGCCGCTTTGAAGACCACGTCAACTGAACGAATCAGGTATTGGATTGATTCCCAACTGCGAAACCAACTTTGGTGGAAGCAGTCAGCGGCTTGCTTAGAACGAACGACTGGCGCGACGCGACTCCAAACGAAATTCAAGACCACCCACTTGGCATAGCCACGTTCGGGGAAACCACGCGCGGCGTAAGTGATGGCAGCAAAGGTGCAATAACGCGTTAAATAATAATAGGGGTCGGCAGTGGGGAATACCTGGGGATAGAAATCCTCGTCAAAAAGATTCTCCTTCCCTTCACGAACGATGAGGGGGTCGAGGTCACAACCGGCCACTGCCTGAACCTTGCGTGTGCCAGACGATGCCGCCGCGTTCGTCGCGCTCCGCGCCCTGTGGCTTGGTTTTGCCTTCCTGCAATTTCGTGACCGCTTTATGGATGGCGCGGAATTGCTGATAGCGCGCGACCACCTTGCGGGTCTTGCCATCTACCTGCTGGAACACCGTAAAGTTTCGGATGAGATCAAGCAGATGCGCTGGACGCAACATGCCGGCGGACAGAATCTGCTGGCTTTTGAGATCAACTCCCTGGCCGCGCATGGCCTCTGGCCTTTGCTCCGGCGTTCGGAAGAATAACGGGATGCCGGCGCGGTCGCCTTTCTCCGCTCCGACAGAGGCGAGTTCCTGTGCGGCTGCCGCTTCTTCCGGCGAGCGGGGAAGAACTCCCAGTTCTTGCGCGACAGTGCTCAAAGGCACGGGGCTGGTGTCTGCCCATTCCAGATACGCCTCCGGCGGCGCGCCGATGGTGGCCGCGCGTGCCTCGAAGAAATTACTGGCGATGAGTAACTGGTTGGTGTGGAACAGCCGCTCCACGCCTTCGTTGTCCGTGTAAAGTGTGGGCCAGATTTCGCGGCGCTGGTTCGTGTAGCGCAGCAATTGATTGATGGCTTCCTGCAACGGGTTCTCGATGCCGGGACTCTTAAACTCCGCCACGCCCAACGGGATGCCGTTAACGAACAGCACCGAATCGGGGATGACGTGGCCGCGCCCGCTGGTAAGTTCCACCTTGAACTGATTGATGACTAGGAAATCGTTGTTGGCCGGGTTCTCGAAATCAATGAACCGCACCGGCTGATTGCGTCCGAAATTCCAATCCGGCAGACCGTCAATCTCCGTGCCCTTGAGCAACAACTTGGTGGCCGATTCGTTGATTTCCATCAGCCGATGGCCTTCGGCCTTTTCCAGCTTCTCGATGATGCGAGCGATGCGGGCGTCATCGAGCCAGGGGTTGCCGTCGCGGAGATTCAGTTTGCGAAGCGCGGCAGTCAGTCGGCCTTTGAGCAACACTTCGCGGAAATTCTGGCGCTCGGTGAACTCCGGCACGTCGGTGTCGCCCTCGATCCACTGCCAGCCCATTGCCTTGAGCTGCTCGCAGAACGGACGCTCGACCAGATCATACTCCCATTGGATTTTGCTCATGGAATTTTCAGACGGTGCGCCACTTGGTGATCAGTGCGCCACACTCTTGCTTCGACAGCCTTGGATTCAGCCGGCAAAGCAATTCGAGTTTGGTGATGGCGACGGCGGCAGACAATGCCTCTTCCTGCACCATGTAATCCATCAACGCGGGCAGCCCGTAAACTGTCACCGCTCGGGCTTCAGCGGCGGTGCGCAGATTCCGGTCACCCGTCAACAGCACGGCGGTGCGCTCCACCGCCAGATGCAGCACCGAAGCGTCATTGAGCGAAAGTTTGGCCGGTAAATCCATTTTCAGGCGAACAACCTCCGAAAGCACTTCCGCCCCCATGTCAACGACCTGAATCCGGTCGTCGCGGGCAAACGCCCGCAGCTTCGCCTTCTGCGAACGGCGATTTACTTCCCGCCAGACAAACGAACTCGTGAGCGTCTCAATGCCCAGGCTGAACCACGCTTCCAGCAAATCAGCGGCGGCGAGGTCAATCAGAACGGAGGCATCCTGGACGACGAGTTTCATTCCACGCCGGCGAGCCTTTCCCGGAAGTCCGCGAACGGCTCGTTCAACAGCGCCGCGCCTTTCGACTCACTGATGACGGCTTCCGCCGCTGCCCGCACGACCAATTGCTCGAACCGCACCGACGATTCGCGACCGGCATACTCACCGGGTTCTTTTTTGTGCCAGCCTTTCTGGCGTGAGAGGATGCAGAACCGCTTGAACATCGCCGGAGTAATCAATTCCAAATCCAGCGCCCGGTGCATGATGGCGGCGATGGACATGCCATATCGCGCCTTGAGACTGGCTAACTCGGTCAGGCTTACATGCTGGCGATGACCGCCAAACTCCGCGATGAACACCCGCTGCGGTATGAGCATCGCCCCGGCAAAGCGATGGCAGATGGCTTCCTGTTCCTTGAGCGCCAGCTTGTCCGGCAGCTTGAGCAACAGGTGGCCCGCCTCATGCAACGCGGTGAACCGCTTGCGCGGCAGGTCGCCATCCAGCCATTTGGCCAGCACGATGGCGGGATGTCCGTCCGCATGGCCGGCAAAGCCGTTGAAGCTCTCGGGCGCATCCACTTCGAACATCATGATGCCCTTGCTCTCCAGCATCTCGCGGACGTTGGGCAATGGGTCTTCGCCCAACCGCCAGTCTTCGCGCAATTTCGATGCGGCTTCCTCCACGTCCGCGCCACTGCGAATGGCCAGGTTTGCCAGCGGATTCTTGAATTGGCCCGCGATGCCCAGCAATTCCTCGATCTCGCGGTGACGTTCAAAAAAATCCACCGCGCGTTCGCGGATTGCCTCTTCCTCTTTCGCGCCCAGCCGGGAAACCTTGCGGAATTGCAGCCCCTCCAATTCGAGGGTGGGTTCGCGGAAAAAGAAATCCACGTCCTGATTCAGCACGTCGGCCACGGCCATCAGGACGGTGGAATCGGGCATCATCCGGCCCAATTCATATTTGTGCAGGGCGTTGTGGCTGATCCGCCCCTCCAGCTTCTCCGCCAAGGCGCGGAGCGACAGGCCGCGCATCTTGCGGGCCTGGGTGAGTCGTTGTGCGAAGGTCTGTTTGGGGTCACTCATATCGGTGGTTGACAGAATACTGTTCTAGTGCAATTCTGTCAACCATGAAGAAAATCGTATCGAAAGGGGGTGAGGGCCATGGCTAAAGATGCGCCAGGAATGCGCGGCTATCGCAGCCGCAATCACGATGGGCAGCTCCGCGACAAGCGGGACGATACCCACATGGGCACGATTGAGCGGCAATACGACCGCGACTTCGGTGTCCGCAGTGACAAACAGTTGGGCAACTTCCTCAAAGAGGAAGGCGTTGCATCGCTCAACGATCTGATTCATAGCAATCGTGGGAAAAAATAGCGAACGGAGCGGGTGGCACACCGTCGCCCGCTTTCTCCAATTCCCCCACACTCGTGCCGCGTTAATCCACGTCCGCCAGCCCATTGCCTTGAGTTGCTCGCAGAACGGGCGCTCAACCAAATCGTATTCCCATTGGATTTTGCTCATGGAATTGTCAGCCGATGCGCCACCGACGAAAGGCGCTTCAAGAACGTTTGCGTGGTGGGCGAGTTGTAAGTGTTAAGGGACGGGTGCGTGCAAAAGAACTCGTAGCCCGTGGGAATATGGTTGGGAATCCAGCGGGTGTAATCCTGTGGCCGCAAGGAATAGAGAACGCGAAGCTGGCGGATCGGAATGTGAAATTCCGCCTTCGCTAGGTCTGGTTGCGCCATCGTTCCGGTTGCCTCCCATCGCGGCGCAGTCCCATTGTTTTGAACGCCTATGTCGCCGTTGAACCACGTCCGCGAGATTCGCACCAAGATGCTCCCCAATGACGGCATGTAACGGGAACGCTTGTCATTCAGGTTCTGGATGCTGCTGCAATGCTCAATACAGATGGCATCAGCCCATTCCACGCCTGATATGTAGAGCCACAGCCCGTCGGGCTGCGTGTTGAAAAGGTCCGCGCCGGGGGTTTTGAAGTAGGGCATCGTCGGAGAACGTGGGCCGGGCCGCGCGCGAATCCACCATCCATCGGGATTAGGTCTCTCCCATTCAGCCACGAAGGCGAGGCGAATGATGGCGTCCTCGAAGCAATGCCCTTTGACGTGCTCGGCGGCAGCCTGCGCCGCTTTCTCCAAGTTGGCTTCCAACTCAGACCCGCTCTCCAGCGGAATCTGAATCGTCTGCATCTCGCTCATCCCCCGCTTCTGAAATTCAAGTAAGCGCTGATGTGCCTTTTCGATATCCGCCGGGTCGGCTTTGGCCTCGCGCAGTGTATGGACTGCTTTGGCCATCCAGTGTGAACCGCCGAGGAATGACGGTTGGGCCGCAGTGATAAAGCTTTCCGCCAGCCCAACGTAGGTGTCGGCGATTTTGAGCTGTGCCGCGCGGGCGTCCTCCTGCTTGCCTTGCTTGGCGCTCCAACCACCTTTCAACTGCCAATACTCGCGGGCGAAATGCCAGTTCGGCACTAACTCCATTTTCTTCGCGAGAGTTTCGGCGAGCGCCGCATACCGCAGCGGATCACCCACACCGTCACCCAAAAGCATGTGCATGACCCAAGTGTAATGGCGCGACCACCGTTGCCAAGATTTGCCGTCAATCGGCTGGCGAGCATCAGCCTGGCGAATCGGTTGATTGTCCGTGCGCGCCAGATGCGGGAAAAAGTAGGCCATGTCGAGTTGCGCTACCGGATAATTGTTCGGGATTTGAATGGCCACTGAACCTTGGGGATGGTTGAACCCTGACGGAAACGCGAAGTTGTGTAGCAGCAACCAATGGCCGCTTCCGTCTCGAACGGTTTCCCATTCGAGACCGAGACGGTCCAAGTGCTCCTTGTCTTCCTCTGGGAGGACGAATTCCTGGCGCATGAAATTATCCTTCTTGAACTTGGCGTGGCAGCGTGTTGAACCGTTCGATTCCCGGTTTGGTGAAGTCCACACGCTCGTCCAACTCCACCGTATGCAGGTTTCCGCCACGAATCTTCTGCGTCAGGATGAACTGCTCCGGCGGATTCTTACCCGCGAGTGCCAGAATTTCGCGGCCCGTCATGGACGGCTGATGCACCACGAAATACTGGTCGTCTAAGCATCTGCGCCGCAAAAATTGGAGCCCCGTCGGATGTTACATCGTTGCGATACCCATTCGAGAGAAACGCCTTGTAGCGTGAAGCGGTGATGTAAGACATAAGCCTTATCCTCTTCATGATGCTCCGCACAGGTGCTTCGGGCTTCCGCCCGAAGCACCAACTTGCGAGTGCGTTAGTTTTCGCCCGATGATCGGAATGTCCCCGCCGGCAACTCGTCTTCCCCACGAAAAGTGCCGTTGGGTAATTCATCTTCGCCAGACTGTCGTCGGGATTCCGCAAGCGCGGACTGCGTTGGTTGCGGTGCGTTGCGAACTTGTGTTGATTGTTTATGCTTCATGTTTATACCGGACTTTGTTGCGCGTGCGGTTGCCGGCGTTCCGCCCGCGATCTGGGATGATCCCAAAAGCTGTTTGCGAAGGAGTGAAGTCGCTGATGCGTTCATCAAGTTGGTTGTTTGGCGGCGTCGGTCTTTGACACACGCGCTGTGACGCGTGAGTTCAACTTCAGGGTTTGACCAACGGGGTGAGTTCGTCCTCGAAGGAACGGCAATTCCTGCCGGCGCATCGCCTCCGTTTGGATTAAAGAAATCGGCTCTATTCATAACTCGTGTTCAATCAAAAACACGGAGTCAGAATAATTCGTCTCCGAAGCCCTCGCCGTAATTGTCTCGGAGAGTTAAGGTGAGTTTAGGCGGAGATTAGCTGAGCAGTCACTTTACCCGCTCACGCGCTCGCTCGCGCGGCTCGTCGATCGGATCAAACCTTGTCGGGTCGCCGTTCAACGGTTGCCGACATTTGTCATCGAATTTCACTGTGACGATTGAACCGGACTGCGAAGTTTCAAACTCTTCCAGCGGTGGGATGGTGACTTGAGCTTTTCTTGCATAAGCGCGGTGGACAGCATTGCTGTTGTGTCCAAGTGCCATTTGAGCGAAGCGCTCCGGGTAACCACACACTTTTGCTCTTTCGGCCCAAGCGTAGCGATACGAGTGAAGCGACACCCCATTAATCCCAAGACCAACACAGCGTTGCTTGAATTCGGTGGCGCGGTCGCCTGCACGAACCGTTTTCAGATAAGGAAAGAGCGGTCCCTTCTTGGGAAGCGTGGCGAGAATGTTTTCCACGTCTTGACCGAATCTGATTTGGGGCGGCTGCTGTCCTCGCCAGCGCGTCTTCATCCGAAAGAAGCTGATGATGTGGTGAGGCCAATCCACATCCTCCGCGTGCAGGTTTGCGAGGTCTGTCTGCGATGCGCCGACGTGCCACGCGAGCTGGTAGAATGCCTTTCGCTCAAGGTTGTTCTCCCGCGCCACAATTCGAGCGTGCTCCTCAGCCGTGATGGCACGTTTGTCCTTGAACCGAACCACCGGCCACTGACGTTTGGGAATCAATGGCCACGGCAGCCAGTTCATGTCCACGCAGAAATTGTGCAACCGCCGGAGAAACACATTGGTCGAAACTGTGCCGGCGCGCAGCGATGTGAGCAATGCTTCGGCCTTGGTCTCGATGATCACCAAAGGAAGCAAGGGTATCAGCGCCGGGTCTTTTGCGACGCGCTGCCACCGTTCCTTGTTCTCTCCGAATTTCGTGCCGGTGATCGTTTCGATGGCGTGACGCCAGGTGCGGGTGTTGACTCCATGGTCGCTGCCGGCCAGATAGGCTTTCGCGATTTGTAAATTTAGAGTCGGCTGCCGCAAAGCTTGATTCTTGGCGAGCACGATTTGCTTGGCCCCATCCGCATCAACCTTCCCAAGGCTGGTGCGCTTGCCGGTGTGGGAATCGACGCAGTAGAAGGCTCCGCTGCGAATGCCTCGGCGAATTAAGCGGTATCGTGGTTTCATGCGATTTGTCGCAACCACGGAAGATAAAAGAGGCCGAAACCGCTGTCGTCGCCTGAACAGACAAGGTTAAATCTGTTTAGGCAATTTTAACGGAGGTCGAAAATTGGTGTCCGTTTTGGTGTCCGTTGCGGACCCCTCGGCTCCTAAACCGCTACTGCCAGCGCAGTTGGAATTGGAGGCGAGGGTCGGAATCGAACGAAAACTGGTGCTTCTTTAGCACTTCTCCGCTCGCTCCCAACTCCCGCATTCACAGCCCTATCGAATGACAGGCTACGTAAACGCCTGTAAAATAAGGCGTTTTCCCACAGTCCGTCAAGTCATCCAAAACTCACAAACTACTCGGCAAAAAGTTTTCGCTGACTCATTTACTGGTGAGTTGCTGGCACTTTTGCTGGCACTGTTTTCTCAATTTAGGCGAGAGTCGGATTTCATTACCCGCCTCAATCTGGCGCTCATTTCAGCATCCGCTTCTGAAATTTCCCGCCGTGTTCATCCCGTGTGTGCGCGCGCCTCTGGTTGCTCCGCGCAACCTCGCGCCAGCGGTCGAAACATCTTTTCGCCCGCTGTCACTTCGTTGCTGATGCTCCGCCGCCCGCCGGCACGGCCAGACGCGGGTGCGTTTCGTCAGGAGCGGGGCTGCTCTCTCGGGGCAGGTGAAGAGAGCAGTCCCGCTCCTTCAGAACGAAACGCAAAACATGAACACAACGGAAAACCTCATCGCCATTGGATGCCCCGCCATCGCTCCGCAACCTGAGAACAACATCGTCAAGCCCATCAAATTCCCGGCTCAACCGCAGGAATGGAAAATCGTATCACTTCGGGAATGTCCCACACCCGACACCATGCAACAGTGCGAGACGCCGGATCAGGCAGCCGCCTATTGGAAAACGCATATCGCGACTCATCCCTACTTCAATTCTGAATGTGAATGTCTGGTGGTGCTCATCCTAAACACACGTCGGCGTATCAAAGGCCACTATCTGGTGTCCATTGGGACAATGGATACCATTCTCTGTCATCCGAGGGAGGTATTCCGTTTAGCCATCATGGCGAGCGCCGCTGCAATCATCATCGCGCACAATCATCCGAGCGGTGAACCGACACCATCCGAGGCTGACATCAAAATCACCCGTGACCTCATTCGAGCGGGTCAGCTTCTGAAAATCGAAGTTCTCGACCACATCGTCATTGGTAATCCAAACCACACCAGTCTTAGAAGTCTTGGCTATTTTTACTGAGCCAGGCGTAGCTTGTCCGCTCTGGCTGGATCATTGGCCAGGCAATCAATTGGACACTGTCATCGCGAACACCACTTAATTCTTCCATTCATCAACAGGAAGTGGCTGCGGCATCCGACTTGCCGATTGATTGAAGGCGATACGGTTGGGCGACCATCCAGGTTTACGGTGACACTCCACCGAGGCCGATGCTCCTTGAGCAAGTTCAGCCAGATGTTCTTCTCACACCCACACGGGCATTGGAACACTGCAACCCAAAGTTCGGATTCACCAACTAAATATACGATGCGCGGCTTCACGATCTCCGGCTCGTCACTGACCCGCTCCACATGCCAACGCTGACCAAGGGGCAACTTTGCCCACGCGGCTTTGAGCAGGAGGATGACCCGCTTGATAATCATCCGAAATGGCAATCCAAGAAAGGTTCTATGTCGCCGCGTCCGACGTAACGCTTGAGAACGCGGCACGGCTCGCCACCGTCGCCATTTCCAAAGATGCCGTTGATAAGGTCGAACCACTGGTGACGGATTTCGCTGTTGGGATCAATGCGAAAGGGGTGAATACGAGCCAGTAGATTGTTCACCGCAAGCGTAGCGCTGAGTCCATTGACGCTAATCACTGCCGGGCTCTCAACCTTTACCCCTTTGATGTAACCTTCATCAACCTCTGCAACGAACTGTTCTGGGTTGGTTCTGCGAAGCGAAGCGGCTCGCAAAGCTTCAGGGCCATAAACGCAGCGGGACAGCAAACTTGATCCGTCGGGAAGCAGATAATGCACTGAACCGCAAACCACATTCACGCCACCTTTTCCATCAGCGTCCAAACGAACGCCCAAATCGAAATAGGGGATAAGGTAAAAAGTTGCCAGTCGGTTGAGAACATCGCGACCATCCACGGTATCCATGCAACCAAACAGCGCGTCGCACGTCGCCAGCTTCTGAAGCAAGTTCGGGTTAAAGAGGTTTTGAGCCAAGGGTGTGACCAGCGTGCATGTTCCCATGCGACTGATCGCCGCTTCAAGTGCCACGACTTTGGGCGTCTTGTTCTCGGCATATTCCAAAGTGGAGTTGATGATGCGATTGAGGTTCTTGTGTTCGATGATGTCAGGGTCAACCAAAACCAATTCGCCGACACCGAGCCGCGCGAGTTGCTCGACGACCCAACTTCCCGTCCCGGAACACCCCACCACGCCCACTCGAAGCGAATTGAGCAACGCAACGGTTTTGTCCCCGAACGCCTGGGCAGTTCTCAGGTCTTTGGGAGCGACTTCCTTGCGTGATGGGGCAAAGTCAAAAAAAGCGATTTCGTCTCCTGCCACCGCGATGCGATTCACGGGCACGAACCGCAAATCGGCCGTTATCACTCGGGCAAACATTTCTTTGTTGGGGAGCATGACGGCGCTCGCGTGAGGCATACCATCGTCGGTCCATCCGTGTAATGAACTGAAAAGTTCCGCATCCGAACGGTCGTCAACCTCGGAGAATTGGCGGTAATAACCCGGATGACTGTGAATCTTGAGCACAGCCATGTGCTTCTGCATCGCCTCTTCGTAAATCGGCTGGCCAATGTAAGTTGGCCACTGCACTCGCAGCGGATGTCGCTCGTGGCATTTGTCGTGAGGGATCAGCAGCAGTTTGTGGACGCAGAGGATATGGATGGCGTTGTCGTCTCGCCGGCCACACAACGCGAGTGCCACAGCCTCCTTGCCATCACCGGGAAACAAGTGTCGGTGCAGCTCCTCGACTTGCTGCGAGGTGAATCGCAGATGATACGATTTCATTGTTCAGTTGCGTTGGAATTCACGCTCCAGCCAATGCTTCACCAGCACCAAATGGGTCAGCACGTTGTATTCACCCGGAATCCACGGATTGGCGGGCGTGTAATGGCGTGACCATCGCTGCCAACTTTTCCCATCAATGTTTGCTGTTGCCTCCGTGTTGGGAATACCGCGTCCATCTTTGCGGCTCAATGGCGGATGAAAGAACGCCATGTCCAACTGAGCCGTCGGGTAGCCGCCAGGAATCTGGACGGCCACCGACACGGATTCGACGTTGTAACCGCTGGGCACACGATACCCGTGAACCAACACCCAGCCCGCATCATTGCCGGCCTTTACGGTTTCCCAATGGAAGCCGCCGTCATCAAGCCCGGTGACATCCGCTTCGGGGAGGTGGAATTCACGACGCGGGTTGGTGAATCCCTCCGTTTGGTCCTTCGGCAGAGTAATGAATCGTTCGACGCCAGGTGCGGTGAAGTCCACCACATCGTTGAGGCCGATGGCCACGACTCGACCGCCCTTGAGTTTTTGATTCAAGAGCCAGTTCTCCGGCGGCAGCTTTTTCGCCAGTTCCAAAATCTGGCGACCTGTCATTTCCGGCACGTTGACCGTGTATTTTTCCCGGTCAATGCGGATGATGTAACGCTTGGCTTTGGGTGGCTTGCCGCCGTGCATCTTGGAGAATTCCTCAACGTCGAGTTCCTCCACTTCAGCAGCTTCAGGGTTGGCCGGAAGCTGTCCGCTGTTTCCTGTTTTTGAATGTTCTTTTTCCATAGGCATTTCTATCTTTCTGAAGGCGGTTGTGCCTCCACCCAACTAAATGCGGGTAGGTAACGACGGGGCTGCGGATGCCGACATCCGGGCAAAGCCTGGCCGGTGTTACCAAGCTGCATTTACAGGTAGAGAAAGGTGTCCTATGCGAGAAAACGCAACTGTAGCTGAAGAACAGGCCACCCAAGCAGCGGATGATTTGGATCTGCTGCTTCGGATGACCTTCAAGGATGAAAACCGTGAGGATGCGGAAGCCGCCTTGGCGGAGTTCTTCCGACGATACCAGACGACCCTCATCGGCTTTGCAGAAATGAACGGCTTCCGTGCGTTAGGCTGGAGTCCAGACGACTTCGTCCTGCGCACCTTTGAAAAGGCGTTTGAAAAAGCTGGTTCGTTCAAAGCCCCGTCCGGTCTATCGCCCGAAAAGTTGCGGTCAAAAATCCAGGCTTGGCTTTTCCAGATTGCCAAAAACGAGTTCCTGATGGAGTTCCGCAGGCCGGAGAGGAAACAGGAAGCTCCCACTCGAAAGGAACAGGAAGAAGCCGAGGCGCAAGCTCAACTGCCGGAAAAAGCTCCTGAACGGTTCGACCTTCGCGCCATTCAAAGCAAAAAGGCGGCCGTCAGGACGTTTCTCGAAGCACTGCCCCAGGCCGATAGCGAGATGCTCGTAATCTCGATGAATTTCTACGACTTCAAGACAGGCAAAGCCCACATTCCAGACGACATTCTGGCGGGGCTTGCCGATTCGATGGGGACGACACCAGAGAGCATTAAGACGAAGAGAGGAAGACTCCTCCGCAAGCTGGAAGAGTATCTTGAAACCAAAACATAACCACCACGCAAGTGACGCAGCAACGAAAGGAATTATGAATAACCACGGTGAGAACCCGGCAAAGAAAGGCATCACGGGCGAAGAGCTTGAAAGCCTCCTGCATCAGGTTCTGCGAGAAGACGGAAAAGTCTTCCCCGTGTCTGAAGAAGACATCCGCAACCTCGAAGCCGAGATTGATCCCAGCGAGGTTCAGAGCATTGATCCTGCCCGGCTGCTGGCCAGAGTCAGGAATCAAAGGACCGAGGAAAATGCCAAGGTCGTTTCGCTGTTCGGGAAAACATCACCCGAAGTCGAAAACGAGCTGCTTGCAATGGCAGCACGAAACGGCGGCCAGATCACAGACGAAGTCCGAAAGCAAATGGAGCAGGATCGTGCCAATGCCGAGAAAGACTTAACGGACGAGAAATGAGCAGGAGCAAAATTGTTCCAGCGCGGCGGCAGGAAATCATCGCGCTCGCCGAGGCGGTTGCGGAGACGCACTGCCCGGCCCGGTTCATTGATCCAATTTGCATCATGGGCAACAAGCACATAACCCACTCTGCAAATTACTACGGCGATGGTTTTGACGGAATGCTTGAACACCGCAAGGGGAGATTTCACGTCTTCTGTAACCTCGATCGGTTGGGGAACTTAACCGCGCCGAGAGCGCGGTTCACACAGGGGCACGAACTTGGCCACTATTTCATTGATGAGCACCGCAACGCTCTGCTGGCCGGCGCTCCTGCGCATTTCTCCATCGCCGATCAACCGGATGCCGAGCGCATCGTCGAACAGGAAGCCGACCTGTTTGCTTCGCACTTGCTGATGCCTGCCGCAAGGTTCAGCACCATTTTCTCCAAGCAACCGCCCGGATTGGAAGGCATCCGAGGTATCGTGAAGGAGTTCAACGTTTCCTGCGCCAGTGCGGCGATCCGATTTGTTGAACACAGCACTCAACCGGTCGCGCTGGCATACTGGAGAAATGGAAGGCCGCCGTGGACCGAGGTGAATGTGGCCTTCCGAAACATTGGCCTGCATCACCTGATGACGCGCTCGGATTTACTGCCGCCAGACTGTGCCACCTCTTTGGCAATCGCCGATAATCCCAACGCCTTTTGCGAACCGAAAACATCAGTGTCTCTCGCATCATTCTGGTTCAATGGCGTGTATCCAGGAAGCCCGCAGGACATCGTCATCCAAGAGGAAGCCCTTCGTCTCGGACGATTCGGTGTTCTAACCATCGTCCGCCCGTTATCCAATTCAAAGTGAGCTTGCGTTCGCTGCACGTTGTTGCGTGGCTCACCATTCTCGGCGCGGCAATGAATCACTGAGCTTTGCCCATCTCGGAAATGACAATTTCGAGGATCACCGACTGGCCTTCAATAATCAAAGACCGCTGATTGGCGGGCAGTGCTCCGAGGAACGCCAGTTCCATGCGCTGCATGGCGGTCTCGATACGTCGCAGAGCGTGGCCGCGCAGCGTGACTTCATGGGTGGCGAAAACCAAGCGCAACCGCTGCTCTTTGCCCTCGCTCTTGAGTTCAGCAAAGGCGAATTGATCGAACGGCAGCAGGAGGCTTTGTTCAGCGGATACTTCGATTTTGACCGCGCGAGCGTTCGGGTCGCTCGCCCAACATTCGGGTGTTTTTGTGCTCATGGATCTCAGTGGGTTGATGACGATGACGAGAAAACTTCAGGCGACAGAAGTTGTCGGCGGCACGACGGCCAAAGCGCAGCATGTAACCATGCAAGCGATCCCAGAGACGCACGCCGTGTCGAGGGACTAGACTAGCCGCGAGTTCGAGCGCCAACGGCCTATGACCCGAGCGCG
Source organism: uncultured Hyphomicrobiales bacterium (assembly GCA_964467455.1). Taxonomy (GTDB): domain Bacteria; phylum Bacteroidota; class Ignavibacteria; order Kapaibacteriales; family Kapaibacteriaceae; genus OLB6. The sequence goes on along the minus strand of CAYXQJ010000045.1, from coordinate 7,490 downwards.
TGACGTTCTCGCGTAACTGCTCTTTGTCCGGCGTGAAGATGCGAATGCCGCGCCGTCCGCGCGAGATTGTCACATACCATTGCTGCGCATTCGTCGCCGCCTTGATGGTGGAATCGGAGAACAGGACGTAATCCACCGTCTTGCCTTGCGACCCATAGGATGTGACTGCGTAACCGGGCAGAAACTCGCGAAAGCTCGCGTCCAAGACCCGGCCATCGGCGAGTTCAATGCTGCCATCGCCACGGACTGACTTCACCGCGACAAGTTCTCCGTTCGTGACGCGCCCACCGGATGCCAGCTTCCGGTTGGCTTTCAGGTGCAGGCGGTCGCCAGACGCAACGGCAATCTCACGCACCTGACAGACGGAGATGCGTTCAAGCATCTGGTTCGAGACGGTGACGAATCGTCCGGCAACCTCCACGAGCAGACCGGTTTTGAGGATTCCCGACAGCTTGCCTTTCGCCCCAGCGTCGGCTTCGCGCACCTTCTGATTGAATACAATGACCGCATCTTGCGGATAGAATCGTTCGTCGCGCTTCTGCGCATTGGTCAGGTCCACGCGTTCGAGCGCTTGAATGGACGTATCACTCGCGCCGAGCAATCCTTTCGCCTTCAGCGCCTCGCGCACGCGCGTGTTGATGCGATGCACTTCGCCCCAAGTCTGTGACACTACGACCGCCGAAGCGCTTTGCTCTGCAAGCCGAACATATTCATCAGCGAGCTTTTCGGCTTGTTCGCCTAGGCCGCAGCCGACGACCGCCCCCATCTGATCGAGGCGTTTGAAGGACTCCGCCAATCGTCCGGCTGCTGCTGCTTCAACTGCACTCCGATACCGCTTGATGCTGGCGCGTTCACTGTTATCGCGGGCAAGACCGGGGTCTTGGCGGCGAATCTTGTGCAACTCCACTGGCTTCACCCCGGCATGACGCTCGATGGCGAGCAACGCATCCGATGCTTCCACCGCACCATGCTGCCGGGTGTCGCCGGAGAGCACGACCCGCGCACTTCGCTCCTTGGCGAGTCGGAGTAACGCCAGCATTTGCCGCCCACCAATCTGGCCAGCCTCATCCACGACGACGACGGCTCGTTCCGGCAATTCAGCCTTGGTGAGAAAACTCGCCACCGTCGCCGGTGACGGAAACCCCGCCTTTTCCATATCCACCACTTGCTGACGCTGCGGTGCAAGCACAGCCACAGGACGACCCGATTGTTGGATTTGCCGGACCAACTCATGGAGCACGAAGCTTTTTCCCGTGCCCGCACCACCGCGAAAGACAGAAACTAAATTCGTCGAACCGAGCAATCCATCGAGCGCTTTGCGCTGCTCATCATCGAGCTTTGGGTTGGCAGGATGCGGATTCGGCACGAGCGGCCAACAGTCGCCGACACCTTCCTTGGCGGTCTGAACTATCTCCCACTCGCGCAACAGCACGTCACGCTTGGTCAATTCACCAGGACGATCCGCATCCCGGATGTAGCCGCGTTGCTCCGTGAGCTGCTTGAGCTCAGCCAGCGAGAAATCTTCACCGCGCGCCCGGCCCAGCGCTTCCTGCCACACGTGGCACTCCAGCACGACCGAGTTGCGGTCGAATAGATGCTCTTCCGCCCACTGCACCGCCTCGGCCACCGAAATGGACGTGCGTTGCCTCTCATCTTTGGTCACGGGTTTGGTCAACCCACGCAAGAGTTCCCGGTCAGCCTGACTCAATTGAGCGCCCCATATCGCCCGCAGTTCATCGCGGCTCAAATCCTTTTGCTTTCGCGTCCGCTTTTCTGTCGCCAGCCGCGCTCGCAATTCAGCGATGTTTGATCTGGCCAGTTCAGGCTTGTCTGCAAGGAACTTTGCGAGGGCTTTATCAATTTCAGCGTCACGCTTGGAAAAGCGGTCGCACAGTTCAGCGGGAATGCCTTCAATCTGAAAATCACCCCGCGACAGGTTGCATATACGATAGCCGAATCCACGCAGCTCGCGGGCGAACTCATGGTAGTAGGCATTCTCGGCGAACTTCCTGGCGCGCAGCAGTTCGTAGTTCTGGAGCGCCTTCCAGCGATTCTCGGAAACGTCGAAAGTCGCGTTGAAGACTATGCAGTGCGTGTGCAGGTGCGGATCTAGCGCTCGGGACGTGTCATGCGTGAAAAGGGCAGCGGCAAAGTTGCCGGTGCGCCGGTCGGAATGTTCACCGCCTGCTCGGATGCGCGTTGCAGCAAACGCCTCGAACTCGCGCAGTGCCGACTTCACCGCCCGAGAATGAGCTTCCACCACACGCGCGTCCTCGCCGAGAAATCCGGCCAGTGAGACCGACTTCGGTGGGGAGAAAGTGAAGTCGAAGAAAATCCTCCGGTTCGCTGCGCTGTTGTCGCCATCAGCCCGCGTGGTGTTTAGTCGCTGAGTCAGCGTTTCGCCCGTCGCGGGGTGCTGATTCTCGCACAGGCGAAGAAAATCATCCGCACGAACTCGACCAACCAAGCCAAGCCGCTCTGCGCCCAGGCCCTGCCACTCTCCAGAAACGCGCTGCCCCTCGTCATAGTAGTCGCCGACGCAGAGATGCTCCTCGAAGTATTCGCGGGCGTTCGCGAGGTTGTATTGCGTCTTGGCCGTAACCATTCGGCCAAATTCTATGACGGCGGTTGCGTTGATCGTGTGTTTGGCGCACACGACCATTATCGATTTGAGTCGGCAAGGCCCGCTACGGCCGTTAAACTCCGCTCACCGAATTGGGCAGTTCCGCAAATGCATGTCTGATGGACTTTCACCAATCGAGATTATTGCCAAGGGGCGTTGGGACAACGCGCTGTTCACGACCTACGCGTTGAGCCTGACTTTCTTCGAGACCCATTTGATCAAGAACTGCCTCGTCAAAACTGGTTGTCGTAACATTTGGGTGGTCGCGGATGTTGACGGGTATCAACAGAGCCTCGCTGAAAGGCAATCCGCACGTGTGGGACAGGAATATCACCTTGTTCCAGTTGCACTTCCTAACGGCGTGTTTCATCCGAAGTGCAGTTATCTTTCCGGGCCGGACGGTGATCTCTTGATGGTCAGCAGCGGCAACCTGACGTTCGGTGGATTTGGCCGCAACGTCGAGGTGATCGAGATGTTTCATTCCCGTCAAAACCCAGGAGTGTTCCGGCAGTTCGGCGAATTCCTTCTAGCGCTCAAACAGAGAAAGGATTTCCTCAATCCCGATAGCCGTTGGGTAACGACCTTCGCGGGCTTGGCGTTAAAGGTTGGAATTTCCCAAGCATTTGTGACCCCGGAAGAACCACGTCTGATTCACTGCGCACAGGAGACGATCTTTGACCAGATCAAGAGTGTGCTCAAATCCGGCAGTGGTGCAGCCAGGTTAAAAGTGCTCTCGCCATTCTACGACGCGCAGGCTGGAGCAGTGCAAGCCTTGGCCAAAGAGGCAAAGTGTGGCCGATTGACAATTGGCCTGCTTCCTGGGCGAGAGGAGGCAAGTGCATTCCCATTTGGCATTAAGCCCACAGGCGAATTCAAAATAGATGCCGCGTTGGTTTCAGATGAGCCAGATGGTCGTTCGCTTCACGCCAAATGGTTCGAGGCTGACTTGAACGATGGAAGTCGGATGGCCGTCACTGGCAGCACCAATGCGACTCAGAAATCACTCTGCACTACGGACAACATAGAGGTGAGTGTTCTTCGGGTTGAACCGCAACGAACGAAGCGGGCAATTTCTTGGAAGGCTGTTCCACTGCCGAAAGCACATCAAAAACTGGAATTCCGTAAAGCTGGCATTGGAGAGCGAATCGTGGTTCACGCGCGGATCGTGAAGCATGGTGATTTGGCTGGGTGCTTGATTAGCTCACGCAACGTCCAAGGCGCATGGCAAGCGGCAGTTGTCCGGCCTGACGGCGAAATGGTGGAATTCAAAGTGAATGTTAGCGCGGACGGCGAGTTCCAAGCCGCAATTCCACACGCCGAGCACTACGCGACGCAGACGGGATTGCAGGCGGTCTTCAAGCGCAATGGTCTGGAAGCACGCGGTTGGATTCAGAACGAGGAGATTCTGAAGCTGCCACGTTTGCCTCACTTGGGCATCACATCTCTGATTCGTCTCATCAACAATGACCAGACGGAGGACGACGACGCAGCATTGTTGGAATATCTTGCGTTGAGCGCCCAGCAGCACCTCACAACTTTCAAGCTCGACACCAAAATTACCAAAAGAGCGATTTCAGCCCAAAGCGAAGAAGCACACCAGACGCCTACGATAGACTTGGAGCAGCTAAAGCCATCGAATCAATCCGGGGAGCAACTGGCTGCAACCGATTCCCCCGAGGCGGCGCTTGATGAAATCTTCGGTAAACTCCGGCGAAGACTGTTGAGTTCGCTTGGAACTCGCAAAAACTCAACGTCGGGCAGCCCGGTCACAGGCGATGCTGAGGACGGTGAAAGCGAGGAAGCCGGAACAAAACCGAAACCCGTGTTGAGTGGCTTGGAGCGTTTCGATGCCGCGATGAAGACGCTCGTGGAGACCATTCAGGATCAAACCCAATTGAAGGCAGCTTTCAATATGTGGCTCGAAGTTGAACTTGCCATGTTTACCGAGCGGCTTAATGACGATGAAGGCGCGGAACAATTCTGCCGCCGCTGGCATCGCATTGCGGCATCACGGTGTCGTCGCACCGAGACGATTGCGACCTTCGACCACCACCTTTTCACGGTTTCGGCCTCATTGGCGGGAAACATCCTTTGCCAGAATCAACACAATCCGGATGAACAGATGGCCAGGTTGGTTCATCTTCACGATGAATTGGAGCGTTATTGCGGCGGCCCGGTGGACAAGTCCTTTGCAGCCTCCGCACTCATCACAGAGCCAGGGCGGATCATTACGGAAAAAGTCAGACTCCCCACAGCGCCGGAGTTGACGGCTTCATTGGAACGACTGCTTTCGACTCGGACTTTCCAGGAGGAAATCAACATTGTGCGGGATTGCGCCGCCGAAAAATCAGAGCCGCCAGATGATTTCACCATTTTTAAGACGCCGACTGGAAAAATGCTGCTGGAGTCGTTGCGCCGACGGCAGCGCATCGACCTTGTTGAATGGAGCAACGGTCGCAACGCCTGCCCGAAATGTCACTTGGTTTTGCCAGAATCAGTAAAGCGGACGCTTGAATCGGAGCGGCTAGCGGTGTGCCCGCATCGCAATCACTTCCTAGTTCATTTGAAAGTCGCATGAGCCTTGATCTCCAAGACATCCCGAAAGGACCGCACTTGCTGCCGGAATTCGATCCGGGGCGCGGCGGTGTGGATTTTCTGGGGTTGCGGCAGGTGAACTTGGACCTGATGGCCGATTGTCTTCCCGGTATCAACAATGTTACCTACTACATTAGGCCATACAGCGTTCTCAGTTGGATTTATTGGAAATTCTACGAAAGCAAGAAGGCGGATTCCGATGACAAGGCGACCACCAAGGAACTCGCCCATTTCAAGGAGAAGGTCGAGAGCTTGTTTTTGTGGGGGCATCAAATCAATCCAGTAAAGTGGCGAGCTGGCGCTCGTGTTCCTGGAATGCGATCAAAACCCAAACTCCAACAAGCAAATAAAGCTGATTTAGCTTTTAGGTCATGGGGAAGAAATGCGGACAACACCAGCCTGCAAGCCGCTGTGCAATATGGCCCTTCGGTGAAAGACCGAGGCGGGCTTGGCTTCATCCATCAGATTGAAGGACCGTTTTTCCAGGTCACCAAGGAAGGTGCTGGGCTTGCAGAAGCATTGGATTCTTCACTTCGAAAGCGCCGCGCATATTCGATGCTTTCGGACCACGAAGAACTATTTGCGAGCGAAACCCAAGCTTCAGAATTGTTTGAATCTTGGCGGGTAGATGATCCCCCATCCAAGCGGGAACGGGAAATCTTCGCCGGTTGTTTCTACGATGAATCCAAGATCAATGAATCAAGCGATATTGGCCGCCGAAGCGCCACCTTGAATCTGATTCTATCCGTGCTCCGCAACAGCAGCCAGCCAATGCAGGAGGAGGAAATCCGCAGGAGCATGGCTTTCCAACGGCTACCCAACAGGAAAAAGATCAAGTTGGAGCGAGGCCCGGAACAGAGCGCAAAGAAGTGGTTGTTGCTGCAAGTGCGGCAAGCACAGCGCATCGCAATGGAATGTCTGTTGGCTTGGGTTGAACACCGAATTCTAAACTGCCACCAACGCAACCCCGCCAAAATCGTTGGCTCGCTCCGGGATATTTTGGCGAAGTCTGCTCGCGAAGTATTCGCTAAGAGGTCTCCGGCCTCTGCTTTGGAATCGTGGGTTGGCGAAGTAGAGACGCTCGACGATTACATTTCGCGAGCGATGACCGACGACGGCGTAAGTCTTTTCTGGCTGTCGCGCGAGTTGGAACGCGTTGTCGGAGATGAACCAGATTCAGTATGTGTTCCCGCCGTAAAGTTGCTTCTACTGATGCGCCGCTTTGGCGAATGGCTGACGGACGACTCACAGCTAAAGCAGGAGATTGGCCGTGGAGGAGCGCCACGTATCTCCCTCGCCTATTGGTGCAAAGTGTTCGACAAGAATTCTCAGCAGCCTTTGGAACACCTGCTTGCCGTTCTGATTGAAAACTTGGTTCTGAGCCAGCATTTCGCTGTTGCCACAAACCGTTTCGACGGAGGACGGCAACGCCTGCGGATCATCTTGGAAGAGGGCGGTCTTGAGGCACTGGTTGAATATCCTTGGCAGCCACGCATCACGGCAGATCGCCTAGCCAGTTCGTTGTCGTTACTCGTTGATTGCGGCCTCGTGTCCTATGACTCGGATTCCGACAAATACTACTGCCAGTAAAGTCAGCCCCTCTGGACTCGTTGCGGATGGCAGATGGACACATTCAGGACTGGTTGCGCACCTTGTGTAACTGATACATCCGCCCATCTGCCGCTTGTGCTGAACTGCCGGGGTGAGCACGAGCACGACTCAACCAACCGCCAGCAATTTCCGGGTCATCTACTACACTGACCGGGAATACGCCCGCGTCCTCGGTGATCCACTCCGAACGGTCATCGAAGCTCCCACCGAACTCGATGCTGAGGAAGCTGCTCCACGGCCTGGTTTGAGTGAGCCTCGGGCACATTCAAACCGGCGTGACCAAGTTCAGCGGACAGAATGGTTGCCGAAGCATCGTCACAGTCTCCATCAGGAACTCGGCTACAAACCCTCACTTCGCATTCGCATCTGAATATGCAAACTCCCACCACAACTCAACTCCGCACCGCTATCGAGGTTCTAAAGAAACTTGGAGAACGGCTCAACACGAACGCCGAAAACTCCGCGATGCAACTTGCGGAATCCCCCGTTGCCGCACATCAGGCCGCGCAAATCGGCCTAGGTGCAATTGAGCAAACCACGCGCATTGAAGGTGTCGTCACGCAGTTGGAGCAGTGGCGCACGGAACTCCACCAGCAAAGGAGGCAATGTGTTACCCATCACGTTTAAGACAGGACAAGCCTTACCCCTTGTTGTCACAAGG
>CAYXQJ010000044.1:0-26614 GCA_964467455.1 uncultured Hyphomicrobiales bacterium | reverse complement strand
CCTCCACCATCTCCTTCATCACCCGTTCTTTTTTCATTCCCCATTCCCCATTCCCTATTCCCCATTCCCCATTCCCTATTCCCCATTCCCCATTCCCCATTCCCTACGACATCATCCCCACAAACTCCTCGAACAAATAGTCCGAGTCGTGGGGGCCGGGGCTTGCTTCCGGGTGGTACTGCACGGCAAAGGCGGGAACGTCCTTGAGGCGGATGCCGGCGCAGGTGTTGTCGTTGAGGTTGATGTGCGTCATCTCGGCGTTCGACGGCAAGGTGGCCGTGTCCACAGCGAAGCCGTGGTTCTGCGAGGTGATCTCGATCTTCTCGGTGAGAAGGTTTTTCACAGGATGGTTGGCACCACGGTGACCGAACTTGAGCTTGTAGGTCTTGGCACCAACAGCCAGACTCATGATCTGATGGCCGAGGCAAATACCGAACATGGGCTTCTTGCCCAACAGGTCCTGGACGGTCTTGATCGCCTGCGTCACCGCCGCCGGGTCGCCCGGACCGTTGCTGAGGAAGATGCCGTCCGGTGCGTACGACATCACGTCGTCGGCCGTGGCCGTGGCCGGAAGGACGGTGACGTTGCATCCGAACCGACTAAGCCGACGCAAGATGTTGCGCTTGATCCCGAAGTCCAATGCCACCACGTTGTAGCGCTTGCCCGGCACCGGATGTTCGCCTTCGTACAAGTTCTTCGCAAACCGCTCCCGATCACTCATGACTGCATTAGGCGATTCTCCCATTCCCCCATTCTCCCATTGATAGGGGGCCGGCGTTGTCACCAACCCAGTAAGATCAAGGCCGTTCATCGAAGGGATCTGACGCGCCTGCTCCACTAATGCCGCCGTATCGAGGTTGTCGCCATGGGCGATCACACAGCGCATGGCGCCTTCGGTGCGCAGTACGCGGACGATCTGACGCGTGTCGACGCCTTCGATGCCGGCGATGCCGTTCTCCTTGAGGTAGTCTTCGAGGGAGGATGTGGCGCGAAAATTCGAGTAGGTCTTCGACAATTCATGGACAACAAGGCCGGAGGCCTGGATCTGATTCGACTCCACATCTTCGGCATTGATGCCGTAATTGCCGATGTGCGGATAGGTGAAGGTCACCACCTGCCCCTTATACGAAGGGTCAGTGAGGATCTCCTGATAGCCAGACATGGAGGTATTGAAGACGAGTTCGCCGGTGCATTCAGCGCCGATGGCACCGATCGCTTCACCCGTGAACGTCATACCATTTTCGAGAGCAAGGACCGCCGTCAACCGCGCCATGAATGCCTATTCGTGTTACGTGTAAGAAATCGAGTGCGAAAATACCGCTTCGCATACTATTTTAGGGTCAAGGAGGTGCTGCCTTCAGCATACACGCGGTCCATGTACACGCCGAACCTCTCCGCCAAACGGCGGATACCTCTTCGTCGCTCAATACGAAGGTCTTGGTCCTGAACCAGTCCTATGAGCCGATCAGCGTCTGCAGCGCGAAAAAAGCCCTCCTCCTGCTCTTCCTCACAAAAGCCGAAATGGTAGAACATCGGTCGTCCATCGCCGTTCGTACGGTGCGCGAGACCTATCCCTACCCCAGCGTGATCCGCCTCAGTGCCTACCTGCGGATGCCCTTCAAAAAGATCGAACTCTCGCGAAAGAACATCCTCCGCCGCGACGGCTTCCAATGTATGTATTGTGGTGAACGCAAGCCCCCTCTCACCGTAGATCATATCATTCCACGGTCAAGGGGCGGTACAGATCAATGGGAAAACCTGGTCTGCGCCTGCATCAAGTGCAATAACCGAAAAGGCAACCGCACGCCGGAAGAAGCCAACATGATCCTGCGCACAACGCCACGGAAGCCGCACCACGTGCTCTTCCTGAAGCACTACGCCGGCAACGTTGACGATACCTGGCGTCCGTACCTCTTTATGGATTAGTGAAGGACGACGAACCTCGTCGTCACCGCACCTCTGCTGCCTGCCACTACCGCAGCATACGTACCACTTGCAAGTCCGCTGAGATCAATGGCAGTGTTGCCATCTGTTGATGCGGCCACGGTGCGGAGTACGACGCCATTCACATCAACGATCGATACCGTCGATGCGTTGTGGTGATGCCGGACGTAGGCAACATCACCACTGGCGGGTGACGGTACTACGGTAGGGACCGAGGCGGCCTGTTCTTCGTCAACGGAAGTATTGATGCGACTGAATTCCAAACGATACCACGGCGTCTTGAGTTGGCCTGTGTTGACGGCGATCGAGAAACGTCCGGTCGGTGATCGCGCGATGTTGATACGCTCTCCCAACGGACGTGCATCAGCACCAAGCGGCTGCACATAACAGGAATCGAACGTTGGTGCCGTGATCGTCACGCGCGCATCCACACCTTGCATCTGCATCGGCCCCTTGCCGTGTTGACGCAAGTTGAGGTTGAGTGAATCGAATACGGCGCCTTGATTCAGACCACGAGTGGCAACGGTGAGCAGCGAACGTTCCGACGTGGCGATCGCACTGTCAGTCAACGATGTGATCGTGATCACAGCACGCTCGTTCGGCGTCGCCTGTTCTATGATCACACCCGGCACGTTGATGATGCTGCCGCCAATACTTCCGGCAACAGCGATCGAACGCGGCGTAACAACCCGCAGATGTCCCTTCGTGGCATCGAAGAAGATCTGTTCGTTCTCACTATCGATGGCCGTTGGATCGACACCGTTGGCAATGGCCGAGATCTCACGCTGCGGAAGGACACTCTCTTCCGGTGCGAGCATCGGATTGAGTTCAACGCGACGATACAGCGGCATGCGTCCGTCCGTACCCAGAGTAAGCGACCACGAGTTGATCGAATGGATGCGCGGATAGTCCAGCGCTTCCTGGTTGTTGGAGATCTCGATCACCTTCGGCGTCGGCGCTACATCGAACGAACGCATCATGTTCGATGCGAAGGGCAGCAGCGTCAGCACATGGGGCTTGTCGTAGATATCATACGGTGTTGCCCACGTGGAGTCGGAACGCCCAAATCCGGCACGTGCCAGCACAGACCATCGCGACAACAACACACCGTCCCAATCATGCGCTCCGGCATACGACGGCGACAAGATCGGCAGCTCCGACAAGTATGGTCTCGGATACGGCATCGCATCCCAGGCGATCACAAAGGCCTTACCCTTGATCCTGTGCTGAGCATGCAAGTACAAACGTCCGCCGTTTGTTTCATTCAAGGCCGAGACCGCCGAGCTGCGTGTATCGTTCGACATGAACACGTCGTACTCGATCGCCGCCTGCTGATCAAATGCCCCCATAAATCGTGCGGAGGGGGCGAGCAGAACGTCGCTCTTCAACGTGTCGCGGACGAACCGACGCACCGTGGAATAGAGACGCTTCATGTGTTCGTGATAGAAATCAGCAGCGCTCTTGATGCGTGCCGGTGATGCTTGGTCGTCCCAAAACATCGGTCGGCGGATGGTGCCATTGCTATTCGACTCACCGGAAGCAAGCCCGTCGAAGCCGACCTCGTTGAATCGTACATCATCGAAGTAGACATCACCGCTATCAGCGCCAACCCACATGCCGAGTCGTGCCGTTGCCGGGTCGGTAGAGATCGACGTAAAGGTGTAGTCGAATTCCTGCCAGTCCTTCGTGATGGTGATCGTCTTGTCGAGGCCGTAGTTGTTATTCGGGAACGTCGAGTTGTACACAGCGAAGCGCATGGTGCGCGAATTGCGTTCAGGAGATGTCTTCGCCCAAAAACGCAGTCGATACTTCTTCAATCGCTGAACGTTCTGCAACGCTTGATACAACTGTATCCCGGTGACACCTTTGTTTGCATCAAGCTTGGCGATGCGCAACCGACCCGACGCTGCGCCACTCTTCTTCTCCAACTCCGAGAACTGGAATAGTGCCTGTGCACCGGCATTGGTGTTGACGTAGATCGTCCATCGTGTATCGAACGGATCTTCGAACCCACCGTTCGTGACCTGCTCTGCGGGATTTGTTGCCGACGTCTTCCATGCTGCGTTGATCGCGGCGTCCGTGGTCAGCCCCTTACCTTTCAACCATGAGTGGTAGAGCGAGTCGACGTAGCGGATGTAGACGGAACTCATCGTGACCGAGCCCTGCGTGTTCGGGCGGACAAGGTCTTGGGAGTACGCCCAAAAGGCCGATAGCGAACCATCGTCAGTTGCAATGATGAAGGGCACGGCCGGATCGTCTTTGTATTGAATGCCGGTGTATCGGTTACGATGCGTCAGCAAGGCCTGCATGATCTGCCGATGGAGTTGCTGCATGCCCGGATCGAAGAAGATCGACACACGGCCGATGGAATCACGCTGACGCACCTTATCGTCGGCGCGCGGCGTCCACGCTCCGTGAAACGTGAACACGTAGTAAATGCCTCGCTCTCGAAGTTGATGAGTGAACCAATCAAAGCGCTTCATCTGCGTCGTGTCAAGGCCATTGCCTAAGGTCGACGTGCCGTTGGCGAAGATGCTGTAGCCAATGTACGTAGCGTAGTCAAGCGTGTTGAAACGAACACAGTTCACACCTAAGGCGCGCAAACGATGGGCCATACGAACAGCGGTAGCACTATCCGGAAATGCAGCACCATACTGCAGCGTGGTACCAACAAGACGTAGCCGTGTCCCATCTTCAAAACCAAGATGTCCGTCTTCAAGCAGCTTCACACGCCCACGTGCTCCCGCCGGCTCCACAGGACCGCGCACAAGTGATGTGTCGATGTCCAAGGTATCCGGCAGCGCAAAGTCGTACGGCGCCGTCAACGGCTGCCCATGTGCGGAAAATGAAAAGGCCACCGTGAAGGTCACGATGGCCAGAATGATGCGTGTAGTACAGAGCATGGTCAACTTCTGTGATACTCAATGACTATGGTCGAAGGACGCCGGACGCCGGACGCTGGACGATGGACGTCATCGCACGACATGTACAAACGTATGCGCCACCATACGGTCAGCGCGCAGTGTCAGCACATACGTTCCAACGGAGAGGCCTTGTACGGAGATGCTTCCAGTGCCGGACCACACATCCACTTCGGCAGTGCGGAGCTGGCGTCCCGTCATGTCGGACAACGTCAGCCCGACACTCGACGCATACGGATCGACATTCACACGTACGGTCGCGACATCCGACACAGGATTCGGCGTTACGCTACGGAAGACCTCGTGGGCCGGACGAGCATCATCGTTCACACTTGAGATCGCCGACTTGAACAGGTTCATTGCCGATGGACCGAAGTCCTTGAACAATACTTGTTGTGCGACGGTAGATCCGGTGCCGAACCACTGCAACAAGACGCTCGCATAGATGTCGCGATAGTCGTATTCCATCAATAGGTCGCCGCGGTCATCAAGGTTGATGAGGTCGGGATCTTTCCCGTACACGCCGCCGCGAACGTCATTGCCGAACACGAACAGCGGTGCTGCCGTGCCGTGGTCGGTGCCGATGCTGCCGTTCTCCGCAACACGACGACCGAACTCCGAGAACGTCAAACCGGCGATGCGGTCTGCATGGCCGAGATTCTCCATGTCCTTCATAAAGGCGCCAACGCCGTCACTCAGTTCGCGAAGGAGATTTGCATGGACGCCGGCCGTTGCATCTGAGGATGCGGTCTGGCCAGCGTGGGTATCGAAGGAATTGCCGGTGTAGGACACGAGGTAGACGCGCGTCTTCATACCGCCGGCGATCAACTGCGCCACCACTTTCAACTTCGCAGCAAGGTCAGCGCCGTTATACGTCACCGTTGATGCCGGTGCGTTGTCGGCGGCCGTCTTCACCACCTTCGCATAGATGTCTGAAGAGCGGGCGATGTCGCGCATAAACGACACTTCACGTCCTGCCGGTGTGTCACCCGTTACACTGCTCGGCACTTCTTCAACGGCGCCGCCGCTGTTGACCATGCGGTAGAATTCATCGGGGTCACGGAAGCTGATGCCCATTGCGCCGTTCGGTCCTAACAGACCAAGCGACATCGACGTGCCGATCTGGATCGCCAGCGGATGTTCCGGCAACTCCGTCGGATAGTTCGGCGCCATCGTTTGCAGATAACGTCCTACCCAACCATTTGTGCCAAAGACATCGGCATCCGTTGCGGTCAACCAAATGTCGGTGCCCCGGAAGTGCGAACGATCCGGATTGGGATACGTCACACCTTGGATCACGGCCATCTTGCCCTGCTCGAACACGTCACGCATGCCCCCTAACGACGGATGCCAACCAAGTGTGTCGTTGAGACGGAGGGCTTGGTTCTTGCTGATGGCGATGTTCGGACGACGTTGATAGTACAGGTCGTTCGTGTAGGGAATGATCGTGTTCAGACCGTCATTTCCGCCCGGAAGCTGGATCAAGACCAGGATGCGGTCTTGTGCTTCAAGCAACTGGTGCAACCGCGGGTCGCCTCCGGCCAATGCGCGGACGGCAAAGGAGTCGACCATGGTTGGCAGTGTTGTGACGGCAAGTCCTGTTGCGCCGACCGAGCTAATGAATCTTCTGCGGTTCATGGTTCCTCCTTACATCAACTGGAATTCTGGCATACGAACAATGCTCTGGAACAAGAGCAGCAAACGGCTCGCCGCCGTCGGACTCTCGATATCCCAGTACGAAGCCGGAAGACCGGCCATCATGATGTCGAGCAACACCGCCGACTGTTCCGCGGTGATCGGGATCGGCAACAACAAACCGGCCACGTTGCTCACGACCGTCTCTGCCGTGTCACTACCGGGCATGGACTTCACCAATGCCACAAGGTCGACGGTAAGGGGCTGACCAGCTTCGTTTTGGAGTTTGTTCGAACTGCCCATCTGACGTCCGTCCACGAACGACTCACCGAAGCGCTGTCGCTGTGGAAAGGTCGTGCTCGTGATCCATGCATGGTGTCCCTTCCAACCTTCCACGGTGGGAGGGTAGAACGGCGTCTGCGTCAGACCGTTCATGATCGACGAGGCATAGGAGGGATGCAGGGTGCTCACATTCAGCGCAGCAGCGAGGCCGATCACAAGGTCCATCGGACTCTTGATCAAGGCACCGCGAACGGTCGGCTCGTAGAAGCCATTTGATGAGAGCAGCGTGCGAAGCACGGGCTTGAGATCGAAGTTGTGTTGTCGGACCAATTCAGCGATGGCGTTGATGGCTGCTTCATCGGGGTTGTACTCCACAAAGGTGCGGTACAACTTCTTGGCTACCCACCGAGACGAGGCCTGGTTTTCGAAGGTGATGCGCACCACGTCTTGCCATTCCCAGTTGCCGGTCTGACCGAGGATCGTCTTTGGACCGAGATCGGAGAGCTGTCGGTTATAGGTCGACGTCAGCCCCGTCACACGCCAGCCGGTAAAGGCCCGCGCTGCATCCACGATGTCGGCTTCGGTGTAGTTGCCGATGCCGAGCGTGAAGAGTTCGAACCATTCGCGGGCAAAGTTTTCGTTGGGGTTGCCCTTCAAGCTCTGATTGCCGTTGAGGTAGATCAGCATGGCCGGATCGCCCACCATGGCCGTACCCATGGCCTTGAAGTCGTAGGCATTGTTGCGGAGCGCCTGATTCTGCATCACCATGAACTGAGCGTAGTAGACGGTGATGTAGTCGCTGGTGAAGGTGTTGCTCCACACCGAAACAAGGCGCTCTCGGAGTGAAGGCGTCTTGAGGCAGTGTCCCAACCACCACATCTGCAGCTTGGGCCACAGCGCCGTGATCTCTGCCTGATTGGTCGAGATCGGATCATCGGCCCAATCCGGCGAAGGCAGCGTGTCACCGCCGTTCAACAGAAGGTCGGCAGCTTCCACCGGCGTTTTTCCCACCAGTGCCTGTGCCGCCTGCCACGTTGGATGGAACGTCGCCCGACGCAGAAGATGCAAGGCATCCTCGATCGTGAGCGGTGCGGAACGTTGATTAAGGTCGATCATACACGCCTCGTTTGAGAATCGGTACGTGAATATACTAAAAACGTACGGCGTCCGGCGTCCCTCGTCCTTGACACGTGGCACCTGGCACCTGGCACGTGGCACGTGGCACCTGGCACCTGGCACTTGTTATAACTTTGCAGTTCACTTACACCGAGACGTTCGATGACCAATCCGATCCCCGAAAAGTACCGTGATCTTGCGGCCTGCGGCGCCATTTTGTTGGCCGTGGTGGTCTTCTTTGCCGATGCCTTGTTTACCGGCAAGAACTTCCTCAGCGAGGGCGACAACGTTGCGTTCTATTCCTTCATCCCCTACCTCAAGGCCGCCAAGGCCGCCGGCGAGTTTCCGCTGTGGGTGCCCTACATCTTCTCGGGCATGCCATCGCTGGCTTCCTTTCTGGCTGCCGGGGAACGGTCGTGGGACATTCTGTCGCAGTTGATCTTTTCGATCCCGGTCTTCCTCGGCGACGTCTTCGGCAACGACACAGCCCGTCTGGGTATGTGGTATACGATCTACGGATGGGGCATCTACACCCTGATGCGCGTCAAGAAGCACAGCCGCCTCGTCGGCATCTTCGCCGGCACCAGCGCCATCTTTGCCACCTTCGTCATTACGTGGATCATGATCGGCCACAGCACGAAGCCGGTCTCCCTTGCCACGCTGCCGTGGATCCTTCTCGCCCTGGAGCGTCTGCGTGAAAAGTTCTCCTTCCTGAACGTCTTCTTGCTCACCGTAGCCATGATCGCCTTGGTCTCGGCCACGCACCCGCAGATGATGTTCTACATGGGCTGCGCCGCCGGCATCTATCTGATCACGGAACTCGCCACTCGCCTGGTGAAGAAGGACGGTGCCATCGACGTGTTGAAGGCAGGGGGCGCGCTGGTGGTTGCTACGATCATTGCCTTGGGCACCCATGCCGACATGTTCCTGGCTACACGCGAATACACGCCCCTTTCCACCCGTGGATCAGCACCGATCGTGCAAGTGGAAGGAGCGCAACAACAAGACCAGACCGGCGGTAATGACTATGAATATGCCACGAATTGGTCCTTCTCGCCGGGCGAAATGATGACGTTCATGGTGCCGAACTACTATGGCTTCGGCAATACGAAGGTCAAGCAAGGAGCGCGCGAACAACGCACCAACCTGTACTGGGGACAGATGCCTTTCACCGATGCAGCGAACTACATGGGCATCGGCATCTTGATGCTGGGGATCTTCGGGGCGTGGGCAAACCGACGTGACCCGTTCGTGATCTTTTTGATCGCGTTGTCACTCTTCAGTTTGTTGCTGTCGTTTGGTAAGAACTTTAGCGTCCTCTACGATCTGGTCTATCACAACATCCCGGCCTTCAACAAATTCCGTGCGCCGTCGATGGCGTTGTGTTTGTTGCAATTCGCCATGCCGGTGTTGGCAGGATATGGAGTGTCGACGTTGATCGGATGGACCGGCAACAAGGATCGCCGAAAGATCGGCAATGTGCTCGCCGGCACAGCAGTGGCGTTCCTGTTGATCGGCGTTGCGTACACATCGGTCAATGAAGCCAGCTATAAGGAAGCCGTCGCCAACGCCCTCGTTGAAAAGAATCCGGGACAGCTTCGATCTGCCGCCGATGTCTCGCCGCAGTACCTCGATATGGTCTATGACGAAATGCGCAGCGACTGGATCACGATCGGCATCTTCGCCGTTGGCTTTGGCCTCATCGGCTTCTTGATGATCCGCGGGACGTTGAAGCCGGTGATGGCGACAACACTCTTCATTGCATTGTCGCTCACGGACCTGTGGCGTGTGGACGCCCGACCGTATGAGCCCAAGAAGGGCTCGCCGGAACAGAACGTCTTCCGCAAGACCGATGCGGTCGACTTCCTGCAGCAGGACAAGAGTGCCTTCCGCATCGTCGATCTCACCGGAGGCCGTCTACCGGCAAATTGGTGGGCCTATCACTTCATCGAGAACGTCCACGGATATTCGTCGGCCAAGATCCGCGTCTATCAAGACATGCTCGACGTAGCTGGTCCGGGCAAAGGACGCGAACCGGTACCGGGCAATTCGATGATCGTCAACCCCTTCTTGTGGGACCTGCTGAATGTGAAGTACATCGTCTCGGATCGTCCGGTGTTCCAAGGTATTCAGCCGACCTTCCAATCGGCGACGGGATTGTTGGTCTATCAGAACATGACGGCGCTGCCGCGGGCTTGGTTCGTAGATACCGTCAAGGTCGAAACTGATCGTCGCAAGACCCTTGAGATGCTGCGCGACGGCACCTTCAACCCGCGCACAACGGCCTATGTGGAAGCGAACTTGAACAAGATCGTTGCTGGAGATTCTACGGCCACTGTACGCATCACCGGTAAGAGCAACCAAAAGCTCACGTTCGCAACCAAGACATCGTCCGATGCCTTCCTTGTGGTGAGCGAAGTGTTCTATCCGGAGTGGCAGTGCACGATCGACGGCAAGCCCGTCGAAACAGCGAAGACGAACTTCTTGCTCCGCGGCATCGTGGTGCCCTCGGGCGATCACACGGTCGAGTTCACCTTCTCCAGTCCGGCCTTCGAACAAGGACGTACCATCAGCATGGCATCGAATGGTGCTGCCATCCTGATCGGTCTCGCCGGCTTCTTCGTGTGGTTCCGCCAGCGCAAGCAATCGGTTCAAGCATGACGCTCGAAGAGATCATCGCAGCATGTCAAACATCGTTGCAGCAGCATGGATACATCGTCTTCAGTGACGATGTCTATGCCATGCTCAACGAAGACATCATCAATGTCCTTCGAGAGCGTTTTGGCGTCCACGAACTGTGGCGTCTTCCTCAACAGGAGATCGACTTCTTTGAATGGCTGAAAGTCAATGACGTTGAGGTATGGAACGACCTTTGGGCCGACAACCACACTGCCCCCTACCTTGTAAGCTTGGCACATCTGGGTGCAACGTTTCATATCTGCGACCTGCAAACACAAGACAACTACTACTTCGCCCCATTGATGTTCCACGACAAAGCGTCTGCCGATTTTCTCTCCGCCATCCGTGGTCGGTTCGATCAACGTCAGTCGCTCTCAGCATCACAGGCCTTGGCGCTGGAGGCGAGTCTCGGCCCGGTCGACATCTGGCACTTTGCCTATCGTCGCGGACTCGACATCAACGTCGCGAAGAAGGCCGTAGCTACGTTGGTCGACGACGGCATCTTGGTCCACGTGACCAAGGCCGAACACCTCACTGAGTATTTCGACGTGCACTAATGATCGTGATGAAATTTGGCGGCACGTCCGTACAGGACGCGTCCGCCCTTCGTAAGGTCGCTGCCATCATCGACGCCCATGAACACGAGGTAGGGGGCGTTGTGGTCGTGTTATCGGCAACGGCCAAGACCACGAATGCACTCCTCGATCTTGCACGTCGTGCCGTTGACGGCGCCGACGCCGTTCGCGTCGATGCGGCTGCGTTGATCGCACGTCATGAGACCATTGCAACGGAACTGATCGACGATGCAACACATCGCGATGAAGCTGTTCATGCTGTGCGAACGCTCGGCACGGAGCTGACGCGATACCTTGACGGCGTCGCCATCCTCAACGAATGCACGGATCAGTCGCTCGACATGGTCGCATCCTTCGGCGAACGTCTGAGTACGACCATCTTCGCGATCGCCTTACGCTCGATGGGACGGTCGGCAACGTTCTTCGACGTCCGCACCGTCATGCGCACCGACGCCGCCGCAACACGCGCCGCTGTTGACATGGCCGAGACCACGCGGCTGTGTGCCACACATATCGCGCCGCTCATGAGCACACGCACCATCGTTGTGACGCAGGGCTTCCTGGGCTGCACGGCTGACGG
This sequence comes from uncultured Hyphomicrobiales bacterium, assembly GCA_964467455.1. GTDB lineage: Bacteria > Bacteroidota > Ignavibacteria > Kapaibacteriales > Kapaibacteriaceae > OLB6. Next base: position 14,882 of record CAYXQJ010000044.1, on the reverse strand, counting down.
CGTGACCACGACGCTGGGACGCGGCGGCTCCGACGCCAGCGCGGCCATCCTCGGCGCAGCCATGCGCTGCCGCGAGATCCAGATCTGGACCGACGTGAGCGGCGTCTACAATGCCGACCCTCGCATCGTACCGGATGCGCGTCCTGTGCCGTCGATGTCGTTCGGTGAGATGCGCGAGCTGGCGCTCTATGGCGCGAAGGTCCTCCATCCCGATGCGATCAAGCCCGCCATTGATGTCGGCATTCCTGTGCGCGTCTTGAACACCTTCCAACCCGACGATCGCGGCACCGAGATCACAGCCGACAGAGTTGCGCACGGCCCGCTGCATGCTGTGAGCATCGTTCGTAGTTGCGTGCTGGTCTCCGGTGACGAGGCGACGATCGACCTTGTGCGTTCGCATGCGAATGTTAAAGACCGCATCTCGTTAGAGTCTCATTCGCTCGAACACTCATTGCTTGTCTTGCACGCACCGGATGATGCCGCTCGCACCGAGATCGATGTTGCGTGTGCCGGCACGAATGCAGAACGTCGTGACGCCGCCATCGTTGTTGCCACCGGTCCGTCGGCTCAAGAGCCACGCACGCTTCAGCGTATTGGTGAAGCACTAAGCAATGCGACCGTCTATGCCTCGCTTGGCGGTATGAGTCCGTGGGCTTTCTTTGTGATCGTGCCCGACAGTGAATCGCTCGACGTTATTCGCCGGATTCACGGATCAGCGTTCTGATCGGCTCCAGGTGGCGCATGAAGAGCGGGATGCACATCGCCACACCAAACAACCGGATATCACTAACCTCGTAGAACGGGACCAGCGTCGTCTTGGCAATAACGAGGTCGGGAAGACTGTACATCATCACGGCCGTGCCGATGATGGCCGTCATTGAACCAACGTGGACGTTCTTCATGATCACGAAGTAGCCGATGAGGTACATGATGTCCCACGTAAACATCATCAACGGGTTGACGATCAACGCAGCTCCTGTGGCAGTGGCAAGCCCCCTACCACCTTTGCCTTTGAGGAAGATGTTATAGTTGTGTCCGACGATACAGCCGACGGCAGCCCAGGCACCGTTGGGCAGCCAGTCGCCGCCGAAGAGATATCCCAGGTACAGTGCCAGTGCTCCTTTGAGCGCGTCGATCAGGAAGGTGACGACGAAGACCCACTTCTTGCCCGTCACGTCGTAGGCATTGCGCGCACCGACGTTGCCCGTTCCTTCCGCACGGATATCGCCGCCGTGTGTGAGGCGGTAGATCAACCACGCCGTAGGAAGAGTGCCGACCAGATATCCCATCGCGCCGATGAGCAGCCAACTTGGATTCATGTGCGTTCTTTCAGCAATCGCATTTGCAAGAATGACATCACGAGAAGGATGACGAAGATCACATAGGCCAATGCTGATGCATATCCCATCATGTCGCTCTGTTCAAAGGCCTGATGGTAGACCTCATAGACCAAGGTCGATGTGGCACCGAGCGGACCGCCCTTCGTCATCACATACACTTCCACAAAGATCTGGAAGGACTTGATCGAATTGATCACCACCACAAACAGCAGTGTGGGACGCAACATCGGCAGCGTGATCTTCCAGAACTGTTGCCACTTTGTGGCACCGTTCAGTTCGGCACTTTCGTATAGGTCTTTTGGGATCGACTCCATCCCGGCCATGAAGAGCACCATATAGTAGCCGGTGCTGATCCACACGTCCATAGCCATGATGGCCGGCAGTGCAGTCCCCTCCGTAAGCAACCATCCGTTCTCTGGATGAGCAATGCCCATCATGGCGCAGAGTGCATTCACATAACCGTCGCGCGCATAGAGGTTGGTGAAGATCAAGGCGATCACCACCAACGATGTCACCGACGGCAAGAAGTAGGCCGATCGAAGAACGGCACTCATGCGACGTCCCTGACCTTGCACCATCACAGCCAACAAGATCGCAAAGGCCGTCGTCACCGGCACCGTGCCCACGGTGAACACGAAGGTGTTCTTCAACGCTCGCCAGAACGATTCACTCTCGAATACGGCCTTGTAGTTGTCCACGCCAACGAACGTCATCTCATTCGTCAGCGTCCGATACTCCGAGAAACTCAACACCAAGGCATAGACCAGCGGATACAACCAGAACACCACCAACGTGATGATCCATGGCATCAATAGTGCAGCGGTATGACCTCGTTTATTCGTCACTCGTTGCTCGTTGCTTGCTGTTTGCTGCTAACAAATTGTTTGAGCGTGGAATACAGTAGTTCTAGCGGTAAACCGACGATCGTGTAATAACATCCCTCGACGTGACGGACGAAGACGGCGCCGAAATCATCCTGGATGCCGTAGGCACCTGCTTTGTCAAGGGGCGAACCGGATGCCACATAGGCATTGATCTCGAGATCATCCAGTTCACGGAATGTGACGCGGGTGGAGCTGTGGACGACCATGGAGTGATCGGTGTCGGCGCTGACGAGGGCAAGGCCCGTATAGACCGTATGTGTGCGGCCGCTCAGCGTTCGCAACATCCGCACGGCATCGTCGGAATCGTATGGCTTGTTGAGCACGTTGCCGTCAAGCACGACCGTAGTGTCGCTGCCGATCACGATCGCATATCCTCCCACCATGTGAGCGCCGCGGCGGGCCTTCATCAAGGCCAAGGTCTCCACGTATTCGCCATGCGGCAGGTCGGTGGGCACAGCATCTTCATCAACATCCGGTACGACCGTGTTGAAGGTCAACCCAATGTGTGTCAGCAGTGCCTGACGTCGCGGAGAACGCGACGCCAAAACCAGCGGAGCTGTAAGTCCAAGCAGATGATTCAGCGAGAAGGGTGTCGGCATCACTGCAAGATCGTGAATTCCACCCTTCTGTTCATCTGTCGGCCTTCTTCGGTGTCGTTCTTTTTTACGGGCTTGGTCTCGCCGTACCCCATGACGGTGATCCTTGCCGTCTCGACACCTAGGGTGATCAAGTGATTCGCCACACTTTGTGCCCTGTTCTGCGAGAGGACCTTGTTGTTCTCGGGAGAGCCGACGTTATCGGTGTGGCCGCTGATCTCGATCCGGTAGTCGGGATGAGCACTGAGCAGTTCTGACAGTCGTTCCAACTCCAGATACGATTCCAAGCGCAAGTCAAAGCTTCCGTGATCAAAGAAGACATTGTTCAATCGAAAAGCAGTGTTCTTCTTCAAGGGGATCAGATACAAGTCTTTCTGCACCTCGCGATACTCGGCAAGTTCACGTGCATCAAGCGATTCACTCAACGGAAAATATCCATCGGCCTCGGCACGAATACCGAAGAGACGACCTTTGGCAAGACTCAACTGATACTCTCCCGTTGCCTGATTCGGATTGGCCGTGCCGACAGGCAATCCATCCACAAGGTCCTCATAGGCCACCTTTGCGGCGACCGGTGCACCGCTCTCAGCATCGATCACCCTTCCTCGCACGATGAATACGGCCTCGGGCTTTGCCGCCTTCGGCAACTCGATCGTAAAGATGTCTGAAGCACCCACCGACCTGTGCGTGCTGGAGAAGTAGGCAACGTCACCCTTTGCCGAGATGTTCAGGAAGCTGTCGTGGGATTTGGAGTTGATCGGCCGACCAAGATTCTTAGGGGGCGACCAGTTCAACCAACTGTCGTCGAGACGTGTACTGACGAAGAGGTCGCGGCCAAGATATCCCGTATGACCATCGCTAGAGAAGAATAACGTCTTCCCGTCCGGAGCGATGAACGGTGCAACATCCGATCCAATGGTATTGAGCACCGACCCCATGTTCTTCGGCGCCGTGTACGAACCATCCTGCTTGCGGAAACAGACATAGAGGTCATTTCCGCCATGCGTATCTGATCGGTCGAGCGAAAAGATCAACACCGATCCATCCGGCGTCAGGTGACAATTGACCGTAAGGCTGTAGTTGTAGTATCCGTCAACGATCAGCGGCTGGGGCATCGACCATCCGGAGTCTGTGCGTTGGCTTATCGAGATCCCTCCCGATGGCGTCGAAGTACCGTCGCCATTGTATAGGCCCATCAAGTAAAGCGTGTTCAGATCTTGAGAGATCGCCAGCGCAAAATTCTCATTCGACGTATTTACAGGTTGCGGTAGATGTTCAGGGGGCGACCAGTTCCCGTTCGCATCTTTTTGCGAGATCCAGATGTCGCGCCGCTTCTCAACACCGATGTTCTCCGGATGACCGTATCGACTGAAGACCAGCATCGAGCCATCAGGAGAGATGCAGTCAACAAGTTCATCGGCAGCGGTGTTGATCGCCGGCCCCAAAGAAACGGCGATCTTGGTCGCGTCCGCGTCCGCGACGACGTCGAGAGGAGGACGATACAGTGTCTCGACAAGGATCTCATCGACCTCAACATCTTGCTCCCGAAAGAGGATCGGACCAACGCCCGTGCCCAGAGCCTTGAGGTACGATGCCGTATAGCCGATCACGTATTGTCCGTTCACGAAGCAAGCAACGGCATCACCTTCTTTACGCACTTCGAGAACATTCCACTCATTTCGGGGCTTAACGGCTTTACAATTGGACCACGGAATGATATCCTCGAACACGTTATCAACAACGCGAGATACGCGGACACGTTGCTCGACCGTGACGGTCAATTCGTAGCGGTCATTACCGGGCTTTCCCATGAAGCGCAGTCCAAACGGTCGCTTGTCTCCGCTTGTCTGCCGGATCTTCATCATGATCCTCCAATTGGAGTCGGCTGGGAGTTCCACGTCCTTATCGAAATAGCAGGAGTACTCGTCATCAAGCACACTAAGCTCATAGACCCCGTCTTCAATGACAGCGAGAACCCGTCCTTTGTCGACGCGTCCGATAGACCACTGTCGATGATTGTTATCAAATGTCTCATTGAACAATACGACCTGTGCTGACGCCGTGAATGACAGCGCCAGCAACACAAGGACCATGAAAGCATGAACCAGAACTTGCATCACTGCAAGATCGTGAATTCCACCCTTCTGTTCATCTGTCGGCCTTCTTCGGTGTCGTTGGTGCTGACGGGTTTGGTCTCGCCATAGCCACGAGCCGTCATGCGTCCACCGTCGATTCCTTTGGAGACAACATAGCTGCGGACGGCGTTGACGCGCTCCTGCGAGAGCTTGAGGTTGTCCGCATCCTTGCCGACGTTATCGGTATGCCCACCGATCTCGATCTGAAGCGATCCGTTAGTCTTCAAGAACTCAGCAAGGCGATCAAGCTCCGGGAACGACTCCGGACGCAGATCGTACTTGCCGAAGTCGAAGAAGACGTTGTTCAAACGGATGGCGACGTTCTTTTTGATGGGCGATAAGAAGAGGTCCTTGTCAGCTTCTGTATAGTTTTCCAGCGCTCGAGCATCGAACGTCTCACTGAGTGCATAATAGCCGCTGGCTTCGGCGCGCACTCCATACAGCTTACCCTTGGCAAGGCCGACCTGATACCGGCCGTCAGCAGCACTCGAGCGGGCCGTGCCCACCTTGGTACCTTCGGGCAGTGCTTCGTAGATGACGTTGCCTTCGATGGGTTGCTTGGTCTCTGCGTCAAGCACGCGACCCCTCACCATGAATACCGCCTGAGGTTTTGCCTCTCTGGGCAAGGCGATGCTGTAGATGTCATGACTACCGTAGCTGTTCTTGGTGCTTGAGTAGTAACCGGAGTCACCTCGCGCCGGCACCTGAAAGAAGTTGTCATGTTCGTCGGTATTGATCGGCTTCCCAAGGTTCTTCGGTGTAGACCAGTTGAGCCACGTGTCGTCAAGACGCACTGTCACGAAAATGTCGCGGCCTTCATATCCAGGATGTCCATCCGACGAGAAGTACATGGTCTTGCCGTCCGCAGCGATGTAGGGACCCGTCTCCGAACCGATCGTATTGATCACATCACCGATATTCTTTGGTTCCGAGAACTCACCAGATTCATCCAGAAATGACACGTAGAGGTCGGTGTGACCACGCGTGTCGTTCCGCTGCATGGTGGACAACAACACTGTACCATCAGGTGAGATGTGGCTGTTGATGGTGTTGGAGTTGTTGTAGTAGTTCTTGATCGGGATCGGCTCGGGTTCCGACCAACCGTTAGCTGTTCTCCGTGAACGCGAGATACCGCCAGGTGTAGAGATGCGGCCTTCCTCATATATCCCTTGCACGAAGAGTGTGTTAAGGTCCTGTGTGAGAGAGACCGCAAAGTTGTGGGAAGGGTTGTTTAGTGGTGCTCCAAGGTTGCGTGCCTTCGACCACTCGCCCTTTGCATTACGTTCGCTGATCCAGATATCACTCCGCTCCGTACCGCCACTGTTTTCTTCATAACCGTTACGGCTGTAAACGAGGATGGAACCATCCGCTGAAAGGCAGTCAACAAAGTCTACGCCGGCACCGTTGATGTTTGGACCAAGGTTTTTTGGTGTCGCCGAAGGATCAGCACCCTGCGCCACATTGATCGGATCCATGCCCCACGTTGTCAGCTTCACTTCATCACATTCAACCGCCTGTTCCCAACGCAGAAGTACACCGAACCGCTTGCCGAAGATCTGATAGTACGAAGCGGTGATCCCGGCCGCAAAGGATCCATTCACAAAGCAGGCGATGGCATCGTTGACCTTCCGTACTTCAAGCGTGTTCCAATCCCCTTGGTCATTGATCGCTTCGTTGTCAACCCAGCCACTGGCGAGGTCCTCAGCTTCACCATCCTTGAACCGCTGAAGGCGTGCCTTCTTCTCGCTGGTGATCGAGAACTCATACAGATTGTTAGGATCTAGAGCGTTGAAGATGATACCATAAGGATTGTCTTCGGCTCCATCGGTCTGACGCAACTTCATGACGATCGACCAGTTCGTGGCATTCGTGATCTCTGCCACGTTGGAACTATATCTGAATCCCTGATCCGCTTCGAATGACAGCTTGTACACGCCGCCTTCGATCGCAACCTCGAACAACCCATCGTCACTAGCGCCAACAAACCATTCGTTGGTATTGTTGTCAAAGGTGTCTTCAAAGATCACTCGCTGTCCGTATACCCCAACGGATGCCGCAATGAAGACCAGAAATAACAAAGCGCGCATTTTAGCCCCTCCCAAATGAGGTCGCCAAAATACGCGCCTTTTCAAAAGGTTCGCTTATTGTTCGCTCAGGACCTTTTCGATGTCGGCGATCATCTCGTCCGACAGCGGCTCGACCTTGCTGTTATAGCGGGAACGCAGCGTGCCATCGGGCCCGATGAGGAACTTCTCAAAGTTCCACTGAACCTCGCCGTCCGTGGTTAGCCAGGCATAGAGCGGGTGTTTGCTCGCCCCCTTCACAGTGATCTTGGAGAACATGGGGAAGGTGACGTTGTACTTGGTGGAGCAGAATTCCTGGATCTCTTCATCGGTGCCGGGTTCCTGAGCGCCGAAGTCGTTGGCAGGGAATCCCAGGATCACGAGCCCTTTGTCTTTGTATCGCTGATAGAGTTCTTCAAGGGGCTGGTATTGGCGTGTATAGCCGCAGAACGATGCCACGTTGACGATGAGCACGGTCTTGCCGCGATACTGAGAGAGGTTAACGTCTTTGCCGTCGATGGACTTCATGGAGAAGTCGAAGAGGGAGGTAGAGAGCATGAGGAGTAATGGGAGCATGGGAGAATGGGAGAATGAGAGAATGGGAGAATGTCAAATGGGGGTAACAATGAAGACGATGGGTGGAGTTCCTTTTTGGTTGATGAAGGACACTTCCACCACGGTATACTGTTCTTGAGGCCAGGATGCAAGTTGTTGGCGGACGATGTCGAGTTCGCGCTCGCCTTCGGCATGACGATAGCAGACGATGGTGATCACACCGTCGGGTGCAAGCACTGTGCGGGCTTGTTCCAGGCCGGCGATCGTGGTCTCGGCATGCGTCGTGATGTCTTTGTCGCCGCCCGGGAGATAGCCAAGATTGAACGTCACAGCGCGGACATTGCCATGATGCTCACCGTCGATGGCATTGGCCAACGTCTCATGTCCTTGGTGATGAAGTCGGATGGTTGCCCGGCATCCCGACGTGCGTGCGCGCGTCACTTCTAATGCGACCTGTTGGACATCGAATCCATAGATCACACCATGCTCACCAACAAGGTCGGCAAGCAACGCCGTATCCCAACCATTGCCAACGGTAGCGTCAACAGCCACATCACCATCACGCAGGACACTGCCCAACACATGATGCACATAGGTCACAGCATTGTGATACATCACTTCCTCCACCAACGTAATACATTCACTTCTTCATCAAGGGGCGCACCATGCAGCACATGCTCGGCTAAATGTTGTGCGGCCCACGGCGCCCACATCGATCCCTTCGCACCAAGTCCGTTGACGATAGCATGTTTTGGATGCTCGGGATGAATGCCAATGTACGGACGTTTTGATTGGGCCGCCGGACGCACCGCCGCACGTTGTCCCACAACATGGATCTCGCGACCCAGGATCTCCGTCGCTTTCTCCATCAACACATGCTTCGCCTGCTCCGTCGGCGTCGACGTCAGATCGTCCCAGTCGTGCGTCGATCCGATACGTATCGACGTCCGGCGTCCGGCGTCCAACGTCCCTGGATACTCGCTACTCGCTACTCGCTGCTCCTCGACGAATGTCGGAATGATCCACACTCCCCTCAAATACACCGCATCGATCGCCCCCTCCACTTCAGCATCAAGGATCTCACCTTTCACCGGTTGGAACGGCAGCCACGACCAGAGCGGATGTTGCGAGGCCTTCCAGCCCGTGCACCAGATCACAAGGTCAAAGTCGTCAATGGTTGGTGGTTCGTGGTTCGTCGTTGATGGTTGGTGGTTGATGGTCTGTGAGAGGGTGTCGATCAGGAGATTTGTTTCGATGGTAGCGCCGGCATATTCCACGCCGCCGAAGTCGGCACGTACGCCATCGGCAAGGATGTTGGGAAGGGGCGACCATTCAACGTGCAATCCGCGGTCTACGGCGTTCTGCCAAAGCAGGGCATCCTTTTCGGTGAGGAAGACGCGGCGGATGCGGCGATCCGTCCACACCTTCACACCAAGAAACTGTTCCAATTCTGCGTAGGCCTTCCACGCATGGGGAAGGATCACTTCGCTGTTCCATCCCAAGATCGGCCGACTGCCGTTGACTTGGTTGATCAGGCCGGCGGCGATGCGTGAAGACGTATCCGTTGCACCATCATCAACGATGTTGACGTTTAGTCCGCGCTTGTGCAGTTCGTAGGCCATCCACGAACCGGCCAGCCCCCTACCATAGATCAGGACGTTGCGCATAGATCGCGGACAACAACGCTGGCGCAGGCGCCGCCGTAGGCAGCGGGTAGATAGGAGACGGTACCGAAGGCACTCTTCTTATAGTTCGAACCATCGGTGTACATCAACGATTCTTCGTCGGTCTCTTCGAGTGAATACACGGCCGTGATGCCGCCGTTGACACCGTACTTGCGGAGACGTTTACGCACGAAGCGAGCAAGACCGCACTTCTGAGTTTCGTTGAGGTCGGCAATACGGATCTTGGTGGGATCCATCTTGCCCCCTGCACCCATGGAGCTAACGATGCGAAAGCCCTTTTGATAGGCCTTGAGCAGCAGGATCACCTTGGGAGTGAGAGAGTCGATCGCATCGACGACGAAGTCATAACCTCCGGCAAGGATGCGGTCGATCTGTGCAGGCGTGAGGAATTCACGAATGGTGACGAGCTGAAGGTCGGGGTTGATGGCCTGCAGACGTTCGCGCATCACATCGACCTTGTAGCGTCCTTCTGTTGTGGCCAGGGCCGGCAGTTGGCGATTACGGTTAGAGGGATCGACAACGTCGCCGTCGACGATCGTCAGACGTCCGATACCGGCGCGTACGAGAAACTCCGACGCATACGATCCAACGCCGCCTTGTCCAACAACGAGGACGTGGGCGCGGGCGAGGCGATCAGCGGCATCATCTCCGATGAGCAGACGGGTGCGGGACGTCCATCCCGCATGCGTCATGGCTTGAACACGGAGTCGAAATTCTGTTGCAGGGTCTCGCATAGGGCGTCGATCGTTACGCCGCGGATCTCAGCTGCACGTGCGTAGATGGTGCGAATGTCGTGTTCGGTTTGATCGTCGGTCTCAAGGAAGAATCGATCAGCTGGCACATTGCGCAGTGCTTCAACGGCCGGCGAATCTTGTTGCATGATGGCAGCGCCGAAGGACACGTAGAGACCGGCTTCGATCACACGTTCGAGCGTATCACCGCCTTTGTTGAATCCATGAAGGACCCACGGTTGTATCGCGTCGATATCGCGGTGGATCGTGATCACGTCGGCGTGAGCGCGCACACAATGCACGATGATGGGCTTGCAGTGGAGTTCGCTGATCGAGATCTGGTCTTCGAAGACGCGAATCTGATCGGCCCACGAGACTGAGCAGGCGCGGTCGAGTCCACATTCGCCGATGGCGATCACGGCAGGATCTGCGGCCAGTTCTCGCACCAGCAGAAGGTCTTCGTCGACCCCTTCTTCGATCGACCGGGGATGGATACCGACCGAACACGGCAGATCATCGATCAGATCTTCCGTTTCTGCTGTAACGAGGTTTGTGAGGACGGTCTCCACCTCTCCATCGGTGGACCTTCTGTGGGCGTGGATATCGAGATAGCGCATGCGATGGCAAAGATGCAACGGGAATGCCAAATCCTAAACACGGGGGCATTAAGGTTTTCATAAGGTGTCAGGGGGCTATCCATTCCGGAGGTTGCACCCATGAAAACACGCATTCTCACCCTCGCCCTCGCCCTGGCTCTTTCGGCAGTCCTGGCTGTCGGCCACCTGTCTGCCCACGTCAACGTCCGCACCAACGGCGCCCCCCTGATCCCCGGTACCGTGGTCCATCTTTCGTGGCAGCGCCCCTCGCCCACCCAGAAGTCGGACGTCGACGTCTCCTACGACAACGGCACGTCGTGGACGGAGATCGCCTCTGGGCTGGAGCAGGACAGCATGGAGTGGAGAATCCCGGCGGTAACGTTTACCGAGATCAGGTTCAGGGTGCGTAACCGCGCAGAGGTCCGTGAAGAGTTAGAGCTTGGCGAGATCTGTCCAAGTGACGGTCTCATCGGAAGCCGTGTCTTCGTGGATGGCGGCAACGCAATGATCAGTCTCGAGACTCGGCCACAGTCCTGTCGCGTTCTGCGGACGGATATGTCGTCATTGACAACAACTCGCCTGTGGTATACCAACAAGAGCTCAGGCTGGGGTGTGATCAGTCCATCCGGAAAACATGCCGTTATTGCGCTCAAGACAAATGAGCTTGTCGTGCTAGATGTTACCACAGGAGCTACGCGATCCATCGTCCAATGGGTATCAAAAGTCACCTTTCTAGGAGAAAGTGATCTTTTCGTCGTCCACACTACAGGTAGTCGTCTGGTTGTCTACGACGCTGAAACACTAACGATTCAACACGACTGGAAGCTTGCCGAAGGCGCATCTGTCGGTCAGTTATGTTTTGACAACGGCAGGTTGTACGCATCACTCGATTGGCAAGCATCAAGATACTTTGTGCCCGGAACGGATACTTCTCACGACTGTGGACGACGATTGTACCTCATTGCATCTGGCCTAGCAATAGACAACTCTTCCGGAGAGTTCGTCAATTTGCCTGACCTCGTCGTGGACGGGCCGATATCTCAAAAGTACAGATATGTGACGTGTACGAGAGATGCACGCTACGTCGTGTGTAGCATATCAGGACGAGATCAGAACAGCTTTGCGATCTTCGACAGGAAGGCCCGCACTGTACGAGAGATCTCGCTCAGATCAGAACTCGGTACTCGATCATTATTGATCAGTAGCGATGGTCGCTACCTGATACAGAATACGCAGTTCGAGTTCGCCAACATCTACGACTTGATCTGGCCAGACAAGATGGATGTGCATACGATCAACCGAAACATAAGCTGCCTGACACCCGACAACGAGCCGGTATCATTTGGTGTAGACGGTGCATTTGTCTATTCGATGTCTGGCATTCTGAAAGCGTCGCGCATCGATCCTTTCGGTGAAGTCCTGAGTTTCTCTCCTACAGCGGAACACGCGATCACGAGAGTTGGAACGAAAATGGTAGCCGTCAAGACGGCATCGAGAAGCTACTTTGAGTTGCCGTGTTCGCTCAAGTCACTGCGGGCGATCAGATGGTCAGCTGACGGCAAGTCAGTTGCTATCGCGACGTATGAAGGACTCACGATCGCAGACATGAAGTCACGAACGTCGCGCATCGTTGTCCCATTGAAGCAGCGAGTAACAGACAAGTACTTCCTTCGCTGCACTCCCGACCTTGGTGTGGTAGTGCTCCTAATCAACGGCAGGCAGGCGATCGTGTGGCGAGCCAAGGATGGCGTATATGGCACTGTGATCAACAACGGATTGTATTGGTCGGTCTACGACTGCAAGATCGACCTGATCTCCAATCGCGTCTATCTCATCGCAAAGACCATCAACGAATACTCGCCGACCACGTTGTTGTTTAGCGATCTTGGTTCATTACACTACGCCCGCCCCTTTCAATACAACGCTAAGGGTCTGAACGCTCCAGGATGGATCTCAGGTTTTGATGTTGAAGAACAAAGCGGACGCTTGATCATTCTTCAGTCTCTGACGAAGTCGACCACGGCATTTTCCAAATGGAGCTCGAGTGGAGAGCTAATATGGACGAAGACGTATCCGATCGGCTGGGCAAGTCTCTCACTGCAGGGTGTCGTCGACTCTCTCGATCAGATCGTCATCAGCAACAACTCCGGCACAACAACGATCCTACTCAGGCGCAGTGATGGCGAGCTGATCTCTTCGGCCTCTACGACGTGGTTGGGTGCCGTACTCGGTGAGAAAGCACACTTGACCATGCACTCTTCGTCGGGAACGAATGGCCCTGTCAAAGTGTATCTAGCAGCTTCAACATTCAGTGAATATGTCCCACTGAGTGAAGATATCGCCGATAGATCAACGATCAAGTTTGAATCCAACACGTTGTGCTATCGCACGGATACCACGTGGAAGATCATCCACTGTCCGGCGGCGCAGTTTGACGAGCCGTCGGCATTCTACTCCGAACCGATCGCTCACTCTGCCATTGCGAGCGTTCAGTTCGTGCATGGAGAGCTCAGGATCGACTCGAAACTGGACTCACCACAATTCGAAGTGACCATACTTCTGTATGACCTTCAAGGGCGCATGCTGTATGGTGGTGATGCCACCGACCTTCAACCCGGGATCAATAATGTGCAACTTGACTATGCCGATATCCCGCATCAATCAGTGATTCAGATCTTGCACAAAGACACTCCAATGTATTCGGGCTTGCTCATCCGCTGAACAACAAAGGCCTGACCCCGCATCCGGGACCAGGCCTTGTTTTATAAGCGATCTAAGCTCGGCTTAGTACATGTCCATGCCGCCGCCGTGCGGAGCTGGAGCGGATTCCTTCTCCGGGTTCTCGACGATCGTAGCTTCGGTGGTGATGAGGAGCGAAGCGACGGAGGCGGCGTTCTCGAGGGCAACGCGCGACACCTTTGTCGGATCGATCACACCGGCTTCGAAGAGATCTTCGTAGGTCTCGGAGTAGGCATTGTAGCCGAACGAGCCGGTGCCTTCCTTGATCTTGTTGATGATCACGGATGCTTCGAGGCCGGCATTGCCAAGGATCTGGCGGATCGGCTCTTCGACAGCACGACGGATGATATTGATACCTGTGCGCTGGTCTTCATTCTCAACAGCGATGCCATCAAGCTTGGACAGGGCGCGGAGGTAGGCAACACCGCCGCCGGGGACGATACCTTCTTCAACAGCAGCGCGGGTAGCGTGCAGCGCATCTTCAACGCGGGCCTTCTTCTCCTTCATTTCCACTTCCGTAGCGGCACCGATCTTCAGAACGGCAACACCGCCGGAGAGCTTGGCAAGACGCTCTTGCAGCTTTTCGCGATCATAGTCGCTGGTCGTCTTTTCGACTTGCGAGCGGATCTCGTTGACGCGCTTCTTGATGTCTTCGGAACTGCCCGCCCCCTCCACGATCGTGGTGTTGTCTTTGTCGATGGTGACACGCTTGGCGGTACCGAGCTGCTGGATGGTGGCAGCGTCGAGCTTGAAGCCCTTTTCTTCGGAGATGACCATACCTCCGGTGAGGATGGCGATGTCTTCGAGCATGGCTTTGCGACGGTCACCAAAGCCCGGGGCCTTGACGGCTGCGACCTTGAGCGTACCGCGGAGACGGTTGACGACGAGGGTAGCAAGCGCTTCGCCTTCGATGTCTTCGGCGATGATGAGGAGTGAGCGGCCTGCTTGTGCCGTCTTCTCGAGTACCGGGAGGAGGTCCTTGATCGCGCCGACCTTCTTGTCGTGGATCAGGATGTACGGATTGTCGAGGACACATTCCATGGTGTCCGGATCCGTGACGAAGTACGGCGAGAGATAGCCGCGGTCGAATTGCATACCTTCGACAACGTCGACGGATGTTTCGGTGCCCTTGGCTTCTTCGACGGTGATCACACCGTCTTTGCCGACCTTGTCCATAGCGTCGGCGATGAGGTTGCCGATCGTGGAGTCGTTGTTGGCAGAGATCGTACCGACCTGAGCGATCTCCTTCTTACCGGTGACGGTGCGGGAGAGTTCGCGGAGGCCTTCGTGGACGGACGTCACAGCGAGGTCGATACCGCGCTTGAGGTCCATCGGATTAGCACCGGCGGTCACGTTCTTCAGACCTTCGCGCACGATCGCTTGAGCAAGAACGGTAGCCGTGGTGGTACCGTCGCCGGCGATATCGTTGGTCTTCGAAGCAACTTCGCGGACCATCGAGGCACCGAGGTTTTCCATTGCGTCTTCGAGTTCGATCTCCTTGGCAACGGTCACGCCGTCCTTGGTGATCGTCGGAGCGCCAAACTTCTTGTCGATGACC
>CAYXQJ010000043.1:0-26888 GCA_964467455.1 uncultured Hyphomicrobiales bacterium | reverse complement strand
CTCCCCGATCCCGTGGTCATTGTTAAGGGGCGGGTGTTGCATGCCAAGACCAAGCAGCCGCTCGGCGTGGAGATCCGCTACGACGACCTTGCCACGAACAAGAACATCGGCACGGCCGTGAGCGAACCGAAAGAAGGACGCTACAGTGTTGTGTTGACCGGCGGACGCTCCTATGGCTTCTATGCCAGTCTCGATGGCTTTTTCCCCGTCTCCGACAACATCGAATTGCTCGACCTGAAGCAGTATCAGGTGGTGGAACGAGATCTCTACCTGGAGCCGATCGAGGTCGGCAGTACGATCCGCCTGAACAATCTCTTTTTTGATACCGACAAGTCCGAACTGCGTCCGGAGAGTACGGCCGAGCTGGACCGACTGATCGCCCTCCTACGCACACGGTCGACCATTACGATCACGATCGACGGCCATACGGACGACCGCGGCACGGATGCCCACAACAACAAGCTCAGCACCGACCGGGCGGCCTCCGTAATGGCCTACCTGGTCAAGTCCGGCATCGCCCCGGAGCGTCTCACGTCAAAGGGCCATGGCAAGACCAAACCCGTCGCAAAAGGAACAACGGACGCGGCCCGGCGGCAAAATCGTCGAGTGGAATTTTCGATCACATCGATATGACTTAAATCAGGATAACGGTATCTGTTTTTCCCTATGTTCACCGTCAATAACGCAACACACTTCAAGGGGAACCGTGATGAAAAACTATGATGCCCACCATATTCGGAATATCGCCCTGCTTGGACATGCCGGCTCAGGAAAGACAACCCTGACAGAAGCCATGCTGTTTGAGTCGGGCGAGATCAGTCGTCGTGGCAGCGTGGAAGATCTCAGCACCGTCACCGACTTCCACGAGATCGAACACGAGCGCCAATCATCGGTCTTCGGCACCCTGGCCTTTGCAGAGTGGCGCGACTACAAGATCAACATCATCGATACGCCGGGATATGTCGACTACGTCGGCGAAGTCATCAGCGCTCTGCGTGTTGTGGACACCGGCATCATGGTCCTCAACGCCGCCAACGGCGTCGAGGTCGGCACGGAAACGATCTGGAAGTACACAAGAGAATTCCAGACACCGATCATCTTCACGATCAACAAGGTGGACCACGATCAGAGCAACTTCTGGCGGACGGTCGATCAAGCCAAAGACCGGTTCGGACGCGAGGTCACCGTCGTGCAATATCCGCTCAACGAAGGCAGCGGCTTCAACACGATCATCGATGTGTTGAAGATGACGGCCTATGTGTTCCCAGCCGGCGGCGGTAAGCCCGAGAAGACACCGATCCCCGACTCCGAGATCGAACGCGCCAAACAACTTCACAATGAACTCATCGAGATCGTTGCCGAGAACGATGAAGCACTGATGGATCATTACCTCGAGCGCGGTGAACTGGACGAAGAAGAGATGCGCCATGGTCTGACCACGACGTTGATCAAACGCCAGATCTTTCCCGTGTTCTGCACGTCGGCAAAGAATGACATGGGCACTGGCCGATTGATGACGTTCATCGACGTCGTGATCCCCGCACCTGTCGAGATGCCGCCGATCACAACTGCCGGCGGCGACCAACTCAACGCCGACCCGAACGGCAAGACCTGCATCTTCGTCTTCAAGTCGCTCTCCGAACCGAACGTTGGCGACATGTCGTTCTTCCGCGTCTATTCCGGCACGGTCCGTCACGGCATGGATCTCGTCAACGAACAAACGGGCGTGACAGAACGCCTCGGACAATTGTTCACCGTCAACGGCAAGAAGCGTGCTGAAGTGACCGAACTCGCCGCCGGTGATATCGGCGCCGTGGTCAAGCTCAAGAACACGCACGTCAACAACACGCTGCACGACAAGGGCTTCAACCTTGTGCTGCCGAACATCGTCTTCCCGGCACCGAAGGTGCGCACATCGATCGTGTCGAACCGCAAGGGCGACGAAGACAAACTCGGACTTGCGTTGAACCATCTGCACGAAGAAGATCCGACGTTGGTGATGGAGCACTCACAAGAACTCAAGCAGTTGATCCTGCATGCCCAGGGTGAGATGCACCTGCAGACAGCCAAGCACCGACTGGAGCATCGGTATAAACTCGATGTCCACTTCGAACCGGCCAAGGTGCCGTATCGCGAGACCATTCGAAAGATGGTCAACACCGACTACCGACATAAAAAACAATCCGGCGGCGCCGGACAATTCGCCGAAGTACACATGCGCGTCGAGCCGTACCACGACGGCATGCCGGCTCCGAGTGGACTGACCGTCCGCGGCACGGAAGAACACGAACTCCCCTGGGGCGGCAAGCTGGTCTTCGTCAATTGTATCGTCGGCGGCGTGATCGACCAACGATTCTTGCCGGCGATCCTCAAAGGCGTCATGGAAAAAATGACGGAAGGTCCGGTCACCGGATCCTACGTCCGCGACGTCCGCGTTAGCGTCTTTGATGGCAAGATGCACCCCGTGGACTCCAACGAAGCAGCGTTCAAAACTGCCGGACGGATGGCCTTCAAGAATGCCTTCATTCAAGCCGATCCGCAATTACTCGAGCCGATCTACAATGTCGAGATCATCGTTCCGGAAGAACAGGTCGGCGAGATCATGAGCGATCTACCGATCCGTCGCGGCGAGATCATCGGCATCGATACCGACGGTCATTATCAGATCGTGCGCTGCCGCATGCCCCTTTCCGAATTGGATAAGTATGCAACGGTCCTGCGATCGATCACGGCCGGCAGAGCCAACTACAGTGCTGAATTCGCTGAATACGCTCAAGTACCACATACCATTCAATCCAAGTTGCATGATGAATACGTGCAACATCAACACGAGGAGGAATAATGGCTGCACCAGGTCAATTCGTATGGTTCGAGGTCATGACCCGAAAGCTCGACCAAGCCAAGACATTCTACGGCGCAGTAGCCGGGTGGCACTTTCATGATTGGGAGGTCTCGAATGGAGCCCCGTACGTGATGTGCTCCCCTACTTCCGATCCAAAGGGTTCGGTAGGGGGCATGATGGAGATGCAGGAACCGGAATTCCCGGCCCAGATCCCAAGCCACATCATGGGCTACATTTCGGTCGACAATGCCGATGACATCGTACAACAGGCCGTTGACTTGGGAGCACAGGTGGTGCATGGTCCGGCAGACATTCCTAAGGTTGGCAGGTTTGCCATCCTTTCCGATCCGCAAGGCGGAATGTTCTCGATCCTGGAATCGTTGAATAACACCTGGGAGAAAGAACGTCCCACACCGGGACATGTGAGTTGGTGTGAATTGCTAACAACGGACATCGACGCTGCCTATGCGTTTTATGCGGCGTTGTTCGGTTGGACCATCAAGAGCGACATGGACATGGGCGGAGGTGAGGTGTATCGGATGGTCTCGTGTCCGAATAGTCCGTCAGAAAGCGACTACGGCTTCGGCGGGATCTTCAAGATGCCGTCACAAGGATCACATGCAGCGTGGAATTTTTACGTTGCCGTTGCCGACCTCGACGCGTCACTAGCTGCGGTCGCTGCCAATGGAGGCAAGATCCTCAACGGTCCGATGGACGTCCCCGGTGGTGATCGCGTTGCACAATGTGTCGATGCTGAAGGAACCCATTTCGCACTCACAACAATTCAGGGCTAAGAGCTGCAATGAAGATCGTATTGACATTGATGGTATTCTCCGTCTTGACCATGGCTGGCAGTGGTCTGAGCACGGCTCAAACCATGCCAAAGATCATCGACACCGGCAAAGCACCGACGGTCAAGGACCCGACGTCACTGCTTGCCGGGATCACAAAGGACACGAAGGGGCTCAGCGGCCTTGTGTCAAAGGCGATCTCGTCGGGGACACTCGATAAAGCAAAGGGGAACGAGCTCCTCTCATCACTCAAGGGAGTCCAAGGCAGTGCCGACGGACTGTACAATGGTGTGAAGAACGGGAAGAGCTTGACCTCGATGTCCGGCGACGTGAAGAAATTGATGGGACATGCATCGACGGTCGACAAACTCGTCGGCGGTGTGCCGGGCTTGAAAGACGTCACAAGTAGTTGGAACTCTCTCGAAAAGCAGATCAATGCTCTTGGCTCGATGGCAGGTCTCTAACGCCGCACGAGCGTCGTTGATTTACCGTTAGGCGTAGTGAGCATGAGCGACGTGCCGGTGCGGACGACGAGATACGTGCGAACGTCTTTCGCATCGGCTGACGTCAGCGTGATGTGCAACTCGTGGCTACTTCCCTTCACGTCGATCTTGACCGCATAGGGCTTGTTCGCCCACGTGGCCGTAAGATCGGTTCGAAACTCAACGGTATTCTTCTTCGAATCGGTATAGGTGCCGGCAAGGATGCTGGCATTGATCATGCGGTCGAGTAAGAAATCAGGATCTTGATTCTTCGACGGCATACGCCCGAACACCAGGGGCTTGTTCTCGAGACTGTCAAGATCATGCAGGGCGATGAACATCTGTTGCTGGTCGACCGTGACAAGCCACATCGGACCTACGGCATCGCCGATCCCCCACTGCAGTTCCGGACCGACAAGTTGGGACTTCAACAACAACATCTGACGGACATCATCGAAGTCGTACGCCATATCGATGTTGCCGTCCTTGTCGTTCGTGTCGATACTGATCCACATGGCAACGTTCGAAGGCACGGCCTCCATTGCCGAAGCAACAGAGGCCGTTCTCTTAAGCACTTCAATAAATCGTCCGTTGATCCACGTGCCGTGCATCTCCGAATACTCCTGCGCCGAAGCGGTGCCGACGAGAAGCAAGGTGGCAAAGATGACGAAGGACGCCGGACGACGGACGCTGGACGTCGACCTCATATCTTCGTCGCCACCGTCTTGGCCTGCAGGAACAGCAACAAGTAATCACGTCCACCGGCCTTGGAGTCGGTACCCGACATGTTGAAGCCGCCGAAGGGATGTCCACCCACCATAGCGCCTGTGCACTTACGGTTGAGGTAGAGGTTGCCGCAATGGAATTCGTTGCGAGCGCGGGCGAGCTTCTTCTTGTCTTTTGAGTAGACAGCGCCGGTAAGACCGTAGATCGTGTTGTTGGCGATCTTCATCGCATCGTCGAAGTTCTTGGCCTTGCAGATGGCCAGCACCGGACCGAAGATCTCTTCTTGCATGATGCGCGAATCCGGCTTCACGCCGGCGATGACCGTCGGCTTGATGTAGTAGCCCTTCTCGCCCTTGACCTTCTCGCCACCGTTGATCAGCTTGCCTTCTTTCTTGCCGATCTCGATGTACTTCATGATGGTCTTCTCTGCGCGGTCGCTGACGACCGGACCACACTGGGCATTATCAAGCGGGTTGCCGATCTGCAATGCATCCACGGCGATCTTGACCTTGGCCACGAATTCATCGTAGACCGAGGCGTCGACGATGGCGCGCGAGCAGGCCGAACACTTCTGACCTTGGAATCCAAAGGCAGCGGCAACGGTACCGGCCACGGCAGCATCAACGTCGGCATCATTGGCCACAACGATGGCATCCTTGCCGCCCATCTCGGCCACAACACGCTTGATCCAGATCTGTCCCTTCGGTGTTTGTGCAGCGAGTGCATTGATATGCAAGCCCACTTCCATCGAACCGGTGAACGAGATGAATCGCGTTTTCGGATGACCGACGAGGTAGTCGCCGGCTTGCGCGCCCGATGCCACGAGGAAGTTCAGCACACCATTCGGCAGGCCGACCTCTTTCATGATCTCATTGAACAGCCAGCCCATCATCGGCGAATCGGACGACGGCTTGAGAACGACGGTATTCCCGGCCACAATAGCTGCAGCCGACATGCCGGCGAGAATGGCGAATGGGAAATTCCACGGCGGGATCACCACGCCAACGCCAAGAGGAATGTAGAAGACCTCGTTGTGTTCGCCGGGCTGATTCACGATCGGCTGCTTCTCGCCATAGCGGATCGCCTCGCGTCCATAATACTCGAGGAAGTCGATCGCTTCACACGTGTCGGCATCGGCTTCGAGATAGTTCTTGCCGACTTCGCTGATCATCCACGCATTGATCTCCAGGCGACGCTTGCGGATCACGTTGGCGGCCTTGAACAGGAACTGCGCACGGTCCTTCAGCGACAATGTCTTCCACGATTCAAAGGCCTTGAGCGCTGACTGCATGGCCTTCTCGGCATCATCAATACCCGACTTCTGAAAGACGCCGACGATCTCATCCGGGTTTGCCGGATTGCGGCTGATCGTCTTGTCCTTGGTGGTGACCTTCTTGCCGTTGATGATGTTCGGATATTCCTTCCCGAACTTCTTGCGCACGTCATCGAGTGCCGCACGCTGTTTTTTGGCAATGGCCGGTTTGGTAAAATCGAGGTAGACCTCGTTGACAAATGGTTTCATGTTTGATGGCTCCAAAATAGATGTGCAAATTACGGATGCATGATCGAATCCTTTGTGACCATCCTGCTCGACCTGCCGATCTGGGGCGTCTTTGTTGCGACGTTCGTGATCGCCTACATCGAGAATCTCTTCCCGCCATCGCCTAGTGATCTGCTGCTGGTCTTTGTTGGCACCATGATCGGCATTGGCGTCATCGACCTGACCACGACGGCCATCGTTGCCACCGCAGGTTCGGTCACGGGCTTCTCCACTGCCTACTGGATCGGTCGGTATTATGGCCGCTCTTTGATAGAAAGGGGCTGGGTACCGTTTGTCACCATTGACCTAGTAGATCGCGTCGAGCGGTGGCTCAACACCTATCATGGCCTGATCATTGTCGGCAACCGTTTCTTAGCAGGCACGCGTGCAGTGATCTCATTCGCCGCAGGCATGACGCGCCTCCCCTTCCCCCGCACATTGATCTATTGCGCCATCAGCGCTGCCGTCTGGAATGTGCTCTTGTTATGGGTCGGCACCCAGGTTGGCGCCCGCTGGCGCGAAGTCGATGCCTTCATCTCGGCCTACGGATGGGGCGTGACCGGCGTACTTGTGATCGGCCTTGCCATT
Source organism: uncultured Hyphomicrobiales bacterium (assembly GCA_964467455.1). Classification (GTDB taxonomy): domain Bacteria; phylum Bacteroidota; class Ignavibacteria; order Kapaibacteriales; family Kapaibacteriaceae; genus OLB6. Next base: position 19,919 of record CAYXQJ010000043.1, on the reverse strand, counting down.
TGGTGGTGGCGGAAACGAAAGCGGCGGACCGATAGGTCCGCCGCAGAATGATCGATCGAGCGTTGTGCTTGCCCCTTACTGCGTCTGGCCCCAGTCGACGAGCAGAGAGAACCGCAGCGTGTTGGCAAGCGGGTGATTGTCTTCGACGGTGAGGATATAGGAGAAGTCCACCTTGAAGACATCGTAGGCGACACCGGCACCGAGGGTGAAGAATTCACGACCGCCGGCACCTGATGGTTCGAAGAAGTAGCCGCCACGAAGCATCACGGCACGGTCGTAGGTGTATTCCAAACCGACGCCGGTCTCAAGTCCACCAACGCCCCACGAGGTCACGAATGACTGCGGGATCGGGTCGGAACCGAGGGAGTCGCGCTTGACGAGCAACTTGGCAACGTCGATGGACAACATGAGGTCGTTGAACTCATCCTCGACGAGCTTGAAGCCCGCACCCATGCGAAGTGAGGTCGGCAACGGGTCGGACTCATTGAGGTACGTCATCTTCGGACCAACGTTCTGCAGGTTGACACCGAGCGAGAGGACGTTGTCGAGGTTTGCGCCGGCAATGCTCAACTTGGACGGTTTCCAGAGGAAGCCGATGTCGAAGGCACCGGAGATACCAACACCGGCACTGGCTTGTTGAGCGCCTGCCGGGGCAAGGTTACTTTGGATGTACTTGATCTGGACGCCGGCCGTGACGTCGTCGCCGATGAGCGTACCATATGACACGCCGAGACTAAACTCATTCGATCGGAAGGTACCAAGGGCCGTACCATCGTCGGCCGTACGAGTAAACTCGCCAAGGTTCATAAAGATGAACGTTGCGGCGATCGTACCGTCAATAGCTTCCACGTATTGTCCGTACGAGCCGTACGAATAAAACAGGTCCGCATTGAATTGCGGCAGCCACTTTGAGAAGCTCAGCGCAACTTGACGTTCATTGGTCTGAAAGCCAAGACCGGCCGGATTCCAGAACACGGCATAGAGGTCATCGGCAATAGCTGTTCCCACCTCGCCCATGCCGCTGGCGCGGGCATCCGGTGCGATCAACAGAAATGGAACGGCAGCGCCCCCTGCTTGGCCGTACGACATCGTGGTCGCCAAAAGCAATGCGGCTAGAACGGTTCCGCCTGTGCGGATCATCGACATACAGGTCCTTCCTGGTGCTTGAAGTATCAAAGTTAGCGAATGAGGGCAAGTTTACCACGAACGTTGGTCGTTCGTCCTTCCGTATCCGTGGCCTGGACCACCACAACGTAGATCCCGGATCCGACCGCATTCCCCTGGGTGTCTCGGCCGTCCCAGATAACTTCGGCCGTCTGCATGTCGCGGACCTGCATCGGCGTCGAAGCCATCAATCTCCCCTGCGTATCATAGATCTGCAGATCTGCATTGAAGGGGGCGGAGAAGTTGTGTTGGAATCGGATCGTCGTCTCGTTGCTGAACGGATTGGGATAGTTCATGACCCACGATGAGACGATCCCTTCATCCGTTGAAGCGATGCGGAACGACGCAGAGGCCTCCGACATGTTGTTGAGGACGTCCCATGCTCGAACTGTGACCGTATGATGTCCTTCACCCAACGCGAAGATCTGCTTTGTTGCCGTGCCGGCACGCGGATCTTCTAGGGATGTGGTGAAGGTCTCGGTGAGTGTCTCAATGATGGCCCCGTTGTCGAACGTGGCCTCGATGTTGTGACCGATGCCGACACCGGTGGTATTGATACCGGTCGCATCGGCAAGGTCGACGATGAGGATCGGATTCCAACGGACAACATCGCCGGAGCGGAAATACCGCGAGTCCATAAAGATGCTGATCGACGGACCTTCTCGATCGTCATAGGTATCTGTGCCGACACCGTCAACGATCAGACGATCGGTCGAGCCCATCGCTGTGCGCTGATCATCACTGAAAGCATAACCGTACAATTGTGCTTGCGCCGATGAGAAGGCGATGTCCTTTGGAACGACGAAGGTTGCCGTGAACTTGCCGTTCTCGACCTTGTAGGAACCGCGGCTAAGGGCTGCACCCGGCAGTGTGAAGTCGTTCTGGGTCTTGTCATCATCGGTGTCAGTAACGGTCACTGTGCGCTTCGCATCCAAGAGTGAGATCGTTGCTGTGCCATTGAACGTGTCGTCGACACCGACGACAGAGTAGCGCTCGATGCGTCCGGTGACAGTTACTGTCGACAGCGCTTGGATCTTGATCAGCGTCGTGTCGGTGATCGTGGTGTCGTTGATCGTTTCAAAGACCACACGCTGAGACGGGATCAACAACCTGAGGGCCGGATCGCCGAGGAGGTAGAACTTCTCATCGTTGTCGCTGTTGAGTCGTTGCTTCACCCGATACATCACATCGCCAAGACGAGGAGCACGTCCATCGTCATCCTGCGTGAAGAGCTGCTTGTAAAACTCCTGGTTGATCTCGGCGTTGGCGTAGGCATACACAACGCGTGACGCGGAGAAGACGCCGATAGCGCCGCCACTTTGACGCAAGACCAACTCTTCGGCTCCGGACTGCACATCGGTAAGATCGAAGCGCGCGAAGTCGCACGTTGCCGCCGTAAGGAAGAACGGCTTATCGATGTTGGTGAACTGCGGCGGCGTGGTCTCCCGTTCGAAGACGAACTCATGGGCCCACACACGCGGATTGCCGTGACCGATCCAGTTCAACAACAGCGATCCGCGTGTGTTGATCGTTGAAACGTACTCTTGCGTGACGGATGGTTTCCGCCTGCCCCTTGCCACATTTTCCGTGGGATATTGGACGAGATAGACCTTCTTGGGCTGGAACGCATCGGGCAGATACTCGTTCGCTAAACGTTCGCTCTGGTTGAGGTGGAGCGCGCCATCGGAAGTGCCTTCCGAGGTCTGACCATCATCGGCGATCATGGTGATGCGTGTACGCCAGTCATCCGTGGCGGATTCGGTCTCGTAATGTTTGATCTTTTCGATCAAGGTCGACCCGGTCGTATTCGACACGATCGGAAGTCTGCCGATCGCCATGTCTGGACGACTATCGTTACCTTGGACCCGGACGAAGAAATCGTCCGTGGTATACGTCGACAATCCATACGGCTTATCATCCGGATCCAAACTCTCATACGGAATGATGTAGTTCGGCGTTGCCGTGGAAATGTTCTTGTAGTCGAAGTGACCGTCGCCCCACAACAGGACATAGGCGGGTTTGATGGTTGCGTGACGGTACAGGTATCCGAGATAGTCGCGGAACGCCGTCGGGTCTTTGACGCCGTAGGAGAATTCGTTGAAGATCGCATCGGTGGTGACGACCGATACCTTGAGTTCACCTTGTGACTCGCGGTAGGCCGCATACTCTTTTGCTGAGGTAAGGTGGTCTGAATCACAGATCACGATCATCTCGCTGCTGCGTCCTTCTACACCATCGTTGCGCAAGGTCAACGGCGACAACCGTGTCAGTCCCGGTGCGCGAAACGATGACGTGATGTAGTATCGACGCGCATTGCCCTTTGTCCCCTCTTCCCGACAGGAGAAGATGCCACCCGACGGCGCAATATTCTGCACCCACACCGGAGCGGCCGGATCGGTCACGTCGAGACCGACGATCTCACCTGATCCAAATCCGTTGACGGCATATTCTGTCACGCCGACCAGGTTCGGGTCGGTAAAGAACATGAACTCGTTATTCGTCGCGACCAACCCGCGTGGATAATGGATCTCGAACCAATCGATCAGACCGGTCGATGTGCGATCCGAACACTCATAAGCAAAGCGCAAGACGCTGCGTCCGTCACCGGCGATCGACGATGCCGCGATCGAACCGGATGCAGGCGCTGAATAGGTATCCATGTATTGCGGCACGCCGGAGATCACTCGTTGCGCCACAGCAGTGCCATTCTCCGAGACCGTGAACACGCCGGACGTGGTGCCCTTGTGAGCTACCACCATGTGATACTGCACCTCGCCGGAGCGGATCAATCCCGGCAGCGGCGTCGTGAATGTCAGCGCGCCGCCATTTTCCACACTGCGTCCGTACCAACGTCGCCCGGACCCTGAGTTATACGGATTGACGAGTTCTTCTTCTTGAAACACCAGGCCCGTGACGGAAAGTGGGCTGTTGACGACAGGACCGTCCGCAGCTTGGCGCACCTGTCCGCGTACACCGTCATCACCTCCGTAGGTGATCAGGTAGCTGCTGTACGTCTCATAGTGATGCAGGTAATGTTGTGCTCGGTCGCCATCCCACATCCAGCCCGTTGGCCCGCCGGCATAGAACAACACATCGTTGATCGAACCATCAGCGTTGGTGCGCACCATGATCGGCTGTTCGTTCAGCTCATCATTCAGCGGCGGCTCGACCTGTTCACTGAGCTCCCTGCCGCCATATCCAAAGATCTTGAGCGTGCGTGCCGCATTGGCGTCTGTGGGAATGCCTGCCCCCTTCAACTGATCTGCCGATAGACGATAGACCCCTTCTTTGTCGATCTTCAGGGACCAGACGTTATCGAGGCGTGATGCGACCTGCACATCTTCGGTGCGTTTAGCCAAGGTCTGCGGCGTGATGGTCCACGGTGCATCGTCATTGACCGCGCCGATGTGCATCAAATGGGTTCGTGCAGATGACACTGCCTTGTTCTGTTCTGTTCGGTAAGGGGCGAACAGGATCTTCGCATCTACCGGATCGAATGTGGTCGTGATACCATTGCGTGTGATGGCAGACGTGATCTCGACGGTGGCAACGTGGCGGTCGCGGGCGATGCCGGTATAGCGGATGGAGATACGGTCGGCGGAGGTTGGGTTTGCTGTTTCGAGACGGAATCCGTCCGGTGATGGAACGATGACGTCGAACGTGAAGACAAGTCGCGTCGATCCATCAGCTTCAAGTCGTGGTCGCACAGCATCGGTAGTAGGTTCATACCGGAAGGACAGCGATGTGGTCGAAGACGACGAGATCGTCAGCCCGGGAAGCGTTGCGCTGATCGCGACGCCGAAAGACGCACACAGAACGATCACACTCAAAAGTGATCGCACGAAGCGAACCGTAGTCACGTGCTGCATGTAAAAATGACGGAGTGGTGGATTGTTCTCGGGGAAGCTGCGAACCGGCACGGTGTTTAGACGCATGCTGCCAGATGTATTGTGTCTTGGCGGTTCCGAAAGTTACCAGCAAAAAAAATGCCTCGCCATCAGGGGGGAATGAGACGGCAAGGCATGCAGCATAAAGAGGAAGTGACGACTCGCGTCGTCGAGCGGGAAACGAGACTCGAACTCGCGACCCCAACCTTGGCAAGGTTGTGCTCTACCAACTGAGCTATTCCCGCATCAAAGAACTGGTACAAACATACACGGTTGGGCCATACCTGTCAACGTGCATTTTTTTGCTTTGGCCTAAGGTCTTGACAATACAGGCCGTAGCGATATCCACAGGGTTTTCCACATACCACGTCCGGCGTCCGACGTCCAGCATCCAAAAGTCGAGCGGTTTGAAGTAAGCCCTTACGATAAAGTAACTTACTTGATTTTATTGACTTACGCAAGCTTACTGAGAATATACTTTCGCAAAATTCTCAACAAAGGCCCGGCGGACCTCCTCTTTGACCAGGTCTAGGTCGACCGGTCGGCCCAACTCCTGAGACAGGCTGGTCACCCCTCGGTCGGTGATGCCGCAAGGGATGATATCCGAGAACAACCGGAGGTCGTTGTTGACGTTCAGGGCAAAACCATGGGTGGTCACCCAGCGTCGGCAATGGATCCCGATGGCGCAGATCTTTCGCTGTTCCTCGACCCAGACGCCCGTAAGACCATCCACTCTGCCGGACTCAACACCAAAGGTTGCCAATGCATCGATGATGGACTGCTCAATGACGCGCAAGAACCAGTGAAGATCCGGTTTCGTCCTTTCGAGTAGAAAGACCGGATAGCCGACGAGTTGTCCGGGATTATGCACGGTAGCTTCGCCGCCACGGTCGATCTCAACAACGTGAACGCCGCGGTGTCGGAGCAGATCTGCAGAAGTGACAACACTCCCCTGCTTTGTCGTGCGGCCCAGGGTGATCACATCAGGATGTTCACAGAGGACCAACGTGTCGGGTGCACCTTCAAGCAAGATGGCGTCGGACAGCTCACGCTGCCGACGCCATGCTTCTTCAAAATCAATGATGCCCCAATCGGCCGTGACGAACATCTTAGAAGTTCACGCACTCATTGTAAGCAAGAGCAGCGGATTCCATGATGGCTTCGCTCAACGTCGGGTGTGCGTGGATGGTCTTGAACAATGCCGGTCCCGTTGCTTCGAGCGCACGAGCCACGCCAAGTTCACCGATCATCTCCGTCACATCCGGTCCGATCATGTGTGCACCGAGCAACTCACCATACTTCGCGTCAAAGACGAGCTTCACAAATCCCTGGGCTTTGCCGATACCGTGTGCCTTGCCGTTCGCGGTGAATGGGAACTTGCCCACCTTCACTTCGTGGCCGGCTTCCTTTGCTGCCTTCTCTGTGAGGCCGACGCTGGCTACTTGCGGCTGGCAATAGGTACAGCCCGGAATGTTCTTGTAGTCAACACCGTCGGTGTGATGTCCGGCCATGTGTTCCGCGGCAACGATGCCTTCGGCCGAGGCCTTGTGGGCAAGCCACGGTGCACCGGCAACGTCGCCGATGGCATAGATGTTCGGGACGTTCGTGCGCATGAACTTGTCGACCTTCAACCAGCCGCGTTCTACTGTAACGCCGGCAGCTTCCAGACCGATGTTCTCGATGTTGCCTTGCACGCCAATGGCATTGAGGGCCAGATCGGCCTTCAGTGTCTCTTGGCTGCCGTCCTTCTTCTGCACGATGATCTCAACGCCTTTGCCCTTCTTCTTCGCCGAAAGGACCTTTGTCTCCGTCAGGATCTGCATGCCCAATTCGCGTTCGAAGACCTTGCGCAGTTCCTTCGACACTTCTTCATCTTCCACCGGCAGCAGGCGGTCCTGCATTTCGATGATCGTCACCTTCGAACCGAAGGCATTGTAGAAGTACGCGAACTCGACGCCGATGGCGCCGGCACCCATGATGATCATTTCCTTCGGTGCTTTTTGCTGCAGCATCGCTTCGGTCGACGTCAGGATGAACTCGCGGTCGACATCGATACCCGGGATCTGACGCGGACGTGCACCCGTTGCAATGATGATGTTCTTGGCCGTGATCACGTCAGTGACCGTACCATTCTCATCCTTGACCTCAACGGTCGTGCTGTTCTTGAGCGTGCCCCATCCTTTGACCTGTGCGACCTTATACTTCTTGAACAAGAAGGCCACACCGTTGCTCATCCGATCGGCCACGCCGCGCGAGCGTGAGATCACCTTCGGGAAGTCAACATCAAGCCCCTTCACACCAAAGCCATAGTCTTCGGCATGCTTGAAGAAGTTCATGTACTCGGCATTCTTGAGCAGTGACTTTGAGGGAATACATCCCCAATTCAAACACACACCACCCAAACGGTCGCGCTCCACACAAGCGGTCTTCAGACCAAGCTGCGAAGCACGAATTGCGGCGACATAACCGCCAGGACCGGAGCCGACAACAACGACATCGAACGTATGCTGGTTCATGGATTCAAACGTGTTTTATGGTGAGTTGACAGAGCCACAAAGATACGGCGAACTTTTTCCCCGTCATTCTGACCGGTGGGTCAAACAAGTCTCTATTTTCCTCCTAATGCAGGATGCATAATGCATACAGTTCCCAGTTCCCTATCAAGGAGGAGTTATGTTCAAATTGGGTGGCCTTCTCGGCATGTTTGCCGTGAGTCTCGTCTGGTATTTTGCTGATTGGGGTTTCTATATGGCGATGCCGATGCCGGCCGATACACAAGCGGCGTTCGGTTCGTTGATGCATACCGAGGCGACCATGCCTAATCCGTTGATCTATCTATTGATGGAGATCGGTGGCGCATTGGTGTTGGCCTTTGCCTGCTTACAGGTTCCACTATCGGTCGCACAGGCGGCAAAGAACGGAGCCATCGTGATGTTCGGCGTGTTGCTCGTCGTCAACGTCGGCTGGTACATGTCGATCAACGTTCCCTGGCCAATGGGAATGTGGGTGATCGAAGCCATTTACCGATGCGTAATGGGAGCCATTGGTGGTGCGCTCATCGTGACCGTAGCCAACAGGTTCAACAAATAGCAGCGCGAAGCATTAAAGCGAAAAGGCTGGGAGCGTGAGCTTCCAGCCTTTTTTTACGTCCTTCGTCCTTCGTCCGTCGTCATGGCACCTGGCACCTGGCACCTGGCACCTGGCACTACCTATGCGTGATACTCAAACGACTCCTTGATCAGCGGGTCATTGATCGCCACGGCGTTGCGCTTTTGATACATCTGGGCGGCGAGGAAGCAGAAGACGCCGGCGAAGAAGAGGACGCCGGTGAGTTCCTGCCAACCGAACATCACACCTTCGAACTTGACGACCTTGCTGACGGCCGGCATGATGATGTACGAAAGGTCAACGAAGTGTGCTACAAGGATCACGTATGCTGCGATCTTCAAGACTTGCGTCTTGCGCTTGACATCCTGACGCAGCAAGAGCGCGAATGGCAGGACGAAGCGAAGCAGCATGAGCAGATAGCCAAAGATCTCCCAGCCCCCTGACATACGATGGGTATAGTAGATCGTTTCTTCGGGGAGGTTGGCGTACCAAATGATGAAGTACTGTGAGAATCCGATATAGGTCCAGAAGACCGAGAAGGCGAACATGAGTTTGCCGAGGTCATGGAAATGCTCGTCGCGGATATAGCCCTTGAGGAGACCATTCTTGTGGAGGGCGACGACCATGAGCGTGAGGATAGCCAACGAGGCAACGAAGTGTCCTGCGAACGTGTACACACCCCAGATCGTTGAGAACCAATGTGGTTCCAGCGACATCAGAAGATCGAACGATGCGAAGGTGATCGTAAGCGCATAGACCAGCACCCACGGAGCAGCACGTTTCCAGTTCTTGCGCGTTGGCTTGATGTCGGAAGCAGATGCATCTTGTTTGACGGAGTTACCAACCACAAAACGAAGCATGCCGAACCAGAGAAGGCAGTACAATCCCATCCGCACCAAGAAGAACGTTGTATTGAGGTACGGTTCTTTCTGGCTCAGGATCGGATCGGAATGTGCACTCTCATGCGTCCACTCATAGATGGAGTGGTGCGACATCATATTGAAGATGATCGGGATCAGGAAGATGGCCACGAAGGGCACCATTCCCGTAAAGTTCTCGGCGATGCGGCGGATCGAGGCACTCCAGCCGGCGCGTGCCAAGAACTGGAGCGCGGAGAAGAAGAGCATCGTCACGCTGATACCGGTAAAGTACCAGAAGCCCAGGAGGTAGTCGGCGAAGAATCGCTCTTGGCCGCTGACGGCGAACGTAGCGCCAAGGCCGACAGCTCCAACGCCCAGCAGGGCCATGCCCATCGTGCGCAGCTTGCCGATCAACGGACTGGATCCGATGTTGACATTCGACATGTTAGTTACCCCCCTGCAGCTTGCGTAGATAGTAGATGATGGCCCAACGATCGATCGGCTTGATCTTGTCGGCATAAGCAGGCATGAGGTTCTGGCCTGCACTGATGATGTGGAAGATGCGGGCGTTCGAGAGCGTCTGCGTCTCCGGACGTGTCAGATCTGGGATGCCTGCCCAGCCTCGAGCGACGATACGCGATTGGCTGTGTGCGTCGTAGTTGTGGCACGGCGCGCAGAACACATTGAAGCGATTCTGTCCGCGTGCCAGCAAGAATTCTGACTGCTCCAGTTGTGGATCGACGTTCAGGACCTCGGCGGTGTCGACGTCACCGGCACTGAGCGTATAGACCTCAACACCGCGGGCGACGGTACCTTCTACGGGATCACGCAACGAGCGACGATCGGCGAAGAAGGTATTCGCAGATTGCGGAATAGCCTTGAAGTTGTGGTCCATGTTGTTGAGGAACTCAACCGGACGCTCCTCCGAGAACCAGGTGATCCGTCCGGCGAGTACGAGGACCGTAAAGACCGCGAACGCTCCGATCAGGATCAGAAGCAAGGTCGATATTTTTCGAGGTGCCTTCATGCGTTTGGATTGCGTTTTGTGATCAAGCGTTGGCGGTCACGACGTGGACGTTGGCAGCACCGAGACGGCGCAGCAACTCTTGGCTACCTTCTGCCGAGAATCGATCATCTTCAGAATCGATGGCAACAACGAAGGTATCGTCCGTTGCCTTCTTGAAGCTTTCATCATTCTGATAACGATTGAACCAGGTTGGCAGTCGGCATAGGTGGAACAGTCCTGCGACCGTAAAGATGGCCGTTCCAAGGATGGACAATTCGAAGTCGACCGGGATCGAGAACTGCCAGTTGAAGAAGCCCTTGCCGCCGATGTTGAGGATGTAGTCAACGGCACCGGTCCAATACTGGAGTCCGAGTGCGGTCGACAAGCCCCCTACCATCCCTGCGAAGGAGAAGTAGGTAAGAATGGAGCGTTTGATGCCCATGGCCTTATCCAGACCGTGGACCGGATACGGCGTATAGACGTCCCAATTTCGATAACCGGCGTCGCGGATGGTCTCAGCGGCTTTGACCACCTGGTTCACATCCGTGAACTCTCCGATGACCCCTACAGGTGCGGAACTCATGCGTGATGTCCTTTCAATTCCGTTTCGTGCTCATGGCCATGGTCGTGATGATGCGACGGCTGAGCGCCGGGCATGATGGCTTTGACCTCGGCGATGGCGATCACAGGTACGAACTTGGCGAACAAGAGGAAGAGCGTGAGGAAGATGCCGAAGGTGCCGACGAAGATGGAGATCTCGACCCATGTTGGCGAGTAGTAGCCCCATGATGCCGGGAGGAAGTCGTGGTGCAGCGTCGTGGCAATGATCGTAAAGCGCTCGAACCACATGCCGATGTTGACGAAGATCGAGATGACGAACATCAGCGGGATGCTGCGACGTGCTTTCTTGAACCAATACACCTGCGGCGAGACCACGTTGCAGATGACCATCGTCCAATAAGCCCAGGCATAATCGCCCAAGGCGCGGTTGATGAAGATCCAACGCTCCCACTGGCTGCCGGAGTACCATGCGATGAACATTTCCATTGCATAGGCATAACCGACCATCATGCCTGTGGCGAGGATGATCTTGTTCATGTTCTCGAAGTGCTTGAGCGTGATGAACTGCTTGAGATCGAGGATCTCACGTGCGATCACCATCAACGTCATCACCATGGCGAAGCCGGAGAAGATAGCACCGGCAACGAAGTATGGCGGGAAGATCGTCGTGTGCCAACCGGGCATGATGCCCACGGTAAAGTCGAAACTCACGACCGAGTGTACCGACAACACGAGTGGTGTGGAGATACCGGCCAAGATCATGTAGGCGATCTCGTAGTGATGCCAGTGACGGTTCGAACCGGTCCAGCCCAACGAGAAGATGCTGTAGACCTTCTTGGCGATGTCGCTCTTGACGTAGTTACGGAGTGTTGCAAGGTCGGGGATCAAACCCACGAACCAGAACAACAGCGAAACGGCGAAGTAGGTATTGACGGCGAACACGTCCCATGCAAGTGGCGAGCGGAAGTTGATCCACATCTGCATCTGGTTCGGGAATGGAAGCAGCCAGTAGAAGAGCCACGGACGACCTGTGTGACTCAACACCATCGTCAAGGCGCAGACCACTGCGAACAACGTCATGGCCTCAGCTGATCGGTTGATGGCCGTACGCCATTTCTGACGGAACAAGAAGAGAATGGCCGAGATCAGCGTGCCGGCGTGACCGATACCGATCCAGAAGACGAAGTTGGTGATGTCCCAACCCCAACCAACGGGGTTGTTCAAGCCCCATGCACCGATACCGGTGACGATCGTGTAATACAATGCGAACAAGCCGAGACCTGCCATCGAGGCCGTGAGCCCGAGCGTAAGCAAGTACTTCGTGGTGATCTTCGATTCCACGATGCTGGCGATCCGGGCCGTGATGTCCTTGATCGACGGATTGCCAAGCACCAGCTGCTCGCGCACTGGTTCTTCATGCGGCGAGTGGGTACCGTGGATCTGTTGTTCCTGGGCGACGGTCATGTCGACATCCTGGGTTTAATAGTTAGCGTTTAGTCTCAATGATGTTTCTTGGCCGACGAATCCTTGACGTTGCGCACCTTGGCGAGGTAGGTCACCTGCGGACGTACGTTGAGGTCCGACAACACGCGGAATCCGCGCTCGCCCATGCGAGCCTTCGATACGCGGCTGTTCGGATCGTTGGTGTCGCCAAAGATGATGGCACCGGCCGGACATGCTTCCTGACATGCCGTGATGGCTTCTCCGTCGTTCACACGAGCACGACCGGCATCGCGGGCATGCCACTTTGCTTCGTGCAAACGCTGCACGCAGAACGTGCACTTCTCCATCACACCGCGCATCCGCACGGTCACGTCGGGGTTGAAGACAAGATCCAACGGCGAACGCTCTTCCTTCTGATAGTTCAAGAAGTTGAAGCGACGCACCTTGTACGGACAGTTGTTCAAGCAGTAGCGCGTACCAACACAACGGTTGTACGTCATCTCATTCAGGCCTTCCGGCGAGTGCGTTGTGGCGGCGACCGGACACACGTTCTCGCACGGTGCGTTCTCGCAATGCTGGCACAACATCGGCTCGACGATCGTCGACGGATCCGTCACGTCGCCCATGTAGTAGCGGTCGAGACGCATCCAGTGCATCTCGCGACCCAGAGCCACTTGCTCCTTGCCGACAACGTGAATGTTGTTCTCGCTCTGACATGCCACGATACAGCTGGAGCAACCGGTACACTGACTCATGTCAATGACCATGCCCCAACGATGACCTTTGTAATCGTAATCCTGTGTGATGGAAAGGGGCTTGAGGAACTTGCCATCTTCACCGGCATTCGGGAAGTGTTCGCTCAGTCCCGAGAAGTCGTTGTGCGCAACATCCCCAGCCGATACCCACTTGGCGACCGGACGTTCACCGTTGCCGTCATCCAATGTGTGGTGATCTTGTGTGCAGGCGATCTTGACCGGCTTCGCATCGGTGACGGTGATGTTCTTGGCAGCAGCGTATCCGACAGCGGCACCGCTGTTCGCAACAGTGTACGCATTGGCACCAACACCGTTGGCAACAACACCGCAGGCCGTGCGGCCATAGCCCAAGCTCACGGCAACCACATCGTCAGCCATGCCCGGCTGTACCCATGTCGGCAGATCGATGCTACCGTTGGCCGTCGCGACCGTGACGATGTGTCCGTTCGCTTTGCGAAGTGACTTTGCATCCAGTGCGGAAGCGATACCCATGGCAACAGCCGTGTTCGGGCTGATCAGGGCGACGTTCTCCCACGTGATCTTTGTGACCGGGTCAGGAAGTTCTTGCAGCCACGCGTTGTTCGACAATTGACCATCATACAGGGCCAACGAAGGAACGGTCATGACCACTCGTCCGGTAGCGACCGATCCGGCCGGAAGCGATGCTGCATTGGCGACCTGAACGGTCGATGCCATCGTCGTCGGCGCTGTCGGCTTGAGCACACCGTCTTGCAAGGTCTTGCGCCAATCGCCCAAGCCCGCCCAACGGTTCATGACGTAGGTGTAGTAGTTGTCGACGCCGGCAAAGGCGCCGCCGTTGACCTTCTTCGCGATCGACATGAGTGTGTCGCAGGTTGAAGCGACACCTTCATTCATCGGAGCGATCAATGGCTGTTGCACCGACAGTGTGCCATCATAAGCGATCGCATCACCCCACGACTCCAACCAATGGGAGCCCGGGATGCTGATCGAACAATTGACAGCTGTTTCATCTTCATACAAGTTGATCGCAGCACGCACCGGCGCTTTGATCATCGCCGTGCGGAAGGCACGGTCAGCAGCGTACTCGGGGTTCACACCGCAGAACACCAAGGCATGTACGGCACCGGCATTGAGGTCGTTGACCAACATGTCGAGCGCCGGCTTCTTTGCGCCGGAGTTCGGAAGGACGTGGGCCGGATCGATCGCAAGACCGTAACCGACGGAACCGAGTGCATTCGAGATATTGAGCGCAACGGCATTTGCAAGGGGCGAGAGATGGCGTCCTGCCAGCACAACAGCTTCGCCCGGCGCTGCCTTGAGCGCTACAGCTGCACGTTGTGCTGCTGTCTTCGTTGCTGCGTCTGCACCGGCAGCAAGCTTGCCGCCGATGGCTGCGCTGCCAACGATCTCGGCTTCGAGTGCGCCGAGGTAGGCTTCGATCTGCGACGGATGGAGGCGTACCCGCTCGTCGGCATTAGCGCCGGTGAGTGAGTACTGCGCTTCGGCAACGATCAGCAGCGACATGGATGGCGACTTCGATGTCGGCGTACGACGTGCGGCATACCGACCCGTGTGATGTAGCGCGAGTTTGTCTGTTCCAAGAGGATCGGCGTCGACGCTGACGATCACCTTCGCCTTGCCGAGGTCGGGCACCAGTTCACCATCAATGCCCAACACGGCTTTGTTCGCGATGGCCGCATTATCGCTCACGATCGACGGCATCATCACAAACGACATGTTCGGTACAGCTGTGGTGATCTCCGTCATCAGTGCCGTGAACGACGGTGAGCAATGCTCATCGATCAGGACGACGGCTTTCTTCCCTGCTGCTGCAGCTTCGGTGACGGCGTTGGCGATCTTGCTGACGGCGTTCTCATAGGTTGCGGCGCCGCCGGACTTGCTCACCCGCGGACGGCGGAGTCGGTCGGGATCGTACAACGAGAGCAGTGTTGCCTGCATCTCTGCTGATGACGTGCCGCAGTTGCTCGGGTGGAGCTCATTGCCTTTGACCTTGATCGGACGGCCTTCGCGGCTCTTGACCAAAGCACCAAAGGCAACATTGCGATGGGAATACACCGTGGCATAATCCACCGGCAAACCCGGAGCAGGAACCTGCTTGGATTCAACGGCGGCGATGAGCTTCTGTTCCGGACGGCGGCACGCTGCTGCCGTCAGGGCCATCGACGCACCCATGATGGTCATGAAACCGCGACGGCTTACCGCCGAGTCCACTAGCGAACCGGCAGACGTACCGTTGATCGACTCACCGTTATCGACAAGCGTCCCGGCGAGATGATCCAGGCTTTGCCACGGAGTTGCGTTCGAGGCGTGTTGCGAACGATCGGACATAGATCAGACCTTGCGTAGAATTTTCGTGTTCAGGATCCGCTACCGGATCAATAGTGGCACGCAGAACAGTTCTGCGGACCCAAACCGGCTTGCTTCGGATGTGGAATACCATCAACCTTATGCGCCGGCAATGCCGTTGCCCAACCACCAAAGGCCGGTTCCACCAACGGCGTCGACTCACCGATCTGTGCCGGGATCGGCGTATAGATGTACGTGCTATCCAGAAGGTCCTTCACGTTGTGCATCTTGCCCGTGAAGATGCCGGAGATCGGTCGTGCACCGACGATGTTCTTCTCCGGTGTGCGGTGACAGTCAAGACACCATCCCATGGTAAGGGGCTTGAACTGCGACACCACACCCATCTGCTCCACGTTGCCGTGGCATGACTGACAGTCGATCTGCGCACGGATGTGGCGGGAGTGGTTGAAGTGAGCATAATCCGGAACCTTGTGGATCCGTACCCACTCCAGCGGCTGACCCTTTTCGTAGGAGTCGCGCACCAACTGCAGCTTCGGACTGTCCGACTTGATGAGCGTGTGACAGTTCATACACGTCTGCGTGGTCGGCACCGGCGAATGCGCCGATGTCTCCACACCCGTGTGACAGTACTGACAGCTCACCTGCAGATCGCCGGCGTGCAGCTTGTGTGAGAAGGGCACCGGCTGTTGCGGCCGATAGCCCACATCCGCAACATCATTGCGGACGCCAAAGTAGACCACGAGGAACACGATGGTCGCAACACCGCCAAGTGCTGCCCCACCGATCTTCACTGCCATGTCGAAACGGCGTGAGAACATTCTCCACCCTTCAGATTTGAACGGGCAAATATCCCGAAAAATGATGACCTATTCAACCACCCTGCTCATCTTTCAACTTCTTCCTGATCACAACGGTCGCTACCGTTAAGATCAGCGTCGGCACTGCAAGCATGAAGACCACCGACATCGAATACGCATCACCGATCGATGCATTCGGTCCATTCGCGATCCCATCCTTACAATTCGGACAGGCCCAGACGATGGTGGTTGCCACCAACCATAGACCACAGACGATGAACCATTTCATACAGCAAACCACTGATACAACATGAAGTACACCAACACACCCGTTACCGACACATAGAGCCAGATCGGAAATGTGATGCGGGCGATCTTGCGATGCCGCGCCACATCCATCTTCCATCCTCTGAACAAGGTGATCCCCGCAAGGAACGGGACAAACGCTGCCAGGATCACATGTGTTGCCAACAAGATCAAATATGCGGTCCGCCAGCCCCCTACCCCCTGAAACGTTGTGTTCATCGTCCCGGTGGTCGAATACAGATGCCACTTGTGCAACAGGTAGCCGACCAAGAAGAGGATCGACACCACGAATGCCGAGATCATCATGGCTCGATGCTGCGGGATGCGCTTGGCCTTGATGAACCGGAATCCCATCAACAACAAGACAGTGCTGATGGCATTCAGGGTGGCGTTCAATGCTGGGAGTTGATCCATGACCGTAACTGAGCTAACGATGCTTCTTCCGTGCTGTCGTAATAACCAACGATGTTCATCGATGCGTCGATGGCGACCAAGCGTGTGGTATGCATTTCCGGCGACTCCGGCTTCATCACACCGAACCCTTCTGATGCTAGTCGCTGCATCGAATCGGCCTCCATCCGCACCATCCACCACGTCCCCGGTGTTGCTCCGTAGCGTTTGGCATATGCAGCCAGTGCCTCTACGGTATCATTCTCCGGATCGGTCGAAATGGAAACGAAGCGGACCTTCTCCCCAAACTCTTTCACCAGTTGTCGCTGTACATCGTTCAATGCCGGGCAGACCGTTGTACAGCTTGTAAAAAAGAACGTTGCGATCCAAGGTCGCCCCTTTACCATCTGCGTCGTGAATTCCGCTCCTGACTGATCGGTAGCGCGAAACTCCGGCGCCGTCTTGATGATCTTCTGCGCTGCATTCCGCTCATCCACTCCCCCTTCACCGATCTTTTCTTCTCTCGTACAGCCGCTGATCAACATGATCACGCTAAGCAGAAAGGAAAGGACGAAGGACGAAGGAGGTCGGACGTCGGAGATCACTTGATATAACTCCAATCCTCAAGGAAGTTCAAACCGAACGACATGACGATGAAGAGGAAGACCGGGACGTAGACGAAGAATCGCAAATACGGACTATCAAACTTCAAGTGCATGAAGATGTACATCACGGCGATCACCTTCACCACGGCGATGAGGATACCGATGGCGACGTGCAGGACGTCTCCCGGCGTTCCCCAGTCCGCCGGGAAGTGGAGCATCTTAGCTGCCACCACCGTCAAGACGGTAAGGGTGAGTAGCGCGTAGAACACCTTCATGTATGAAGGGACGACATTACCATGATCGTGCGACATGTTGTTCCTCCTGAGTGATTAGTGCGCTGCTGCGCCGTGATATGGGATCATGAGATACAAGGCCGGGAAGATGAAGATCCACATCAAGTCCACAAAGTGCCAGTACAGACCAAGCGTCTCGACCTTGTGCGGATACGGATATCCATTCTTCGAATACGACTTCATGAACATGTAGAACATCGGGATCATACCGCCGATCACGTGCATGGCGTGGAAACCCGTCATCAAGAAGTAGAAGGAATAGAACACCGTGTGATGTTCTTGACCCGGGAACAGTCCGTCAGCGAATTTGGCGCTATACTCGAAGTACTTGACGATCAAGAAGCCGAAGGCGCCCAGGATCGTGAGTCCGAGGAACAGGCGGAACATGCCGTTGTTCTTCTTCTCCAAGTGGTAGATCGACAAGGCCATCGTCAGCGAGCTGCCGATCAGGATGAACGTGTTGAGCAAGGCAAGTTGCCAGTTCAAGTGGTTCGATCCTTGACCGAAGATGTCGTAGTTGCTGTTACGCAATACGATGAAGGCCCCAAAGAAGCCGGAGAAGAACATGAGCTCCGACGCAAGGAAGGCCCACATGGCCATCTTGCCATGGGGGATCTTCGTCAAAGGTTCATGAGAGAGATTCAATGCGGTTGACATGGTCTCACCGTTGTTGAAATGATAATGTGTTTCGTTTACGAGAGTAGATGTGCCTTATCAACGAACATCAAGATGATGATGCCCATCAATACGGCATAGGACGTGAGCAAGACATGGCGCGCCGAAGCATGATCACGTCGCTGCATGAATTGGATCGACTTCCCTGTCAGCCACAGCCCCAGCACGCCGGCGCCGATGGCATACAACATCCCCGTTGCGCCAAGCATGGTCGGGACCACAGCGCTGATCATAGTCAACACACTGGTCACGATCATCTGCACACCGACCACCTTACCCGTGGGTTCGTTGATCGAGCGCATCACAAAGCCCCCTTCCGAATAATCGGCGCGATACATCCACGACAACGCAAGGAAGTGCGGAAGCTGCCAGAAGAAGAGGATGGCGAAGAGTGTCCACGCCATGGCATCAAAGGAATTCGACATCGCCGTCCATCCACCGGCGAACGGCAACGCACCCGGTACGCCGCCGATCAACAACGCAATGGAGGTCTTCTTTTTAAGGGGCGTGTAGATCACCACATAGCTAAGCCACGTTGCAACGGCAAGCCAGAACGTGAGCATATTGACGGTGGCGATCAGGGCCAAGCCGACGATGGTGAGCAGAGCGCCGTAGAGATAGGCCTGTGGGACCGTGATGGCACCCGACGGCAATGGACGTGTTGCCGTACGCTTCATCTTGGCGTCGGCATCACGCTCTAGGATGTGATTGTAGACGCAACTGCCGCCGCTGACGAGGATCGTGCCGATCATCGTTGCAACGAACAGATACCAGTTGTGGGCAACCGCTGCAAACGTCAACAGATCCGTTGGGATCGCAAGGTAGAAGCCGGCAAGCGATGTGAGTGCCACCATCTGCGTGATGCCGGGCTTGGTAAGCTCGTAGTACTGCTTGAGAAGACTGCGCGAAGCCGATGTCTCGACCACATCGTTGATGGCTGCTGCCTGGGTTTCCGGACGGCTCATGCCTGCCCTCCCCTGCTCATGGCCACCGATGGTGCCGATTCCGTCGATGCGATGCGATGACCGCTGTTGGCGGAATAGAAGACGATGGTGTTCAACGCCAACAGTGCGACACCGACCATGACGTGCAAGGTCGTCACCAGTTCACCACGCGCCGTCCACAAAATGGAAGCACCAAGAATGATCTGTACAAAGACCAACAAGAATGAGATCGTCGTAGTACGCTTCACCAACGGATCTGCTGTTCGACGCATCATCCACCATTGGATCACAACGGCGAGTGCAACGATGTATGCCGTGGTACGATGGACCAGATGAATGAGGACCTGACCATACTGCATCATGTCGGCACTGGGGAAGAATCCCTCGTCACTCCACTGCGGCCAGCTCACACTCACACCCCATGAGTCCGTGTGGCGCGTAAGCGCACCCAAGAAGAACTGCAAGAAGGTAAGACCCCAGGTGATCGAGGCGATGAGGCGAAAGTTATTGGTCTGTGGTTGGTGGTTGGTGGTCTGTGGTTGGTGGTTGGTGGTCTGTGGTTGGACGCCGGACGCCGGACGTCGGACGAGAAACGCAATTCCGATCACCGTCATAAAGAAGATCTCGGCTAACATACCGTGCGTTGTCGAGGTCCAATCGGGCAGGTTGTTGCGGACCGTGTATCCGCCGAACGCACCTTGAAGGCAGACGCCGGCAAAGGCAGCAAGCGAGAGCCACAAGATGCGCAGGTCGCCCTGCACGCGTGACGCATAGACGAGGAAACCGATCAATGCGATAGCAAGCATCACCATGAA
>CAYXQJ010000042.1:0-27831 GCA_964467455.1 uncultured Hyphomicrobiales bacterium | reverse complement strand
GTCCACTAATACTATCTCCGTGGTAAAATAACCCCGGTTATCCACAGAACATCAACGACGCGCGGGACAGCACTATCGCTGTCCCGCGCTTCTGTATTTTTGCGCTTCCCCTACTACCCCATCCGAGATCCTACCATGATCGATCGCATCGTCGAAGCCCTTGGGTCGAATGCTGACCACTACCTGAATCACACCTGCACCACCATCCCCAAAGAGCACCTGCATCTGCCAAACCCGGCGAGCGTAGACAACATCTTCGGGATCTCGGATCGCAACAGTCGCGTGCTCCACAATCTCCATTGGCTGCACAACACCGGCCGCCTCGCCGGCACAGGCTATGTGTCAATTCTGCCGGTGGACCAAGGCATCGAGCACAGCGGCGGCGCATCGTTTGCCAAGAATCCGATGTACTTCGATCCGGAGAACATCGTCAAGCTAGCCATCGATGGTGGCTGCAATGCCGTCGCCTCCACCTTCGGTGTACTGGGAAGTGTCGCGCGCAAATACGCCCACAAATTCCCGTTCGTTGTGAAGATCAACCACAATCAGTTGATGACCTTTCCGAACTCGTTCGACCAGATCCAGTTTGGTACGGTCCAGCAGGCCGCCGACATGGGAGCAGCGGCGATCGGCGCTACGATCTACTTCGGTTCGGAAGAAAGCAATCGTCAGATCGTCGAGATCGCCGAGGCCTTTGCCTATGCACACGAATTGGGCATGGCCACGATCTTGTGGTGCTACCTGCGTAACAGCGCGTTCAAACAAGACAAAGACTATCATGTCGCTGCTGACCTTACCGGTCAGGCCAACCATCTTGGTGTCACCATTGAAGCCGACATCATCAAGCAAAAACTGCCGGAGAACAACGGCGGTTTCGAAGCATTGAACATGGGCGGCTCATCCTATGGCAAACTCGACAAGCGCATGTACACTGATCTCGCTACGGATCATCCGATCGATCTGACGCGCTATCAGGTGGCAAACTGCTACATGGGCCGTATTGGCCTGATCAACTCCGGCGGCGCCTCGGGAGCGAACGACCTCTCGGAGGCGATCACGACAGCCGTGATCAACAAACGTGCCGGCGGCATGGGCTTGATCAGTGGGCGTAAGGCCTTCCAACGACCGATGCAGGACGGTGTCCAGATCCTCAATGCCATCCAAGACGTTTACCTCTGCGAAGAGGTCACGATCGCCTGATGACACAAGCCAAGACCAGCGCTCTTGGAGAGCTACGTCGACTTCTTCCCTACCTGAGACGGTATCGCGTCCGCGTGATCTGGGGTCTCGTGTTCATCACGATCTCCAACATCTGCTCGACGACGATCCCGCGCGTTGTTGGCGCTGCGATCGATACGGTCAAAGCCAACGCCTTCTCTCAAGAAGATATCGGCTGGCTCATCGCCCAGATCCTCCTGCTGACCATCGGAAGCGGCTTGGGCATGTTCGCCACACGCCGCACCATCATCGTGATGAGTCGTTTTGTGGAAGAAGATCTCCGCAATGATTTTCTCGCTGCGATCCAGGTCCAGGCCCAACGTTTCTATCACGATCGCTCAACAGGGTCACTCTTAGCACATTTCACGAACGACATCGGCGCCGTGCGCGAGTTCATCGGCCCTGCCATCATGTACACGGCAAACACGATCACGACCTTCCTCTTTGCCCTGTCGTGGATGATCTCGATCAACGGTTGGCTAACGCTTGCGATCGTCGCACCGGTCCCGTTCATCGCATGGGCGACCTATAACCTCGGCCGCAAGATCCACGAACGGTATCGCACTGTACAGGAACAGTACGAAGAGGTGACCACGCATGCACAAGAGACATTCTCCGGTGTGCGCGTGATCCGTGCCTATGCGCGTGAACACGATGAGTCAGAACGATTCAATACGATCTCCCGTGAGTACTATCGAAAGAACATGACGCTGGCACGCATCAACTCATTGATGATGCCATCCATGACGGTGTTATTCAACATCGCCTACGTGATCGTGATCGGCGTCGGCGGCTATTTCGTCGTCGACAACCAACTCACTGTTGGTGAACTCACGCAATTCTTCATCTACCTCAACCAGCTGCTCTGGCCCATTGCTGCCATCGGCTGGGTCACCGGCATGATCCAACGTGGTGCTGCTTCGATCGGTCGACTTGGTACCATCATGGACACCGTGCCCGACATCCGCAACACGGACCGCACGGATCACAAGATCGACCACCTTGACGGCCACGTGCGTTTCGACCATGTACGGCTCTCTTATGCCGATCGCGAAGGCATCACGGTCTTGAACGATGTTTCTGTCGACATTCCGGCCGGTACTTCTCTCGGCATTCTCGGCGGTGTCGGTTGCGGTAAGACCTCTCTCGTCAATCTCATCCCGCGTCTGTACGACGTCACGAGCGGATCGGTGCAGATCGATGGCCGCGACGTCCGAGAGATCCCACTTGAGGTTCTGCGGCATGAGATCGCCGTCGTTCCTCAAGAGTCATTCCTTTTCAGCGACACGATCCGTGGCAACATCGCCTTTGGCAATCCCGATGCTACCGAAGAGCAGATCCTGCGTGCTTCTCGCTTCGCCCAACTTGACGGCGACATCCGCACCTTGGCGCAGGGCTACGATACGATCGTCGGCGAACGCGGCATCACGCTTAGCGGTGGTCAGAAACAGCGTACATCGCTTGCCCGCGCCATCGCCTGCGACCCGAAGATCTTGATCCTTGATGATGCCTTGTCTGCCGTTGATACCGACACGGAGTCACGCATCCTCAATGGACTTTCTGAGGTGATGAAGGGGCGGACCACGATCATCATTTCACATCGCATCTCAGCATTGCGTGCCTGCAGTAACATCATCGTTATGCACGATGGTACGATCACAGAGCAAGGCACCCACGACGAACTCGTCGCGCTCGGCGGCAGATATGCAGATACATTCGAACGGCAACTTCTGGAACAAGAGCTATCATGAACGTCCACAACTCGATCCTCGACCTTATCGGCCGCACGCCCCTTGTCAGATTGAATACGATCACCAAAGGGATCCAAGCATCGGTCTACGTCAAACTTGAAAGTCTCAACCCCGGCGGATCGGTCAAAGACCGCATCGGCGTTGCGATGCTCGATGCAGCAGAGCGTGAAGGCAGGATCAAGAAGGGCGATCTGATCATCGAACCGACGAGTGGCAACACCGGGATCGGCTTGGCACTCGCAGCACGACTGAAGGGATATAACTGTCTCTTCGTGATGACCGACAAGGCATCGCAGGAGCGTGTACGCTACCTCAAGGCGTTAGGCGCTGATGTCTTGATCGTTAGCAGTGCTGCCAAGATGAGTTCGCCGGAATATTACTGGAATACCGCAAAGCGTTTGAGCGAAGAGCTGCCCAATGCCATCATGCTCAATCAGTATGATAATCCTGCGAATCCGGCGATCCACGAGCAGACGACGGGACCGGAGATCTGGAATGACACTGATGGCACGGTCACGCACTTTATCGCCGGCATGGGTACCGGCGGCACTATCACCGGAACGGCACGGTACCTCAAACGTCAGAATCCCGATCTCAAGGTCATCGGCGCGGATCCTGTCGGCTCAGCGATCAAGACATACAAAGAGACGGGACGTCTTGTAGAAGCACTTCCTTACTTGATCGAAGGTGTCGGACAGGAACGTATCCCGTTGAATCTGGACGTCAACCTCATTGATGAGATCATCAACATCCCCGATAAAGAAGCGTTCAGCGTGGCGCGCGATCTCGCCCGCGTTGAAGGCATCTTCTGCGGCGGTTCCTCAGGAATGAATGTTGCCGCAGCACTACGTGTCGCCAAGCTCCTTCCCGCAAATGCCGTCGTGGTCGCCATTATCTGCGACACCGGCGAGCGCTACCTTACTAAGCATCACAGTGATGAATGGCTCAAAGAGAAAGACCTCTTTGACGACAATGCCACCTTCATGCTTCGTGACGCTCTCGCCGCCAAGCGCACGCGCGGCACACTACCCGGCCTTGTCTCCGTATCACCACTCGCCACAGTGCAAGACGCCCTCTCACTGATGAGCAGTTACGAGCTCAGCGAGATCCCCGTCATCGACGGCGACGAACTTGTTGGCACACTGCGCGAGAACCGTCTCATGGGCGCCGTCATCGAAGAACGTTTGGTGATCGAAAAACCCGTCAAAGATTTGATGGAAGCCCCCTCCCCAATGCTCGATGCTCACAAGGACATCAGCGAGGCCATCAACCACCTCAAGAACGTCCCCATGATCGTCGTCACCGAATTCGGCAAACCGACAGGGGTGTTGACGCGGCATGATGTGTTGGAATATCTATAACCTGAAGGGGACCTGAAGGAGACCTAAAGGAGACCTGAAGGGGACCTGAAGGGGACCTAAAGGAGACCTAAAGGTGACCTAAAGGTGACCTAAAGGAGACCTAAAGGGTTCAGGAGGTTATTCGTCTTCAGATTCTTCGGATTCTTCGGGTTCGTCGGCTTCTTCGACTTTCTTCAGACGCCAGGCTCTGCGTTTTGCGACGCGTTCGATGGCGGGTCCTTTGTACTCGGGATCACGATCTAGGATAGCGGCGCAGAATTCCATGATCGAGATCGACAAAGCGCGAAGGCGGCGAGCGTAGAAGACACCGACCTCTTCTTCGATCAGTTTGCGTGCAGCAGCTCGCTCGATCTGGTTGCGTGCCTCTTGTGCAGAAGCATCTGCATAGAACATGAACTGGATCTTCTCACCGGTTGCCCCTCGGCCGTAGCCTTCGGCGATGTTATTGGAGATCGAATCCGCAGCACGACACATTTGACGTGCTAACACCTCTTTGTCGATCTCAGGCCAGTCGCGGACCATGATGGAAAACTCGTCAGCGATCGATGCCGCTTCCTGATAGATGCGCAAATTCTTGACAGACATCACAACTCCTTTCTGTGGGTTTCTTGCTACGTGCCCACAGCTCTTCAGAATGTGACATCCTTTAGGTCTCCTTCAGGTCTCCTTCAGGTCTCCTTTAGGTCTCCTTCAGGTCAGGGTTTCCACCACGTCAGATCCACCGCGTCTTCGCCGCCATCGACGCCCAAGATCTCACCGTTGATCCAAGCGGCTTCGTCTTTGACGAGCAGAGCCAGGACGTTGGCGATGTCTTCCGGAGTGGTAAGGCGGTGATATGGGTTGCGCATGTGGGCATTGTTCATGATGAGGTCATTGCCCGGGATCTTCGACAAGGCCGGAGTGTAGGTGACGCCGGCGCGGATGGAGTTGGCGGTGATGCCGAACGGTGCAAGCTCAAGCGCAAGTTGGCGACAGTAGCTTTCCATGGCGCACTTGGCACCGGAGACGGCGCCGTAGGTGGGCAGTACACGCGTAGAGCCCGCTGACGTGAGACCGGCGATACGTCCACCCGGGGCCATCAGTCCGTTCATGACAACGTCTTGGGTGTAATAGACCAACGAGTTGGCCATCACATCAAGTGTCATCTCCAGATTCTTCTGGGAGATCGTGTCCGCCCCCTCATGGCTGATAAGGGGCTTGAGGGTACCGAATGCCAATGAGTGCAGCATCAGGCGGATCGTGGCGTCTTTGTACTCGCTGAAGATCTGCTTGATCTCGGCGATCAGTTCGGCACGACGCTCCGCATCGGCAGCGTTCATGTTCCAGAAGTGGTGGCGCACACCGATCTGGTCCAACTCGGCACGCATCTCTTCAACCTGCTTCATGCCCGCAGCACGGTCCAGGTGAACGCCAAGGATGTGGTATCCCTCACGCGCCAGACGCAATGCCGCCGCCTTGCCAAAGCCGCTTGACGCGCCAAGAATGAGAACGTAATGATTCGGTGCTGCCATTGTCTTGCCTAAGAGTCAGTTGTGTTTGGAACACGCGAAGTTAAGAAAACGTCCTTCGTCCGGCGTCCTTCGCCCATTCCCCATTCCCCATTCCCCATTCCCCATTCCCTATTCCCTAAAAAACACATACGGCCCCTTCTTCGCACCCCACACCTGTTCGTTGGCGGAGTTGAAGCCGCGATCCCAGCTGAGGAGGCGGTCGAAATACAGGGTGACCTCACTCGTGGCGTAGGAAGCGCCTTGGATGTCGCTGCGGCAGGCCGTGCCGTGGGTGCTGCCGACGAAGCTCTCGCCGGTGGCTTGGAGGTAGACCTCGCAGCCGCGACGCAGGGCGATGTTGTCCGGCGATAGACCATCAAAGACGGTCGTGTCCTGCCAGCCCCCTACAACCTTGGATGCATCGATGAAGGTGTAGACCATGCTTTCCAACATGCCTTCTTCGACGCGCTGGACACGGTAGATGCGCTGACGATACGGCTTGTCGGGAGTGGTGGACATGGCTTGCTCGACATAGAACCAGGCACCGTCGGTACGACCACGCCAGATGCGCTTCATGTGCAGGCGGATGTCGAAGTAGGATGAGTCAAGTTTCGCTTGGCGTGCCGATGAGAAGGATCCTTCGAGCCAGACCAATAAGGTGTCGAGATCGGGATCGCCCTTCGGTGGACGCTGGGCTGTGACATCGGTGGTCGTGCAGAAGAGCACGGTGAGAATGACAAACAAAAAGGGTCGGATGATCATTGGAATCGTTGGACTAGTTCATCGAATGGAATGACGATGTAGGTAGGTTCGCCCTGCGGCGTCACGTGCGGGACGGCGCAGGCGAAGAGGTCTTTGACCAAGGACCGCATCTCGGGCGACGTGAGACGTTCACCACGACGCATGGCTTGTTTTGCGGCATATACAGCGGCGACACCTTCACGTCGGCGTTCGCGGGGAAGTCGGCCAATGTCTTCAAGGGATTGCATCATGCTTTCCAACGTGGCTTCTTCGTTGCCGGGTTGAACGTCGGAGGGAACGGCATGGATCTCGACCGATGACGGGCTGGTGATCTCGAGACGAAAGCCCAAGACAGTGAACTCGTCGAGAAACTCTTTCAAGGTGGACACGCGCGAAGGCGACAACTTGATGGTCACGGCAAAGAGCAATGCTTGTCCGGTCTGTCCTTCCTGCGGCTGACGTTTCATCACACGTTCGTAGATCACCCGCTCGTGGGCAGCATGTTGATCGATCACGACGAGTCCTTCCGCCGAGGTGGTGACCACATACTGTGAACCGGCTTGCATGACTTGGGCGATCTCTTCTTCGGTTTTGCCAAACAAAGTGTCAACGTGGCGTTGAGTCAGTCCTTGAGTAAGTCCTTGAGTAGGTCGTTGAGTAGGTCCTTGAGTAGGTCGTTGAGAAGGTCCTTGAGAAGGAGAGGAACCGTAGGTGATCTCGCCGGTGAGACGATTCACATAGGCGGGGGCGCCGGTGGGTGTGCTTGGCAGCGACTGCAGCGGACGTGATGCGAGTGGCAGATCACCGAGGAACGACGGGATCACTTCGGCATTGCGAAGTGATTCGGCAACGGCAGTCTGTATCACAAGGTACGCTGCACGTTCATCGTCGAATTTGACCTCATGTTTTTGTGGGTGTACGTTCACATCCACCTTATTGGGGTCGACCGTGAGATGCAACACAAAGACCGGATGTTGGCCGTGATCGAGAAGATGCTCGTAGGCAGACAACACGGCATGCGCCAATGAACGACTTACGATCGGACGTCCGTTCAAGAACAAGAATTGTCCGCTGCGACTTTGACGCGCCGTTGTTGGCAGTCCAACATATCCTTCAACCGCGATCCCATTCTCATCGCCGGCAACGGGCACCAAGTGTTTTGCAGCATCGATGGCCAGGATGTCCATGATCCGCCGACGCAGTTCTGCCGGACGCACATCAAACACCAAGATGTCGCCATCGTGAAACGTAAAGCGCAGATCCGGACGCGACAGCGCCATCTTCTGCATCGTCTCGCTGATATGTCGGAACTCAGTAAGATCCGACTTCAAAAACTTCCGTCGCGCCGGTACATTCGAGAACAGATTCCGCACGATCACCTGCGTGCCTTGTCCGGGTACCGATGGCTTGATGTCAGGGGGCGAACCGGGACGTGAGATCAATGTATGTCCGGCATCTTCACCACGACGCTGCGTGCGGATCTCGACATCAGCTACGGCCGCGATCGACGCCAACGCTTCACCACGAAAGCCCAACGTCTTGATCGCATGCAGATCCGCCTCAGATCGGATCTTGCTCGTGGCGTGACGTACAGTAGCGAGCGCCAAGTCTTCACGTTGCATCCCCGCACCATCGTCGATCACATGGATCAATTGTTTGCCGGCCTGGCGCACCACGACGCTCACACTCGTTGCTCCGGCGTCAACGGCGTTCTCTACCAACTCCTTGACCACACTCTCCGGACGTTGCACCACTTCACCGGCCGCGATTTGATTGGCCAAGTGGTCGGGGAGAATATGGATCGATGTGTCATTCATGTCGGAACCACGGTAATCGTAGGAAGGGGCGGATCCATGCCCGCTTGTATCGCGCAACGTTCATGTATTCACTCGTCCCGACTCCAAGATCTGCGCCGTTGACGTTCCAGCGCGAGAGATAGCGTTGATAAAACGGCCCGTCTTCCACCACTTCGTCATGCGTTGAGATCACCGTCACTGCACGTCCTTCCGCATCTGTCCCGGTGACCTTCACCGTTTTCGGTGCCCACAACCCCAGCATCGTTGGTCGATGGTGTGAGGGGGCGACCACGACGTTCGTCCATGGCGTGATCTTCCCGGTGACGTCTACCTCCCCTGCCCATGCGTTCGTGCTCGCGTCCGACGGTGCTGCAAGATAGACGATGGTTCGGTTCGCACCATGCACCCGTCCCCAATACCAGTGATGAAAGTCGGCCTGCATGGCCCGCTGTCCCCAGTTATGGTCGCGATAAGCCACCCCTTCCCACTCCGCGTCGGCACGGTCAACGCCGTCCTCACGGATCACCAGGCGCACGGCGCAGGGTGTGCGGGGGGCGGTGAGGGACCAGCCGTGCCCTGAGGGAGCTTCGCTCTGAGAGGGGCCTGCGGCCTGAGAGGGAGCTTCGCTCTGAGAGGGGCCTGCGGCCTGAGAGGTGGTGATCTTGATAGTTGCTGAGCGGCGGAGAGAAGGGATACTCGTGTTGACCTCAATAGAATTGGCGTTGAAGTGGCCAATGTCGTTGAGATCGATGTTGATGTTGGCGTTGGAGAGATCGGGTTCGTTGATGCCGCGGAAGGCGAAGTAGATGCGCTTGCCATGGTGATAGATACTTACGGTATAGCCGCAATGATCGGACGGGTTCGTTCCGCGAGATTGTGCCGCGAGGTAATCCGGCGACATGGGCATACCGCGAAAGACGATGACGACCACACCCCATTCACCGTTCGGTGAGAGAGCGTCGATGTACCACCACTCATACGCTCCATTCTCATCAAGAAAGCGGCAGTGGTCGTTCTGTGGTCCGAACGTGATCTGCATAGAGGGGCAAAGTTATCAGTTTGCCGTTCGTTCGTAGGTTCGAACCTCTATGGAGATCATCCTTCTGGCTTCAACAGGCGCATTGGGCGTCTTGCTGTTCATCACCGTATGGAACCTGCTTCGATTTAAGTCCATGTCGGAACCGGATGCCCCCTACCAAGGCATGGTACCGATGGTGTCGGTGTTGATCCCGGCGCGGAATGAAGAACGGGGAATTGAGGATTGTGTGCGAAGTGTGTGTCTGCAGGATCATCCGCGACTTGAGGTGATCGTGCTGGACGATGGGTCTACGGACCGGACACCGGAGATCTTGCGGCATTTGCAAATGGAGTTCCCCCACGTGCGCGTGATCACCGGCGAGCCGTTACCGGAGGGATGGGTCGGTAAGGTGTGGGCCTGCCACCAACTCTCTCAAGCGGCAGGGGGCGATGTGTTGATCTTCACGGATGCCGACACGCATCATCATCCGCAGACGGTCTCATCGGCGGTGCGGACGCTGCAACAGCAACGGTTCGATTTCTTTAGCATCATCACGCATCAAGAGCTGGGGACGTTCGCAGAACATGCCGTGATCCCCGTGGTCCACATGATGTTCTTTGCCTTTTTGCCGAGTGATCTGGTGATCCATCACCCAAGTGTGTCGGCATCGGCTGCCAACGGACAGTTCATGTGCTTCACGCGGGCTGCCTATGAGAAGATCGGTGGTCACACGTGCGTGCGTGATGCGATGGTGGAAGATGTGTCGTTGGCCCGCGTCGTAAAACGTTCAGGACTTCGCATGGGGCTGGTGGATGGGATCAACTACGTCTCGTGTAGAATGTATACGTCGGCAAAAGAGGTCACCGACGGTTTTGCCAAGAACTTCTTCGCCGGCACGGGCTACAATGCACCGGTCATGTTAGTATTGCTGCTGTTCTTTGCCGTGGCCTTTGTGGTGCCGGCAGTACTCGTCCCGTTTGATCCGATGATGGCGGCCGGACCGGTGGCCCTCGCGGCTGTGATCAGGGCGACGATCAGTCTCCGTTTTCGTATGCCCATCTGGCATGCACTCATCATGCCCATCAGCGCACTGTGGGTGATCTTCATCGGCATCCGGTCGATGACGTGGGCATATTCTTCCACCGGTTCACAATGGAAAGGCCGGTCATACGGTCGTCCCGCCCGCCATGCGTAAACCATCAGCCTTCGAACAGATCGTCGACCTGCTGCTGCTGCGGACCACTCCGCCAGACTATGCCGTCGACCAACCGTATTACACCACCGGCAACATCGTCGCGGCGGCCATCATCCGCATTGCCGGCATCGGCGTGATCGCCATCCTCTTCAACGATGCCTACGGTTCATCAGCGTGGTGGTGGACAGCTGTGATGTTCGCCATGTGGGGACTCGGCGCCTATCCGGCGTGGCTGCAGTATTCGAAGTTCAACGACAACGTTGAGAAACTGCACGAAGGGACGTTGTGCGGGTCGTGCCGACACTTCAACCCCACAAATCAGCTCTGCATGATCCTCGACGAACACGTCACCAGTGAACAACCGCCGTGTGAAGGAGAGGCCTGGGAACCTCGCTAGGGTTTCGTAGCCGGCTCTACCGTTTTGATCTTGAACAGGCCCTTATCCGTGGTGCGGAAGGTGATCACCTTGTTCACGCGGTTCGCATACGTCCACACTTCTAACGGCTCCTGACCCGGTGCCAACTTCTTCTCGATGTTCGATGGCTGTCCGTAGAGGATGTAGACCTTGCCGCGATCAGACATCGCACCATCGGGTTCTTGAATGGTGCTGTAGGCATAGAACGCTTCGTCGACACGATTGAAGTACTCGGCCATGCGCTCGTTATAGGTGGTTGTCGGCGTCGGGTCCTGGGCACGCCACCACTGCATCAGTCGCTCTCGGCGTTCACCGTCAGAGCCATCATTGAGTGAGTCCAGTTGGTCTTCGCTGATCAGATGCTGCATTGCCCGATAGGCATAGTCCAGGTTGCGGAGCGACAACGGCATCATCTCCCACAAGATCTTGAACGAACTCTTGACCGTATCGCCCCCTTCTTTCGAGATCAGAAAGATGTCGTATGTGCCGGGCACGAGGGCCGTCACAGGTACGGGGATCTCCAACGTTGCCAACGGACGTTGTTGCACACCGTCTTCGACCATCTCCAACATCGGTGCATTGGTAGAGGCGAGTTCGGAAACCTTCGGGAATTTCTTCGTCGACGATCGCACGACACCGCGGACATCGCTGACCCTCCACCACCGAATGTCCCGTGCTTCCCACGGACGCTGTTCGATCACGTAGTCGTACTCCGTAGGTTGTTTGTCGGCGATCAAGATCAATGCTCGTGCATCCCTCGATCCAAACGTGAGGTTACTGGAATACACATACGGTCGCAGCAACTCTACACCGCCCTTGATGGTCGGCTCAACAAACATCGGTGCCGTAAGCAGCCGTGTGGCTCTCTTCGGCAGAAACGACACCTTCTGCAGCGTGATCTTCTTTTGATCACTCTCCTTGCGGTTCAAGATCTCTAACGCGATCGAATAACTGCCCGGTCCAACATCGATGGCCTGCCAACCGTAATGAAAGTCCCGTTTGCTATTGGTTTCTTCGAATGTGTTACAGTAGGCCACACCCTCCCATCGCACCCGCTTGCGAATCACGCCTAAGGTGTCGCGCACTTCAATGCCTACTACCATATCGGCGCGGTAATTCCCTTTCACCTCGTTCGGGTCGGCAACCTTCGTAAAGGTGAGAAAGTCATTCGCCATTCTGAAAAACACCGCAATGCGCGCCGAATCCGGATTCACCATCGGCACGACATAGGCATCGGCATGAAATCGATCGCCATAGTCCAAGAACACCGTCTTGTCCATCGAGTTCCGCGGCTGCGCAGTAATGCTTATCGCACCAACCAACAGAAACAGCAGCGCGACAACCCTACTCAACGACTGACTCGCAGACTGACTCGCAGACTTACTTGAAAACCTCTTCATCAATAACATCCTGCAATATGATCGCCGCAGCGATCTGGTCCTTGGTGCCTTTTGTACTCCGACGTTTCTTCGACGTCCCTGCGCGCAGCATCTGTTCGCGGGCACGCTGGGTGGAGAAGGCCTCGTCGACCTCGACCACCGGACGGTCCGTGCGCACCCGCAACGTCGTGATGAACCGTTCGATCGACTCGATGATCGGCGTGCTGGTATCGTCATGTTTGCGTGGGACACCAACAAGCACCACTTCGATACGATCATCCTGCAAACGACGCATCAAGACGTCCCACATCGTGGCGTCATTGTTGATCACGGGGCGAGTGGAGACCACGATATGCATCTCATCACAGACGGCCACGCCGATCCGTGCTTCGCCATAATCAAGGGCGGCGAGCCGCTTGCCCCTTATCACGGGAGAGAGCTCACTCATATCAAGGCACCCTCGGAGTGTTCGGTGCGCGACATGGCACGGACGTTGTCCATTCCGTGCGGAATGATGAAGACGACCTGTGTGCCTTGGCCCGGTTCTGACGTCACTCGCAATGAACCTCCATGAAGGTGCGTGACATGTTGCATGATCATCGTACCGATCCCCGTTCCACTGCCATCTTTTGCTGTGGTGAAGTAGGGCTTCATCATGTGTTCAAGGGTAAGCGTGTCCATGCCCACACCGGTGTCCGAAACGCGGAAGAAGACGTGTTCACGGTCGAACCACGTGGCGATCTCTACCGTACCGGGTTGACCGCGCAGGGCCTTGATGGCGTTCTCGACGGCATTCCGAACGGCACGCGACAGTTTGAGTCGGTCAACATTCATCATGCATCCGCGCAGCTTCATCACAAAGGTCACGTGCGGGAACATTTCCGGATCGAACTCGTGCCGGATCTGCGTACAGAACTCGGCGCTATGCACCGGCGCCTTCGTCAGGTCTTCGGAGCGGCCAACGCTGACAAGGTCGCGAACACGCTGCATGAGCACCTGCGTTTGGAACATGATCCGTCGCACACGCTCGCGGTTGACGGCCGACTCTTCTTGTGCCAATTGCTCTGCATTGAGTCGGATCGTGGAGAGGTTCGTCTGCATGTCGTGCGCAAGCTGTGCCCAGTTCACAAGACGACGCCGCTCCAACGCTTCCGTAATGTCCACGCCCGTCACGATGATACCCCGCATCCGGCCAAACGATCCGATCAAGGGCATCGACGTGAAGACATATTCGCGCACTTCATCACCATCGTCAACAGACACCTTCTCCGACATGGGCTTGCGGTCCGTAAGCGCTTGATCCAAGAATTGTCGAATGTCATCAAGTCCCTTGTACCGAAGGTAGGAGTGGAAGACTCGATTCATCGGCACCCGCTTTGAGATGCGCAACAAGGTCGCCGCCTGGGCATTGGTCCGGCGGAGACGTCCTGCACTGTCAAGCGTGAAGACCAATCCCCCGCCCGGGATCTCGCTCATGGCATCAAGATATCGACGCAGCACCCGATTGCGATACCATAACACGCCGAGCAGTGTGAGCAGGATGAGTGTGGTAAGGTAGGCACCAACCGTATTGAGGAACTTGAAGATGAGTGCATAGGGCTGCACCTGTTGCTGAATAACGAGGGAGCCACGCATACTCGACAACAACACACCACTGTCGATACGTGTGATCTGCAACGAGGTCGGATCGACGTCGATCGCCATGGCATCACGCGAAAGAATGCGACCGTCGTGCACTGTAACAAGTCCGCCGCTGCAGATCACCAGCGCTGTATCACCAAAACAACGCACCGCCAACGGCATCCCATATTCACCGGGGATCGGCGTCCCGTCAAGAAAGCCGTTACGGATCGCCGACAACGGCAACGTTGATAGCTCCAGCTTACCATTGCGATTGATCAATGCCGCCAGAGCGAGCCCATTCGAAGTTCTCATGACGTCAGAAAGATCGACGGAAGCATCGATCGGTGCCGAACGCGCTTCAGACGTCAGCACATCGATGACGGTCAGGTGTGACCCGTGATCCTTATCAACCGGCGAGAGGATCACGATGTTCGAATCGACCTCTTCCACTCTCGACCATGCCGCCAATGGTACACTTGGTGCGATACGCCGCACGGCAAGATGATCGAGGATGCTAACGTAGGCCACGCCGCCGACATCGTGGATCATGGCCAGGCAATTGACGCCGTAATAAAGTGTCGCGATCCCGATCACGCCATCTTCCAACACCTTGGGTCGAAGGGGGCGTTCATT
Organism: uncultured Hyphomicrobiales bacterium; assembly: GCA_964467455.1. Lineage (GTDB taxonomy): Bacteria > Bacteroidota > Ignavibacteria > Kapaibacteriales > Kapaibacteriaceae > OLB6. Next base: position 13,211 of record CAYXQJ010000042.1, on the reverse strand, counting down.
GAGCTCAACAAAGACCACCGTGCCATTCAGCCGAATGGCGGCCCAAGAGACATCGTCACGCACATGAACGGAGATCACGGCATCATGTCCGATCACAGAGGCCTCGTCCAACGGAGCACGTGCTTCTACACTAAGATCCCGTCCTAGGATAACGATGTCGGCGCCACCCGGCAGTACCTGCACAGCGACGATCTTATCACGCCAACGTCCAACGGCTCGCAGGTCGTCACCCTTGGCGCCGTTGGCGATCACATTGCCGCGCAGATCGATGATCGAGAGGACGGGGTCGCTCGACGTCCATGCCGGACGTTGCCGATGTAGAAGCAGCGTAGAGCGCGACGGCAGAACATTGGCGGTCCATTGCCGGTCGATGACCATCCGCAGCGGGTCCTCACGGTCAGCACGCGCTGCAAGAGCACCGGCTGCCAGGATGACTCCAACCACGATGAGTCGTCGCATCATGCAGGTTGTACCTCGCAGACCACCCAGGCGTGGACGCCTTCTTTGCGTCCGGCATAGCCAAGATGTTCCGACGTGGTCGCCTTTACACTCACACGTTCCAACGGCAAGCCACACATCTTGGCCATATTCTCTCGCATCTCTGCTTTGTACGGCAAGATCTTCGGCGACTGCAACACAAGCGTCGCATCGATGTTGATAAGTCGATAGCCCGCTTCGGTCACGATCTTGACGGCATGTTCCACGAATACGGAACTGCTCGCCCCCTTCCATTGAGGGTCGGTATCGGGAAAGTGTTCACCGATGTCGCCCATGGCGACGGCACCAAGGATGGCATCGACGAGGGCGTGGAGGATCACGTCACCATCGCTGTGAGCAACAGTGCCGATCTCCGATGGGATCGTGACGCCACCGAGAACCAGAGATTCACCCGGAGCGAGACGGTGGACGTCGAAACCAAGACCTATCATAAACAGCTAGTCAGCTAAACAGCTAGAGGGCTTGAGAAAACGGTGTAGATTAGAGTGTGAAAAATACGGATGAAATACCAGAAGGAGCGGTCAGTGTTGGGCAGCTGACCATGGCGATCCGTGGGCTGTTGGAAGAGGGCATCGGTGACGTGTTGGTCGTGGGCGAGGTATCGAACTACAAGCAGCACACGTCGGGGCATCGATATTTCACGCTGAAGGACGGAGATGCAGCGATCGCCGGAGTGATGTGGCGCAGCCGGACGTTGACGTTTTTGCCGGAAGACGGCATGCAAGTGGTCGTGGGCGGGAAGCTGAGCGTGTATGCTGCGCGTGGCACGTATCAGATCGACTGTGCCTACATGCGTCCGCTTGGCGTAGGGGGCTTGTGGGCTGCTTTTGAAAAGCTCAAGACCGAGTTGGCATTGCGGGGATGGTTCAGTCATGAACGCAAGCGTCCGCTGCCGAGATTTCCCAAGACGGTCGGTGTGATCACGTCGCCGACGGGTGCAGCGGTGCAGGATATTCTGTCGACACTTCAACGTCGGTTCCCTGCCCTGAACGTGATCCTTCGTCCGACGTTGGTGCAAGGCGACGGCTCTGCCGAAGACATCGTTGCGGCGATCGAAGCGATGAATACGACCGATGCTGACGTGATCATTGTGGGCCGTGGCGGCGGATCGATCGAAGATCTGTGGAGCTTCAACACCGAGATCGTTGCCGAAGCCATACTGAACAGTCGGATCCCGATCGTCAGCGCCGTCGGTCACGAAACGGATACTACGATCGCGGACTTTGTGGCGGACAAGCGAGCAGCCACACCAACGGCCGCAGCAGAGCTGGTAACACCGATCACGGCGCAAGACCTGGCATTCGCCCTTGATGATCTGCATGAGCGTATCGTACAGACCATGCAGGAGAACGTGAGTGCGCTGCGCGACATGGCCGATGCCTTTGTTGACGGGACGGCCGCACGACGGATCATTGAACGTTTGCACCATCGCGGCCAACGTATCGACGAACTTCACTCACGTACCATCAGAACGATCGATCATCGCATCGTTGTCTTGAAACAACAGTTAGAACATCATCGCACGCATCTCACGTCGCTCCACCCAGAGCGTCCGTTGAAGCTGGGATATGCCATTGTGGAACGTGATGGACGTCCGCTCTCGGTGAATGATCCGCTCCATCCCCAAGACCGACTGACGTTGAAGCGAGCTGCCGACACGTCGACGGTCGTTGTTGAATCTCTATCACCTCGTACCTGACATCATGGCAAAGAAGACCGAGACACCGAGCTTGGAAGAACAGCTCAAGCGTTTAGAAGAGATCGCCCAGATCCTTGATCGCGGCGACGTGCCGTTGGAAGACCAACTGACATTGTTCAGCGAAGGCATGGCCTTGGCACAATCCTGCCGAGAATATCTTGAACAAGCCGAATTGCGTGTGCGCAAGTTGTCCGGCGTGAAGGAGTGAACGTTGCTGTCTACTCCGACCGCAGCGGACGCAGCATCAACTCGCGAATGGCCTGCATCGGATCTTCGTTTTCGAAGAGGATGGCTGCGACCTTTTTGGTGATCGGCAACTCGACGCCGACCGTGTGTGCGAGCTCAAGGGCTGCCTTGGTGGTTGGCACACCTTCGGCAACAGCAGACATCGAGTTAATGATATCGGACAGTGCCCGCCCCTTACCGATCTGATCACCCACAAAACGATTACGTGAGTGCAGTGAATTGCACGTCACGATCAGGTCGCCCATTCCGGCCAACCCGAAGAACGTGTCTTTGTCGGCACCGAGAGCCACGCCTAATCGTGCGATCTCGGCAAGTCCTCGCGTCATCAAGGCGGCCTTGGTATTGTCGCCCAACCCTGCACCATCGATGATGCCGGCAGCAATGGCGATGACGTTCTTCAGCGAGCCACAGATCTCGACACCAACAACATCGTCGGTGGTATAGACGCGAAACGTCTCCGTGCGAAAGATGCGTTGGACCAATGCCGCCGTCTCTTTCGATGCGCTTGCACAGACCACCGTGGTCGGCATATCCTTGATCACTTCTTCGGCATGGCTCGGCCCACTCAACACGGCGAACGGTCCGGCTGTTGGCAACACCTCGGCGATGATCTCCGACACCCGCTTATGCGTACCTAACTCGATGCCCTTGCTCACATTCGCAAACGGGACATTGGTAAGGGGCGAATCAGGACCGGAAATAGGTGCCAAGGTTGAACGCACGAATTGCGTCGGCGTAGCATTCACCACAAGGTCGAGTCCGGTCAATTCCCGAAGGTCGGCGGTGGCCCGGATCTTTGGGCCAAGGTGGGCTCCCGGCAGAAACCGCTCGTTGTGATGCGTCGTGTTGATCTCGTCAACAACTGCTTGTTCGCGAGCATAGATCATCGCTTCGTTGCCGGCTTCTTCGGCAATATGCGCCAAGGCCGTGCCCCACGCACCGCCGCCGATCACACCGATGCGCATTACCGTGCCCAGCGCTTGAAGAGCTGCAGTTTGGCGAATCGGTTCTCCGTGCCCGTCAACAAGCGCTTGACGTTGGTGCGATGGGCATAGATCACGATGAGGGCCAGGACGATGAAGGCATGGACCATGACGTGGTAGCCTTCGATCTCGACGCCGAGGATGTTATAACGGAAGGCCATGGTGCTGGGCACGACGATCGCGGCCATGATCGAACCCAACGAAACATAACCAGAGGCAAACAGAAGCAAGAGGAAGACGCCGGCGGCAACACCAACTTCGACCGGGGCCATGGCGATCAACAACCCAACGGAAGTGTTCACGCCTTTGCCGCCTTTGAATCCGGCGAACACCGGAAAGATGTGTCCTACCACAGCAGCAAGCCCGGCGATCAGCTTTACGACCGTCGCATCTTCGAACGGCGTGTGATTTGTGAACGGCATCTGTGTGTCGAAGAAATACGCAACGAGGCCAACGGCAACAAAGCCCTTCAGGACATCGGCGATCTGGACCACAAGTCCCCACTTCCAACCCAGAACACGAAACGTGTTGGTGGACCCGAGGTTGCCACTTCCCTGCGTACGCAGGTCAAACCCAAAAAACGTCTTGGAAACGATCAAAGCCGACGGGATCGACCCGATCAAGTAGCTCTGAACAAGAATGATCACTAACCGAAGGATAGGATCCATGGGACACGTACCAACTTGGAACAATTCGACCGTCAAAGATACCACTTCGGTAAATCATACAGAACCCCCAATTTCGTCTACACGTAGTCCTACACAACGTCCTACACGAAGTCCTACACAACGTCCATGAACACCCGCCTCCGCCTCGACGAGATCGAGAAAGAACTGGCCTCCCTCCGCGCCGAACGGGAAGACCTCCGCGCGCGCTGGGAGACGGAGAAATTGCATATCCAGACCATCCGCGACCTGAAATCGCAGATCGAAGATGTTAAGCATGATGCCGCCGAAGCTGAACGAGAAGGCAATTATGGCCGCGTAGCCGAGCTGCGATACGGCACCCTGCTCGACCTTGAGCGGCAACTGGCTGAAGCCAACCAACAACTGATCCAGCTACAGCAAGGGTCGGCCCTCTTGAAAGAGGAGATCGACGCCGCCGACATTGCCGAGATCGTGGCAAAGTGGACGGGCATTCCGGTGCAGCGGATGTTGGAGAGTGAACGCAGCAAGCTGCTCCACATGGAAGAACGACTACACGACCGCGTCATCGGACAGGAAGAAGCCGTGGTGGCCGTGAGCAATGCCATCCGTCGGTCGCGCGCCGGCCTGCAGGACGCCAAGCGTCCGATCGGCTCGTTCATTTTCCTTGGTTCGACCGGCGTTGGTAAGACGGAGATGGCCCGCGCCCTGGCTGAGTTCCTGTTCGACGATGAGCAGGCCTTGGTGCGTGTTGACATGAGCGAATACATGGAGAAACACGCCGTATCGCGTTTGGTCGGCGCCCCTCCGGGCTACGTCGGCTACGAAGAAGGCGGCCAGCTCACCGAAGCCGTTCGCCGACGTCCCTACTCCGTGGTCTTGCTCGACGAGATCGAAAAGGCCCATCCCGATGTCTTCAACGTCCTTCTCCAGGTCTTAGACGACGGACGTCTCACGGATGGACAAGGCCGCATGGTGGATTTCAAGAACACCATCGTGATCATGACGTCGAACCTCGGCTCCGAGATCATGCAAGACCGACTCTTGGACATCACGGAAGACAATCGCGATGCCATCACGAGCGAATTGCGTCTGCAGATCGTGGACCTCTTGAAGAAACGTCTACGTCCGGAGTTCCTGAACCGTGTAGACGAGATCATTCTCTTCAAACCGCTGACGCCATCCGAAGTCCACAAGATCGCCAGGATACAGCTCGATGCTGTGCGTGCACGCCTCAAGGAACTCGGCTATGGCTTTGTGGTCACGGACGAATGTCTGGACTGGCTTGCCAAGCGAGGATACGATGTACAGTTCGGTGCTCGCCCCCTAAAACGGGTCATTCAGCGATATGTGTCGGATCCGCTTGCTTTAAAGGTCTTGGGTGCGGAAGTTTCGGTCGGCGATACCATCACGGCAGACTGTAATGATGCCGGGCAGATGGTCTTCACCGTCACAACTTCCGAATCAACTCCGGCAACTGAATGAAATTTGCACTTGTCTTGATCGCAGCCTCGGCTCTTACGATGCAGTGGGCTGTGGCCCAAGATGTCTCAACCGGGCCATCGTCACTCGGTCCGTCAGAGATCCCGTCGTCATTCTTACGCGGTGCTACGTCAAGCGCCACCGAACCAACAGCGTTTCGGGTCTTGGGATGTCGGTCATCATCGGCCGGCATCACCGTTGATGCCATCATGCTTGATGCCAACGGCAACGCCCTTGGTGCCGAATTGTTAAGGGGCTCGTGGTCCGTAGATGTCGGCTGCCGCGGCGATGTCCTCAAGCAAGGCGCACAGCCCATTGTGGAGCAGATGATCTGGACGGCGGCGTCGGAACCCGTGAATGCGGCGGTCTTCGTCGATCACTCACTCACGTCGAACGGCATGGCACCGGAGGTGATCCGGGAGTTGCGCAACGTTTTGCCGAGCGTGATCGGCAAGGACAGTGTCAGCGTGACGGTCTTCGACCATACGATGCTACAGCTCTCCGGTGCAGCACCGGTCTATGAAGCGGCAGAACGATGTGTGGCCGATTCGCTTGGTGATGCAAAAGGTGTCGCCGCCGTGTACACAACGATGATGAGCGGCATTCGATCGCTCGCAGATCGCGCCTCAAGTACGAAGATGTTGGTGATGATCACTGCGTCGAACGACATGGCATCCTTGATGGTCACATCTGCCGACATCGTGCGGAAGGCCAAAGAAGCGGGTGTAACGATCCACGTTATCAAGGTCGGCACGTCGGCGCAAGGATACGTCTATCGCTATCTGTCATCGTCGACCGGAGGTCGACTGTATCAGGTCGAGTCGAGCCAGGTGGCCGACGCAGCCCACATCGTGCGTGAACTACTGTATGCCGCCAAGCAGCATTTGGAGATCTTCATCCCGATGCGACGTCAGGAGCAGACGTGCGACGATATTCTGTTGCGACTGCGCTACAGCGACGGCGTCAACGAACTCGCCGACACGATGATGTATCCCATCCGTGAGCGCTCGTTCCGCACACCGCGCGCCGTGGTGGCCACGTTTGCAGACAGTACGGAACGCGGCCTGCAAGACTACTATCCGATCCTGGCCATGCTCGCCGAAGACCTGATGACGGATTCTACCAAGCGGCTACAGCTTGTGGGTCACGTCAGTGGCGACATCAAAGACGACGGTCTAGAACGCGGACTCGAACGCGCCGGCTGGGTTCGCGACTTTCTGATCGGCTACGGCGTAAAGGGCGAACAGATCGCTGTCCGCTCCGACGGAAAACGAAAGCCGATGTACTACTTGCAACTTGATGCAACGCAGCGATCGCTGAACAATCGCGTCGAGGCCTACTATCTCCTACCGGGCGATCTGCCATACACGATCATCGTCGACAACGTCGCTTCGGAAGAAAAGGCCGAGGCCTCGGTCAACACCTGGACCTCCCGCGGCTACAAGGCCTACTTCGACGTTGCCGTTGAAAAGCGCACACCGGTCTACCAAGTAAAGCTATGGGGCTATGCCACCCGCGGCGATGCCTTGGATGCCGTGGCGGGGATCAAGAAGAAGCACAACATTAACTGCGTAGTCGAATAGGGTTGAGGGTAGAGGGTAGAGGGTAGAGGGTAGAGGGTAGAGGGTTGAGGGTTGAGTGATTCGACTCTACCCTCTACCCTCTCCACTCTACCTTAGTGCTGTGCTTCCAACCACCGCTCTGCATCAATGGCGGCCATGCAGCCGGAGCCGGCGGCGGTGATGGCTTGACGATAGACGCTGTCTTGAGCATCGCCGCAGGCAAAGACGCCGGAGATGTTCGTGTAGGTGCTCTTTTCTTTCGTCAGGATGTAGCCGACATCATCCATGTCGAGCATGCCGGTGAATAGCGATGTGTTGGGCTGATGACCAATGGCCACGAAGGCACCGTCAGCCGGGACGAGCGTCTCTTCGCCTGTTACCGTATCCTTGAGGCGAAGGTGCGTGAGCTTCTTCATGCCGTTGACTTCGGTGCCAACGTATTCATCGACTGTGGTGTTGAGGATGAACTTGATCTTGGGATTAGCTTTGGCACGATCGACCATGATCTTGGAAGCGCGGAACTCTTCACGACGGTGAACGATGGTGACCGTCTCTGCAAAACGTGTGAGATAGTTGGCCTCTTCCATGGCTGTATCGCCCCCTCCCACAACAAAAACATGTTGATTGCGGAAGAAGAAACCGTCGCACGTCGCACAGGCGCTCACACCATAGCCCATGAACTCGGACTCGCCCTTGGCGCCGAGGAGTTTGGCTGTAGCACCGGTAGCGATGATGACGGCCTTGGCCGTGTACTCCGTCCCCTTCTCGTTGTAGAGTTTGAACGGTTGCGACGAGAGATCGACCTTCGAGATCACTTCGTACTTCGACGTTGCACCAAAACGATGTGCTTGTTTTCTGAACACTTCCATCATCTCCGGACCCATGATGCCGTGTTCGAAGCCGGGATAGTTCTCCACCTCGGTCGTGATCGTTAACTGGCCTCCGGGCTGGATCCCTTCAAAGATGACCGTGCTGAGGTTTGCGCGGCTGGTATAAATGCCGGCAGTGAATCCTGCCGGACCCGAGCCAATGATGGCAATGTCAAACGTTGTGGTGCTCATTCTGATGATTCCTGACGTAACAACGCTTTCGCCGTCCGCTGAAGACCGGCCAGTTTCGGCCGCTTGATCGGACTTTTGCGAAAGCGCGTAGAGAATTGTTCTTGATCCAAAATTACGACCTCTTCGGGTGCCATCACGGTGACACCGTCACGTGGTTCGAAGCGTGGTTCGGTGGTCGGTGTTTGAAAACGATTCCACGGGCAGACATCTTGGCATGTGTCGCAACCATAGAGCCAACCGTCGAGGCCGTTGACGATCTGCGGCGGTACTTCGTGCTCGGGCTTGACCTCGATGGTCCAATAGGACAGGCACTTGGTGGCGTCGACAACGTGCGGTTCTACGATGGCCTGCGTCGGACAGGCGTCGAGACAGGCCGTACAGGTGCCGCAGAAGTCCTCCATCGGTGCATCAGCAACCAGCTCCGCCGTGGTGATGATCACCGACAAGAAGAACCAGCTCCCGATATCGCGTCGGATGACGTTGCTGTGTTTACCGTGCCAGCCAAGTCCGGCACGGACGGCCCACTCTTTCTCCATCACCGGCCCGGTGTCAACATACCGCCGCGTCTCCGCTTCCGGTACGATCTCCTTCAACCGTGCACATAGTGCATCAAGCTTTGGCGGGATCACATCATGATAGTCGTCGCCCCATGCATAGCGTGAGATCTTTCCGAAGGGGGCGGTGTGTTCGTGTGGAGTGAAGTAGTTCGAGGCCAGGACGATCACCGAACGCGCCCCGGGCAGGATCTTGGTGACGTCGGCACGGAGGTCCAGATTCCGTTCCATGTAGCCCATCATGCCATGGTAGCCGCGGTCGAGCCATGCACCATAGCGTTCGATCGGATCGATCAGTGCAACAGCTTCAGCAATACCCACGGCATCAAAACCGATCTCGTGTGCGGCGGCTTTGAGTGCTGCCGTTGCATCGACGGCCGACATCATGTCAGGAGGAACCGAGTGATCTCGGCGACGAGCAGATCCAGATCGACCTTCTCTATGGGATGCCGTGTGCCCGGCAAGACAGTAAGTTCTGCAGCGGGAGTCGCACGGTAGAAACGCATGGTCTCATCAAGGGTCACCATCTCGTCGCGATCGCCAATACCATATCGTACCGGTGTCGCAAGCGTCGACACGGATTCGGGTGTCAGCAGCGGTTCTTGCCCAAGCCCCACCATCAGATCGGCCGTCTTCGCCAAGACCGTCTTCCAGCGATCCCCACCGTGGCGTCGCTGAAGGTCAGAAGCAAACGCCGGTACCTTCGCTTCGATCTTATCGGCATCTAGCATGCGGATCTCACGCGCAGCGCCCTCTGCCGACCAGTCGAGCTTCGTTCCCAACGTCAAGATCTTGCTCATCAACTCCGGTCGGCGCTGGGCAAGGCGGAGCGCGACGTAGCCGCCCATGCTGTAGCCGAAGACGGGTAGGCCCGTGGGTAGGGCTTCGCGTAGGTCGTTGAGTAAGTCGTTGAGTAAGTCGTTGAGTGAGTTTTCAAGTTGGTCAGCGAAGAGGTCGATGGACCATGAGAGGTCGACGTCGGGAGTGGTGCCGTGGCCGTGGAACTCCAGGACATGGACCGTGACATCGGGAAGTGCAGCACGCAACCGATCAAATTGATGGGCGCTGCCCAAGGCACCGTGCAGGACGACCAACTGTTTCATCGCGATTCGAGCGAGAGGTCCACAAGCGTCGGAACAAGGTCGAGCGGGCGGTCAATGACGGCAACGGCGCGTTCGAACTCGGAACGGTCGCCATAGCCGTAGGCGGCGCCGATGGCCGAGACGCCGTTGGCGATGGCGCCGTCGATGTCGTGATGACGATCACCGACCATCAACGCTTGATCGGCGTTGACGCGTTCTTCACGCAAGACGTGGTGAATGAGGTCGCGCTTTTCAACGTTGGTGCCATCAAGTTCAGAACCGTAGACGTGATCGATCAGCGTGTGGAATGGTGATGCGGCAATGACCTCACGTGCATATTCATGCGCTTTAGCCGTTGCGATCACGATCTTGGCACCGTCCTTCTTCAGCGTGTCGAGTGTTTCAACGACACCTTCATAGACCGTGTATTCGAACATCGGACCATCACGGTAGATGTGGCGGTAGCGTGCGACCGCTGCCTCGAGGACATGTCGGTCCTTCGACTCAAGGTAGTGCTCAAAGATGGCCCACAACGAAGAGCCGATGCACCATCCAAGGTCGTGATCCTGCGATAGGGTCACACCATGCTCAGAGAGCGTGAGACGCAATGAATGCTCGATACCTGAGCGTGAATCAACAAGGGTGCCGTCGAGGTCGAAGAGTAAGATCTTTGGAATCATGTTAGTCAGCTAGTTAGCTAGTCAGCTAGAAAAGGTCGGGAGAGATAAAGAAGTGCGTGTTATCTGTTGTTGAGAGGATGAGGCCGGTGATATTGCCATTGGCATCGCGATTGACGACGGTGGTGACACCGGCGTCGGGGTCGAGGGCGGTGAGAAGATCTTCGAGATCGTCGGCATGATAGGCAAGATATCGTTTGATGCCGATCGGCTGGAGTGAGATCACGTTGAGTCCGTCGGTCACGTCCGATTGCGGGAACTGCCCGCCCCATTCCTCTTGGACAAAGAAGCCGTGGCGTTCGTATTCAGTGCGAGCGTGTACAGGGTCGGCGATGCCGATAACAAGCGCATCGTAATAGCCGAGCATAGGGTTTTGTTCACCGGTCGGATGTTCTTCTTGATCGACGGACCGGTGATGAACGAAGAACGTCAGATCGCCTGGCAGGGTCTTTGTGCCGGTAACATCACGATCGGCAGAGAAATAGGCCAAGGCGGGTCCGACGAAGTTCTCGGTCATGAGGGTGACCAAGATCTGTCCATCGGTCAAGCGAACGGCACAGTTGGTGCGGTCTTGTTCTTCAAATCCAATGGCCGCCCATGCGCGAAGGGAATCTTCGAGCGATGACGTTGAGATGATGATGCGGGATGAGTGCATAAAGAAGATGCCCTGCCGAAATGATCGACAGGGCATCAAAGTTACGGTATGTTCTGCGGACGTTACGGCAGAATATCCACGATCACCGTACGGTTGTACATGCGGCCTTCCGGACGTTCGTTCGGATACGGGTGACGATCGCTGGCTTCGCCATAGCCGAAGGCGCGGACATCGGCCTTCTTGCCGGCAGCGCGAACTTGATCTTCGATGATCTTTTCAACTTCACGAGCACGCTGGAGCGAGAGCTTTTGGTTCACGTCTTCGTTGCCGATGTTGTCGGTGTAACCCGAAACGATCACCGTAGCACCGTTCGGGATGCGCTTGGCAATGTCATTGATGAACGCTTGTGAGCGCGAGACCGGATCTTCTTCAGCATACTCGAACGTCAGAACGTGACGTTCTGCCATGGCATCCTTCTTGTTCAAGAAGAGCTCAAACTTCTCGGTATCGCTCAGGGTGCGGCCATCCTTGGTCTTTGCGACAACTTCGACCGTGAATTCTTCGCTGGAGTCATCTTCGCCCAACAGACCCGTCGGGTCGAGGTAGCCCTGAAGGTCTGTGAACGGTCCGTACGACTTGCGCTGACCGTTACCGGAGATGGTCGCTTGCCAGGAATCGATTGACTCATTGGTTGTGATGAGGATGTCGATCATGTTCTCTTCACGTGCCGGGCGTTCGGCGCGGATCACAACTCGGCGCATGATCGATTGATCTTCTGAGGTGATCTCGACGCGACGATTCTCGATCTCCGTCAACGGACGGTCGGCAGCCGGCGTGCGGGCCGTGCCCGACGGAATGCGCGGATTCTCTTGACCCTTGGTAGTGATGCGGCCACCGTCGATACCCCATGAATCAACAAGATACTTCTTCACGGACTCGGCAAGTTGATCGCCGTTCTTTTCTTTCGGGTCCGAACCGATCAACGTGACGTTCGCACCCGGCGTTTGCTGCATGCGGTAGCCAACGATGTTGAGGATGTTGTAGTAGATCTGACCTTGCAAGTAACGGTTTGCATCTGCGTCGGTAGCGTGCTCCGCATCCATGACCGTGTTCTTGGCACGCGTGACAAACTCGTCGCGATCGCCGGCTTCGATCAACTGATAACGCGACTGGCCTTCCCAATCCGTGGGAATCTGCGTTGAGCCATAGTTGAAGAAGACGAACGGGCGAAGCGGGAAATATTCATTCGTAACACGCTTCGAGTAGATACCATCTTGCGGCGGTGACACACGGAAGAGCTTGCCCATATCCGGCACAACGGCCGGCTCGTCCTGGCGTTCCGCATCACCGAAGGAGATGCCTACGCCGGCACGAATCGTCACCACCGACAGTCCGTCATCAAAACCTGCCTGTGATTCAAAGTCCACTTCCTTCATGCCCACCATCCAGGTGGCTTCCACGAATGGCGTGAGGAACCACTGCTGCTGATCGTTCGGATCTGACAGCGGAATGTCATAACCAAGACCACCAACGAATGAACCGACGATCGACGAACCCGGGATCGTCAGCTCTGCGGACTCCGGATCTTGCTCATTGAGTCGATACGTATACGTGTCAGCCATCTTGAAGCCAATCCCACCACCACCGGTGAAGTGGAATGCATCACCGATATAGAGTTTTGCCAACGCTTCGAGATTGATCAGGCCAAGGTTAAAGTTGAACTCGTCAGAGATGTTCTCGTACGACTGATCGTCGATCGCCTGCATACTGCGCATGTCGTACGACAACCGACCTTGAATACCTAGGAACGACAGCACTTGCCACTGGGCATTGACGCCGGCATACAGTCCCAAGCCGGAGCCGTCGTTGAGTACTTCTTCCAAGAATGAACCACCGGGACGGCGGTTCGCTGCATCGATCCACTCACCATAACCGACACCGGTCATGTTGTAGTTCAGACCGAGATGTGCGCCCAGTCGCATCGGAACATTCGGGCGATATTGTGCCATGGCGCTTGTCAGCAGCCCGACAGCCACCATGAATACGGAAAACAGTTTCAAAAAACTCATATAGCCCTTCTATGTAAAAAGGCAAGCCCGGTCTTGTATGTTGCTTTTTTGATGTGTCT
>CAYXQJ010000041.1:0-27855 GCA_964467455.1 uncultured Hyphomicrobiales bacterium | reverse complement strand
CCCGAAGAAAAGGTTGCAGTATTGAGGCGCAGCCTTTTTAACATACGGTCTCTCACTTGATAATAGTGAATGTTGAATGTCTCACACATTGAATCTGAAGTACATGACATCGCCATCCTTGACGATATACTCTTTTCCCTCGATACGATACTTTCCGGCATCTTTTACGGCCTGCTCGCTGCCGAGTACCTCCCAATCAGCATAGCCCATGACCTCAGCACGGATGAAGCCCTTCTCAAAATCAGTGTGGATCACACCGGCCGCCTGCGGCGCCGTACTCCCCTTTCGTACCGTCCATGCCCTCGTTTCCTTTTTACCGGCCGTGAAATAGGTGATCAGACCTAACAAACGATAGGCCTCACGGATCACACGGTCCAATCCCGGCTCCTCCATACCAAGATCGGCAAGAAAGAGTTCCCGGTCCTCCGGCTCCAACAAGGAGATCTCCGCTTCGATCTTGGCGCAAATGGGTACAACAATGGCACCTTCCTCGGAAGCTCGCTTCTTCACGGCATCCACCAACGCATTACCTTGTTTGACACCCACTTCGTCCGTGTTCGCGATGTACATCACCGGCTTATCGGTAAGGAGCTGTAGGGGGCGAATGGCTCCGGCACCCTTTTCATCACGCTCGAACGTACGAGCGGGCTTTCCGCCATCAAGATGTGCGCGGAGCACTTCCAGCACAGCGAACTCTTCTTTGGCGTCTTTGTCGTTCGCGCGGACCTTCTTCTGGACGTTGTCCATGCGCTTCTCGACACTCTCGACATCCTTCAGGATCAGCTCCGTTTCGATGATGTCGATGTCATGCAATGGGTCGACCTTGCCATGAACGTGAACGACATTGTCTTCATCGAAGCAGCGCACTACATGGGCCACAGCATCACAGGCACGGATGTTACCGAGGAATTGGTTGCCAAGACCTTCGCCCTTGCTCGCCCCCTTCACCAATCCGGCGATGTCGACGAATTCAACGGTGGTCGGTACTTCTCGGTCGGTCTGATATGCGTCAGAGAGTTTCTTGAGTCGAGGATCCGGTACGTTCACGATCCCAACGTTCGGGTCGATCGTACAAAATGGATAATTCGCTGCCTCTGCCTCGTTAGAGGTAAGCGCGTTGAACAGTGTCGATTTTCCAACGTTCGGTAGGCCGACAATACCACATGCAATTCCCATAGGGTCGCAAAATTAAGCGAAATGCAGGCACGGCCTGTACGTACGTAGCCGACCGAACGGTCACTTTTCGGTCCGAATGAGGCGTTTCATGCGCACTCCATTGGCCATTACGGCAAGGTAATACTGGCCAACGGCGACCGAGGAACGCAACTCTTGGGAGATCTGCCACTCTAGATTCATGGTAGGGGGCGGGACGGGTAGATCGGCCAATAAGGCAACCATCTTGCCGGAAAGGTCCTGTACTTCAACGCGAACGTTTCGAAGTTCCAGATCGGTAAGGTCGAACTTGAAGTTCATCACGTCGCGCTCTGGATCGAAGATGATCTCACAACGCTCCTTCACAAACAGCACTGAGGAGATGTCGGCAGACATCACGCCATCCGGTAGAGCGCCGTCTAATACCAGCTCTTCAAGGCGGACATCAAATCGTGTTTGGGGCGTGATAAATCCGTACTGAACGGCAAGCGTATTGATCTCGCGCGTGAGGTCCTCTCTGCGCTGGACATTCGTTTCGGCCTGCATCATCTGGGTGAGCTGTTCCACACGATACCGAGCCCAGATGCGGGAGACCAGATCGTGTAACGAGGGGTCACCATTGAGCAATGCAGAATATTTGAAACTGCGCGGGCCATTAAGATCAGAACCGCTGACGGTCAACGTGTTCTCACCGGGTGCGCTATACCGAGCAACTAGCATGACCTGTTCACCACGGTACAGATCCGGCACCACAGTTGGCAAGATCGAATGCACAACATCCGGCTCGAAGGTGAATATCGGGTCCTTCATCAACGGGTCATTGATCCGCGTGAACAGATCACTGACGGAAAACACGATCTCAGGATCTTTTCTGATGAACGTCGCAGAACCGTTGTGCAGCGTTGCGATCTTGATCAAGTCGGCGGTATTGACCTCGTCGCCGATGCCGAACACAAAAATGCGGGAACCGGACGTGTTCGCTTTGCGAAGTTCCACCTGATCGATGTCGGCCTGACCATCCGTTACGAAGATGATCACGTTCACATATTGATCCGGCTGATGTCGGGAGAGTGCAAGCTTGAGGGCCTGCATGATGTCTGTACCGCCACGCACACGAATGTTCTGGATGTAGATCACGGCTTCATCCGAAACCTCGGGACTTAAGGGAACATGGGCATCGCGCCACGACTCTGAATACGTGTCGAATTTGATGAGATTCAGAAGATCGCCTTGGTTCAGTCGGCGGACGCAGAATTCAGCAGCTGTCTTTGCCTGCTCCATCCGTTCACCCGACATTGATCCGCTGTGGTCGACAACGAACGTGAACCGCTTAGGCATGACGTCGCCTGAGTCCGCCGTGCTCTCCGGATCGACCAGGATGACAGCGTATCCATCTTCCCCGCCTCGCTTCGTGCTGATGACATTCACCAGCAGATCTTCATTCCGGAGCACGAAATAGCAGCCGCATTTCTCGGACGACAACGCACCATCCTTCAACAGATAGGTCACCGCATTCGGCTTTACCCACTGCGAATCGGCTTCCACGCCTAGCGTCATCGGATGTTCGATCTGACGCTGAGAACGAATGTCGATCAACCATCGGGAGAAACGGTACGGTTGACCTTCAAGATCAGGTCCGATCGGAAAAGCATAGGCATAGCGACCACGCGACAAGGTCAACAACTCGACATAGACGATCTCGATCTCTACCTGTGAATTTGGCGCTGCGTTTTGTGGCAGAAGACGAAGGAACGGCGTTGGACCGAACCATCGTGCGGGAGACAACATGCGATGTTCCTTGGGCGTACCAAAGACCGAGACGTTCGAGTTGGCATCTTCAGCATCATGCCACTCTCCGTTGATCTTCCAACGAAGATCGGTCACAACAGCATTGGCGGGAAGATCAAATCCGTAGAATACGCGCGTTGAATCAGCCCCCTCATAGAGAAAGGTCTGACGAACGGACGTATAGGCGATCTGTTCACGGATCATCGTCTCGATCTTGAGATCTGAGGAGACCACAAGTGAGTCGCTTCGATCGAGCCAGCTTACTCTGCCGCCGGCGCTTGAGGAACACACTAGTGCCAGAAAAACGCACAGTGAAAAAAGAATGCGGGACATCATGACGGAAAGATGCAAGAAATCACGATGCCCCGCAAGAGGTTATCTACGTACAACGATCGAAGCGGTGGACCGGAGTCCGTCAATGGTGACAACCAGTAGGTACGAACCGCTCGGCACTTGGCGCCCAAGTTGGTCAGCACCGTCCCACTCAAGGATCAACGTCTCTGCAGCGATCTCGGCATCATAGAGCACGTCGATGGTCTGTCCCATGATATCCACGATCTCTACGCGAACGTCCTTGCGAACGAGGTTGCGGAGGTCTAACGTGATCGTGCTTCTCGTTGCGATGGGATTCGGCATGATGGTGCACCGATCACGCGCAACAACGATCTCGTCATGCTCTACCGAGGTCGCCCCGCCGGACGATCCACCGGACGATCCACCGGACGATCCGCCGGACGATCCACCGGACGACCCACCGGACGATCCACCGGACGACCCACCGGATGTTTTGCCGCCGTCAACGAAGGATGTGTATGGCGTCACGATTCCGTAGGTCTGTCCCAACCGAACGATCTCGTCGCGCCACTCTTTCCACTTCGAGCTGGTGTTTGGTTCATTCTTCATCCACTCGATCAACGCCGCGATCCGATACTTCGCCCAGATCTTGCCTACAAAGGTGTTGATGTTGGGGTCGTCGGTGAGATGGGCGGCGAACGGGATGTTGACGTTTCCCGCGCGATTGGAGCCGGTCACCGTCACCGTGTTATCACCCGGCGTGGTGTAGCGTCCGACCAACACTAACTGCTCTCCGCGATAGATATCGGGCACGACCGACGGATAGACATCATAGACCACATCCGGCGAGAACGAGACCTTGGGATTCTTGATCATCGGGTCCTTGATCTTCTGGAAGAGTTCAGCCACGGTGGCAGCGGTCGACGATACCGTTGTCACGTAGAGTGCCGCACCGTTGTGGTCATTGGCGATGCGTGTGAGGGCTGTCTCGTTGACGCCTTCACCGACGCCGAAGACGAAGATGCGCGTACCGGTCGTATTGGCGTTCTTCAGGATGGCATGATCGATGTTGGCTTGCCCATCGGTTAGGAAGATGATGACGTTCACATAGGCATCTGACTTGTGCATCGCGAGTGCGTTTTGCAAGGCGCGCATGATCTCGGTACCACCACGGACACCAATGCCACGGATGTACTGCGTTGCAGCTTCAATGTTCGCAACCGTTGCAGGGACATGGCTCGTACTCCATGACTCCACTCGATCATCGAACTGGATGACGTTGATGAGATCTTCAGAATTCGAACGCTGCACACAATATTCAGCAGCTTCCTTGGCCTGCTCCATCTTCGTGCCGGCCATCGATCCCGAGTGATCGATCACAAACGTGAATCGCTTGGGCAGAATGTCACTTCCCGCCGCATCGGTCTGCGGCACCGCCATCATGAGCGCATAACCGTCCTCGCCGGCGGGCTTCGTGCTCAAGACATTCATCGACAATGCATCGAACATCAGACCAAAACGGAGATCGAGCGATGCCGATGTGGTCACGAGACCCTTACCGTCCAGTTCAACGTGTGTAGGTTGATCTACCACGGTGGTAAGGGGCTGGGTGGGAGACGCATACGAACTGATCTCCCGACCCGAAGCGATGTCGATGCTCCAACGGTCGATCCTCACCTCCGCCGACGATGTGCCTTTCGACATGGGATAGGCATAGTAAACAAGGCCACCGGAATACGGCAGCAGTTCGACGTAGGTCAGCTCGACCATGATCGTTCCACGTGACGGGATCGTGTCCTTGAAGGGAAACGTAAAGGGTGTGGCGCCAAATCGTGTGGCGAACTGGTCCATGGTGGCTGTCCCGCCCCCTGCCGGCAGAGTGGTATCAGATGACTTCATGGAGGCCTCATACCACTGACCGTTCACGTTCCACCGCATGTTGGTGACCATGGCCGACGATGGCAGAGCAAATCCGTAGATGGCCTTCGAAGCAACGGTCATTGGGTTCGTAAAGACCTGCGTTGTTGTCGTGATGGCCACCTGTTCGCGGATCTTCGTCACTACGGTGAGTGAATCAGAGCGCAACGGCTGACGGTTTTGGACATCATAGCCGATGAGGCCGCCACCGAACATCTCGGCGATCGTGAGCAGATACGTTGCGGCGAGCCAAGTAATGAGCGAAGGGATGGTGTAGCGTCGCATTAGTGTACTCCTTCCGTCAGGATCAGTGGTTGGGAGAATGTTTGTTCGCCGATCTTGGCAACAAGGAGATACGTGCCGGGTGCCACGTGCCAGGTGCCAAGTGCCATGCGCCCGGTGCCAAGTGCCAGGTGCCACGTGCCAAGTGCGGCAGGGCCGTTGAAGAGTTCGGCAACAGCGCGGCCGAAAAGGTCAACAATCGTGATGGTCATCGGACGGCCTTGTAACGAAGCCGGAACGGTCACGGATACGGTGGAGGTTGCAATGGCCGGATGTGGTGCAACGGACATAGAGATTCCTTCGACCGGACGCTCATCGGGCACTGATGTGGCCGTGTTCGGATCATCGGGGTCGGCATAGAGTGCCGTATACTTTGTGAGGATACCGAACTGGATGCTCAGGGTGATCACGGCATCAACGAGCTCCTTACGCTCCCCTACGCGACCGATCTCTTCGAGTAGTGCATCGACCTGTGCGCGAGCCCACAGTCTTGCAACGGCACGGTTGCTGTTCGCAGGATCACCGAAGTTGACATCCTTCGTCAGACTGAAGTCTAGACCTAACACAGAGCCCGTAAGAGTTACGGGATAGGTACCGCCTACTTCATACCGACCATACTGCATCACGCGTCCTCCGACGCTGACATTCGGCAACGTCGACGGCTGCACATCGAACGTCATCAGTCCGCCATAGCTCAACGCCATTTCCGTGAGATTCGGCATCGAGATCCTACGCAGGTGGTCGCGCACCATCACGGCGATGGAATCATCGGCAGCGATCTCCGTCAGGAATCCACCGGTCTTCTTGGCAATGTTGCGCATCAAAGAGATGCTGACCTCTTCGCCGACCGTGATGGGATAAACGGCAACGTTCTTTGTGTTCCACCGCAGCAAGGAATCCAGGATCACGGTCTCGTTCTGCTCGCCCCATGATGGCTGTCCGTCGGTAAGGAAGACCACAGCATTGGCCGACGACGTACGATAGTCGAACTGGACCGACCGACGCAGGGCTTCACTGATGTTGGTCAACCCTAGGGCCTGCATACGTTGCACGAATTGTCGTGCTTCGGCAATGTTCGTCGGGTTGGCATCGACGAGATCATTGCGGAACGTGACCACACCCGTACTGAACGTGAGGATGTTGAACCGGTCTTGCGGCATCAGTTGATCTATGAACGACAGCATGGCTTCTCGCAATTGATCCATGCGCTTCGGCGTCATGCTAGATGATACATCGGCGACAAAGGTCACCGACCGCGGAAGAGCATTCTCACCGGCATCCGGCGGGATCACCCAGCTCAGGAAGAACGGCTTGTCGCCAAACGAGTCTGACGGTACGGGCACATAGGTCAAGGTTCCCATCTCGACGCCGGTACGTTTCGCCATCAGCTCCAGCCGATAGTTCTTCGTCGGCACGAACGACTCGTCACCCAGCGTAATGCGCGCCAGACTCGGCGTCAGCATCGTCACCTGATGCGCCGACGAGCCGATGTACGACGGTGACTCCACGGCGACCCACGACGTCTGTGTTGCCGCTTCGATCGTCAGCGACATTCTGTTAAGGGGCTTGGGGGATAGTCCAGTTGTTTTCAACAAATGGGTGTACGTCGACTTCCCAAGTGCGAAGGGCAGGATCTCCGTGTAGGTGATCTCCACGCGCACATCACTGATCCCAAAGATCGGAGCGATCTGCAGCTTGAAGATGTTGTCACCTAACTCCTGCAACAAGGCAGGGTCCAGCGTCCGTCGGATCTTCGCATCATAGGCGGCCTGGGCTTCTTTCTTCTCTCGAACGTTGGCCTTGTAGCGAACGCCGTTGAAGTGATAGTACATCTCGGTGATCAGGGCACCGTCCGGCAACGGAAAGATCAGCGTGGCTTCGACCTCCTGATTGAGTTCGTTGCGGAAGGTCTGATCCACGTGCGTGGTTGCCACGTGGTCTTGGATCTTGACGGTCGCATCGTATTTGGAGATCGCGATCGCTTCGAAATTTTGGTTCGACCGCAGGGGGCGGACGAACAAGGCACCGACGGACCAGGCCTGGATGGAGGCCGTGAACAGCAGTGCAAAGGCGAGTGTGAGACGGATAAACATGGTGTCCTCCTTCGGACGTTGGTTGAACATCACGAAGGCAACCTACCGGAGAGATAGGTCGGAGACACCTTATGAAAACCTTAATTCAGCCCAGACTCTGGATGAACGTTGTGAGCGACGTTCCGGCGGGCAGATGCAGCTTTTTACGCAGGTTGGCGCGGTACACCTCGATGGTGGCAACACCAAGACTCAACACATCGGCGATCTCTTTGGAGGAGAGATTCAACTTCAGCAACGAAGCCAACTGGACCTCTTTCTGCGTGAGATCGGGATACTTCGACGTCAGGGCCTTGATGAACGAATCGTGCACGTCGGCCAGCTGTTCATTGAAGTTCTTCCAGTCATCTCCCATCCGACGATGCATGTCGATCTTGCGCAAGACCGCCTTGATCTGCGCGCTCCGTTCGGCATCCTTCGCTCCAACAATGGCGGTGAGATCCTTTGTCAGTTCCGAGAGCAGCTCGTTCTTCTGGGCTATGGAAAGTGCATTAGTATTGAGTTCTCGCTCCTTGCTCTCAAGCTGGAAGGCCAGGCGTTCATTGGCAGACTGCATACGCTCTCGCTCACGGGCCTCGCGCTCCATGTCGAGCCGCAGCTGTAGCGCTTGGCTGTGCTGAGCGCGCAGCTCCAGATCGGCGGCTTGCTGTGCTGCCGAGGCCTTGCGCTCGTAGATCAGCGCTTGCTGCGCATCGCCAAGGTGTTCATGCAGGCGAGCTATGCGGCGCTCCACGTCGGCCAATTGTCCGAACATGGAATGTTTAGAACACAGCTTTGCCGCCTGAGACAAGGTCTTGAGCGCTTTCTTCACATCCTGTTCGGCAATGAACAACTCCGCTTGATGAAGAGCGATCTCCACGTCAAGACTGGCATTCTCGACCGTGCGCATGCGCTTGAGGGCATGCGAGAAATGCTGATGAGCTTCCGGAGAATCACCTCGGTTGGCTGCCAACTCAGCGAGGGTAAGCCGACAGCGAACCTCACGCTCGGCATCGTGCGTCTGCAGGAAGATGTCCAATGCCTCTTCAGCCATGGCCTGGGCCTGGGCATAACGTCGCTTTTCCAAGAGGATCGTTGCCAGATAGACCATGATGCGGGCACGGGCATGAACGTCGCTGAGGGTGCTCATCACCGTCAACGCCTCGCTCATCGCCGCAAGGGCAGCATCGATCTGTCCGATCCGCTGGTAGACACGGCCAAGATTGGACAACGTAAGGCCGACGCCCATGGCATCGCTGTTTTGTCGGTGTAGGTCGAGACTTCGCTTCGACCATTCAATGGCCGTCTCGGTGTCGCCGATGCCGATGTAGACATCCGCAATGTTGCCCGTGATACGGGCCCGCATACCGGCGTCGTCGACCCGTTCGGCCAGTGTTAAACACTCCGAGAATGCCTGTAGCGATTCTTTGGGACGTCCCAGGATCGAGTACGTGCTTCCAATACTCGTCAGGACGGTCATCAAGAAGGCATCGTCATTAAGGTTGCGAACGATCTCTTCTGACGTTCGGAACACCTCCAACGCATCCTCATTCCGGCCCAGCTGACGAAGTGTGAGCGCGACATTCTGCAATGCTCGCGACTCTCCATGCCGGTCCTTCAGTCGTCGGTACCCCGGCAGTGTCCTTTCAAAGGCCTGCAGCGCTTTGTCGTAGTCACGGTCGGCATAATAGCAGATGCCGATCATCCGCTGACAATGCAGCGCCCGTTCTGCCAACTTGAACTTCTTTGCGATCGCCAACGCATCTTCAGCAAAGGCGCGCGCTTCGGCAGGACGTTCATATTGGATCTCGCGGCAGCGGTTGAGCTGCTCTTCGATCCGTGCTTGTGGCGACATCCGGGGCATGAACGAACTTAGCAATTAAGGTTTCATTAAGGTTCGTCGCGAATAACTTCTCCCGATGTTTGTAACAGAGAACACCTCATACGATCAGGCACATCATGAAACGCCCCCTACTCCTTCTTGTAACGATCTGCATCACGGCTGCCCTAGTGGAGGCACAGCCGAACCTGCGGCAGCAGACGCTGCCGGCACCGTTCCTGTCGTTCACGATGCGGGTGTGCGATACAACGGGCGTACGTCCGGGTCAGGCAGGTATTGGACAGGTGTGGAACTTCAGTGGCCTGCAACAGCGCGGTCAAGACACGACGCGGACGATCTACACCGATAAGTCGAGTTTGACACCAGAGCAGCAAGAGAAACTTCGGAATGCTGACGTGATCGTGATCGATGATACCACGACAGCCGGTTATCGTCTTGCCAACGGACAATGGCGCTGGGAAGGATCGATCACACCAACGGCAAGCGTTGTTGCCGGCTCTGATCCTTATGATGTGCGTCCATCCGAAGTGGTCTTCAACGATCCAAAGAGCGACCGTTTTGACGCCGTATTAGAATCAACAGTGCTGCCACCGGGACAATATCCGCGAACCGGCTCACACAATTACATCTATGATGGCTTCGGACGGATCATCCTACCTGACTTTTCCTATGACAATGTTGCCCGCATCACGCAGGTCGATTCAACATCAACACAATTCGCCATCGGCCCGCAGCAAGCCTTCCTGACCATCACGACCAACATCACGATGTGGCAGCAAGTCAACAGCAACATTCCCCTGATGGTGATCGAGACGGTCGTTGGCCAGGTTCGTAACCGTGACGGCGTTCCACTTGGACCGGCCTTCAACAGTAAGACCGTCCGCTTCCGTGGGGTCAACGCCACCACGTCCGTTGATGAAGAAACGCAGAACGCGCTTACCGTATCACCCTCGCCGACAACGAACGATGAAGTGACCGTCAACGACGTCACCATCGATCCATCGCAGATGATTGTGATCGGTTCCAATGGTGATCAGGTCGACGCTAAAGCTACACGCACTGCTTCCGGTATCACGATCGATATTCGATCACTTGCACCGGGAGCTTATACCGTGTTGATCATGGAAGGGGCAGGCAGTATCCCGCGAATTCGGACCGCACAATTCGTTCGGTTGCGTTAGAACAACAGGCTGCTTACCAGAGCACTTGGAAGCCGATGCCGACGTATTCGTCGTAGTCGGTGAAGAACATGCCGTGCATGCTGCGTCCGCTGTATCCATAGGCGGATAACATCAGCCCCCTACCCTGCCACAGGTCGTAGAAGATGCCGGCTTGAGCGGCGTTGGCAGCGGCATAGGTGCCGTTGATGCCGATGAGCTTGAGATCATAACCGGCATAGAGGTGCCAGCTTCCGGAGATGGGAAGACGTAGATCGAAGCCCGCTTCGGGTATGATGGGATCGGGTGAATCGGGCTGTGTGGCCCACACATAGGTCAAGCCAGCGTACGGACGCAGGCCGGCACCGATCTCGCGCGCGACGAGGACTTCGACGAATTCGCGGGAGTAGACAAAGGGTTTGGGTTCAAGGACGGCACTGTCGTTGGCCAGGCCGTCTACCAAGTGCGAGGAGATGTGGGCGATCCGCATGCGCATTGACCACTGACCATCCGCCATCAACCATTGACCGTTAGCGCCGAACCAGTAGTCGACAGTCTCGACCGGGAACTTGAAGTTGTTCTCTGAACGCAGACGCGTCCACGTCATGAAGTCCACACCGATCATGATCCGTCCGAGTGTGGTGTCGTTCGCTACCTCGGCAATATCCACACTGGCACCGATATCGAGGCGCAGCCGTTCATCATCAACTTGTACCATCGAGCCGATGCGGGCTTCGAAGGGATTCGCCACCGGCGGAGTGAAACAGTGGAGAGGGTTGAGGGTTGAGTCTCCAGCGTACACGTGCATCCAACCTGCAACGAACATCCAAACACCTATGACGAAGGACGACGGACGCCGGACGTTGGACGTTTGACGTAGGACGCTTAACGCGTTGAGCGCGCGATACCGCGCTTGGAGTTGCGTATGAATTCGATGCATGCCTTGACCTCAGGGATGATCGTGGGTGTGCGTTCTTCGTAGGCGGCCAAGCCGTCGGTGACGTTGAAGCCGGAGCGGAAGAGCACGTCGTAAAAGTTCTCGATCGCATCGATCGTGTCCATGGTGAAGCCGCGACGCTTCAGGCCGATCTTGTTGAGTCCTTCGATGACCATGGGTTCGCGGCCGGTGAGGACGTAGGGCGGGATGTCCTTTACGGCCTTAACGCACGCGCCGACCATGGCGTGAGGTCCGACCTTGGTGAACTGGTGCAATGCTGCGACACCGCCGATCACGACCCAGTCGCCGATCTCGCAATGGCCGCCGAGTTGGACGGCATTGGCGACGACCATGTGACTCCCCAAGACGCAGTCGTGGGCGATGTGAGCATAGGCCATGATCAGATTGTCGTTCCCTACCACGGTCTTGCCGGTGGCTGATGTGCCTCGATTGATCGTGACACATTCGCGGATCACGTTGCGATCTCCGATGATGGCAAGTGACGCTTCGTCTTTGAATTTGAGGTCTTGCGGAACGGTCGCGATCACGGCACCGGGATGGATCCGGCAGTCAGCGCCGATGCGTCCGCCGTTCGACACAACAACATGCGACATCAGTATCGTATTGTCGCCGATGACCACATCATCTTCGACCACGCAGAACGGTCCGATCGTAACGCCCGCTCCGAGTGTGGCCTTTGGTGAAACAACAGATGTAGGGTGTATCACAACGCTCATGCCTTCTCCCGATCAACAACAGCGGCCTGCAATTCTGCTTCAGCGGCCAGTTGACCTGCAACATAGGCTTTGCCGACGAGTTGGACGATATTGAATCTGAATCTCGTCATCTCGACCTCCATCACGAGTTGGTCACCGGGCACCACTTCGCGACGGAACTTCACATTGTTCATACCGGTGAACACCACCAGTTTCTTTTCCGGGTCGACACCTTGCGACGTCAACAGGATACATCCTGTTTGTGCCATTGCTTCGGTGATCAAGACGCCGGGGAAGATCGGACGGTTCGGGAAATGCCCCATGAACTGCGGCTCGTTGAACGTGATGTTCTTCAGGCCCGTGATCTTCTTTGCCTCTGCATCAAATCGCGTCACGCGATCCACCAACAAGAACGGATACCGGTGCGGCATCATCTTGAGGATGGCTTGGATGTCGAAGACCACGCCTTCCGTTGGTGACGGCTGATACTTCCGCACCACTTGTTGTTGTTCGTAGAGCTTGCGCACCTTGCGGGCGAACTCGATGTTGGCCGCATGGCCGGGACGTGCAGCGAGCACCTGTGCGCGCAGACGTGCACCGATCAAGGCGAAGTCGCCGATCATATCCAGCAGCTTATGTCGAGCCGGTTCGTTCTTGAACCGCAGCGATTGATTGTTCAAGATGCCGTTCGTTCCGAGGACAGCATTACCTTCAATGCCAAGGCGACTCAGCTTGGCGCGCAGATCTTCATCCGACAGCTCTTGGTCAACGATCACGATGGCGTTGTCAAGGTTGCCCCCTTGAATGAGTCCTTGACCATGCAACATCTCCACTTCATGCAAGAAGCAGAAGGTCCGTGCCGGAGCGAACTCCGTTACGAATTCGTTCTCGAGGTTGAAGAGTCCGGTGTGTTGCGAGCCGAGAGCGGGGTTGTTGTAGTCGACGAGGACGGTGACGCGGTACTCGGGATTCGGTAGGGCGACGATCTCGACGCCGCGTGCTTCATCAACGTAGCGGATGGTGTCTTCGACGACCAGCTCATGACGATCAGCGTGTTGATCGACAACGCCGACCTTTTGGATCATCTCGACGTACGGCAATGCAGAACCGTCACCAACCGGCGGCTCGTTGTTGGAGAGCTCGATGATGCAGTTGTCAACGCCCATCCCGACCATGGCCGAGAGAACGTGTTCGACGGTGTGGACCTTGGCATCGCCGTTGGCGATGGTGGTACCCCGTGCGAGTTCGACGACGTTGTCAACGATGGCATCCACCGACGGGTTGCCGGGAAGGTCGGTACGCACGAAACGGTAACCGGTATTTTCCGGTGCCGGACGGAACGTCATGGAGGTAAGATTGCCCGTGTGCAGGCCAATGCCTGACATGGAGACTTCGCCGCCAAGTGTACGTTGTTTAGCCATGATGATCAGAGTTCGTTCTTGAGTTCTGCGACCTCGCGCCGTAACTCCTGGAACTCCTTGAGAAGTTCCGGCAAGCGCCGCAGTGCCGCTTCCATCCGAAGGGCTGTTCGATGTTCTTTTGCCGGTGAGCCGAAGTAGGCACCCGGTTGTGTCACGGTCTTTGACAGACCTGACTGTGCTTCAACGATCACGTCATCGGTGGTACTGATATGTCCCACCACACCCACCTGTCCGGCGATGCGGTTGCGTTGTCCTAGTCGTGCACTGCCGGAGATCCCTGCTTGTGCAGCGATAGCCGTGTTGGCACCGATCTCCACACCGTGAGCGATGTGAATGAGGTTGTCGAGTTTGACACCGTCGCCGATCTTGGTCACACCCACCGCTGCTCGGTCGATGGCCGTGTTCGCGCCGATCTCAACGTCATTGCCGATCACGACCGTTCCTACTTGCGGGATCTTCTCGAAAGACCCATCCGGATTCTCAAAGAACCCAAAGCCGTCAGCACCGATCACCACACCCGGGTGGATGATGCAACGTTCACCGATCGTGGTGCCGTGCGAACACGACACATTCGCATGGATCACCGTGTTGGCGCCGACCTTCACGTCAGCATATAACACCACGTTGGCTGTCAGTTGCACTCCGTCGGCGATCACGCAGTTACGTCCAACCACACAGCCCGGTCCGATCGATGCCGTATCGGCCACTTTCGCCGATGCATCGATGGTTGCCGTTGCTGCTCTCACACCCGGCGGCATTGTTGTTGGTGGGAAGAACGTCTGCATCACGCGCACAAATGCACGATAGGCGTCATCCGCAACGATCACGGGAATGCCGACCGTTGGTGCTGATGCAAACAATGATTCCGAGATGATCACACATCCTGCTTTGGTAAGGGGCAGGAATTTGACGTATTGTTCGTTGGAGAGGAACGTGATCTCGTTGGATCGAGCATGTTCGATACGATTGATGCCATTGATCGCCACCGTGGGATCGCCGACCAATCGTCCTGAAGTGATCTCGGCCAACTCTTGTGTTGTCATCGCGGCACGTCCTCTTCCGTCTTTGGTTTGGTGGAATCCGGTGGTGCCACAGGGGGCAAGTTGTTCGGATTCGGACTCGGCGTCACGACATTATTCGGGTTGGCAGCGGGATCTTGCGTCGCATTCGCCTCCGGCGTTTCTTCGGCCGAAGTACTGCGTCGACGCGACCTCCGGCTCCGCGGCTCTTGGGCTTTCTTGTTGCGCGGATCTTGGTCGATCACCTGCAGCTGCTTTTTCTCCAGATCCTCGGCATCAATGCCGAGTTGCTTCATCACCTTGACCGTGAGGTCATACTTTGCATTCACATAGACCAGCGGCTGTGTGCTCTTGTCCCACACGATGTCGTACCCTTCCGCGGCCGATACTTTTTGGATGGCGAGGTAGATCTTCTCCCACACGGCCGTGAACAGCGCCTCTGCTTGTTTGTCGTGTTCCCCACCCGGCTCAAACACCTGCCGCGCGAACTGCTCACGCTTGCGGCGTTTGTCATCGAGTTCACGTTCCTTCTGGACCTTTTCGGCATCACTCCAGATCAGACGGTTCTTCTTCATCTCGAGCTCCAGCTCGTCGATGTCCTTCTGCATCTGCTCGAGTTCTGACTTCCAGCCCTCCACAAGCTGCTTGAGTCGCTCCTCCGCCATCTTATTCGCTTCATATTTGTCGCGAATGGCATCGGTGCTCACATAGCCGATCTTCTGCGCGTGAACGACAACACCAAGCCCCACGAACCCCATCACGATGAGGATCGCTTTTAGTACTAGGTAGTATGCTCGCTCAGAATTCATAGATATCCTTCAGGTTCCTCGCTACACTCGGAATGACAGCCTTCAGGTTCCTCACTACGTTCGGAATGACAGCCTTCAGGTCGCCTTCAGGTCGCCTTCAGGTCCCCTTTAGGTCGCCTTCAGGTCTCCTTCAGGTCCCCTTCAGGTCGCCTTCAGGTCAGTTGCCGCGTTTCATCCGATCCAACACCTTATACGTGATATCGGCCTTGTCTTCCGAGTACAGCACGATACCGGCAACGGTGTCGATCACCATGTTGAGTTTTTCTTCCTTGGCGATCTCGGCAATGGCCTTGGAGACCTTGTCGCGGATCGGCTTGAGGAACTGTTCGCGCATCTGACCCACTTCGGCGGTCTTGGTCTCTTGATATTGCACCATGCGAGCGCGCAGTGCCGTCAAGGATTCTTCCTCTTTGCGCTTAGCTTCGGCGCTCATCAGGGCTTCTTGCTTGCGATACTGCTCGATGCGACCTTCGAAGTCTTTCTGCATCATCTGCAGGGTGTCGCGAATCTTAAGCGTTGACTCTTCGATGTTCTTCGAAGCTTGTTGCGCTTCCGGAAGTTCTTTGATGATCGTTTCGGTATTCACAAAACCGGCGCGGAAGCCTTGGGCAGAAGCGAAGGCCGTGAGGGCCACCGTGGCCAGGGCGATCGCAAGAAGTCGACGTTGCATACTGTTCACCAATGAGAAAATGTTGTTGACAAAAACGATGGTCATCGACCGAACTGGAAGTGGAACCGCCAGCCCGAACGTTGACCTGTGAACGGATCGGGATCGAAGCCGTAGCCGACGTCGAAACCGATCAGACCAATGGGATTTAACAAGAGACGAAGACCAAAACCGGCGGCACGATTCAGACCAAAAGGATCGACCGTCCGGATGTTAGCCCATACGTTTCCAGCTTCAGCGAAACTAAGTAAATAGATCGGGAAGGGATTGAGTGACAAGGCAAAGCGGACCTCGGCAAGGAAGCGGGCCATCATTCTGCCCCCTACCATGTTGCCGGTAACGGGATCACGAGGACCGATGGAGTTATCACGATAGCCGCGAAGGGGCGTGAGCGAGAAACCGCCAAGGCCGTTACCACCCATGTAGAAGAGCTCCTGCGGTGGGATCAGGGTGTCGGAAGAGAAGCCGTTGACGTAGCCCATTTCAGCACCAACGAGCATCACAAGGCGCGGGTTGCCGTCGATCGACATGAGCGGGTTGATCATGTCGAAGTTGAAGCCCACCTTGCCGAAGTCGATCGAACCGATGCCAAGAGCGCCTGCCGTACCGCGGAGGTTCAAGGCAAAGCGCGACCCGCTCGTCGGGAAGATCATGTTGTCGTAGCTCGTCCGCGAAATGGTCTGAGCAAGGGTCAAGGCCGTGTTGACACCTTCGCGGTAGAAGATCGAAGAGACGTTGGACTCAATGCGTTCGAAGGCCACCGACCAATCGCCACGGAAGAAGTCGTCAGGGAAACGGAAGCGACGTCCGATGTTGATCTGGGCACCGGTACGACGTACGCTGATGTTGAAGTTCTGCTTGGTATCGAAGATGTTGAAGCCAACGGTCGTGGGAGAGCCGAACAACCACGGCTCTGTGAACGACAACTGGAAGGTCTGCAGACGGCTGGCCTGTCCGAACTCCCATTGGAAGGAGGCGATCTGTCCGGCACCACCGCGCAGCGGCTCGGAGATGTCGAAGTTGTTGAGCGTCACACCAACCGAACCCGTCAGACCGAAGGCACCGGCAAAGCCGATGGAGGCGTTGAAGGTGTCGGTGGAGCGCTCTTCGACGTTGTACACAACATCGACCTGCGTCTTGTCCGCAGGTAAGACATCGGGCTTGAGCGACTCGGGGTTGAAATAGTTCAACACGCCAAGGCCCTTCAAGCTGCGGATGATGGCGGATCGGTTGAAGTAGTCGCCCGGGCGCGTGAACAACTCGCGACGGATCACGCGATCACGCGTCTTGGTATTACCGGCGATGGTGACCTTACGGATCGAGAAACGGTCACCTTCGAAGACGCGGATATTAATGTCGACGCTGTCATTCCCGATCCGCACCAGCTCAGGCTCCATGCGTGCGCTAAGGTAGCCGTTGTCGGCATAGAGCGACGTTGCATCGGTCTGCGTTTCGTTGACGGTCAGGTTTGCATTGATTTTCGTGCCGTTATAGATCTCACCTTCAACAACGTTGAGTCGGCGCATCAGTTCATCGGCGGGATAGACCGTATTGCCGAGGAACTGGACCTTGCGAACATAGACCGGACGTCCTTCGTCGACGGTAATACGGATCGTAACGGTCTCGGAGGCCTCGTCATAGATCACCGTATCGTCAACGATGACGGCATCCAAGAGACCGTGCTCGATGAACCACTTGTTGAGCAGTTCTTTGTCGGCCTCGTACTTCGTGAAGTCGAAGTCGTCGGACTTCCAGATCTCATACCAGTCTTTCGACGAGGTCTCATCGAAGGCACCGGCGAGGTCGTCGTCGGAATAGATCGTATTACCTTCGAACTCGATCGATGCAACGGAATACTCCACACCTTCATTGATCGTCAGCGACAGATCATAGGCATATCCGGAGTCGGCCGAGATCAGCTCACTCTCCACCTTCGCCCACAACATCCCCTCGTCTGCATACAGCTTCTTGATGGCCTGACGGATCGAATAGGCATCGAACGACGTGATGATGTCGCCGGCACGTTTTGCGACGACCTTCATGATCTCGTCGTACGACAGTTCATCATTACCGGTGATGCTCACATTGCGCAGTCGTGGTGCGGGCTGCACACGGATCACCAGAAAGACGCCGAGCGCCGTCTCACGTTCTTTTTCGATCCGAACGTCGCTAAAGGTGCGGCGATTCCACAGGTTGCGGATGGCCATCATCAGATCATCGGGACGTGCCTCGCCCCCTACCCGAAGACCGGAGTAGGCGATCACGGTCTGCATATCCTCGCCTTGGGTAAGACCCTCGACGGAGATACCGGCGATCACGGGATATCGTGGTGCTTGTCCTTGGGCCGAAGCCAGGACCGTCAACACGGAGATCAGGCACAGGATCAGTGCCGTCCTACCGAAATGCATTCAGGATCCGCTCCAAGGTTGATCGGTCGGTAGGGGGCTGATCCTCTGTCTGTACCTGGGCCGAGGTCTTGCCAAAGCGGCGTTCTCGGCAGGCATAGGAGGTCAGAGCTTTAAAGTAGTCGGCGCGACGGAAGTCGGGCCACAGACGTTCGGTCACATAGATCTCGGCATAGGCCGCTTCCCACAACAGGAAGTTGCTCAGGCGCATCTCACCGGAGGTGCGGACCACGAGGTCGGGATCGGGCATGTATGAGGTCTGCAGACGTTGAGCGATGGCCTCTTCGGTAAGGTCTTCGGGAGAGATCTTGCCACGGCGGACGTCGAGGGCCACCACCTGCATGGCGCGGAGGATGTCCCATCGGGCGCCGTAGCTCAGGGCAAGGGTCAGAGTGAGTCCTTCGTTCTCTGCCGTCTGCTCCATCGCCTCATTCAGGATGCGTTGGACATTCTTTGGCAGGGCGTTGATCTTACCGATGGCCTTGATGCGGACATTGTTGGCGTGCAGCTCGGCAAGCTCCTTGCGGAGGTAGGTCTCGAGGAGCGACATCAGGAACCGAACCTCTGCGGAGGGACGTTTCCAGTTCTCCATCGAAAACGCGTACAGCGTCAGGTATTTGACGCCGATCTGCGACGAGGCCTTGACGATATCGCGTACGCTTTCCATCCCTTCGCGGTGACCGTCGATGCGGGGTCGGCGTTTGTCTTGGGCCCAGCGTCCGTTCCCGTCCATGATCACGGCCACATGACGGGGCATGCGCCCGGACTCACGCAGGGTTGCGCGTAGTTCGGCCTCATCGGCGGAGAGGGTCTCTGACGTCCAGGGTTGGGGGGCTTTATTCATACCGGAAGGTTGCAAAGATAACACCGTCCTGACAACGGCTAAGCTTGTGTATTTTCATTGACTTTGCTATGTTTGCCGTTCGCTCGTTCGGCCTGCAGGGTGTAGGCACGGGTGGGAGCGGCACGTATTGTTGATTGCTGGTGAGGGACCTTTGAACGTCACAAAAGCCGATATCGTAGACAAGATCGCTACGCAGACTGGTCTGACGAAGTTCGAGACCAAGGCCGTGGTTGATGGTCTGTTGCATAGCATCGTCGAAGCCCTTGCCGAAGGAAAGCGCATTGAGCTTCGAGGGTTTGGCGTCTTCAGCGTGAAGAGTCGTAAGCCACGAATGGCGCGCAATCCGCGTACCGGCGAACCGGTGCCGCTGGAAGAGCGATTCATTCCGACGTTCAAGGTCAGTTCCGAATTCCAGGAACGTGTACACGAAAAACTGAGCACGGAAAACGTTTCCGGACCAACGGGCGCGTAAATGATGCGTCCGTGGTTGTTGATCCTGACGATCGCGGCGATCGTCGCCGGCACGTCGTTCGGGATCCATCGGTGGACGGTGTCCGAGGCCATTGAAGAAGGTCGTCCAACGGCGGATCGCAGAAACGTCGAGCGGACACAGCAGCAACAGGCGGCAGCGCGCATCGACACGTTGACCAACTTGTTGACGGTGCTTGAACAGAAACTGGAAGAGCGCCCTCTTGACAGCATGCTGGTGATCTCGGCCGCCAACGTGGCCTATGATCTCGGCAACTTTGAGAAAGCAGAGCGGTATTACCGCACGTTCCTTGAGAAGATCGACCCCAACAACACGAATGCGAAGGTGGATATGTCCTTCGTGGTATTCCAAGCCGGACGCCGCGACGACGCCATCCAGATCCTCCGCGACGTGATCGCAGCCGAGCCGAAGAACCAGATCGCCATGTATAACCTAGCCTATATGCTGGATCAAACCGGCGACGCCGCAGGATCGATGGACATGATGAAGAACGTGCGCGACGCCGACCCAACGTCACAACTGGGGCAACAGGCGGCAGCACTTTTGAAAAAGCGAGCAACCGAATAACCGAATAACCGAATCTCTAACCACAAACCACGAGTCACACTATGCCATGCGGTAAGAAGCGCAAGCGTCATAAGATGGCGACCCATAAGCGTAAGAAGCGCTTAAGGAAGAATCGTCATAAAAAGAAGAACAGGTAATGTTCAGGGAATGTGTCACGGCACATTCCCTTATTTTTTATCTATGAACGAACACGACACAAAACATCAGCGTTACGAGATGATGGCCACGATCCTGATGGCCGTCGCCACCATTGCCACGGCATGGTGCGCCTATCAGAGCACCGTCTGGAGCGGCATCCAAGAGTTTGCGATGCACGATGCGCAGGAGATGAATCGTGAGATCAGCACCCTGCGCACGATCGGACTGCAGCGGTCGATCATCGACCTGAGTCTATTCGAATCGTTTTTGAATGCGCACCTCACGGGCAACGAAAGACTCTCGCAGTTCTATCGCGAACGTTTCCCACCACGACTCAAGGTGCCGTTCGAAGCATGGTGGGCGACACAACCATTTACGAACCCCGACGCCCCCTCCCATGTGTTTGCGATGAAGCAATATGTGGTGGCGGAGAATATGCGGGCTGACAGTTTACAGAAGGTCGTGGTGTCTTCGATGGCTGAAGCGCAGGAGTCGAACGCACACAGCGAACACTACATCCTGCTGACGGTGATCTTTGCCAGCGTCCTGTTCTTCGGCGGCATCACCAGCAACATCCACTCATTAGGCACCAAGGCCATCTTGGTGTGGGTGAGCACGGCGTTGTTGGTTGGGTCGTGCGTCTGGATGCTGACGTTCCCGACGGTCTTGCGATGACGCTTGGATATGTTGCGGCCTTCGGCACGTTGCTCGCCTGGTCAGGCGGCACACTTGCCTTCTTGCATGCATCACGAAAGATCGCACCGTCGCTACTGAACCGCACACGCTTGTTGCTTGCAGTGATCTCTACCGGAGCGATCACGATGATCATCAACGGCATGCTGCCGTGGGAGCTCATCACGTCGGTCCACCTCAATAACTGGTTGTGGCTGGGGGCAAGCGGACTCGTCGGTCTGACGATCGGCGACTTCTTCGGCTTCACTTCACTGCGGATCCTTGGCGCACGACGTCAGTCGATCGTCGGCACCATCGCTCCTGCCTTTGCCGCCATTGCAGGCTTCTTCTTGCTCGGCGAGACATACTCGCTGCTCGCCGTCGGAGGACTCGTCACTGCCGTCATCGGTGTGATGTATGCCATGGCCGGTGCCGAAGAACGCGACGCCGTTCATCATGAAGGGTACGGTTCCTACTCCGTCGGCATCCTCATGGCCATCGGCGGTGCTGTGTGCCAAGGCGTTGGCCTCGTCTTGGCCAAGAACGGCATGTCGGCCGACGGCCTCGACATCGACCCCATCCACGCCACCTTCATGCGCATGACCATTGGCTGGTTGGGTGCGTATGTTCTTGATCTCCTACGCCGCGACAAGATCCGTCCGATGAAGGAGGCCTTCTCTGCCGGCAGTGGCACGCGGGCCATGTTCCTCGGTGCGTTGTTGGGTCCGACGCTCGGTGTCTCGATGTCGCTCTACGCCGCCCGCGAGATCGGTGCCGGCCCTGCCCAGACCATCTTCTCCCTCATCCCCTTCGTCATCATCGCATTTGCGGCACTGCGCGCCCACGAACCGTTGCGACTCCGCAGCGTGATCGGTGCCATCATCGCTGTAGGGGGCGTGGTGGTGTTGATCTGGGCGAAGTAGGGGCTAGCGCCTGAGAGGTTCGGCGGAGGGAGGGTGTTATCTTCGCTCGGCATGCACACATTCCAACGTCTTACTTCCACCGTACTCCTGATCACGCTGATCGCTCAATGCATCGGCTGGGTCGTGGTCTATCACGGAGTGCGGAAGCAGGCACGTCGCGAGGTAAGGGCACGGATCATGCAGGGCGTGCCTGAGCATGAATGCATGGCGTTCACAATGCTGCGTGATGAGATCGGCGTTGATACCGATGGCCGGCAGTGGGAGCATGATGGTGAGTTCAAATTCAACGATGTGATGTATGATGTTGTACGCATCGTTGAGGAAGCGGATCATGTGGTGGTGCTTGCCATTGCCGACTTGAAAGAGTCACATCTGTATCAACAGATCGCACTGGAGACGAAGAAGAAGATTCCGGGAACAGCAGCGACATCGCCGATCGCTAAGCTTGCAGCAAAGGTGCTTGGTAAGCCGTTCGTACGTCCGACGTCCGACGTCCGGCGTCCGACGTCCGGCGTCCAACATCCGTTACACGTTGAAGTAAAGATATTGGACGTCGGACGATGGACGTCTGACGTCCCCACTCCTCCGCCTGAAGGTTCTGTTGCCCTCGTGTAACAGATCTATCAACCTTCAGGATACACACAAATGAACTCGATAACACCTTGTCTTCCCCCTCTCGATCTCGAGAGGGGGAATAAGGGGGTGTGGTGCCGTCATCTCACCATCCCTATTGCCTCGATTGCTATCATACTCTCTTCCCTCTCACTTCAAGCACAAGACCCACTTCCATCTACTAAGCCCGTTGCAACTGACTCCACGCATCTCGACACTGCCGAGGTCTACGACGCTACACAGGTGGTCGTCTCCGCATCACGATGGGAGGAACGTGCATCAACGGTGTCGCGAGAGATCATTACCGTCACACCGGCCCAGATCAGTCGGAACAATCCGCCGACGACGGCCGATGCTATTGCACAAACAGGACTTGTTTCTGTGCAGAAAAGTCAGCTTGGCGGCGGCAGCCCGATGCTTCGAGGATATGCCGCCAATGCCGTGTTGATGGTGATCGACGGCGTCCGTATGAATAATGCGATCTATCGCTCGGGCAACTTGCAGAACTCTATCACGGTCGACGCATTGGCACTCGACGGCATGGAGATCCTCTTCGGTCCCGGCTCCGTCCAGTATGGTAGCGACGCTCTCGGCGGAGTCATGGCCTTCCGCACACGCAGGCCGACCTTTGCGGATACCGACAGTACACTGCACTTCTCCGGCGCGTCGATGCTACGTTATTCATCGGCCATGAACGAACTCACCGGATCGGTTGCGATCGATCTTGGCAACGACCGTCTCGCATCATCGACCGTTATCACGTATTCGTACTTCGATGATCTGCGTGGTGGCAATTCTTTCATGTCGGCCTATCCGGACTTTGGCAAACGACCTTGGTACGTAGAGCGAATCGACGGTAAGGACTCCATCATCACCAATCCGTCGCCGAACCTGCAAACGCCAACGGGATACAGTCAAGTCAACATCATCGAGAATCTGCATTGGAAGATCGATCGCGATCTGACGCTTGAATACGGCGGCTTGTTCACTACATCAACAGACGTTCCGCGCTACGACCGTTTGCTTGAAGAAGCGAATGGACTCCCCCGCTCTGCCGAATGGTATTACGGACCGCAGTTGTGGACGTCGCACGCTCTCACGCTTCGTATCAACAACATGAACGGCCTCGCCGATAATGCCGTCATCACCGGGTCATTCCAGTTTTACGAAGAGAGTCGCAACGATCGCCGCTTCAACAACTCCAGTCTCCGCAATCAAACTGAGTCGGTGTTGATAGGCGCGTTGAATGCAGACTTCCGCAAACAACTCCACGACGATGGCCCCACTGAGACAGATCTCTACTACGGTGTCGAAGCCTACGTCAACGACGTCTCTTCCGAAGCAACACGCACCAACATCATCACCAACGAGGTCACACCAACCACCACGCGCTATCCCGACGGTGGCAGCATCGTCACTTCTGCGGCTGCCTATGCCCAGCTTCGCCACGGCGTCTCCCGCGACCTCACCCTCGCCGCCGGCATCCGCTACACGTGGTACGATCTCTCTTCCAGTTCCGCTGACTCCACGCGGTTCCCAGTTCCCAGTTCCCAGTTCCCTGACGACCTTGGCTTCACCACCTCCGCCCTCACCGGCTCACTCGGTGCGACGTGGATGCTCGCCCCTTCCATGACCATTCATGGAAATGTGGCTTCGGGTTTTCGTGCGCCGAATGTGGATGATATCTCCAAGGTGTTTGAAAGCGCTCCGGGGATCCTTGTGATCCCGAATCCCGACCTTGGTCCGGAGTATGCCTATACGTTGGAAGGGGGCGTGCAGTGGCGTCCAGCATCATCCGTGAGTGTTGATGTGAATGCCTATCACACGTGGGCAGTGGATGCGATCGAGTTGCGACAAACGTCGTTCAACGGTGTGGACACGATCGATATCGACGGTGTGCCGACTGCGATCTACGCAAATACGAATGTTGGTGAAGCATCGATCTTCGGCGTGAATGCAGTCGTGCGAGCTACGATGTTCGATCATATGATCTGTGATGCAACGGCAAGCTATAATCAGGGAGAAGATGTCAACGGCATCCCGCTTCGACACTTGCCGCCAGTCTTCGGCACCGTTCGTCTACGTTGGCAACAACCCGCATGGTCTGTTGGTGCTTCGTTCTGGTGGGCAGCAGCCAAGCCCTTCGATGAGCTTCCGCCGGAGGAACAAGCAAAGGTTGGGATCAACTACACGCAGGACGGCACGCCGGCGTGGCAGCGATTAGATCTCTCCGCAAGCTATCGGTTGATGTCGACGATGGAAGCGATCGTGATTGTCGAGAATCTCTTCGATCTCAACTATCATACGTTTGCAAGTGCACTTTCTGCGCCGGGCAGAAACGTCGTCGCATCACTGCGCTGGTCATTCTAGAAGAGACCGGAGATCGTGCCATTCTCATCGATGTCGATGCGTTCGGCGGCCGGTGTTTCGGGCAGACCCGGCATGCGCATCATGTCGCCCATGATGGGGATGAGAAAGCCGGCACCACGGGCGATCTCGATCTCGCGCACAACAGCTTCAAACCCTCTCGGTGCACCGCGCAACAAGGCGTTGTCCGAGAGGGATTTTTGTGTCTTGGCAACACAGATCGGCAGGTGCTGTAGTCCGAGTGCTTCGATCTTCTTGATGTCGTCCTTGGCCTTTGCCGCGAAACGCACCGCACCGGCACCGTAGATCTTGGTGGCGATGATGGAGATCTTTTCTTCAACGGGCAGACGCCAGTCGTAGAGCGGAGTGAAGCCGTCCGTCGTGCGTCGTCCGAAGTCCGTCGACGGACGACCATCGGCAACGTTGGCCACAACGGTGGCGAGGTCTTCGGCGCCGGCGCCACCCTTGCCCCATACGTCGGCTACGACACAATACGCCCCCTTCGATCGACAAAAATCTTCGACGAGTTTGATCTCGTCAGGAGTGTCGTGTTGGAAGTAGTTGAGTGCTACGACCGGTGTGAGTCCGAACAACTTCACATTGTCGATGTGGCGTTCAAGGTTGACCATACCGGCGTTGACCGCGGTGAGGTTAGGTTGCGAGACGTCTTTGACCTTGACGCCGCCTTGATACCGCAGAGCACGAATGGTTGCTACGAGCACGACGGTTGCCGGCGACAGTCCGGCATAACGACATTTGATGTCGAGGAACTTCTCACCGCCGAGATCAAAGCCGAAGCCGGCTTCGGTGACCACATAATCGCCGAGCGACATTCCCATCTTCGTGGCAAGCACGGTATTCGTGCCTTGAGCGATGTTGGCGAACGGACCACCGTGAAGGATCGCCGGTGTACCGTCGATCGTCTGCACGAGGTTTGGTTTGATGGCATCCTTCAACAACGCCGCCATGGCACCGTGGGCATTGAGGTCGCGGGCAAGCACCGGCGTACCGTCATACTTGTAGCCAACGAGGATATTACCCAAGCGTTCTTTCAGATCAACGATGTTATTGGCCAAACACAAGATGGCCATCACTTCTGAAGCGGCGGTGATATCAAAGCCCGCTTGCCGCGGCACGCCGTTTTTTGTGCCGCCGAGTCCGATCACGATATCGCGCAGTGCACGATCGTTCATATCCATCACCCGCTTCCACGTCACCGTGCGCGGATCGATGCTGATGTTGCGTTCTTTGTTCTGCAGCGAATTGTCGATCAACGCGGCGAGCAGGTTATGCGCCTTCTCCACGGCGTTGAAGTCGCCCGTGAAGTGCAGGTTGATGTCTTCCATCGGCAGCACTTGCGAATAGCCGCCGCCGGTGGCACCGCCTTTGATCCCAAAGACCGGACCCAGCGACGGTTCACGCAGCACCACGACCGTCTTCTTCCCGATGCGGTTGAGTCCTTCCGCCAACCCGATCGACACCGTCGTCTTCCCCTCCCCTGCCGGCGTCGGCGAGATGGCCGAGACCAGGATCAATCTCGACTCCTTCACCTTCTCCTCATTGATCAAGGTAAGGGGCAGTTTGGCTTTGTATCTGCCATACCATTCCAGCGTCATCGGATCGAGTCCGAGCGTTGTGGCGATCTCGCTGATCGGTTTGATCGTAGCGGCTTGGGCGATGTGGATGTCTGTCATGGTAGGGCTTCGTGTTCGGGGCACGCCATGGCGTGCCCGTACTGCATGGAATGATGTCGGGGCACGCTATTGCGTGCCCGTTCTGCGAGCAAAGCTCGTGAATAGAGGGGTGCGGAAGTATGAGGAAAGTCAGGGCTTTGCCCTTTAGCTAGGTTTCACCTCGAGGGTTGATCTGATACGTCACCCCGGCGCCTTCGGCTTACTTTCCTTTGGTACCTCACCCCGGCGCCTTCGGCTTACTTTCCTTTGGTACCTCACCCCGGCGCCTTCGGCTCTTACTTTCCTTTGGTACCTCACCCCGGCGCCTTCGGCGCCACCCCTCTCGAGTTCGAGAGGGGTAAGAGATGTTCCCCCTCTCATACTTGAGAGGGGGCGAGGGGGTGAGGTATATCTATGCTAAGAGGGGGCGAGGGAGAGAGGTATCTCTATGCTAAGAGGGGGCGAGGGAGAGAGGTATCTCTGTGCTCAAATGTCACACTCTACACTCGTAGATGCACGGTGTCTACATGAAGTATGAAGAACCAGATCTTACGGCGTTGGCAAAAGAGCTTCGACGCAATGCAACACCGGCAGAGAAGATCATGTGGCAACGATTGAGGAACCGAAACCTCGGTGGGTTCAAGTTCTATCGCCAGTATGTG
Organism: uncultured Hyphomicrobiales bacterium; assembly: GCA_964467455.1. GTDB lineage: Bacteria > Bacteroidota > Ignavibacteria > Kapaibacteriales > Kapaibacteriaceae > OLB6. Next base: position 434 of record CAYXQJ010000041.1, on the reverse strand, counting down.
ATCAAGGATCGCATCGTTGACTTCTTATGCAAGGACGCAATGCTTGTTGTTGAGATCGATGGCGAATACCACCACGACGAACAACAACAGGAACGTGATCACCATCGTGACGTAGGGCTGGCCGTGATCGGCTATCACGTGCTGCGGATCCCGAACAGTCAGGTGCTTGCTAATGTGGAGTCGGTGTGCTCGCAGATCTTGGATGCTGTGTATACGAGGATCGAGGAGATGCGGTGAGAGTTCTGTTTGCCACACTCCCTACATCTGTGGTTACTAATCCCTCGCCACGGCGCCTCAATGTCACTGATACCTCACCCCCTGCCCCCTCTCGAGTACGAGAGGGGGAAAGAAAATAAAGCACTGATGTTCCCCCTCTCAAACTTGAGAGACCGTATGTTAAAAAGGCTGCGCCTCAATACTGCAACCTTTTCTTC
>CAYXQJ010000040.1:0-28623 GCA_964467455.1 uncultured Hyphomicrobiales bacterium | reverse complement strand
GGGTGGGTATGCTGTCGACTTCCACAGTGCCGATGCCATGACCCTGCCCGATGTTCCAAGCTGCTGCCCCGGCTATGATGGCGGCACCGGCGGCGGATTCCTCTTTGCACTTGCACTTGAATTGCCGATCTCGTCTTCGATCGAACTGGTGACGCTGTTGTCATACCACGGCAGCAACGTCACCATGACCGTGCAGGAACCCATCACCGTTCGTGACGGCAACTCCACACGAACGGCGAACATCACGCACGAACTCACATCGTCGTTGACCTTTGTTTCCCTCGAACCGGCCGTCGAATTCCGCCTTGGTGAACGCTTCGGCCTCATCGGCGGCGTCCGACTCGGCACACTGATCGGGGCAACGTATGAAGAACAAGAGATCCTCGATCCGTCGATCCCCTATGATTATCAAGGGGGCTCGGGGGTTCGTAATCAGTCGTTGGGCGATATCACGGGAACATCGTCCTTTCAATTCGGACTGCTCCTCGGCGCACGCTACCGTCTGCCGATGAATGCCGATGGGACGCTGATGCTGATCCCTGAAGCACAGTTCGTTCCGATGTTCAGCAGCGTGCTGGCCGATCAGACGTGGACGGTTAGCTCCCTGCGGTTCATGATCGGTGTCAGCTATGCTCTAACCTCACGGGTACGCGAAGACAGTCCGCTACGACCGGGGCGTTGACGCTGCTACGCCGTAACTTTGCGGGCTATGCCTGAACTGATGCCCGAAATACGCCGACGCCGAACGGTGGCGATCATCTCCCACCCTGACGCCGGCAAGACGACGATGACCGAAAAATTGCTGCTCTACTCCGGCGCCATCCACGAGGCTGGCGCCGTGACGGGCGGTAAACATTCGTCGACCACGTCGGACTGGATGGACATCGAACAGAAGCGCGGCATCTCCGTGAGCTCCAGCGCCATGCGTGTTGAGTACGGCGACCTACTTCTGAACATCCTCGATACACCGGGTCACCAGGACTTTTCGGAAGACACCTATCGTACGCTCATGGCCGTCGACTCGGCCATCATGTTGCTCGATGCCGGCCGTGGTGTGCAGGAGCAGACCATCAAGTTGTTCAAGGTCTGCCGCGACCGCGGCATTCCGATCATCACCTTCATGAACAAGATGGACCGTCCGGCCCGCAACCCGTTCGAGTTACTTGACGAGGTCGAAAAGGTCCTTGGCATCACCGCCATTCCCCGCACGTGGCCCATCGGTGATGGTCCGGACTTCCGTGGCATCTACGACCGCGAGCGCGGTGAGTTCTTCGAGTTCGAGCGCACCGCAGGCAACCGCTACAAAGCACCGGTCAGCGTTGGCGACATTCGCGGCGAAGCCCTCCGTTCTTCGATCGGCGAGCGCGCCCACAACCAACTCCTTGAAGACCTCGAGTTTGTTGAGCATGTCATCCCGTCGTTCGACCGCGACGCCTACCTCAAGGAACATTGCACGCCGGTCTATTGGGGCTCAGCGATCACGAACTTCGGCATCGAACACTTCCTGCAGCAGATCCTCGAGCTGGCGCCACCACCGCAGGCGTTTTATATGCAAGGGTGGAAGGGTGAAAGGGTGAAAGGTAACTCAGCCGATCATCTCGTTGAGCCTGATCGCGACGAGTTCGTTGGCTTTGTATACAAGGTGCAGGCCAACATGAATAAGGCGCATCGCGACCGGATCTCCTTCTTGCGCATCGTCTCCGGGAAGTTTGAACGCGGCATGACGGCGTTTCATCCTCGCACCGGAAAAGAGACCAAACTCAACTATCCATTTGAGATCTTCGGACGTGACCGCACCATCATTGACGAAGCGTTTCCCGGCGATGTGATCGGCCTTACCAATCCCGGCTTGTTCCAGGTTGGCGACACGATCACCACCGGTTCCAATTACACGCTCGCATCGTTTCCTCGATTCGCGCCGGAGATCTATGCCAAGGCCTGGCCGCATACCGGCTCGTTCTCCAAGTCCTTCCGCAAAGGCATTGAACAGCTGCGAGAAGAAGGCGTCATCCAGATCTTCACGGAAGCGAGTGGGAACCCCGTGCCCCTTATTGCTGCAGTGGGTGAACTGCAGCTGGAACTGTTCTCATGGCGCATGGAGAACGAGTACAACGAAAAGATCCGACTGGAGCGTCAACCCTACACCCGCACACGCTGGATCATCGGCGATGCCCGCCCTGCCAACAACGTCCCCGTGGTCTTAGACGAACGCGAACATGCCGTCTGCCTTTTCAAGAACGACTGGGAGATCGACTACACCTTGGAACGTTCGCCGGGATTACAGCTGAGTGACGCCCCCGTGATGTAACTTGCCAGCCAGTTCAAGGTTGGATGGGTCATGGTCCGATGGATCCTCGTCATCACCCTGACCCTCTGCGCCACAACGGCCTACGGTCAGGATCTCAGCGATATCGTCAATCGCTATACCAACCTGCGCTCATTCACTTCCACGGGCTGTCAAGCCACCCTCCGCGTTGGCAGTACCAGCGGCTTCGCCGTCGGTGATCGCATCCTTATCATGCAGATGAAGGGGGCAGGTGCTGACCTCAATGACGGTCCTTCGTTCGGACGGTTGACAACGCTCGGCAACGCCGGTCGTTTTCAGTTCGCCACGATCGGCGCTGTCAACGGTGACGAGCTCACCATCCTCGAACCACTCCTGCATCCCTTCGACGTCAGCGGCGTCGTACAGGTGATCCGTGTGGCCTATGGCAATGATCTGCGCGTGATCGCGCCGGTGCGTGCCGCCCCGTGGGACGGCACCATGGGCGGCGTGGTGGTGATCGAGGCGACGCGCTCGCTAACGCTGCGTGCACCGATCGATGCCGATGGTGCCGGCTTTTTTGGCGGGTCGAAGACGAGCGGCAGTACCATCTGCAACGTGACCTCGGTGGTAGCACCGGACAACAGTGCCGAGCACGCACGGCGCGGCACCGGCATTGTCGACGTTCCTGCGGCACAGTCTAAAGGACGCGGCTTCGTGGTCAACGCCGGCGGCGGTGGCAACGGCAGCAATGCCGGCGGCGGCGGCGGCAGCAGCGCCGGCACGGGTGGCCGCGGCGGCGACCAGTGGGTGGGCTGCGGACGCGGCACCACCAACGGAGGGCTCGGCGGCCAGTCAGTGCCGATCGACATCGCTAACGTTCGACTCTTCCTCGGCGGCGGTGGCGGCGCCGGACATCAGAACAATAACATGGCCACGGCAGGAGCCAGCGGCGGCGGCATCGTGATCATTAAAGCACCGCGCATTGACGGACAAGGGCAATCGATCTCAGCTCTCGGCGCTGATGTCAACACCATCGCCGGCTTCGACGGTGCCGGCGGCGGCGGCGGTGGCGGCATGATCTTGATCGATGCTGCGACCGTGAACAACGTCGCACTGCAGGCCTACGGCGGTGCAGGCGGATCGATACGCTTTACCGATGCACATGGTCCGGGCGGTGGCGGTGGCGGCGGCGCGATCTTCGTCACAACAGCTTCGCTGCCGGCAACGGTCTCTACGTCGATCTGGGGCGGACCTCACGGCGTAAACCTGAATCTGACCGTTCCGGCGGACCGACCGTACGGCGCTCAAGATGGATCAGATGGTCTCGTGATCACCTCTGCCAGTTATGACCAAGCCACGCCCGGCACAGCGCTTGTCAACACCATGGTTCGGTCGATCACCGTGTGTAGGGATTCGTTAGTGACCTTCACGGCGAACGTGTCGAATGGAACAGCCCCCTACTCCTATGAATGGCGTGACCCAAACAATGTGGTGATCGGAACCGGACGATCAGTGACAACCCAGGCCCGTCCACCAAGCAGGATTCGTCTGCGCATCACGGATGCAAGAGGGTGTATCCTTGACGACTCGGTGACGATCAATAACGGACCGTCTCCACGCGTGACCATTCCGGATGTCGATCTAGGTGCACGCCCGGCATGCGACGTGCGGTACAACACAACGGTCGATGCAACGATCACGCCACCCACCACCGTGCGCGTCGTCAGCTATGCCGTGAGCGATCCGGCGATCACCGTCTTGTCGCCGGCAGTTGGTTCTCTCTTCAGCAGCACCTTCCGCTTATCACTTCGGTATACGGGTGGGTCGTCGGGACGCGCCGTTGTCTCAGTGATCGTCAGTGGTCCATGCGACACCACGGTCACCTTCAACGTCACATGGACCGTTGATACCAGCAGAGCGTCACTCACACCCACAACATTCGACTTCGGTGTGATCGATGTCTGCGACTCTACACAGCCATTATCGCCGATCGAGGTCACGTATCGTGGGCGTCCCGCAACACTGACGTCGCTGATCGAAGAGAATGGCGTTCGTGCGTCGATCTCTCTGCCGAAACAACTGCGCGATGGCGACCTCCTCTCTGTCACACGCCTGTGGCAAGGGGCCGGAGCACATCGTGGCAGACTGGGCTTTGTGATCAGCGAAAGCACGTGCACCGATACGATCTGGATAGACATTGCAGACAGTGTGCTCTACTTCCAGACATCGGTCGCACCATCGCGTGTTGATCTCGGGACGACGGCATCGTGCGATTCGTTGGCACCACTTTCGTCGTTCGATGTGACCTATCAAGGATCCGGGGCAACGCTGCAACAACTGATCCTCGAGGGTGATCTACTAACATCAACTGCCGTCCCTCAACAACTCGTGAGCGGATACGTGATCACCTTCTCACGCACATGGCAAGGGTACGGAACGCACGTTGGCCGTGTTGGTCTCGTCATCTCGAACGGCAGTTGTCTGGACACTGCCTGGGTCGACGTGACACAATCCATCAGCAGGCCTTCCTACTTCACAACAAATGTCTCGATGGGTGAGATCGTCTCCTGTCGCGACTCCATCGTCTCGATGGCCTCCGTGCTTCAAAGCAACGATTCCACGACGGTCTTCACCATCGTCGACGTCACCACAACATCACCGGCACTCAGCACTTCATTGTCAGGGGGCATGCAGATCCAAGCAGGCACCGGCTTCTTGATCTCGCTGACCACGCAACCGATCGGATCATTCCGCGGTACGATCTCGGTCCGCGTCTTGCCGTGCGATACGTTGCTGACGATCGACGTTGATGCGAACGTCGTCGATGCCTCGATCTCCTCACAGCCGGAGATCGCATTCACATCGTCGGCTGTCGGTGTTACCGAGACACAGCGCATCATGATCTCGAACACTGGCACCTCGGACGTGACCATCGATCAGGTCGTTCCTCCGTCCGTGCCTTTCTCTATTGCCGGAACAGAACGCCCCCTACCAGCCCTTTTGGCTGTGGGAGCGTCGATGTGGGTCGATGTATCACTGACAGCGGCAGCTGGTGCATGGATCGATTCGGTGATCGTTGTGAGTTCAGATCCGTGCGTATTGCAGACGAAGACGATCATCCGTTCGACGGTCACCTCAGCTACGAAGCTATGGATGCCGCGTGTCGAGGCGAACATTGGCACGCTCACCAACATGCCGGTGCTCCTTGAAGAGCGTCCGGGATTCCCACCTGAAGCACGTCCGGAGTTTGAAACGACCGTGCGCATGACGGCTCGCGACGTGCAGTTCATGGACCTTGCGAACACGACAACGGGTAAAGCTGAGGTCGTGCGCGACGGCGATGATGTTGTGGTCACGATACGCGACACGTGGAATGGCACCGACACCATCGCCACGATGACCTTGCTGCCGTTGTTATCGGGCAACGACTCGGTCGACATTCGCTTTGATAGTGCATCACCGTTCCGTTGGATCGACGTCCCCAGCACGATCGAATATCAACATGGAAGACTTGTTCTTTCCGATATCTGTGGCTCTGCGCAACTGCGCACGATTCGATTCGGTGGCGCCGTCACTTCGGTCGCGATCACACCACAGCCGTCTGGCGATGAGGTGACCATTGTAGTACACACAACGCAACCCGAAGTCATCGGGCTTCAGATGTTAGACGTCCATGGACGAAATGTTCACACCATCAGCGGAAGCAGTGAACAACCGGCGGTGATGGATGTGCGTGTATTGCCGAGTGGGTTGTATCAGCTTGTGATCACGACGCGGTTCGAAACACGCTCGGTACCGGTGATCATCGCCCGGTGATCATCAACAGTGTGTGTTGTTCATCTGCACTACGACGGAGCACGTAGACACCGGACGGCAACGACGAGACATCGATCTCTTCCGCATCGGTCTTGTGCATCCGCAGTGTTCCCGTCACATCGTAGATGTCCACATCACCACGTTGTCCCGCTCGAAGCCGCACGATACCCTCGGTAACGCTCTGATTCGCTACTCGCTGTTCGCCACTCGCTGTTCCCTCGCTCACGCTTGTGATCGTGCAGACCACCTTCCGCAGAGCACCCCACAGATTGTTTGGGAACACCGTCGGAACCAATGATCCATCTTCACCGGCAGCGTCACCCATACGTACAACAACAAGTCCGGCACTTGGCACAACACTCAAGATCTGATTGTTCTTGCCGAGCGCATTCACGCCATCCGGAGGTTGATTCGGAATGAGCGTGCCGGGAAAAACGAACTGCGTTTGCGGGATCATGAAGGATGACTGTCCGTTCAGCCACCATAGATATCCATACGACTTGTTCAAGTCTTGCGACGGGTGAAGCATCGCCTTCACATAATTCGCATCATCCAGGATGGGCGTGCCGTCCCAGACAAAACCACTCTGCACCAACAGCCCATACCGTGCCATCGAACGCGCCGTACTGACCAACACATTGTTGGATCCTTGCTTCACGAACAGACCGTCCATGCCGATCGGGTCGCGCAGTTTTCGGGCGAAGTACGTGTTGAGTGTGGAGCCCGTCGCCCCCTGAATGACCTTATCCAACAAGGTGTAGGGGGCGTTGTGGTATGCCCACCGAGTGCCAGGTTCGGCTTTGAATTTCAAACACGTGTCGACCGTGCAATCCGGGTCGGCGACGGCATCGTCAAGACCGGTCGTCATCGTCAGATGATGGCGGACGGTGATCTTGCCTTCTTGTTCTTGTGTGAGTGCCGACCATCCCTCACCAAGATAGCGTGATGAAGGATCTCGAATGTCGAGGTCGGCATCACGTTGTGCGATCCCAACCAAGGCGGCAGTGAGTGACTTTCCTGCCGATGCCCAATACCACTGATCGGTTGGAAGAAACTCCTCCGCATACCATTCAATGGCAATACGACCGTTATGCAACACAATGAACGACCTCGTTCCATTGCGGGCAAGAAGAGCGTACAGACTATCGAGGTGTTCCGTACACCAACCGAGTTCTGTCGGGCTGACCGACTCCCACGATGAGCCGTCGACCGGTGGGAAATAGAGCTGTGCCGTTGTGGACGAACAGGCAAGCAGTAACGCTGCTACGAGGGTAGTGAGGCGCCGTTCCATGTTACGATGTCCCCGTTGATCGTGAGTGATGGCAACCGAAGTGCAACTTCGCGAATTCGACGCACAAGGGCGAGATCGCTTAAGTAGGCATCGTTGCCCATAGCGTCGTTTACGTCGCGAAGCAGCGCATGGACGGAAATTGCGCCCGCACGTTTAATGCGGTCGACCAATTCAAGGTCGAGTTCGGAGAAGCCATCCGGTCCGGGCAGCAAACGCTGCCGTTGACGATAGGCATCGTGGAGCACTGTTGGTGCCTGGAGTGACGGTGACTCTGCCGCCACAAGGAAGTCGGCATAATGTTGGGCCATTTCACGATCGACCATGGAGCGCCGATCGTATCTCGACATCAACTCCTCGTCGGTGAGATGAACAAGGTGGACGTCGCTATGCACCAGAGATGTGCCGGGTTCAACGAATCGATCGGTGCCGAGAAGTAGCGTCATGATCTGGCTTAGCAGCAGCTGATCGTAGAGGTCGCGTTCGAACCATAAGACGATCTCATCCCATGCACGATCCAACAGCAGTGCGTCGCGCTGATTCATGTCGAACAGCACATTGGCGGCACTATCGTCGACCCACTCCTGGGCGACGATGAACTCAGCGCGTTGAAGGTTGAACAGTGCCCGCCCAGCTGTATCTACACTCTTGTACGGAGGCAATGGGCCTTCGTGCAGGATCTCGCGCCATGGAAGAATGATGCCTTGAACACCGAGGCGAGAGAGACGTTCGGCGACGACGTCGCCATTCGTGACATGTAAGACCATGCTTACAAGCTACCGAACTTTCCTCCGGCGTAGTCGCGAAAAGCTTCGCGAATCTCATCTTCGGTGGACATCACGAACGGTCCGTATTGGACCATGGGCTCACCGATGGGTTCGCCCCCTAACAACAAGAACGTGCCATCGGAATGGGCTTCGAATTGGAAGCCCCCTTCGGTGTCATCGAAGACGACGAGGTGTTTAGCGTCAACGGTGTGTTCGCCGTTGATCGTGACCGAACCGCCGAGGATGTACAACAGCAGCGTTGCGTGCGGGGTGACATCGATGATGCCGGATGCGCCGGCGCGGAAGGATCCCATCATTGCTGTGACGGTCGGTGCCTGTTGTTCGGCATGAGGTGTGGGAACCGTTGTCAGCGTGACCGCGCCATCCAGGATCGTATGATCGATCATCTGGTCGCGATGGATCTCGAAGTAGGCCGGCGGTGCCATCTTCATGGCTGCGGGGACGTTGATCCACAATTGGATCAATTCCAATTCGCCGCCGGTGCGTGCGAGATCGGGGGTGGGACCTTCTTCATGGAGGATCCCCGAGCCCGACTTGATCCATTGGACCTCGCCGGGTCCGATGGTGCCCTGGTTGCCGAGGGAGTCGCGGTGCAGCACGCTCCCTCGGAACACGAAGGTCACGGGGTCAAAACCCCGGTGGGGGTGCGCTTCGATCTTATGCACCTCCGACCCTGCTTCGATCTGTTGCGGTCCTGCGTGGTGAAGCAGGAGGAACGGATCGGCATACCGCAGGGCATTGGTCGGGAGGGGTTGTGCGACCTTGAGGGGCCCCACGGTGGTATGCAAAGAGCCGGTGATGAGACGAACGTTGCGCATAGTAATAGGGAGGAGGGTACGTTAGGCAGTCACTTCTTCGGCGACGAGCTTTTGCATCTGAACGTTCAGGTGCAGGCGCACATCGTCGGATACAACGATACCACCGGCTTCGGTGACACCGTTCCACAGCAGACCAAATTCTTTGCGGTTGATCTTGCCTTCGATCTCAAAACCGGCCTTGGTGTTGCCGTAGAAATCGACCATGGATCCGCCGTATTCAACCTTCAAGGTCACTGGCTTTGTGATGTCGCGGATGGTCAGATCGCCAGTCAGCGTGTATTCACCGTTTCCATTCGGCGTGAACGCCGTGGACGTGAACGTCATTTGCGGAAACTTCTCAGCGTTGAAGAAATCGTCGGACTTCAGGTGGTTATCGCGCATCTCGTTCTTCGTCGAGATCGAGTTGATGTCCGCCGTGAAGGTCACCTTCGCATCAGAAAAGTCTTCCTTCTCCGATTCCATCTTGACATCGAAGCTTCCAAACTCACCCGTGACCGTGTTGATCATGAGGTGCTTGACCTTGAATTGCACGTCAGTGTGCAGCGGGTCGACGATCCATTGTGCCATTCTTCTACTCCAAAAATGTGTTGTGAGGGTAATTCATGTGTGACAACACACAAATATACGTGTTCCAACACACTTGTCAAGTATTTTTTCTCTACCTCGGTCCCTTCCTCGCTCCCCCTCGCGTTGCTCGGGGCTTCGGCTCGGAATGACATTCCTCACCTTCGTTGGAGGGATGCCACTTCGCTCAACCTTTTCCCAAAGGGTCTCCTTTAGGTCGCCTTCAGGTCGCCTTCAGGTCTCCTTTAGGTCTCCTTCAGGTCTCCTTCAGGTCGCCTTCAGGTACAGATCGCGATACCCGACGACGTCCCGATCCTAGACGCCCCTGCCTCGATCATTGCCATGGCGGTTTCTTTGTCGCGAATGCCGCCTGAGGCCTTGACCTTTACGCTAGGGCCAACATGTTGGCGGAGGAACTGGACGTCGGCGAGCGTTGCGCCGCCTGTCGAAAAGCCGGTCGACGTCTTGATATAGTCGCTGCCGGCCTGGGTGACGGCCGCACACATGCGGCGTTTTTCGTCCTGATCGAGGAGGCAGGTTTCGATGATGACCTTTACGAGCCCGCCACGTTCATGGACGGCTTCGGTGACGGCACGAATGTCGTTGAAGACCGTGTCGTAGTGTTTGCTTTTCAGGGCCGTGACCGAGGCCACCATGTCGATCTCTCGTGCACCTTGTTCCATGGCCGCGATGGCCTCGGCGACCTTGATCGACGTGATCGAGGCACCTAGTGGGAATCCGACGACGGTGCAGACCGCGACATCGCTGTCTCCGAGTTCTTCCCAGGCGCGCCGCACATGCCATGGCAGAATGCACACACTGGCAAATCCGTGCATGGCAGCTTCTGAACAGAGCTTTATCACATCGGCTTCCGTGGAATCCGGCTTCAACACCGTGTGATCAATAAAGGCTGCGAGTTTCATTCTTTCACCCTTTCACTCTTTCACCCTCTCCTACTGCGTATCAATATCCGCCCCATACACATTCGGTGCCTTGTAGCGATGGGTTCCGAAGGCAGAGAATAGTTGGTTGGTCGTGAAGATGAGGCCTGTAAACTTACGTTCATCCAGGTTGTAGGCGAAGTCGAAACGGAAGATGGCGTCGGAACCGGAAGCTTTCAGATTGTGGAATCGCACGCCGAGGCCGATCGCATGATGATATCGCGTCTTGGTCAGCGAAACACCTTGATCCCACGCTGAGCCGACGTCATAGAAGGCCACGGTACTCACACCAAGGATCCATGCTTTCCAGCCGGGGAACCAGCGGAACTCGGCATTCGCCACAACGCGGTTGTCGCCGGAGAGTTGGTTGGCAGCATAACCTCGCAGCCCGGATTCGAAGTCGAGCACAAGCTGACGATAGGCATTCCAGTTCCACGACGTCTGTGTGCGAAAGCGCGCAGCCAACACGATGTGCTTACCGGCTCGGTAGTGTCCGAGGCCATTGACCTCGAGATACGTGTATTGCGCGCGTCCGCCGCCGAAGCCGGATCCGGCGCCAACGGTGCCGTAGAGATAGAGCTCATCGGTCGGGAACCACGATTGTTCGGCCGTACCTCCAATGTACCACATGGTCTCGCCGCCATTACCGAGACTGAAGACGCGGCCAAGAGTAGCGGAACCCCACGCCCCTTCCATTACATCTTCGGTCTCGTAACCGTTGAGGAAGGAAGTGCGACGAAAATCCTGACGAAGCGAAGCGAAGGACACGAGAAAGTGTCCGGTGTTGTCGAATGCCTGACGTGACTCAGGCACGGTACGCTGCACACTGTTAACGTTGAGCGATGCACTGATGAACAGACGGTCTTCCTCGCCGTAGGCCTGCGAGATCCAGCCACCGAGGTTGCGGTAGTGGAAGGGCAGGAGGACCGGCACCGTATCGCGTCCGTAAGCAAAGTCTTTGCCGAAGTCGTTCGTGCCGGCAATAGAGAAGGCCCACGGCGTTTCCATCGTGCGGAACGGCTTGTAAAACGAGAGCAACTGGTTTGTGCGGATAGAATTGGCACGAAGTGCAGCAGTGAAGCCGATCTCGGAGCGGAAGAGTCGACGCTGTGAGACCTGAAGCATCCCCTCCCAGCCGATATCATTCTCTGTACGGTACAAACCGTATCCCATGATCTGGGTGGCAGTACCGAGGAAGTTGACCTCTTCGAGTTTGAAACCGACGTTGGTGATACCGCCGCCGGTGCCGAAGAGTAAGGCAGGACGCAATGACCAACGGTCTTGCGTGTAAACAATGATGTCGGTACTGTCGCGGCCGACGGGCTCCTGTGAGACACGGACGTTGCTGAACAGTCCGGTCTGACGAAGGATACGCTCTGTTTCGAGTAAGAAGACGGTATCGACCTCATCACCTTCAGCAAAGCGAAGTTCATCTTCGATGATGAAGGGCTTGGTGATGGTGTGCACGGCGTTGGCAACATCAGCAGCGAAGAACCAATCGTCGTGCTCAGGGTCAAAGACGTCGCGCTGATCAAAGATGATGCTGCGGATGATGCGTTGTGAAGACGCCGGCGCAACACTGACAAGGCTTAATGCGAGTGCGGCAAGACACACTCTAAGGGCAACGGTCATGCGTAGTGATCGTCCTTCCCTCGCCATTCGTTGATCGTATTGAGCACGTTATAGACCTCTTGCGTGGTAGTGCATGTCTCGAGTTTCTGTTCAAGTTCCCGACACTGTGCAAACGAGACGTTGATCACGCGTTGTTTGAGTTCGAGCAGCAACCGCGGTGCAACGCTGAGTTCGCGGATGCCCAAGCCGATCAACATCTCTGTTGCTGCGGCGTGGCCTGCCATCTCGCCGCATACACTCACGGAACGCTGATGCTTTTCAGCGGCTTCGACGATCATGCGCACCATTTTGATCACTGCCGGATGCAAGGCGTCGAAGATCCCCGCCACGAGATCATTCGTTCGGTCAGTAGCGAGGGCGTATTGGGCAAGGTCGTTGGTACCGATACTAAGGAAATCGGCATGGCGCGCAAAGATGTCGGCCATCATGGCTGCTGCCGGCGTCTCGATCATCACGCCCACTTGTAGGTGCGGATCGTAGTCGACGCCTTCGGCATCCAAACGTCGACGACACTTCTCAATGATGTTCCGGGCCTCTTCGAGTTCCTCTAGCATGGAGACCATCGGCAGCATCAGGCGGATGTTACGATGAACGGAAGCTCGCAGCACGGCACAGATCTGTTCTTCAAAGATGTCGGGACGGTATAACAGGAATCGAATGCCTCGAAGTCCGAGGGCTGGATTGTCTTCATGGTGCGGAATGCCCTGACGGAACTTATCGCTGCCAACATCAAAGGCGCGGATGGTGACCATCTTCGGATAGGCACGCTCAGCGATATCACGATACCACGCCGTCTGCTCTTCAACACTGGGATAGCGTGAATGTTGGATCAACAAGACCTCACTACGTACGAGTCCGACACCCTCGCCCCCTTGCATCAAGGCTTCGTCGACATGGGAGGGATCGTCGACGTTGGCAAGAAGCCGCACGTGGACACCGTCTGTGGTCACTGTCGGACGATCAAGCAACGAGCCAAGATGCGCACGATACTCGGCAGCGCGCAGTTGTTTGGTGCGGTACTCATCAAGCGTCTGCTGGTCGGGATTGACCACGACAAGTCCGGCATATCCATCGATGATGATCAGCGTTCCTTGTTCGATCATGTCGGCGGCGCCACGGATCCCGATCACAGCCGGAATGTTCATGTCGCGCGCAAGAATGCAGGCATGCGAATTGATCCCGCCGATCTCGGTCACAAAACCAAGCGTCTGCGTCTGACGGAAGTACAACATGTCTTGCGGGGTCACGGTCGGTGCCACGACGATACTGTCATATCCCGCTGCATGTGAGAGTGTTCGATTGCGCAAGACGCCGATCAACCGTTCTTTGGCGTATTCAAAGTCTTGTGCTCGGGAGCGGATCACCGGGTCGCGGGCATTATACAACAGTGCTTTGTTGGCATCGAATTCACGGGCCACGGCACTTTCGGCTGATGCTCCATTGGCGATGCGTGTTGCTACGGCCTTGGCCAACATCGGATCGCTGACGATCATGGCTTGTGATTCCAAGATCGAACTCACGGTGTCAGATTCGCGACGGGCAAGCTCGACCACATTCTTCATGTCGGAGGCCACCGCTTCCAACGCTGCGTGAAATCGAGAGAGCTCACTTGCGATCCGGTCCGGAGCAACGCGCTCGTCCTCGTCGATCGGCTGATCGGCGTCCAGGACGAACGCTCGTCCGATCGCGATCCCCGGCGATGCTGCGATCCCTTTGAGCATGGCGGTGTCGACCATTACTGTTCACCAAAGCCGTTTGAGAACAACTCCTCGATCGCTGCTGCTGCTTGACCTTCGTCGGCCCCCTCGACGGTCAATCCCAACTCACACCCTTGCTCGGCGGCCAAGGTCATCACGCCGATGATACTCTTGGCGTTGATCTGAAATCCGTCCCGTTCCAGATAGATCTCACTTTCGAACTGCGATGCTACCTTCACAAGCATTGCCGCCGGTCGTGTGTGAACACCAGCCCGATTCGTTACCCGAACCTTCGTCTCTATCATAACTCTGCCGCTCGCCTTAACCGATTCATCAACGCTTCATCCGCCCGGACCGACTCGTCTAAATGTACAAGAATTTTCTCCACTCCCGACCGCTCCGCCTCGCGAAATTCCGAGAAGACGGTTCGCGCATCTAACCGGTGCCACTCGCCCCCTACCTGAAGATCCTGGGTTGAGAGGATCAGGGGGCGACCCATTGCCGCTTCCTGACGCAGTTGGTCGACCGTCTCGCACAAGATCACGGGAACATTCGGGGCGTAATGTCGGTGACGCGTGCCCGGAGAGCGCCGAAGATCGGCATCGGCCGGGTCGCGCACGGGCAGGTGGGCGACCGCTTCGAGTTCGGCGCGGGTGACCATGCCGGGACGCAGCAGCAGAATGGCATCGTCGGTGGTGCGAATGACGGTACTTTCCAGACCGTGCGTACACGGCCCGCCGTCGACCACCGGCACCGCATCACCATGGTCATCCAGCACATGCTGGGCCGTCGTCGCACTGGGCCTACCCGAGCGATTGGCACTCGGCGCCGCCAACGGCACCCCTACGGCTTGCAAGATCTCCCGGGCGATCGGCGCCGCCGGCATCCGCACCGCCACCGTATCCAGCCCCGCACTCACCCGCTCACTAACACGAAGACCCCCACGAAGGCCCCCACGAAGGCCCCCACGAAGACCCCCACGAAGACCCCCAGGAAGACCCCCACGAAGTACTAAGGTGAGTGGACCCGGCCAAAACGCTTCCATAAGCACTCTATCCAGATCCGACACCTCGGCGATCTCCTCGACCTGTTCGATCGTGGCGACGTGGACGATGAGCGGATTGTCTTGCGGCCGTCCTTTGAGTTCGAAGATGCGCTCGATCGCTGCATCTTGGTCGATCCTCGCCGCCAGGCCATAGACGGTCTCCGTCGGAATGGCCACCACCTGTCCGTCGCGCAGTCGTTGCACGGCCTCATCGACCGCGATCACATTCCCTATCACTGACATGTGGGCAAGATAGCAGAACCAAGAACGCCGACCTCCCTACCTTTGTAGTCTATGAAACCAGTTACGACCTTCGTAGTCTCCCCTACTATGCCACCGGCACTCGCCCCTCTTAAGGAGTTGGCCTACAACTATTGGTGGTGTTGGCATGAGGATGCGATCGACCTCTTCCGCCGCATCGATCCGGTGTTGTGGGAGGAGGTGCGGCATAATCCCGTAGCTCTGATCAGCAACATCCCGAATGAAAAGCTGCATCAGCTCGCCGATCGCGTCGAGTATCTCAACCAATTGAACGACGTTCACAGCCGTTTCCGCCAGTACATGGAAGAACGGGGCTGGTATGCCTCCGTCGAACCGAAACCCTCGTCGTACGTGGCCTATTTCTGCGCAGAATTCGGCATTCACGAGAGCTTTTCCTGTTATTCAGGGGGCTTGGGGGTCCTTGCCGGTGACCACCTCAAGAGTGCTTCCGACCTCGGCATCCCGCTGATCGCCGTCGGTCTGTTATACCAGCAGGGCTACTTCCGCCAATATCTGACGCAAAACGGGTGGCAGAACGAGCAATACGTCGAAGTCGACTTCCACACACTGCCCATCACCAAGGTCACCAAGTCTGACGGTGCTCCGCTGATGATCAGCGTCGACCTACCCTTGGGCACCTGCCACGCCCAGATCTGGCGCGTCAACGTTGGGCGTGTACCGTTATACCTTCTCGACACGAATGTGCCCGAGAATCAGTTCGACACCTTACGTGATATCACGGACCGTTTGTACGGCGGCGGCACGGATACCCGCATCATGCAAGAGATGATGCTTGGCATCGGCGGCGTGCGTGCACTTGCAGCACTAGGCATCGAGCCGGCTGCTGTTCATATCAATGAAGGGCATGCGGCCTTCTCGATGTTGGAGCGGTCGCGACAGTTCATGCAGCGCTTCCACATGACGTTCGAGGAAGCATGGCAGATCACCAAAGGAACGAGCGTCTTTACCACCCATACACCGGTACCTGCCGGTAATGAGGTCTTTGATCACGAGATCTTGCAATCGTTCTTCGCCCCCTACCTCCCTAGTCTTGGGATCTCGTGGGAGCAGTTCAAGCTTCTTGGGACGCAGATCGATCCGGAGACGGAAGAGGGCTTCTCGATGACCGTGCTGGGACTGCGAGGGTCGACGTGGCGCAATGGCGTGAGTCTACTGCACGGACATGTGGCGCGCACGATGTGGTCGGATGTGTGGAAAGACTTCTCGCTTGATGAAGTGCCGATCGCCGGTTTGACCAATGGCGTACACACCAAGACGTGGGTGGCGCCGGAGATCGCTGACTTGTATGACCGCTACATCGGTCCACGGTGGAGGTCCGAGCCACACGCGGAAGACACATGGGAGAATGTTGACAGCATTCCCAACATGGAACTGTGGCGTGCACATCAGCGACGTCGCGAACGCCTGGTGATCGGTGCACGCGAACATATCCTCTCGAAGCACAGTGCCTCATTGACGGCGGATCAGGCATCACGTATCAATGACTGTTTGGATCCGGACGTTCTCACGATCGGATTTGCACGTCGGTTTGCATCGTACAAGCGTGCAGATCTTCTGATGTCCGACATGGAGCGTTTGGCCCGGATCATCAACAACGTTGATCGTCCGATGCAGGTGATCATGGCCGGCAAAGCCCATCCAAGAGATGGTGCCGGCAAGGACCTCATTCAGAACGTCCACCAGAAGATCAAAGAATATGGCCTCGACACGCGGATCGTCTTCCTTGAAGACTATGACATGGATGTGGCCCGACTGATGGTGCGAGGCTGCGACGTGTGGCTCAACACACCACGTCGCCCACATGAAGCGTCCGGTACCAGTGGCATGAAGGCCGCAGCGAATGGCGTGATCCACTGTTCGATCCTTGACGGTTGGTGGGCGGAGGCCTACGACGGAACGAATGGCTTCGCGATCGGTCGCGGTGAAGAGTTCGAACCGGAAGATCAGGATGCGGCGGACTCTGCAACATTGTATGATATCATCGAACATGCCATCGTGCCGATGTTCTATGAAACGGGCAAGAGCCGTCTGCCGGAAGAATGGCTGGCGCTGATGAAACGCAGCATTCGCACGAATATCTGGCGCTTCTCGGCACTGCGCATGGTGAAGGACTATTCGAACCTTACGTATCGTCCGGCCGCAGAGGCCTACCGACAGCTTACGGCAAACAACGGTCAATCTGCGCGCGATGCCGTGGCCTTCTTCAAGAAGGTCCAAGCAACGTGGAATAAGGTCGCCGTTGGCAACGTTGTCGTCCACGGCGGTTCAAATGCACATGTAGGCAAAGAGATCCACGTGACGGCCGAGGTGCATCTTGGTGATCTTACAGCCGATGAGGTATTGGTGCAAGCCGTGTATGGACACGTGGATGCAAAGGGCGAGATCAGTGGCGGTGCCACCTCGACCATGCGGTTCAAGGGTGTGGTGAACGGCTTGGCGCAGTATGAAGGAGAGTACCTGTGTCAGCAAAGCGGACTGCAGGGATGCACCGTGCGTGTCCTTCCGTCGCATGAAACCTTGGTGAATCCCGTCGACGCCATGCATGCGGCATATGCGAACGGGAAATCGTAGACAATTGTGAAACTTTTCAAGCTTATCGGTATTATACAGGGTTCACATCCTTACTGAGAGTATCATCATGAGTCGTTTATTCTTCGTCATTGCCTTCGTTGCCTTGACCATTTCCTCAAACGCCCAGGTGGCGCAGGTCACGTTCCTGCATAATGCCGCTGACCCGGCGCTGGCCGTTGTCGACCTCTATGTGTCGCAGTCCGGCAACACCACGAAGATCGAAGACTTGGCCTTTCAAAAGGCCGATGCTCTCAACGAGGCCTTCATCTTTGGTGGTTTCGAGGTGACGTTCTCGGTTGCGCCGGCAAACAGCACGAGTGAAGGAGAGAAAGTCCTTTCGTATTCCTTCACACCCGATGCTGATGCGGGATACATCGTGATGGCATACGGTCTGGCCTCGACAACGGGCTTTGTGCCCAACCCCGACGGTAAAGCCATTACGGCCGCCATGACTCATTTTGAAGTTCCGCTCTTTTCGGGCAATCCGAACCAAGCCGGCGTAATGTTCACACACGGCGCGACCGACCTGGAGAAATTCGACATCTATGCACGCGGAACGGCGGCAGCACTCAACACGAACCTCTCGTATGGTGAGAATACCGGGTCGCTGAAGAACATCGAGCGGAAGCGTACGACCTTCGATCTGACCAAGGTCGGCGATAAGAATACCGTCTATGCCTCGTTTGAAGCAGACCTTGCTCTGTACTCGAGTGAAACCGTCGTCTTTGCTGTCTCCGGCTTCAAGACACCGGTTGATAACAACGGCGCCACCACACCGTTGGCTCTGCTGGCTGTTCTAGAAGATGGCTCTGTGGTCAAGAACGACCTCGTGGCCGGATCACAGACGGCTCGTGTGCAAGTCATCCACAATGCTGCAGACCCTGCTGCTGCAACAGTAGATATTTGGATCGATGGCACAAAGGCGATCGAGAATCTCGCATTCCGCAAGGCATCAGGCTTCACCGACCTTCCCGCAGGTTCGCCGTTGACGATCGGCTTCGCTCCGGCAACGTCTACGGCGTACAAAGACACGATCAAGACCGTCTCGCTGCCTGCGCTCCGTCCGGGGCGCACCTATCATTTGATCGCAGAAGGTGTCGTGGACACTTCAAAGTTTGCCAAGAACCCGAACGGGCGCGACATTGCGCTGAACATCTTTGTGGCTGAAGGTGCGTTGGAGAAGTCCAATGAAGCGGGCAAGACCTCAGTGCGCAGCGCCCATGGTGCTACGGACGCACCAACCGTGCGTATCGAAGGAACGTTGGCGAACTATGCCGGTAACGTATCATACGGAGATATCTCCCCCGAGTACGTCAATGTGACTCCGTCCATGGACACGTTGTGGCTGGTGACCTCAGATTCCGGAAAGAAGATCAAAGGCTGGGAAGCCAACTTTGCCGGCACTGATCGTGCCACGATGGTCCTCGCATCGGGCTTCCTCGACCCGGCCGCCAACAACGACGGTCCGGCGTTCAAGCTGATCCTCGTCGATGCTTCGGGAAATGTGAACGACCGATTGACAGAAGTCGAGCCGCCGGTGATCAACTCGGTGGATGAGGACATCGTCCCGGCGACACTCTGGCGCTTGATGCCGAACCCGGCCAATGACCAATTCACGCTGTCCGTGCCCCTTACCTCAGATCTTGTCATGGCACACGGCATGCTCCTGACGGCGCAAGTCTTTACGTCCCAAGGGATTCTGGTCGGTGTCTTCCCTATGCAGGCGCAAGGGTTGAATGCCGTGGTCACAGTACCTACATCGAACATCGCCCAAGGGTCGTACTACGTCCATGTTACAACGGCCGGCGGTGTCCATGTTGGTGCCGGAATGGTTCTGATCGCTCGGTAAGTCCCAGATTCTCCGTACATTTGCGGTTCTCGGAAACCGCATATGTTCGAATCGCTACAAGAGAAACTAGAGGATGCGCTCAAACGCATCCGTGGACAGAATAAGCTTACTGACGATAACGTCTCGGAGGCGTTGACGGAGGTGCGTCGTGCATTGCTCGACGCTGACGTCAACTTCAACGTGACGAAGTCCTTCATTGAGACCGTCAAAGAGAAGTCGCTTGGCCTAGAGGTCAAGGGCAACGTCCTGCCCGGACAGCTCATGATCAAGCTCATGCACGATGAGCTTGTCGAGTTGATGGGTTCGAAGAAGTCGGATCTAACATTTGCATCCGGCCAGCCCACCGTGATCATGGTCGCCGGTCTGCAAGGTTCCGGTAAGACGACGTTCTGCGCGAAGCTTGCGTACGCCTTGAAGAAAAAAGGCAAGCAGCCGTTGCTGGTGGCGTGCGACATCTATCGCCCGGCCGCTGTTGATCAGCTGCGTACGCTCGGCCAGTCCATCAGTCTTCCGGTCTTCAGCAAGGACGATGCAAAGCCGCGCGAGATCGCCGAAGAGGCGATGCAGTACGCCAAGAAGTACGGTCGCGACGTTGTGATCGTTGACACTGCAGGCCGCTTGACGATCGACGAAGAGATGATGCAAGAGGTGGCAGACCTCAAGTCCGACCTCAAGCCGCATGAGATCTTGTTCGTCTGCGACGCGATGACGGGTCAAGATGCCGTCACCACGGCCAGTGCGTTCAACGACCGTCTGGAACTTACGGGTGTTGTTCTGACGAAGCTTGACGGTGACACACGCGGCGGTGCTGCGTTGTCGATCCGCCACGTCTTGGGCAAGCCGATCAAGTTCGTTGGTATCGGTGAAAAGGTCGATGCACTTGAGCCTTTCTACCCTGAGCGTATCGCCAGCCGAATTCTCGGCATGGGCGATATCATCACGCTCGTCGAGAAGGCACAACAACAGATCGACGATAAAGAAGCAGCAAAACTTGAAGAAAAGATCCGCAAGAACCAGTTCACGTTTGAAGACTTCCTCGAACAGATGAAGCTCATCAAAAAGATGGGTTCCTTGCGCGACCTTCTCGGCATGATCCCCGGCATGGACAAAGCCCTGCGCGGCGTCGAGATCGACGAACGCGCCTTCGGCCGCGTTGAAGCCATCATCCTGTCGATGACGATGGAAGAACGCAACAACCCACGCCTGTTGAACGGCTCACGTCGCACCCGCATCGCCAAAGGCAGCGGCACGACCACGCAAGACGTGAACCGCCTCATCAAGCAGTTCGAAGACATGCAAAAGATGATGAAAAAGATGACGAACGGCAAAGTCCCTATGGCTAACAGGCTAAAAGGCTAGTGTGCTAGTGTGCTAGATTGAGATTGATTATTAGAAAATTCTCCTATTCTCCTATTCTCCTATTCTCCCATTTGTTAGGATACCACTATGGTAAAACTCCGCTTGCGTCGCCGCGGACGGAAAGCACATCCGTTCTATGATATCGTGGCGATCGACGGACGCGCTCGTCGAGACGGCGCTGCTATTGAACGCGTGGGCTATCTAGATCCCATGACGTCACCCAAGAACGTCGTGCTCGACCACGAGCGCGCCGTCTACTGGCTCAATGTTGGTGCTCAACCCACCGACATCGTGCGCCAGATCCTCAGCCGCGAAGGTGTACTTCTTCGTCGTGCCCTTGGCTTCAAAGGCAAGACAGCCGAAGAGATCGAAGCCGCTGTGACCGCACATAAGGAAACAGCTACGGCTCGTTACCTGCGCCTGAAGCAACACCGCAAGGATCGCGATAAAAAGCGCGATGAAGATGCGAAGCGCGCTGCCGAAGCTCCGGTCGTTGAAGCCGCTCCGGTTGCAGAAGCCGCTCCAGTCGCAGAAGCCGCGCCAGAAGCTGCTCCAGAAGCCGCTCCTGAGGCCGCTGCCGAAGGTGAAGCCGCCGCTGAATAAGCCGGCACGTCCAATTGAACGTTCCAACGCGGACGCTGGGTCTCCCGGCGTCCGCGTTTCCGTTTAAGTTTGTCGGATGAAACTCTTCCGCACTCTCCTCAAATCGCTCTTCACCGCTGCCGGCATCTACTGGCTCTTCATCTATGGTCTCGACGCTGCCGGACAGATCACGCACGATGAACTTGCCATCCTCCGCGGCGGCCAGACGCTGATCTACTTCATCCTGCTCTCATTGTGGGGCGTCGATTACATGCGCGAAGCAAAGATGCTTCGACGTATCCTTGAAAGTGGCGGCGACATCACATCGGCCTCATATGCCGTGCTCACCGGGACGTCCGGGAGTGCAATATCGTGGATCCTTCCCCTGTTGAATATCACCGGTCTACTCGTAAGTACCATCTTGATCGTCAAGCAGTACGTTGTGTTGTTCTCCTACGCTGTGAACTGACCATGAAACATCTCATCCTTTCCCTTGCCGTTGCTCTGCTGAGCGTGAACGTACATGCTGCAGAGGACACGATCTTCATCGACAACGGTACCGCGTCTTCCGGCAATCAAGCACGTGCACAGTGGGAGGAATCGGTGATCTTGTCGCCCAACGCCCCCTGCACCCTAAAGAAAGTGCTGATCTACTATACTGGCGGCACAGGTGCTGATACGGTGCGGATCACGGGTGATGCTTCGGAAGGGACCATTCCGCCGACGCAGTATTGCTT
This sequence comes from uncultured Hyphomicrobiales bacterium, assembly GCA_964467455.1. GTDB lineage: Bacteria > Bacteroidota > Ignavibacteria > Kapaibacteriales > Kapaibacteriaceae > OLB6. Next base: position 6,388 of record CAYXQJ010000040.1, on the reverse strand, counting down.
CTCGTACAACACGCTTGCCAAGGTAGAAGTGAACGTGACGGGGCCGGGCTGGATGGAGATCGATCTCACGCCGTACGATGTCAAACTTGGTGGGTACGATCGCGTTGTAGTCCAGCACATCATGCGCACCAACGGTCCTACGTGGGCGTACGATAACGGGCAGAGTACGAACATCACATCGTACGTCTACGACCCCATCACGCCCAATCCGAACTTCTACAACATCCCCGGCATCTACTATCGCGCCAATGGCGACTACCTTGTGCGCCTTGTTGTCGAGAAACCCTACACGGAACAACCGCCCCCTACCTGGACCGATGTCACGGACATCATGAAGATCGTCGATGCTTCGGGCAAACGGTTCCGCAGTGATCTTGTATCGGTGGCCGACATCAACGACGATCGATGGGACGATATCTCCATCGGCAATGTTGTCTATCTCAACGGAAAGGGGCAGGCATTCACGCGCAAAGAGTTGTCATTCAGCGCTGGCAATATTGTTTGGGCTGACATCGACGGTGACGGCGATCTTGATGCCTTCGCCGTCAACGGCAACGGCAATAACAAGCTCTACCGCCACGATAGTGATCTGGTCTTCACGGACATGACGCCAAACTCCGGCGTTGTCAACGATGCACCGACCGTCACACCGCTGTGGTTCGATTATGATCACGACGGCGACCGCGACCTCTTCATCGCCAACGGTCGACGCGAAGTGAATGGTCAAGAGACATACTTCCAAGACAAACTCTTCCGCAACGACGGCAACTGGAAGTTCAAAGACGTCACACAAGCTAGCGGCATCGCTGCGGGCGAACCAGCACCGTTCTATGATACATGGGGCGCGTCGCTCACCGACGTGAACAACGATGGCTGGACGGACATCTTCGTTGCGACGTATCGTCTTGCACCGGACCGACTCTACATCAACAACAAGAACGGCACATTCACCGAATCATCGCAAGCCACCGGCGTGATCGGCATTCCCACGTCAGCACCGGGATATTACGGTCACGGTATGGGCAGTGATTGGGCCGATGTTGACAACGATGGCGACATCGATCTCGCTATCGGTAATCTCGGACATCCCGATCAGCGCGGTCAGTACTCGAATCCGTCGATGATCCTGCGCAACGAAGGCACCACGACAACACCTTCCTTCAAGAAATGGGACGGCGTCACGTTTCGCGAGATGAATGCCGGCATGTGCTTCGGTGATTTCGACCTTGACGGTAAGGTCGATCTCTACCACGGTCAGATCTCCTACGAAGGTTATGGCGTCGGTGCTGATCGTCCTGCACGCTTCTATCTTCAGGGGGCGAGCAGGATGGAAGATCGTACATGGGAGACGGGACTCTTCATCCACGGCTCGTGGACAGGTGCACGGATCGACTTCGATAACGACGGCGACCTTGATCTTCTTGCTGCCTCAGGAACGCATGAAGTACGGCTGTTCCGCAATGACCTTGCGCAGAAGGGAAACAGCATGAAGTTACTGTTGAACACTTCAAACACACAGGCGCCGGATAAGCTCATTGATGGTGCTCGCATCTATGTCTATACACCGTTGGGTGTGGTCATGCGCCAGATGCCGGGAACGATCATTGGCGGCCGCTGCACTCAGATGTCTTCTGTCCTACATTTCGGTCTTGGAGACGCAGAGCGCGTCGATTCGATCATCGTGATCTGGCCAGGAGACCGACGCATTATGTACCGAAGCGTTTACATTGTACCCAATAGCACAAACACGCTAAATAACGACGGTGGGATTGGGGGTTGCACAACCTGTGGATCACCGCGCCAAGTGTACCCCCCACAACACGCCGTCGGCGTTGAGCCTCACCTGATCCTACGCGCAACTGGTCGCGACCAAGCCATTCAATTCCGCATTTACGATCGCCCGAAACAGGTCGCTACAGTCCCGCTCTTCACGATAAATTCAGCAACTGGACAGGTCGTCGTACCACAAGATCTCGAAGACGGCAAGACCTACTACTGGACTGTTCGCTACATTGAAGGCGGATATCAAGAACCTGAATCAAGCACCTGGCAATTCACCGTTGGCGCACCACAGCCAAACCGTGTGGTCATTACCGCACCCAAGCAAAACGAACTGGTCTCGAATACAACGAAGGTGTCTTGGACTCATGCATCATACGATTCATGGCAAATGCCTCCCGTGATCTATGATGTCGAGATCTACCGCATGCCGGAACGAGTGAAAGTTTCGAGTGCCTACAACATCATTGACACAACTCATGCTTTCAGCCTCGAGCCGAATGAGCGCTACGTTGCCGTCGTTCGTGCAAAGGCGGATACGGCGGCCGACGTACCGTGGACAGAGGACCGCTATTTCAGAACCTACGGTGCAGCATCAAGCATCAAATTGGAGTCTCCTGCCAACGGCGCTACTGTCATCCCCATTCGTCCGCGCTTGAGCTGGTTCAAGCACGAATGGGCCGACAGTGGGTATGTTGTGCAATACGACACGCTGGCCGACTTCTCGACGGCCGTTGAACGTCGCCGCAACGATTCGGTCTTGGCGATCACCGCGGCCTTGAAGCCGGGCCGCACCTATCATTGGCGTGTTCGTGGTGACAACGCCGCCGGCATGGGCGCATGGAGCGAAGTGTGGACGTTCACGGTATCGGGGACATCCAGCGTCGAGGAAGCGGGAACGTCGATCACGACCGGCCTTGCTGACCGCATCGAAGTATACGACGTCCTTGGTCGGTTGATCGTGATTGGTGGTCCGTCTGACTGGACTACGATCAAAACTTCGATCAGCAACCTGCCGCATTTTGTGGTCACACGCTCAGTAAACGGCGACGTTGTGGAGAGATTCCTCCTGCCTGCTCGGTAGTGCGTTGTAATTTTGGGCCATGCAACGTATCCTGATCACCGGTGGTGCCGGTTTCTTGGGATCACATTTGTGCGACCGTTTCATTGCGGACGGTTGCCATGTGGTCTGTCTCGACAATTTCATCACCGGCTCTCCTGACAACGTTGCGCACCTGATCGGCAACGATCGGTTCGAACTGGTCCACTACGATGTGACCAACTATGTCCACGTGGCCGGACCACTCGACGCCGTTCTTCACTTCGCATCGCCTGCATCGCCCATCGATTACCTGCGCTATCCGATCCAGACGCTCAAGGTTGGATCACTTGGAACGCACAAGGCACTTGGACTTGCAAAGGCGAAGGGGGCACGTTTTCTCATCGCGTCTACCAGTGAGGTCTATGGCGACCCACTGATCCACCCGCAGCCCGAGACCTATTGGGGCAACGTCAATCCCGTTGGCACACGCGGTGTGTACGACGAAGCCAAGCGTTTCGCCGAAGCCATGACGATGGCCTATCATCGATTCCACGGCGTTGAAACACGCATCGTGCGGATCTTCAACACGTACGGTCCTCGCATGCGCGTCGAAGACGGTCGCGCGATCCCTGCCTTCATCTCCCAGTGTCTGCGCAACGAAGATGTCACGGTCTTTGGCGACGGATCACAAACACGAAGCGTCTGTTATGTCGACGACCTCATCGACGGCATCGTTCGGTTGTTGTGGAGCGACATCAACGATCCGGTGAACATCGGCAATCCCGACGAGCTCACGATGAAGGCGCTGGCCGAAGAGATCATCGATCTTACGGGTGCATCGAGCAAGGTCGTGTATCGCCCCCTACCGGAAGACGACCCCAAGGTGCGTCAGCCGGACATCACCACGGCACAGAGGGTGCTCGGATGGGAGCCCAAGGTTGATCGGCGGGCCGGCTTGAAACGAACGATCGAATACTTCCGCAGCGCACTTGGGATCGATGAATGACGGCAGTGTTTGACCCTCTTTCACGTCAACTGCGTCGATACATCCGGCGCAACACACCGCTCTATGCGTCAACGATGTCGTTGTTGGCGTGTATCGTCCTCGCCATTGGCAGCGTTGCACTCGGCAGTTTCCAGCACTCCCTGATCGTGCAGACGAACGGTTTGATCTCCATCATCGACATCGGGAACTCGCTGTTGTTCTTAGCGGCTGTGGATCGTTCTTCGCGATCGCCCGACATGGCCTTCAACTACGGCTATGGCAAGTATGAGAGTCTGGCCATCCTTGTCAGCGCGAACCTGCTGATCGTCTTGGCGGTCTTCACCTTGATCGAAGCTGTCGGTTTTTTTCAGCGTCCACCCGAAGACACCGGCTCGATGATCCTTGTTGCCTGGAGCGGCATCGCCTTGGTGATCATGATCAACACTACGCGGCGGTTAGAGCGTTATGCCAAACGATTCCACCTACCCATGTTGCACTACGATGCCGAGTTGTGGCGCGTGGACTCGTGGGTAGAGATCGGCGTCATCGGCGGCGTGATCATGCACGGCCTCTTCCAATATTTCCGCTTTTTTGAGGGGGCAGCCATTCTCGATGGCATTTTCTCGATCGGTCTTGTCTTGTTATCGCTCAAGGCCCCGATCCAACACGGACGCAGTGCGTTCCGACAGTTGCTAGATCGCACGTTGCCGGAAGAGATGCAGTATGAGATCTTGGGGATCATTGCCGCACACCAACATCAGATGTGCGAGTTCCGCGGCGTCCACACCCGTCAATCCGGTCGAGACATCTTCATCGAGATCGACCTCGTGATGCCTTTCGACCACACCCTCGAACAACTCTACGGCCTAGAGAAGGACATCCTCAGCGAACTCCGCAAGAAGTTCCCCACCGCCATCCCCCGCGTCTACGTCACACCATGTGACCGCAGCTGCCTGGCGAAGCCAGGAAGTTGTCCTCTGCGTCCCCTTTAGGTCTCCTTCAGGTTCTTTACTCTCCCTCGGTCCCTCTCACCTTCGTGAGAGGGATGACAGCACTTTTTACTCGGGTTGCACTTAGGTCGACTTCAGGTTCTTTACTCTCCCTCGGTCCCTCTCACCTTCGTGAGAGGGATGACAGCACCTTCTTTTGGGGTATACTGAAGCGCTGGGCGGCACATCGATTACGACAACGAGTTCTTACACGATTGTCTCTCCAAGTGAAACAAAAAACTACGAACCGGCTTCCCTCTCGCGAAGGCGAGAGGGACCGAGGGAGAGTAAAAACTGGGTAACGGCATCCTTCACGCGAAGGCGAGACATATCATTCCGAGCGCAGCGAGGAAGGGATTGATGGAGAGTAACAGCTGGACACTGGATCTGGGAACCCTCTGAAGATTGAGACGGGATCTCAACGCATCACTGCATTCAAGATCGGTCGAATGTCATCAAGTGGATGTTGTGTTTCATGCAACCATGCTCTCATAGCCATTGGTGTGGGATATCGGTCCAGAAGAGCGATCGTTGAAAAAACCGCAAATGCGGGCATCAAGATCGCATGAAGGTCGTCCAAAGTGGAGGGGAATGAATCATCGGATGAACTTGACAAGATCTTGTCATAGACACGCTCGAGATCATCGATGCGCAAAGACCATTCATCCATCATTGAAGTCAGCCCTGCCTGATCACCCTCATGCTTTAGGCGAAAGAAGGCGAACGCATCGGCGATCGCTTCATTGAACAACTCGGCGGACTCCAGCACTCGCCATGACGGTGCGTCCTTGCGAAGTGTAAAGTGTTGCACGTGTCCGTGTTCATGCGCTAGCGCATACGAGCGCTGACCGGGACTCATCTCACCACAAAGTACAATCAACTTACACCACTGATCTTGAACCTTCGCGCACCAAGAATATCCGCCCCGATATCCGTTCGGCGATCGTCTCTCTTCGATCAATACGTAGCGATCTTCATTTTCTAGGATCGGCTCAACACTTTCACTCTCTTTAGGAGCTTGCAAGACACGTTCAACTGCGAACTCGCGTCCCTCCCGAATCAACTGATGCATACGCTCCGGACTCAGGAGTATGGGATCTGGACAGAGATTCTGCATCAGCCATCCAAAACCGTTGATCTTAAGAAACGTACCTACATCCTCCCATGATCTAACCGTGTCAGCGAACGTGTTTTCCGCGTCTACACAAGAACGTAGTCCACGTGCAAACAAGCCGAATTCCTCATCAGAACCATCAAGCTCTTGTAACTCACGTTGCAGTACCGACAATCGCAAGTGTACTTCATCAAGATTCTGCGTGCATACAACAGTGTCGATCTCGCGCACCTGCTGGAATGCCTGAGCCGAGAGCATACCACGCAGTCGCTCAAATCCCAAGCGAGAGATAAGCGGCAGTGCTTCGTTGTACAAATTCGTCATCTGGGAACTGGGAACTGGGAACTGGGAACTGGGAACAGGGAACTGGGAACAGGGAACTGGGAACTGGGAACTTCCTCTGCGTCGCCTTCAGGTCGCCTTCAGGTCGCCTTCAGGTCGCCTTTAGGTCGCCTTCAGGTCGCCTTTAGGTCGCCTTC
>CAYXQJ010000039.1:0-28676 GCA_964467455.1 uncultured Hyphomicrobiales bacterium | reverse complement strand
CCGCCCGGGCGGAGGCCTGGCGCGTATTCGACATTAACTTGCGGCAAAGTTACTACACCCGCGCCGCGATTGAACAATCGCTGCGGCTGGCCAATGTGCTCAAGTTGAATGACAGTGAACTGCCCCTGCTCGCAGATTTATTTCACCTGGGAAATTCACCACGCAAACAAATCGAACAGTTGGCCAAAGGGTTCAGCCTGCGGCTGGTGGCGTTGACGCGCGGCCCGCAAGGCAGCTTGCTGTTTCAGGATGGAAACTGGTCCGAACAAGGGCCACAGGCCGTGCAGGTTGTGGACACCGTTGGCGCCGGTGATTCTTTCACAGCCGCGCTGGTCATGGGGTTGTTGTTGAAGATGGGATTGGACGATTTACACGCCAACGCGGCAGACATTGCCCGCCATGTTTGTTCGCACGCGGGTGCCACGCCGGCGCTTCCTACCCCGATCCGAAGGCGTTTCGCCAAGGATGAATCAGATCAATTCTTGCGCTCTGTAGCTACAGTAACCGCCTGACTTCTCATGAGCCAAAACCGTAACCAAAATTTGCTGAAGATGAAGTTGACCCGCCACCGCCTGGGGCGGGCGGTACTACACCTCGGCTGCCTGGCGCGGGGTGGAAAGACCGGCTGGCATCTCGCGGGAGTGAAACGAGAACTGCTGTTTTGGAAACGACCAATGTCGGTGGTCGTCATCAGTTCGCTGCTTGGTGGACTCGTGGGCAACTCGGTCAGTGCGATTGATTATTCCGAACCCTTCCGCCCGCAGTACCACTTCACTCCAGAGAAGAACTGGATGAACGATCCCAATGGCATGGTTTTCTACGAGGGCGAATATCATCTGTTCTACCAATACAATCCCTTCGGCGACAAGTGGGGACACATGAGTTGGGGGCACGCAGTCAGCCCTGACTTGGTTTATTGGAAACATTTACCGCTGGCACTGGCCGAGGAAAACGGGGTGATGATTTTCTCGGGAAGCGCCGTGGTGGATTGGAAAAACTCCAGCGGCTTCGGCAAGGACGGAAGGCCACCACTGGTCGCCATCTATACCGGGCACTACACAGGGAAGCCGTTGCAGAATCAAAACATTGCCTACAGCAACGACAAGGGCTGCACTTGGACCAAATACTCGGGAAATCCCGTGCTCGACATCGGAGCCAAAGATTTTCGCGATCCGAAGGTGATGTGGCATGAACCGACCCAGCGCTGGATCATGACCGTGGCGCTGCCAACCGAGCACAAGATTCGATTCTATTCGTCGGCCAATCTCAAAGAGTGGTCTCAGTTGAGTGAATTTGGACCGGCAGGAGCAACCAACGGCATTTGGGAATGTCCCGATCTCTTCCCACTGACGGTTGAAAACGCCGCCGATAGTGCCAAATGGGTTCTGATCGTGAACCTCAATCCCGGAGGACCGGTCGGAGGCTCCGGTTGCCAGTATTTCATCGGGGAATTCGATGGAAAGAAATTCGTGCTCGATAAGTCACACCCTCAGAACAACTCAATAACTGCGCAAAGTAATGATACAGTAATCGCGGATTTTGAGGGCAGCAGTTACGGCGGATGGAAAGCGACAGGCCGTGCCTTTGGCACCGCCCCGGCTCGTCCAGCGGGCGGGGATCTCGCGGGTTTCAAGGGGCGCGGAATTGTGGACAGCTTCGGCAGCAACGACAGTGACCAGGGCACATTGATCTCGCCGGTCTTCAAGATTTCCGCCGCCAATCTTAATTTCCTGATCGGCGGTGGAGCGCATCCCGGCGAGATGGGCGTGCATTTGCTGGTGGACGGCAAAGTGGTGCGGGAGGCGACCGGCAACAATTCTCCGCAACTTGGCTGGATCTCGTGGGATGTTTCGGAGTTCAAGGCTCGCGATGCCCAAATAGAGATATTCGACCGCTACTCGGGCTCCGACTGGGGTCACCTCATGGTGGACCATTTTGTCCTAAGCGCGAGTCCCGCTGACAAGGTGAAGGAACCAGCGTTGTGGCTTGATTATGGCCCCGACTTTTACGCGGCAGTTACCTGGTCGGATATTCCGAAATCAGATGGACGCCGGATTGCCTTGGGTTGGATGAGCAACTGGGAGTATGCCGAGAAGGTTCCGACCACACCGTGGCGCAGTGCCATGACCGTGCCGCGCACGCTGGCGCTTCGCGAAACCCCGGAAGGCTGGCGTATCGTGCAACGTCCAGTCGCCGAATTAAAAAACTTGCGCCTGCAACCGGCACGAACCTTTGAAGGAGGCACATTCGCGGAAGCCACCTCGTGGTTGAAAAAACTGGGAGGTCTTCCGGCGCAACTGGACGTGGAACTCTCATTCCAAGGTATAGCCGCTGACGCACGGTTCGCAATGGTCGTGCGAGCCGGCACCAATGAAGAGATGGTGCTCGAAGTAGATGCCACACAACAGAAATTGCGGTTGGACCGCAGTCGCTCAGGTGAGGTTGGCTTCCACCCGGACTTCGCGAAGTCGTTCGAATCCCCACTCCGCATACGGGATGGTCAATGCACGCTACAAATCTTGCTCGATACATCCTCATTGGAGGTGTTCAGCCAAGGTGGGGAATCCGTCGTGACGGCGACATTCTTTGCCCGCGCAGGCGAGCGCCACTGGGCGTTGACCAGTGCGACCAGCAACCCTCCGCGCGTGGCCGGAATCACGATCTTCCCGCTCAAGTCTTCGATGCAGCGCAGTCGCTCCTTCGCTGAGTCGAGCGAACCGAACCACAAAAAATAGTCCCGTAACCCGATACGATCACAACGAACAACCACACTAAACACATGAAGACAACCAACCATCAAAACACAGGTCCGCTGTTCAAGCGGACATTAGCTGTCGCGGCCATCGCGGCGCTTACCACAGTGGTCACGCAGTCAGCAACCGCTGCAAATCTCGTAGCCCGGTGGACTCTCAATGAAGCAAGCTCGCCCTACGCGGACTCCAGTCCGAATGGCATTCAGCTTGTGCAGGACGCCGCCACCACCACAGCCATTTCTGGCGCGGGCCTCGCGGGCAACTCCGCCCAGTTGAACTGGCAGTCACCTGGCCCGGCCACCCGCCTCTCTGCCAATGGCGCGGCCCTACAAACGGACAGTTTCGGTTTTTCCCTTTGGATCCAGCCGGTCTATCTCGACCAGTTTAATGAAATCCTCGGCAAAGAAATGGCCTATACGAATCTGGCCAACTTCCTGCGGATGTCGTGGCAGCTTCAGGTCGGCGGCAAAAACCCGACCAACGACAGCGCCCCGCTGGAACTGGTGGTTCGCGGCAACGACCGCGTTGTGGGCGATTTCTTTGGCAATGTGCTTTCGAGCGCCGAACTGCCATTGTTTGCCTCGTCCACCAATTGGGTTCATATCTCCGGCGGATACGATGCGGTTTCTGGCTCGCTCAACCTTTGGGTAAATGGCGCGGGCAGCTTCAACGGCGGCACTCCCGGCGCGGACAATTCCGATGGAAGTCCTTTGAGCATAGGCACGGGCCAGAACGGCGCGGACTACGTGGCCGCTGGCGCAGGGGCCAAAGTGGATGAGGTTCAAATCTACGACAGCCCGTTGCTCGCCGATGAGGTGGCTTATCTCCGCGCGAATCCCGGCAAGAGTCTCGCAGATCGTGGAACACCCGGTATTACCGCCTATTGGAAGCTCGATGAAACTACTCCGCCATTCACCAACTCAGTTGCCGGATTTGCGGATCTGCTGCACGACGATATGGGGTGCATCACCTCAACTCCCCCGCGGTTTACCACCAATGGTCTCGTGGGCAACGCGGGCGGATTCGACTACAACAACCCACCTGATTGGGGGACGCGCCTCTACTGCACCAATACTGCCGTCGCGAACAGTGACAGCTTTGGTTTCTCGTTTTGGGTGCGTGGGCAGGGCATGAATGCTTTCAATCCATTCCTCACCAAAGAAATCGCCGGGCCGATCGGCATTGCCCCGTGGGAAAAACTGGCGTGGACTGTTCAGCTGATTGACCCGGATACAAATGACACGTGCCGCATTGAATTCCTCGTTCGCGGTTCAGATGGGGCGAATGGTCGTTGGTATGGCGCAGTGGGTTCTGGAAACCGGATTCCTTTGACCGAGACCAACGAGAACGTCTGGTATCACATCGCCGGAGGCTACGACGCCCAGTCCGGTGCTATGGCGATTTACGTGAACGGCGGTTCCGATAGTGCCATTGGAACTCCAGGGGCCAACAATTCCAATCCAGACCCGCTGGTCCTCGGCAGCGCCCAAAATGGTTGCATCGAGAAAATCAGCTTCTCCCCTGGATGCTTCTTGGACGACGTGCAAATCTATAATGGCCTTCTGACGGCCGCTCAGGCTGCCCTGTTGCGAAACAACCCCGGCAAGACGTTGGGACAATTGATTCCATTCTCGATTCACAACTTCTCCTTCAATGCGGGCACGGGCAACGTCCAGATCACTTACAACAGCGTGCCGGGACAAAACTACACCGTGCTGGCGGCAATCAATGTGACCGGGCCGTGGGTGCCGGTGTCCAGTGGAGCGGCCACCGCGAATTCCACCACAAATCTGGTGACCAAGGCGCAACTGGATGCTGGGCTGGGCGCAACGCCGCGCTCCCAGACATTCCTACGGGTCAGCGCGCCGTAATGCGCATCAATCCCGCTCTGTAACAGCTCCACCGCTTTTAGCTGGCGGTGGGGCTGCAGGGCAACAGCAAGAACCCAAAACAAACAACAAGAAGAAAGAACAACTCATGAATAAACTACTCAATACCACGCCGTCGCCATGCGATGGGAATCGTGGCTGGTGGCTGACCTCGGTCGTGCTGGCAGGACTGGCAGTTTCAGCCAGCTCGGCGGTCGGCGCTTCCCTAATCTCCCATTGGGATATGAACAACCCCTCCGCCAGCCCGGGAACGTATGCCAACTCCGTCGGCGGGGCTCCCGACCTGTTGTGGGATAGTGCGACCAAGCCTATTGCCACGTTCGATCCGAATGAGACCCGTTTGGAAACAAGCTTCGACGCGACGAAGAGTACGCGATTAAGCGCCGTGGCCCCGGGCTTCAACACCGGTTCATTCTCGTTCTCGATGATCCTGGATCCGACGGACATGATTGGCTTCGCAAACATCCTTACGAAAGATACGGCGTTTGCGGGTGGGGCTGCATTCGAGCGGCTCGGCTGGACTGTGCAACACACCACTGGCGGAAATGTGGAGTTCGTGGTCCGTGGCAATAGCGGTGGGTTCTTTGGCGCGACCGCAGTGTCCGGAGGCGCGAGCAGCTTCCCGAGCGGCGGCAGCTTTGCCGATCCGGCGGACTATTTCCAAATCGCAGGTGGATATGATGCGGGAAGCGGTAACGCGTTCCTCTACGTCACAAAGATTGGGAACGGCTTTTCCGGTGATGTCGGCTCATTTGCTCCAATTGGCGGACTGACCGGTGGTGCCGCCTCCTTTGGGGCTGGGGCGGTGTTCGACAACGACACACTATCCGTTGGCACAAGACAAACGGCCCTCGGATACGATGGTAATGGAGCTGGTTTCGACCTCTACGATCTGCAGGTCTATGATGGGTTGTTGTCCGACAGTGAAGTTCTGGCTCTTGCCAATCATCCGGGACTGACCCTGTCCCAAGTTCCTGAACCAAGTGCTGCGGCACTACTTGGACTTGGAGCTTTGGCTGGTTTGCGGCGCTACGTCCGGCGGGGAAATGGCTGATAGATTCCATTGGCATCCGGCGGGAAACCCCGCCGGATGCCAAAATCCCCAGAGACGCCCACTGGCGAGACCTGCAAAGACAACACAACAGCATACTTGCCTGCACGCGTGCAAATCTTGAAAGATAAATCTGTTCGCCCCAAGCTTCCGTCCCCTTGGCGGTAAAGCGACGGCAGGAACTGAAGGCCGCCAATTCTAAAAAATCATGAGAAACTTACCATCGCTAGTCGTGTCAGTGGCTACCGCCTCGCTTTTGATGGCAGGCTGCAAGCAAGAGTCTGCGCCGGGAGCTGCCACGGCCACCACCAATGCACCGGCTCGGCCGGCTACACACGCGATTGCGGTCATCACCAAGCTGACCAACACCGTATTCTGGCAATCCATGCATACCGGAGCGCAAGCGGCTGGCAAGGAGTTTGGTTATGAAATTGCGTGGTCCGGCCCGGATCGCGAGACCAATGTCGCGCGGCAGGTGGCATTGGTGGATGAGGTGATTGGTCGTGGGGTAGATGGAGTGGTCCTTTCCCCAGTGGACCGGACGGAGTTGGTGCAATCGGTGAACAAACTTTCCGAGTTGAATATACCTTGCGTGATTGTGGATTCCGGGGTGGAAACCTTGAACTTTGTTTCCTTCGTTTCCACATACAACTCGTTGAGCGGCGAGCTGGCCGCACGGCGGATGGGGAAGATTCTCAGTGGCAAAGGAAATGTAATCGTCGTCCGGCACTTGGCGGCGTCCCAAGCCACCTCCAAGCGGGTCACCGGATTCTGCCAAACGCTGACCAACGAGTTTCCGGGTATCAAGATTGTTGATTCCCAATCAGGTCAGGATACCGCCGAAACCGCGAGGGCGGTTACGGAGGAAATGTTGAAGCGGAACCCTGATGTCCAAGGTTTGTTCGCTTGCAATGTCGATGTGTCTGTGGGTGCTTTGCAAGCGCTGCAAGCATTAAAGCGCACGGATGTCAAAATGGTGGCCTACGATCCCCACAAACTGTTGCTGGACGGGCTGCGGGCAGGCCAAGTGGATTCGATTGTGGTGCAAAATCCTTACAAAATGGGATACGAAAGCGTCAAAGCTGTGGTAACTCACATTAAAGGCCAGCCAGTCGCCAAGATGATAGATACGGGGGTGGAGATTGTGACGATGGAAAACATCACCGAGCCAAAGATACTGAGACTACTCGGGGAGCAACAGTAGCTTTCGTGAAAGCTCCCAGGCAGCGGGCTGGAGCAGCAGATGATTCAGCTGAGAGTTTTCCGCAAGAACTTCAGTCCGTTGTAGGCAATTTCGTCGCGCGTCTTTTCCATGCGCCGCCAGATGCCGGCGCTGCGGGCAATGCGTGGAACATCCAACGTGACCGATTCAACCGCGATGTCGCCGTCGTATTTGATCGCTTTCAATGCCGCCGCGATGGATTTCCAATCAATGTGGTCGTTGCCCGGTGTACCGCGATCACATCCGCACGCATGAATGTGGCCAAGATGCTTGCCCGCGCGCCGGATTGCATCTCCCTGATGCTTTTCCTCAATGTTCGCGTGGAACGTGTCGAGGTGCAGTTTGAGTGCCAGGCTGCCTACATCGGCGATCAGTTTCAAACCTTGCTCGGTGGTATTGAGGAAATCCGTTTCAAAACGGTTCAGCGGCTCAACGCAGACCAGCTTTCCACGTTCGGCAGCATAGCGCGTGACGGTTTTCAGATTTTTCACCACTGCCTGCCAATGTCGTTTCTTTTCCGCCGCCGAGTATGCCTCCGTGCGGCCTACATAGGAATAAACCGGCCCGCTCAAAACCCGGGCGTCAAGTGTCACCATTTGATCAATCAGCGCGCACAGATATTTTACGCCAGTGCGCTGGCTGGCCGCGTTGCCTCGCAAGTCGCGTTCGGGGTTAATGGCCGCCGCCACCGATCCACACATCAAGCCGTGGCGATCCAGTTCGCGCTTCACAAACGCAGGATCAATGTGAGCCGGGTTTTCGATCAACAATTCAACGGCATCGAAGCCCCATTGTTTGAAGCGCCGAAAAAGCTCCGTGCTGGCATTTGTAAACGGAGAGACGAACAGAACCGTGTTAATGCTGATCTTCATGGGCACATGGCATCATTGCATGAAAATAAAAAAATGTCACGACTGACTGTTACGACTGACGTCTCCGGTACATTGAACAGAATTTGCAAATAGACAAATAGGATATCCAAAATGAGTTTGAAGCGATTCACCAGTGTAAGAAACCTGCGCGGGCTGGGGCGTCCGTTGCTGAAAGGGTTTTTCGCACGGTTCACCGAAGAGTTGAAAGAGTGCAAGGCGACGCTGCCGCCGGACACGCTGGAAAACGACGATGAATACTTCAAGAAACTGGCCGATGTGTTTTTCTCGCCGAAAAAATTGCCGCCAAAAATGACAGACGTGTTGGAGGCGGTGATTGAACTCGCAGATGACAAAGGCGTGGCTGATCTCACAGTCGCCGCGAAGGAGAAGAAGCTGGTGATTGACTGGACGAAGCAACGCACGAATCTGGACATCGTCATGCAGGTGTGGCTGCTGGATGACGAATTGATGCTGAAAATGCACAACGAACACCGGCTGGTTCGCACGACCCGGTTCATGTATTGGGGAACGAAAACGCCGAAGGCGGAACGGATGGCGTTCACGCCGCCGACGGACGCGGTGCTGGAACTGGTGCGGAAAGCTGTGGATGAGTGGTGCGTCGAGAATCATCGCGGGGAAGACACCGTGACGATCACGCCGCACACACTAGACGGCGAGTGCTGGTTTCTGATCCAGCACGGCGGCACGATGTCGCGGCTGGCAGAAGCGAAGGGAAACCAGAAAACGGAAACGCTGTTCTACCGTCCCGGCAAGGATGACGTGGTGGTGTATAACATCGAGCGCGACGAAATCCGAATCCACACGGGTTCAAAGGCCGAGTGGGAACTTTACCGGAGAGAGTTCGGGCAACGGCTGCGCAGCGACCCAGAGTATTTTTCCGAGCGGAAACATTTTGTGCTCGACCCGCTGCGCAAAGATGTGGGCAAGGCGCTCGACCCGGATGGCGTGCCAGCCATCAAGAGCATCAAATTGCAGGAATTGGAACTGAAATTTGGTGGCGACTTCGACGACCGCATCGTTCGGAAGTCCGACGACATGGTGGCGAGCGCGGTGAAACGGAGCAAAGACGGCAAGGAGATCAAGGCCGTGCCGGACACCGGCAAGATGGTGCGCGCCGTGTTTGAAATCGAGTTTGAGAAATGCACGAAGCCGCGCCGTGTCACCATCCGCACGCCCGACACGCTGAACGTGGGGCGGACGGGCGACGTTAAGGCAGTGCATGACTGGCTGACGCTGCGCGAGTTCCGCGCCGTGAACGGGGATGAATAGTGCGTGGCACATTCTGGAAGATATGCCGGCGCACTCCGCCGCCGCAGCGGATTGGGAACTGCACCTGGGAGGCGCACACGCCGCCGCCCGTAAAGTCTTTTTGGAAAAGGCGAAGCGCAAGGCGTCGTCAGTTCAGTGTCCGCACGTCGAGGGCTGCACGCATGAATTGAAGCCGCGAGGGGATGGCTTCGTCGCCAAGTGCAAAGAAGATGATGGGCCGGGCTGCGACGACTTTCTGGTTTCAGCGGATGCGGCGGAAGTGTGGGAAGTGAATTTGAAGCGACTCGGCGCGGCGATTGCCGGCGCGTTGAAGTGCCTTGCCAAAGACCAGAAGATGGAATTTGACCGGACGCGGCAAATCGCGTCGCTGGGAAACGCGCCGTTGCCAATCTTCCTGACGATCCAACACGATGAGGATGGATTCAGCGACGTAGTGGCGCGACTGGTGGCGAAATTGCCAAAGGGTTTTGTCCTGCTTGCGCCGTCGAGCCGGTTCTGCAAGGCGACCGCGACGGACATGCTGGACCGCGTGAACGCGGGCTTCTTTACACTGGAAGAGCACGTTGAACTTCTGGACAACGGGCGGCTCCACGCGCCTATAGCCGGCGCGGAGTTGTTTAAAGCGCATCTGCCGGCAATGAAAGAAGCGGTCAAGGAAGCCGACATTGTGCGGGCGCTGGAACTGTTCGGCGGACTGATGGGGTTGGGAACACGCTTCAAAAAAGCGACACCGGCGCAGGTGTTCGATTTGATGGTGTTCAAAAAAAAGACCAACGGAGAAACCGCCACGGCCTGCAAGTGTGTCGCTTCGCTCATCACGAGGCGGGTGGCGCTCATCGAAAAGCATTTCGACATGACGATGGAGAAGTTGCTCGCGCTTTCTTCTTCCATGCAGGAACGCCTTCGCACCGTCAAAGGCGACCGTTACGCCAAGAAGAAGCATGGCGCAATCCGAGACGAACCGGATCAATACAAGGACGATGACGATTCCGCGCCACAAGAAGAATACCGCCACGAGGAAGGCAATACCGATGACTGATTCGTGAAGTGATCGTGAAATCTTCACACGCTTGAAAACGCCCGTATTTACGGGCGTTTTTTCATTTCCGGCAAGTCGTTCGTGAAGTCCTTCAACTATTCAAAGGCCAAACGCATGAAGCGGGAGGCCGACGAAGAAAATGTTGAAGACGAAGAACACGACAGGTCAAGCGATGCGCGATGCGCGGCGGCGACTGGGCCTCACCCAACTGGAACTGGCGCGGCGGGTCGGTTGCACCGAATCGCTCATCACCAAGATCGAGACGGGCCGGGCTGCGCCGGAGCAAGGGCTTAAAGAGGCCATCGCCCGTGAACTCAACATCGCGACGTGGGAGGTCGGAGTATGAGCGCCGTCCCCGTCAACACTCCCGCGCCGTCGCCGGCTGATCCGCGCGACGAAATGCTCACCAAGAAGGAACTCGCCGCGAAGCTCAAGGTGACGGTGCGAACCGTCGAGAACTGGCAGCGCGAGGGCTTCCTGCCCTTCATCAAGATTTCCTCCGTCGTTTTGTTCCATTGGCCGGAGGTCGTGGAACACCTGAAAACGAATTTCAAAGTCTGCCGGCGCGGTGTCGTTCGTCCGCGCACGGGGATTTAACCAACACCAACGAACCAAACCACAAGGCATCACTATGACACTGATTGAAACATTCCTGAACGTGCTGGTCATCGGCTGGCTGCTGTTCCTCGGCTACTTCCTCGGAAAATCGCTGGAGGAATACATCGAGGACAAGGCGAAGAAAGCCGCGAAACGCGAAAACCAAAACAAAGGAGACGACAGCAAGTGAACTCCCGGCGCAAAGGCAAAGTCGGTGAGCGCGAGTTCGCTTCGCTGCTACGCGAGCACGGGTTTGACGCCCGGCGCGGACAGCAATTCAGCGGCTCACCCGATTCACCCGACGTGGTGAGCGACGCGCTCGCGTGGCTGCACGTCGAGGTCAAGCGGGTTCAAAACCTGAACCTCACCGACGCCTGCGTGCAGGCCGAGGGCGATTGCGGCGGCAAGCCGTGGATTGTGGCGCACCGCCGCAATCACGCCCCGTGGCTCATCACGATGCGCGCCGAAACCTTCTTCAATTTCCTCCGCGGCGTGTTGCCGCCGGAGGGGAAACCAAAACATCAACAAACAGAACATCAAAACGTATGAGTAACCTCACACTGACAAGCAAAGACGGCGGCGACTTCAAGCCGCATCCCGAAGGCATCCATCCCGCGTGCTGCGTGGACGTGATGGATATGGGCCTTATTGAAACGGAGTTTCAAGGGGTCAAGAAGATGGTCAATAAGGTGAAGCTCGTTTTCGAGAGCGAGCAAAAGACCGACGACGGCAAACCCTGCACCGTGTCGAAGAACTTCACGGCGTCGCTGCATCCAAAGGCGAAGCTCGCGGAGTTTTTGGGCAAGTGGCGCGGGCGGCTGGTGACGCCGGGCGAGACCATTGATCTCGCCAAGCTCATCGGCGCGAGTTGCACGCTGGTCATCAGTCACCAGCAGAACATGGCCGGCAAGACTTACGCCTCGATTGATGCGGTGTCGAAGCCGACCAAGAAGGTGACGCCCAGCGGCACTTACGATCCGGCGGCGACGCGCCAGCGTTACGCCGAATGGAAGGCAAAGCAATCGGGTGCGCCCGTCGCGCCCGCACGGCCGGCCGCCGCGGTGGCAGCGCCACCAGCGACCGTGCCGACCAAAAGCAACGCGGCGGCAACGCCGCCCGCTGCCGACTTCGACCCCGAAGTCGGGTTCTGAACCGGAAGAAACTGAATACGTGGATATAGTGCCATGAAGCTCTTCTCCCCCGATTCTGCCCATTGGTATCAACGGGATGGTGTGGCCTGCCACACCGTCCCGTCCCTCAAGGGCGAACCTCGCCCGACCACGCTGCGGGATGCCCGCAAGCTCGGCCTGCTGCCGAGCGTGACGAACATCCTCGGCGTCATCGCCAAGCCGGAACTCACGGCTTGGTTGCAAGAACAAGCGGTGATGGCGGCGTTGACGCTGCCGCGCAACCCCGGCGAAAGCGAAGACGATTTTGCCAAGCGCGTCGTCGCGGATTCGCAGACGACCCGCGACAGCGCGGCGGATTTTGGCACGGCGTTTCACGCCGGAGCGGAGCGCGTCGCGCATACGCTGGAAGTGGACCGGGCGGATTTGCACTCGTCCTGGCTGAACAAATACCGCGATTGGTATCAAGCCAACGCGCTCGTGCTGCGCTGGACGGAACGGGTGCTGGTGCATCCGGCGTGGGGTTACGCGGGCACGGCGGACTTGCTCATCGAGCATCCGGTTCACGGGCTGACGCTCGTGGATTTGAAGACGATGAAGATCAACCCGAAATACAAGGTGAAGCCGTATTCAACTTGGTGTTACCAACTCGCGGCGTATCGCCGCGCCTTGGGCGAGCCGGTGAAGTGCATGAACCTCATCGTCAACTCGGTCGAGCCGTCCGCGCCGATTGAACACGTCTGGACAGAGGACGAAATCGAAACCGGCTGGCAGGCGTTCACGTCGGCGCACCGGCTGTGGGTGATTGAAAAAGGCTACAACCCGGCGGACAAGGCCAGCACCGAAATGGTGCTGACGGCGTGAACATGGACGACACCCTCACAAATCCCGCGACAGGCCGGTTGTCGGTGCAGACCGTGGAAAGGCTGCACCGACTTCTCGGCGGCGATCCGCGCGTCGAGGGCATGATTCTGCAATTTATCGCCGACAAATACGGCGCGAAGAATCTGCTCTACCTGCCGCCGCACGTCGCGTCGGCAATTTTGAAACGCCCGGCGGATTTCATCCGCGCCGCGAAACAACACTGTGAACCGGAACTCAATTTCTAACCGTGAACGATCCGCGACAGGTGGCGGCGAGCATCGTCGGCCCGGTGGATTGGCAGAGCGAAGTCAGCGGACTTTGCCGCTGTCCCGGCGAGGCCATGCACACGCATCGCACCGGCAGGAAGGATTGCCGGGTGAACGTGGACGGTGCGCCGACGATTTATTGCTTTCACGCCTCGTGCGCCCCGGCGGTGGCGGATGCCAACCGGCGGTTGCGCCGCGCCCTCGGCGGGAGTCCGTGGGAAATCACACTGCCGGGTGGCCGCGTGCTGCGGAGCGGCGATGTGCTGCAAGCCAGCGGCGCGGTGCTGCCGCGCGAAGCAGTGCAAGCGCGGGCGCGGGCGGAAGGCCGCGACACTGGCGAGCAAGTGATTCTGGAAACGGTGCGCGTGATGGCGGAACGGTTCGCCCCGGAAATGTTCGAGCGTTTCCGCTGGCCGTTCGCGCAAATCGTCGCGGACTCGCCGCTGCAAGTCTGCGAGCGCGATGCGGAAGATCAATTCCGCACCTGGCTGCGGTTGTGGCCGGCACATGCGCACGTCTGGATTGGCGACGTGTTCAGTTCGGGCAAGCCGGAGCATCGGACGCATTTCCGGCCGGTGGCGGACTGGTATCAGATCGGGCCGGTGATGGGGAACTACACCTGCGGCTCGGCGTTCAAGCCGGGCAGCTACCAACGGAGCAACGAGAATTTAGAGGGGCAACGATTCCTTGTGATTGAAAGCGACACACTGACGAAAGACGACGTGGGCGCGGTGTTCGCGTATCTGCAACGCCGCCTGCGGTATCGGCTGCATTGCATCATTGATACGGCGGGCAAGTCGTTGCACGCATGGTTTGACGCGCCCCGGAACAAGATTTTGGAAACCCGGCTCAAGGCCGGACTGGTGGCGTTCGGGTGCGACCCGAAAGTGTTCACCTACTCACAACCCGTGCGCGTGCCCGGTGCATGGCGCGACGGAAAACTTCAAAGACTGGTATGGCTGGAGACTTAACCACAGATGGACACAGATAAACACAGATTTGAACAGCGAAGGAACGCAAAGAGCGCAAAGCTATTTTCTGCGCTTCCGCTTTGGTTCTATCACTGTGGGCGAAGGACCGAACTTATCCCAAAGTCTTTCAGCCCGGCTCTGGACGCGGCGATTCCAGATTGTCGCTGCCTTCTTGTCGTCATTTCTTCCGTAAGGAATCGGCCCGGTATTGATGCCGCATTTGGTGCATTCAATCGCAAGCTGAAATTCGTAGCGCCGCGTGCCGCCGCTCCATTCGGCTTTGCCTCCGCAGAACGGACAAGGAAGCAGAACGGTTTTTGCGCGTCGGTTGGCGACAGTTTTCGCGCGCCGCCGAATGACTCCCATGTAGTGATCGAACTTCTTGGCAGCCTGCGTCTCTCTGGCTTGCTTTTCCATGAAATCAGGATGGCACAAGGAGCGTGAATGAACGAGCAAATTGACATCGCGGTGGATTTAGGCGCTGTGCCGGCGGGTTTGCCGGAGATTGTGACGTTGCGGACGTTCGCGGCGTCGCCGCCGCCCGTGCCGGCGCAAATCATCGAGGGCATTTTGCACAAGGGCTGCAAGATGATCCTCGGCGGCACGTCGAAGTCGAACAAGTCGTGGTGTCTGCTCGACCTGGCATTGTCCGTGGCGAGTGGTCAACCGTGGTGGGGGCGGCGGTGCGAAAAGCTGCCGGTGGTCTATATCAATTTCGAGCTGCACGATTGGGCGATTGCCCAACGGGTCAACGCGCTGTGCGCGGCGCGGACGGACTGCACCGGCATCGGCGACACGCTGCACCTGTGGAATCTGCGCGGGCACAACGCCGATTTGACGTTGCTGCGGCCAAAGCTGGAGGAACAACTGGCGAAGCATCAGTTCGGACTCATCATCCTCGACCCGGCCTACAAAGTCCTGGGCGACCGCGACGAGAACGCCAACGGCGAAATCGCCGGGCTGATGAACGAACTGGAAAAGCTGGCGCAGAGTTCCGGCGCGGCGGTGGTGGTGGCGCATCACTTCGCCAAGGGCGACAGCACGGCGAAAGAGGCCGCGGATCGGATGAGCGGCGCGGGCGCGTGGGTGCGCGACCCGGACACCATCATGGTGCTGACGCCGCACGAAGAGCCGGACTGTTTCACCGTCACCAGCATCCTCCGCAACCTGCCGCGCGTGCCGGAGTTCGTCGTCGCGTGGGAATTTCCGCTGATGCGCGTGGCCAAGGAGTTGAACCCGGACGCGCTGCGCCGGCCACAATCCAAAAACAAGGTCTGCTCGGACAAGGAGTTCATGGACGAGGCGTTGGGCGACAAGTCCAAGACCTTCACGAACATCGTGAAGGACGCCGGTGCAAATCTAAAAATGAGCCGCCGCACGACCATGAACTACCTGAAACGGCTGACGGAAGCCGGGCTGATTGTCCAGTCCAGCGGGCTTTACTGGCGCAAAACCGGGGAAGGGCAAGAGGGCAACATCCCTTAAAAGGAAATGCACCCCATGAAACAAGCGGGCAGTCGAGAAGGAGAAACCGGCATGAAGCCGGGTTTCCCTTCTCACCTGCCATCGGCCTGCCCGGTGGCGGTCGGAACGAAAGGAACACCCATGCCATTGATGTTTGAACGACAGGAACGCGAAAGCGCGAAAGCCTTTGCCGCCTTCAAGACCTACCTTGAACTCGGCCCGGAACGGTCGCTGGCGGTCGTGGCCGACAAGCTCGGCAAGAGCAAGACGATGATCGAACGCTGGTCGCGGCGGTTCGACTGGCCGGCACGGGTGCAAGCGCACACCGCCCACTTGACAGAGGTTGAGCGCAAAGCAGCGGAGGCCGTCGCAATCCAGAACGGCGTTGATTGGGCGAAACGACAGGAGCAACACCGCGAAGATGAATGGCAGACGCGGACGGAACTCATCGGGCTGGCGCGGGAAGCCATCGAGCGGTGGAAGAAAAACCCGGCACGGTGCGGCACGCTGGAAGGCATCGCCCGGCTGCTCGACCTGGCGAGCAAGCTTGGTCGTGTCTCGTCGGGTCTGTCTCTTGAACCTGCGGAAAAACCGGGGGAGGAAGAAACCGCCTTCATGATTCAGATCGAAGTCGCGCTGGAAAAGATTTACGGCCCGACGGTGCGGCCTGCCGCCGTCGTGGACGTGGAAGCCAGCCCGGTCAATCCGCCTGCCTTGCCGCCGCAACCATGAATCCATTCGAGCAAATGATTGCGGAAGGACTGGCCGCTGGCTGTCCCCGCGACCAGGTGAAGAACTTCCTCGCCGCTGGCGTGGTGTTGCAACCGCGCCAACTGGTCGCGTCGGCAGCCGCCCGGCTATGCGACCATGCCGACGGGCCGACTTCCATCGGCTACGGCGGCGCTCGTGGTGGCGGGAAGTCTCACTGGCTGCTGGCGCAGATGGGCGCGGATGACTGCCAGCGCGTGCCGGGCTTGAAATGCCTGCTGCTCCGCAAAGTGGGCAAAGCCAATCTTGAACAATTCGAGGACTTGCGCCGTCGGGTGTTCGGCAAACTCAAGCATGAGTTCTCCGCGTTCCGTGGCGTGCTGTCGTTCAAGAACGGTTCGCGGATCATCGCCGGGCACTTTCAATCCGAGAAGGATATTGATGCCTACCTCGGCCTGGAATACGACGTGATTGGCGTGGAAGAAGGCACAACACTGACCAGCCGGAAGTATCAGGACATTTCGACATGTTGCCGCACGAGCAAACCAAACTGGCGTCCGCGAATTTACTCCACGACGAATCCCGGCGGCATCGGTCACGCTTGGTATCGCACAAAGTTTGTGCTCCCCATGAGGGAAAATCGGCAGACCAACACGGTCTTCATCCCGGCGCGAGTCGGCGACAATGCGTTCAACAATCCAGAGTATCGAAAAATCCTAGAGGGTCTGACCGGCTGGCAAAAGCGGGCGTGGCTGAATGGTGATTGGGACATTGCCGCCGGACAGTTCTTTACGCAGTTCCGGCGCGATGTCCACGTCGTCGAGGACTTCGACGACACACGGGCGGTGGAATGGTTTCTGGCGCTGGATTACGGCTTCGCCCATTACACGGTCGCGCTGCTCGGCTGCCGCGACGGTGACGGCAACACGTTCGTCGTGGACGAACACGCGGAACGGCTTTGGTTGCCGCAACGCCACTCGGCGGCGATCAAGACGATGCTGGCGCGGCACACGATTGGCGACCGGCGGCTGGAACTTGGCGACCTGAAACGGGTCGTTGCTGGCGCGGATGTGTTTTCGAGGCAAAGCGACGGGACGACGATTGCCGCACAATACGCCAAACAGGGCGTCACCTTGCGTCCGGCGAACACCGACCGCGTGAACGGTTGGGCAGAAGTTATGCAAGGGTTAGGTGACATAGAGGCGAACATCCGCCCGACGCTGTTTTTTCATCGCCGCTGCGCCCGACTGATTGAAACGCTCCCGGCGTTGCAACACGATCCGAACCGGCCAGAGGACGTGCTGAAAGTGGACGCCGATGACGATGGCATCGGCGGCGATGACGCAGCGGACGCGCTGCGCTATCTGGTCGCGACGAAGTCGCGGGCGGTGGCGCAACGAAAGTTGCGCGGTCTGTAAGGCGTGGAGTCCAGAGGATGAAATCCTTTGGCGCGGTCTGGTGCGCGTAGCACAAGCGCCGGGGTTTGGGGACGGCGCGAGTTCCCAACACGGCAAAAAGCCGCTGACCCCTGAAAGGGTCAGCGGCGCGAAATATGGGGGTGGGTCAATCTTCGTCCGGCATCATCACGGTGATGGCTGGCTGCGGGTCGTCCATGTCCAGTGCGCCGCACGTCGCGATGAGCTTCACGAGACGCGGCTTGCGATTGTCGTTCCGAACGTAAAGCGCGAACGGCATCCGATTCGATTGGCTTGCCGATTTGCGAATGGCAAACCGAAGCATCCAAACGATGTCCCAAAGCCTGCCGGCTTCGTCCTGGCCGGTTACGTCCGGCGGCACGGTCACGAACGCATCGAACACGGTGCGTGAGAGGAAAACCGGAAAGCGGATGCCTGCTTCCTGCGCGGTCTTGGTGACTTCGACTTGGTAGCCGTCGGCGACGGCCTGCGCCCGTGTGTAGGCGTAAATGACCTCGCCAAACGGTGATTCGTTGTTGTTCGTGTTCATGGTGTCAGCGAGTGAGGCGTTTGAGTTTGCGCGCTTCCCGCTTGGCGGCGGCTTCGGCGCGTGCGTGCCAGTCGGCCAACGTGCGGAACACACTGGCGAGCGGTGCGCGGTAGGTGGTGCGGGTGCGCTCAAGTCGCATCCCGATCACGTCTCCCGGTTCAAGCGAAACGACGATGCGCTTGCGATAGTGCGCGAACGATTCCCGCGAACGGCGGCGGATGGTCTTGTGTAAATCAGTCATGGCAATTCTCGGTTGTTGTGAAAGGAATGGGGCGGCGAGTGCCGCCCCGGTGGTGTCAGGCGGCTGCCGGCGCTGCGGCGGTCTGCGGCTTGTTGCTGCGGCGAACTCGCGCCGGGTAGTAGCTGGAATACTTGTCGTGCGGGTCTTGCTGGCTGCTCAAGCGGA
This sequence comes from uncultured Hyphomicrobiales bacterium, assembly GCA_964467455.1. Classification (GTDB taxonomy): domain Bacteria; phylum Bacteroidota; class Ignavibacteria; order Kapaibacteriales; family Kapaibacteriaceae; genus OLB6. Next base: position 10,192 of record CAYXQJ010000039.1, on the reverse strand, counting down.
ACTGTCCGCAAGGGTGCTGCCACGCCTGCCGCTCACGATTCCAATGGAAACCAAGCTGCGCCAACTGCTGCCGAATCTCGGCGGTGGGCTGCTCGGTGAAACGAACCCAAACCCACTTGCCAACCACTTCGGCCAACCGATACGCGGCGGGCAACTGCTGATGCAATGCGCTCAACACCTTCGTTGTCGGCAACGTCCGGTTTTTCTTCCGTGCCTCGGTATCAATCGGCAAGCGATTGTCTTTGCGCTCGGCCTGCGCTTCGGTGTTGGTGTTAGTCTGCTCGATATTGCGGATCTGCTCCCGAGTCCCTTCAATCTTTTGTGTATTTGTTTTCATGGTCTTTTTTTTTCTGCTCTGCATTGCGTCTTCTGTCCGTCGCCCTTCACTGAAAAGCCGAGCCGCCAGCCCTCCCCCATGGAAGTAGTCTTCAGAAGGTCGCCACGAGTGGGCGGGCTGGTTTTGCGGCGAGGCAGTGAGGGCGACGGCAAGAGACGCAGAAGCAGAAAAAGCGGACCTGAAAACTCCGGCGCGTGGTTGCGTCACGCGACCACGCGAGTCAACGAGCGAAGCGAGCCAACTCTTTTCCAGCGACGACCCCTTGGGGATGGAAGGGGTCTAGCATTGGGGATGGGCGGGGGCTTTGGGGCACGCAGACCCGGCTGTTCCTTTCAAGGCGAGCGGCGCAGTTGGCGCGACGGATGCCTGCGAACTGGCGCGCTGACTGCCCGCACGAGCGCGAGGTGCGGATGAGCAGTCAGCGTGACAGTGAAGCAGCTGCATGTGAACACAAGACGCTGTTATGTTTAATGAACCGGGCCGGCGAAGGCCGACGAAGGAGGCGTATGCGATGAGCCGGCGGAGACTCAATGCCGAGGGTTCACGCGCCAGCGGGATACGGCATTGAGGCGGCATTACACATAACATGCTCTTGTGTTCACACCGGGAAGCATCCTCCGTGACAACAAGCCGCGAGCCGATGCCTTTGGCCGGGTCTGCTGGTTCGTGTCCCGGCGCAGTCGCGCCAGCGCCAGCCAAGCTTTCTGACTCTTCGACAGCAGAGCGAAGTGCGAGGGCGGCGACGCGATGGGTGCATGGGCGCGATCGGACGCACTGCACGCAGCCTGACGGCGAAGTGTCAGACCAATTTGGTTTTGTCAGTGAGGTCGGCCAGATTCGGGAGCGCAGCCTGCGGAGCGACCGGAATCTGGCCGTGCTCACGGTTAATGCCGGCGTCTTGGCCGGGCGAAGCCTCGCGGCCTATTGCGGTGTCCTGGCCGACATGCGGAGCATCGCGGCCTCTGGTGTCTTTGGGGCGCACGAGCCGTTCCCGACTGTCTCGCCAGTTTGCGGCCGTCGGAACAAACGCAGCGGGAGCTTGCTTCGTTTATCAGCGGACGCGGAGTGGAGTGAAGCGGCTGCAAAGCTGGCGAGTCAGTCATCGTGCGCGGGCGGAACAGTGCGGAAGCGGTGAGCTTGCAATCTGGGCGAACCGCGGCACTTGGCGCGAAGCGAAGCCCATGGGCGACCAGGGGCGCGTCAGCGCAATGCTCGCTTCGTGCAAGTGTCCGCTCTGTGAAGCCGGGCTGCTGCCGTTTTCAAATCGAGGAGCGAAGCGACGAGACGTTCGACCAATCTTTCCGCGACTGCGGCCATCTTTTCCTTGATGCCTGACCCGCGCGCGCCAGACCGTTCGAGCAACCAGCAACGGTTGATTGGAACAGAGACGTTCGAGCGTGGTGAGAGGTCCAACGCGCGCGCGGGTAGCGAGAGGGCAGCCGAGAGTGACTCCCGTAAACCCGAGATGGCTGCCCGGCCCAGCCCCGTTAGGGGCTAGGGCGAGCGTCAGGCATCGCGCGCGCGGGAGTGATCGAACGTAAATGGAAAACGTGACAATGGTTGCGCGCCTCGTGGTGGTTGAGCACGCGAGCAACGCACAGCGCGAACTGATTTCACTTCGAGCGAAGCAAGCCAACTTTGTCTTTCGAGGGCACACGAATTTCAAGACGCGTTCAAATTGTCGGCGACGAACGATTTCACCTGGCTGCGTGTGTTCCGAACGCCAAGTGACGCCCGAATTGTCTGAACGGTTGAATTTTTAGGGTCGTGCGAAGTTAGATTTTATCCACGGGAGTATGTAGATAACGCAAATGACCCGCCACACTTACGAAGGTGGAAGGTGGGAACAATGCAAATGCTTGAGGTTTTCGATAAACAACCTTCGCGGGCTGCGGCCTGAGATTGCTAATTTGCGTTATCTACATACTACCGTTTATCCACCGGGTAGGACCGAATTTGTCCATGTTGGTGTGTTAGATTTGCGGCATGGAAAAGTGGCCGGCGATGGCATTTCAAAAACGCGAGGAATGGGTTGTTAAGAAAACCCCCGAATGGAGTTTGTGCCGACAATTTGAAATATGGTGCGGCGCGTGCGGAACATCCCGCGTCAAAGCCACGGTCGGTTACGAGTCTGAGGATTTCGTTGCGTTGCTGATTTGCCAGCAATGTCGCGTTGTAGCCGAGATCAAGATGCGCTCACCGATTCCAAAACCGTTCCAAGCACGTTGTCTGTGTAATTCCATTTACGTCTGTCCAAGCGGCGATGCTGATGAAGGGCGATTGGAGTTCACCTGTCTGGATTGCTTGAAAGGCGAGACGGTGCGCGTCAACTAAAACAATTCAGGCTGCTTCTGGAATTTCTCCAAGGCAGACTTGTCCGGTGCGGCCAAAACCTTGAGATAATCACCCCGCAACCAGTCGGGATATTGTTCTTCGCGCAGCAGGAACGGCATCCGATTGTGAAATGGCGCGACGGATTCGTTCGGCGCGGTGGTCAGCATGACGAAGCGCGGGCCGCTGGATTCCTCGCGCCACAAACCAGCCAGACAAAACACCGCCCAACCTGGTTGGTGAAATTGTGCGCCGCCTTCCTTGAAACTGCGTGCGAGAATCAAGCAACGCTGATCCAAGTGCGGCTTGAACGTGGCGAGCGTGGTGAGTGTTTCGCTCTTGGCGTTGACCAACGGCGCTTTGTCCCACGGCACACTCCAACCCCATCGCATTTCGCGGCAGTCGAAAACATCTTCCACCGGCACGATGAGCGGTGCGGGGTCAGTTGGCCGGACACGCGCACGCGGCACAAAGCCGAAAACCTCACGTCGAATTTTCCGTTCGATCTCGGCTTTCTGTTCCGGCTTCGGACCTTCGTAATCGGTGCACATGGTTTGGATGTGTTGCGTGTAAAATCTCGTATCCAGTCGCGTTGCTCAAGGCGCATGTGCGCCATATTGCCGTGAGGTAGAGCCGCGAAGCGGCTCAGACTGGATACTCGCGCCGCCGCGAAGGACGCACCCAGCCGGTGACGACCAGCCAACGCCAGACAAACGGCTGCCACCAAGGCAACGATGGCCGGAACTGCGCAGGCCGACCGAGCGCGTGCCAGAACTGCAACGGCTGCGTGACCCGCTGGTAGTAAGCGCCGGAGATGCGCCCCTGCAACCGCTGCCAACGAACGCCGACCAGTGTGTGCCAACGCCTGGCGGCCCTACCGGGATGTGCTGTGTGTCTCATCACAATTTCTGTGAGACACACAGCACATCCCGGTGGGGACGCCCGGCAGCACTGAAAGGATGCGAGCGACCCGAACCGTGGATAGCCCGACAGGATCGTCACACCATCATTGCCTTTGTCCGAAGCGAAGTGGCAGCTCGACGGCAGATCAGCAGCGGGCGTGACAGCCCTGTGTTGCGCCTGCGGCAGGGCTGGCACGACCGATGCCTGCCGGCGAGCGAACGAAGCGGTCAGGAGCGTTGAATTGCCAGCGGCATTGCGGTTCTGAAAACCGTCAAGCGGAAATCGGGCAAAAATCTTTCGTGACGGTTCGGAGCAACGGTGTCGGTGTTCGTTGTGGTTCGTGGTGTGTGTCGCACGTCGGGTCATGGTGGAAAAATCACGTGCTACGGTGCGCGCGTGCCGGTCAACTCCACACATCCTGATTACGACGCGAACGCAGCCGCGTGGTTGCGGGCGCGTGACGTTTTTGCGGGCGAGGACGCGGTGAAGGCCGCCGGCACTCGGTATCTGCCGCGCCTCGACTCGCAATCGGATGATGAGTATGCCGCCTACAAGTCGCGCACTTCGTTCTTTAACGCCACCGCGCGCACGACGGATGGTTTCGTCGGTTTGATTTTCCGGCGTGAACCGACGGTGAAAATCCCGGAATCCGGTTCGGGCGTCGGAAAGGCCCTCGCAAGTTTTGTGGATGACGCCGACATGCTCGGCACGTCGTTGGAAACCTACGCCAAAAACATCGTCACCGAGGTCATCGGTGTGGGTCGTGCCGGGACGCTGGTGGATTGGGAAGATGAAACGGAACGACGTGCGTATGCGGTTCTCTACACTGCCGAACAGATTTTGAATTGGCGTTCGGAACGGGTGAATGGTCGAAACGTGCTGACGTTGGTGGTCCTAAGTGAACACGGTCAGTGCAAGGAATGTTACGATATGTTCGAGGTCAAACCCATCGAACAACTGCGTGTCCTTCGACTCGTGAAGGGTGGTCAAAAATCCGGGGAAGAAATTCCGGGGTGGTTTTATCAAGTTGAAATCTGGCAACAGCGTGAGGGTAAGACCAAGCGTTCCAAGACCGAATGGTTCAAGGTGGAAACAAGGATCCCGCTGCGGTTGGGAAAACCGCTGCCGCTGATTCCGTTTGTGTTCCACGGTCCTCGCCACTCGCTGCCGGTCGTGGACAAGTTGCCGCTGGCGGACATCATCGCGGTCAATCTCGATCACTACCGCCTTAACGCCGATTACAAACACGGCCTGCACTTCACGGCATTGCCGACAGCCTGGGTGAGTGGCTTCGACAAGAGTTCCAATCTCCGCATCGGTTCTTCGACGGCATGGGTCGCTGAAACACCCGGCGCGACGGCGGGCTTTCTGGAGTTCACCGGTCAAGGCCTGACGACCTTCGAGCGCGCAATGGATCGCGACGAACGGCTGATGGCGGTCTTGGGCACGCGGATGTTGGAAGCGCAGAAGCGGGTCGGTGAATCCGCTGATGCCATTGAACTGCGTCAGTCGGGTGAAAACTCGGTGTTGTCTGCCGTGTCTCTGAGCGTGAGCGATTCGCTCACACACGTCCTCCGCTGGGTCTATTGGTGGAACTCCACGGAGGATAGTCCCGAAAACATCGGTGAAAACCGGGTGCTCATCGAACTCAATTCGGATTTCAGCACCAAGGGCATGTCGAGTGATGAGATCACCGCCATTGTCGGTGCATGGCAATCGGGCGCAATCAGCCGCGAGACGATGTTCGATGTTTTCCGCCGGGGTGAAGTTCTGCCGGCGGGTCGGAGCAACGAGGAAGAAGTCAAACTGGCAGGCAAGCCTGTCGCAACCGCAACGGTGACTGAATGAAAACGTCCGCACTCTGGAAAACCCTGACGAAAGCGCAACGCCGGGCATGGAACGCCTGGGCCAAGAGCAACAAGGTGTTGCTGGATGATGGCTCGTTCCGGCGCGTGAGCGGTCGCAAGGCGATGACGATGGTGGTTCGCAACCGCACGATTGCAGGCGATGCGGCCAATCCGACCGTTGTTCCGGCGGCGGTGGCGTGGCTGGATGGCGCGTTGTCGCTGCGGGATGGCGGGCCGTGGACGACGAACGCGGGCTATGTCGGTTTCCGTGCCGAGGCTGCGATTGCGGCAGGCACGAAGTGGTTCGTGTGGGCCACGCCGCCGGTGGACGGCAGCGAAGCAAAGGCGCACCGGCTGTTGCGGTTCGTGGCTTGCCTGACGCTGGGAGCAACCGCGTATGACGACATCATTCCCAGCTTCGGCACTCAATACGCCGCCGTAAACGGCTCGTGGGACGGGCCGGGTGAAGATGGCGAGTGGCCGACGGAAAAGGTCATCTGGTTTCGGCTGCATCACTACGCCAACGGGCAACTGAGTCCTGGTGTGCTGATGCGCGGCATCATTGCGGTGGAGTTGTAAATCAAATCGAGAAAGGCAAACACGATGGCACTGAAATTCAAATACGCGAGCAAGGGTGAAGTCCCTGTCGAACACGCGAACCTCTACGTCGAACGCGAGGGCGCGTTCGTTCTCGACGCTGATGGCGTCGTCGAAAAATCGAAACTCGAAGAGTTCCGGGCAACCAACGTCGCGATCCTCAAGGAGCGTGACGAATTGAAAAAGCGTTTCGACGGCATTGACCCTGACGCCGTGCGTCAGCTTGCCGATGAGAAGCGCAAGCTGGAGGAAGCCGCGCAACTCAAAGCGGGTGAAGTGGACAAGGTGATTGATGCGCGGCTCAAGGCTGCCCGCGCTGATTGGGACAAACAACATGGGGTGGTCGTCGCCGAGCGTGATGCCCTTCATGGTCGCTTGACGGCGATTCAGATTGATCAAGCCGTCGTGAATGAAGCGACCAAGCGCGGTTTGCGGGGGACGGCAATCCCCGACATCACGTCGCGGGCGCGAGTGACTTTCAAGCTGGTGAACGGAGTTCCCCAGGCTTTCGAGGCGGACGGCCAGACTTCCCGCATAGGCAAGGATGGAGTCACGCCGATGACTTTGGCCGAATGGGTGGATGCGTTGGTGTCCGACGCGCCGCACCTGTTTGAAGCAAATGCTGGTGGCGGTGCTGCCGGCTCTAGCTCCGGTGGGGCTGGCAATCGGTCGGTGAAAAACCCGTTCCGCAAGGAGACGTGGAATCTCACCGAGCAGATGAAGATCGAAAAATCCGACCCGCAGTTGGCGGCACGTTTGAAAGTCGCCGCGTAAGCGGGTCACAACCGGAGATTGAATCATGGCTAAAACAGCAATCGCGGACATCATCGTCCCGACAAAATTCGAGAAGTATGCCATCGAACGCACGGCGCAACTGAGCGTGTTCGTGCAAAGCGGCATCATTGAAAACGCGCCCGAGTTTGATGAACTCGCGGCGGGTGGCGGTCGCACGGCGGAAATGCCGTTCTGGAAAGACCTGACGGCGGCACGGCAACTGTTGAGCGACAGCGCGGCGCTGACGGTCAACAAGATCACCAGCGACAAGGACATTGCCCGCATCCACAACGATGCGCAGGCGTGGAGCGTCAATCACCTGGCGAAAGTCATTTCGGGTGACGATCCCATGCAGGCGATTGTGGACCTGGTGGGCGACTATTGGGCGCGCACGGATCAGGCGCTGGTCATCTCGGCGCTCAAGGGCATCTTCGCGGCGGCTTCGATGGCCGGTAACAAGTTGACCATCGCGGCGGAAGCGACGGGCGGCGTGTCGGCGACGACGCAGTTGAACGGCGCAACCTTTGTGGATGCGACCGTGAAGCTCGGCGACCGGGGCGACCGCCTGACGGCCATCGCCATGCACAGTGCAACGGAAGCCGCGTTGCGGAAGCTCGATCTGATTGACTTCATCCCCGACAGCGAGGGCAAAGCGCAGATCAAGTCCTTCCAGGGTCGTCGCGTGGTGGTGGATGACACGTTGCCGGTGCGGGCAGGCACAACGAGCGGTCTGGTCTATACCAGCTACCTGTTTGGGCCGGGTGCGTTCGGCAAGGGTGTTGCCCCGCTGGATGCCGCTCCGCTGCAAGGCGGCATCGGCACGGAAGGCGTGGAACTCGCGCGTCAGGCGTTGGACAGCGACAGCATCCTCATCAACCGTCGTCGCTACATCCTGCATCCGCGTGGCGTGAAGTTCACTTCCGCCTCGGTCGCGGGCGACAGCCCGACGAACGCGGAGTTGGAGAACGGCGCGAACTGGACGCGGGTGTTCGAGAACAAGAACGTCCGCATCGTCGCGGTGGATCACAACAACTAACCCACGGCGGCGGCGCATGTGTGAAACGTGCGCCGCCGCTCTTACGCGATGAACGAACTTCTTCCCATCATCCGGCGCAAGCGGCGTCCGCTTGTCATCGCTGACGCACCGCCGGTCGTTGTGGGTAACGTCGAGCCGGTGCAAGCCGTGGCGACGAAGCCTGTCGAAACCGTCGAGTCGGAGAAACAGCCGGAGAAGAACGATGCGCAAGTTACCCCAAACCGGAGTGCGCGGTAGGCCGCTGTCTTCGGCGCAACGCTTTCGCGGCTGGCTGGCGACGTGGCTGCAAGACCGTCGGCGCAAGCGACAGCAGCCTGCACCTGCGCTGATTCCCAACGCGCCGGACATCGTTGGTGGTGACCCACAGTGGGAAGCAACCACTCCGGGCTGGTGGGACGTTTACATTGATTGGGTGTTCGACCACGGAAATTTTCCGCAAGCCGACATGGAAGTGTGGTTGAGCATCAACAACGGCCCATTCTATCACCATTACACCGTGCCGAGTGGCGACCCCGGCTACTACTACGAGAACGCGGCTGATTCTGAAACCACGTTCGACTTCAAGGTGCGTTACACCAACGGCACGACGGTTGGACCGTTCTCGAACGTGTATCGGATAGACATCCAAGTTTGATTTATGGCTCTGACACTCATCAAGGAGGACGGCACGGGTAAGTTGGACGCCAACGCGTATGCGAATGCGGTGGATGGCGACGCCTTTCACGACGGGCACTTGTATGCGACGGCATGGGCGGCAGCGACACTGGCGAACAAGGAAAAGGCACTGGTGATGGCCTCGCGGCTGATTGACGGGCAATTCCAGTTCGACGGCGCGAAGGCGAATGACGCGCAAGCCCTGCAATGGCCGCGTGAGGACTGCCACGATCCGGATGCCGATGGTGGCGGCACGGTCGCCAGCAACGTCGTGCCGAAGTCGGTCATCGAAGCGACCTGCGAGATGGCGCGGGAACTCCTGATCGCGGATCGGACGGCGTCGCATCCGGGCGAAGGATTGAAGTATCAGAACGTCGGCACGACGCAGACGGGTTACGACAAGAGCGACACGCGCCCGGTCATTTCCCGTGTCGCCCAAGGGATGCTTTCCAAGTTCGGCACGCTACTGAACCGCAAGGGCGGTGTTGTGCGGCTCACCCGCAGTTAAACCATGACGAACATGAACACGAGTGAATTGATCAAGGCGGTGGACCATGCCGCCGGCATGAATGACCGCTGGTTGTTCCTGGCGGCGTTCTGCCTGCTGCTGCTCGGCGGTGGCGTCGTCATTTACTGGCTCGTGCGCCAACTGCAAGCCGTCCTCGCAGATCACAAGGAATTGCGCGAGTCGCACCAAGCCGCGCTGACGCAAATCATCGAAAAGCAAAGTGAAACGTCTTTGAAGCTGGCGGTCTGTATTGACCACAACACCGCCGCGTTGAACGAGTGTGCTTTCGAGTTGCGGCGATTTCAGGAAAGGAAGGAAGCATGAAGCAATTGAATTTCACCCTGATTGATTTCGCCGTGATTGCGTCCGTCGGTTTGCTCTGCGGCTGCACCGCAACCAAGCCGCTCAAGGGCGGCAAGGCAACGATGACCAGCAAGCCCGCTGGCATCGTCGAGCAAACCGTCGTGCAATCTGACAATCCGGCGGCTGTCTCGCGTCAGGATCAAGAGACGGTGCGGACGCGGAGCTACACCGTGCCCACTGGGTCGCGGCTGGAATCCAGCGCGACGAATGGCGCGGCAGTCGTGGTGAGTGCGCCGATGCCTGTCATCGAGCGCGACGAAACGCGGGCCAAGACTGAACTCGGCGCGGCACAAAAGGACACTGCCCGCGAACTCGGTGCGAAGCTGGCGAGCCTCAAAGGAATTGTATGGGTTGGCGTCGCCATGTTCGTGTTCGGCCTGGCATCCATGTTCTACCCGCCGCTCAAGCTGCTCATCGGCAGCGTGACGACCAGCACGGCGCTTGTCGTTGGCGGTTTGACACTCATGGTTTTGCCAAGCATGATTGCGGGCAACGAATTACTGATTTTGGGTGGCGTTGCGTTGGCTGTTGGTGGTTGGTTTCTAGCGCATCGTCACGGTCAGTTGCGGGGCATGGTGGATGCGAACAAAAACGGCGTGGATGATCGAATTGAATCGGCGCTGGCGAAGTTGCGAGCCGGAAAGACTCCTAACAATTCCTAACGCGCCGATTGCGTTTTGGGGTGGTCGGACGACGGAAGTGGGAAAGTCAGAAAACGTCGAATCACCCAATAAAAACAGGCTTTGAATACGGTTTGACCGAACATCGCCGAAAATGCCGTTTTAGATTCAAATCTCACCGCCCCGACCATTTCTTCTCCAAACTCTACTTGTTTCCGTCGA
>CAYXQJ010000038.1:0-29649 GCA_964467455.1 uncultured Hyphomicrobiales bacterium | reverse complement strand
GTCGAACTGCGTTGTCGAACTGCGTTGTCGAACTGCGTTGTCTAGCTTCGCTGTCTAGTTGCATTGTTGAACTTCGTTGTTGATATCCATGTAGTAAACAGCGTAGCTAGACAGCGAAGCTAGACAACGAAGTTTGACAATGAAATTGGACAACGCAGTTCGCTTAGGCTGCAAAACTACTCCCACACCCGCACGTCTTCGTGGCGTTCGGGTTGTTGAATGTAAAGCCTTTGCCCATGAGGCCGTCGCTGTAGTCCAGCGTCATGCCCATGAGGTAGAACATGCTTTTGGCGTCGATGAAGACGTTCACATCTTCCACGTTGAGCACAAGATCGGACTCGCGCGCAGCTTGGTCAAAGCCGAGCGTGTAGCTCATGCCGCTGCAACCTCCGCCCTTGACGCCAACACGCAATCCGTGGTCGTCCGGAATGTTGTTCTGCGCCTTGATCTCCTTGACCTGGGTAATGGCCTTGCGCGTGATGATGATGTTATCGTTCTCATCAGTACCGGTGATACCGGTTGGGATCGACAGGTTGTCGGCTCCGAGGATAGCTACTGACATGGTTGGTGGTTGGTGGTTGGTGGTTCGTGGTTCGTGGTTGGTGGTTGGTGGTTCGTGGTTCGTGGTTGACTTGCTACTCGCTACTAGGTACTAGCTACTAGCTACTCGCTGTTAACGTAACAAGTGTTGGTGATGACAGCTCCGAAACATTCATCGTTCGAAACGTGTCGTTGATACGCTCTTGTAAAATAGTAAGGGGCTCGCGGATCGTACACGTCTCATGCGTGCAGCAATCGCCGCTGGTGTGATCCTGACAGTCCACGATCGCTGCATGACGTCCTTCGACGGCGTGGATCACATCGGCGATGGAGATGTCGGTCGCGTTGCGGGCAAGTGCATAGCCGCCGTTCGCACCGTGATAACTAACCACCAAGCCGGCACGCACCAAGGATTGCAAGACTTTTGCTACAAGCGCCAGCGAAATGTCGAATCGCAGTGCAACGTCCTTGGCGGACACCACACTCCCCTGCCGTCCTGCCATGTATTGCACGGCAAGCAGAGCGTATTCGACTTTTTTACTGAGCTTTAGCATTGCGTCCTTCGTCCCTCGTCCGTCGTCCGTCGTCCTTCAGAGAGTGGACGATGGACGCCGGACGCTGGACGTCTATTGATCGTAGTCCGCGAAAACCCCATCCGTCAGTGGATGAGATTGGCACGTGAGTGCGTAACCTTCGTTGATCTCGTCGTCTGACAGTGCTTCGCGTTCGTCCATCTTGACCTTGCCGGAGACGATCTTCGCGCGGCATGTGCAGCACGCACCGATCTGACACGCATACGGCGGATCGAGATCTGCACGCTGAGCCGCGGAGAGAATGGTCTCGTCGGGTTCAACATCGAATTCATGCTCTTGACCGTACAGACGGATCTTCACGCGTCGGGTCTTGATCTCTTCGCTCACCGCAGCATCGGCGGACTGGTTCATGGCGTCTTGTTCTGATTTGTGTTTGTCGATCGTAAAATATTCTCGATGGATGTGGTTGTCTGCCAGCCCCTTTTCATGAAGGACGGAAACAACGTTGTCCATCATCGGGCCCGGACCACAGACAAAGGCCTCGACAGCGTCGTAGTTCGGCACCTTGTCGGAAAGGATGGTGTGCACCAACTCCTTGTCCATCCGGCCAGCATATGACGCACGTTCGCTTTCGTTGTTTTCAAGGACGTGCACAAGGCGAAGTCTCGACTCGCTGTTCGCTGCTAGCTGCTGGAGTGCTTCATCAAAGATGATCGAGTCAGCGTTTGTATTTGCATACACCAACGTGACGACACTATGTGGCTCGATACGCAGCGCCGACTTCACGATGGAGAGGATCGGCGTGATCCCACTGCCGCCGGCGAACATCACATAATGACGCACATTCGATGGCGAGAACTCCTTGGTGAAGTTGCCCATGGGGGGATACACTTCCAACGTCATTCCCGGCGCTGCATGTTCGTTCAACCACTGCGATACAGCACCGTCCTTCACCTTCTTCACCGCAATGCGCATCGGCTCGTCCAAGACCGGACTTGAACACAGCGAATAGTTGCGGCGATGCTCCACACCATTGATCACGGCCTTCACCGTCAGGAACTGCCCCGACTTGTAAAGGAACAACGGCTTGAGCTCCTCCGGCACATCGAACGTGATCGCGATCGCGTTCTGCGTCTCCGGCTGAACACCGCTAATGGTAAGGTGATGGAATTTTACCTGCATTAAAAAAGCCCTATCTGAAACAGTGCTGCCTCCGACATCATCGTCTTGTCCCACGGCGGACTAAATGTTATCTGCACCTTCACATCCGTCACACCTTCCACAGCGCGGGCAACACGTTCCACTTCTGCGGGAAGAGACTGGGCCGACGGACAATTTGGCGTGGTCAATGTCATCAGAATGAAGACGCCGCCATCCAATGCCGTATGCACTTCATAGATCAAGCCCAGTTCGTAGATGTCGACCGGGATCTCCGGATCATACACCGTATGCAGAGCTTCGATCACCCGATCCCGCAGCGATATGGTCTGATTAGGTTCCATGGGCAACGCTCAACGCAAGTGCATACATGGAGATCTGTTTCATCATCGAGGCCAGACCATTCGCCCGGTTTTGCGACAGGTGGGTCGTCAACCCAAGTCGCTCCACAAAATTACCCGATACAGACAGGATTTCCTTCGGCGTCCGATGGTTGTAGATCCGCATCAACATCGCCACCAGCCCCTTAACGATCAACGCATCCGAATCGGCTTCAAAATGGACCTTTTCGCCGTCAAAGGCCGGATACAACCACACCTTGGACTGACAGCCCTTCACCAGATACGTCTCCGTTTGATGATCAGGGGGCATGGGGTCCAACTTCTTTCCCATCGCAATGATGTGGGCATAGCGGTCCTCCCAATCATCGAACATGGCCAACTCGTCGGCGATCTGCGTTATGGTCTCTTCAATGGTCATGACAACATCTTCACCGCTTTACGAATGCCGTCGATCAACGCGTCGGCCTCTTCCTTGGTGTTGTAGAATGCAAACGATGCCCGCACGGTAGAACTCACACCAAAGCGCTGCATCAGCGGCTGCGTACAGTGATGACCCACACGTACGGCGATCCCCTGCTCGTCCAACAACATGCCGATGTCGTTGGAATGCACACCCCGCACAACGAAGGAGTAGATGGGGAGGTGGTTCGCCGGACGGCCGATCAAGGTCAACCCCTTGACTGCGTGGAGGGCTTCGCGGAGGTCTTCGTGGAGGGCTTCGTGCAAATCTCCATGCAATCCCCCACGAAGACCTCCACGAAGACCCCCACGAAGACCAACTGCGCCAGCAATATGGGGAGTACCTGTCTCAAACCTCTGCGGCGGATCCAGATACGTGATGCTCGATTTGGAAACTGTATGGATCATTGCCCCGCCCCCTTGATACGGAGGCATTTCTACGAGGACATCATATTTGCCGTAGAGGACGCCGATGCCGGTAGGGCCGTAGACCTTGTGTCCGGAGAAGGCGTAGAAGTCGCAGCCGAGGTCTTGAACGTCAACAGGTAGATGGGCTACGGCCTGGGCTCCGTCGACAAGGGTGGTGATGCCCTGTCGACGGGCCATGGCGCAGAGGTCGCGAACAGGATTGATCGCTCCCGTAGTATTGCTTGCATGGGTGAAGGCAAACATCTTCACCTGCGGCGTCAGCATCGCGGCGGCCGATTCAAGATCGAGCGAGCCATCATCCAGCACCGGCACCCACTGAAGGATCGCGCCGGTACGTTCGCAGATCATGTGCCACGGCACGATGTTCGCATGATGCTCCATCTCGGTGATCAACACCACATCGCCCTGCTTGAGATTCTTCGAACCCCATGCGGCGGCGACAATATTGATGGCATCCGTGGTGCCCTTGGTGAAGATGATCTCTTCGGTCCTGGCGGCGTTGAGGAACTCGCGCGCCGTCTCACGGGCATCTTCGTACATCACCGTGGCTTCGGCACTGACTGTGTGCGCACCGCGATGAACATTGCTGTTATGCATCCGATAGAATTCGGACACAGCGTCGATCACGGCCTGCGGCTTCTGCGTCGTCGCCGCATTATCGAGATAGATCCACGGCTTGCCGTGCACCGTCCGTTTCAAGATCGGAAAATCGTCACGCGTCACGGATGAGCGCCAAGTTTCGTTGCTACACGTTGTTCGAGATAGGCACGTAGTTCTTCATGCGGAAGACGTTCGATCACTTCGGCAGCAAAGGCATAGGTCATCAACGCGCGTGCTTCATCAGCGCCAATGCCGCGAGCTTGTAGATAGAACACCGCTTCTTCGTCGAGCTGTCCCATCGTTGCCCCGTGCGAACACTTCACATCGTCGGCAAAGATCTCCAGCTGTGGCTTCGCATTCACCGAAGCACGATCGCTCAACAAGAGTGAGTGATTGCTCTGATAGGCCGTGGTCTTCTGCGCCCGCGGACGCACATAGATCTTGCCGTTGAACACGCCGACGGAGCGTCCATCATACACACCCTTGTACAACTCTTCCGAGTGACAGTGCGGTACGAGATGATCCACCACCGTGTGATTATCGGCAAACTGTTGTTCGTTCAGCACACTCACGCCGTTCAAATACGTGCTGGCATTCGGCTCCATCAACTGCAGGTTCAGGTCGTTGCGCGTGAACGTCCCGTCAAGACAGAACGTATGACTGTTGATCACCGCATCACGATAGATCTTTCCACCCGTATAGCCCACGTGGCGTCCGTTCCCGGCATCGGCATTCAGCTTCGTATACGTGATCGTGCTGCCGGCCTTCGCCACCAGCTCCGTCACCGTCACATCCAGCGCCGTATGCTCACCGATCGTGTGATGTGTTTCGATCACCTCAACACTCGCCCCCTCTTCGGCAATGACCAACACACGCGGAGTATGCAGCACATCTCCCGTTCGTGCATCGTTGATGATCATGATGTGAAGGGGCGTGGGGTTCGCCACGTGTTTCTGGGCAATGATCACAACACCGCTACGATTGAGCGCCGTATTCAACGCAACGAAGGGGTGGCTGTCGAGGGGGGCCGCGGTGGTGATCGCCGCCCGTACCTCGACATTGGTGGCCACCAGATCATCATTTAACTCCAAGATTTCATGTAGGGCTTCGCGTAGGTCTGGCGAGTTAGTCGTTGAGTTAGACTTCGTGTAGGTCTGTGAGTTAGTGAGTACGACGGTATGAGCACCGGTCTTCTCAAGCGCATCCTTGAGTTCTGTCTCCTTCTCAAAGACTAACTCATCGACTAACACGGAGTCTAACTCAACGACTAACTCATCGATTGACTCAGAGACTAACTCATCGACCAACTTGTAAACCTGGGTATACTTCCACTCCTCATCCCTCACCGTCGGCACGCCGGTGCTGTTGAAGCGTTCGAGGGCGGCTTTGCGGAGGGCATGGAGCGGACCTGATGCGTGGCCGTTGAGGCGACGCTCGAGGTTGCTAAAGGATGCGTTGACGCTATCGTTGAATTTCTCGATCGACATTACGCCACCGCCGTTTCCTGCTTGATCCAGTCGTAGCCCTTTTCTTCGAGTTCGAGGGCGAGTTCTTTGCCGCCGCTGCGGACGATGCGTCCGTTCCAGAGGACGTGCACGAAGTCGGGTACGATGTAGTTGAGCAGTCGTTGATAATGCGTGATCACGATCATGCCGTTCTCGCTGGTGCGAAGCGCATTCACGCCGCCGGCGACGACGCGCAATGCGTCGATGTCGAGTCCGGAGTCGGTCTCATCCAAGATGGCGAGCTTCGGTTCGAGCATGGCCATTTGAAAGATCTCATTACGTTTCTTCTCGCCCCCTGAGAAACCATCGTTCAATGAACGTTGCAGGAAGGACGGATCCATTTCGACGAGCTTCATACGCTCGCGCATCAGGGCGAGGAACTGCGCCGGCTCGAGCGGTTCGAGGCCGCGATACTTGCGCTGCTCGTTGACAGCCGTCTTGAGGAAGTTGGCCGTAGACACGCCGGGGATCTCGACGGGATATTGGAAGGCAAGGAACAGGCCTTCACGCGCCCGATCTTCCGGCGACATCTCGAGCAGGTCTTGACCGTTGAACTCAACCGAACCGCCGAGCACTTCATACTCTTCGCGTCCGGCCAACACACTTGCCAGCGTGCTCTTCCCGGAACCGTTCGGCCCCATGATGGCATGTACTTCACCCGGATTCACCGTCAGCGAGATCCCCTTGAGGATCTCTGTGCCTTCGATGCCGGCTCGTAAGTCGTCGATCTTGATAATCATGTTAGTCTGTTAGTTAGTCAGCTAATCAGCTAGATAGCTAGACAGCTAGAAAAATCACTCTCCACTCAACCCTCTCCACTCTACCTTACCCCACACTTCCTTCCAACGAGATCGCCAGGAGCTTCTGAGCTTCGACGGCGAACTCCATGGGGAGTTGGTTGAGGACGTCGCGGGCATAGCCGTTGACGATGAGGGCGACGGCGGCTTCGGTATCGATACCGCGTTGATTGCAATAGAACAAGATGTCTTCACCGATCTTCGAGGTGGTGGCTTCGTGTTCCACGGTCGCCGTTTTGTTGGCGATCTCGAGGTACGGGAAGGTGTGGGCGCCGCACTGATCACCGATCAGCAGCGAGTCGCACTGCGAGAAGTTGCGCGCGTTGACGGCGTTGGCGTTGACCTTGACGAGGCCGCGATAGGAGTTTTGCGAGACACCCGCTGAGATACCTTTCGACACGATGCGCGAACGGGTGTTCTTACCGATGTGCATCATCTTCGTGCCGGTGTCGGCTTGTTGATGATGGTTGGTCACGGCAACGCTGTAGAATTCGCCGACGCTGTGATCTCCTTTGAGGACGACGCTTGGATACTTCCACGTGATGGCAGAGCCGGTCTCGACCTGCGTCCAGGAGATCTTACTGTTCGCCCCCTCACACAATCCGCGTTTGGTGACGAAGTTGTAGATACCGCCATTACCGTCTTTATCGCCCGGATACCAGTTCTGCACGGTGCTGTATTTGATCTCGGCGTCTTTGTGCGCTACGAGCTCGACAACGGCGGCGTGCAGTTGGTTCTCATCACGTTGTGGGGCGGTGCAACCTTCCAAATACGAAACGTAGCTGCCTTCATCGGCGATGATGAGTGTCCGTTCGAACTGTCCGGTGTTGCGGGCATTGATGCGGAAGTAGGTGCTCAGCTCCATCGGGCAGCGAACGCCCTTGGGAATGTAGACGAATGATCCGTCGCTGAAGACGGCAGAGTTGAGTGCGGAGTAGAAGTTGTCATTCGTCGGCACAACAGAGCCGAGGTACTTCTTGACGAGTTCCGGATGTTCGCGGACCGCTTCGCTCATCGGACAGAAGATGATGCCCTGTTCTTTGAGGGTCTCTTGGAACGTGGTCTTGACGCTTACACTGTCAAGCACGGCATCAACGGCAACACCGCTGAGCATCTTTTGTTCTTCAAGCGGGATCCCCAGTTTGGCGAACGTGGCCAGCAACTCCGGGTCGACCTCATCCAACGAAGCCAGTTCTTTCTTCTTCTTTGGTGCGGCCCAATAGATGATGTCTTGAAAGTCCACTGCAGGATACTTGACGTTGGGCCATTTCGGCTCCTTCATCTTCTGCCACTGTGCAAAGGCCTTCAGACGCCATTCCAGCATCCACTCCGGCTCTTCCTTTTTGGCCGAAATGAAGCGTACAACGTCCTCGTTCAGACCTTTTTCGAGCATTTCCTGCTCAATGTCCGACGTAAAGCCGTACTTGTATTCACTCTGGACAACGGTGTCCAGTACCTGTTGTTCGGATGACATGGTGCAAATATACGACTAAATTAGTCCGATTAGTAGCGAGTCGCCAGTAGCGAGTAGCTAGTCCCAGTTCCCAGTTCCCAGTTCCCAGTTCCCTAATCCCTGACAACGAGAACGGTAGTGCCTCCTGCCTTCACCACATAAATGCCCGAAGCCAAGTGGCTGAGGTCGATGGTAACCGATCCTGTGCCGGATTCGTTCCGGGAGGTGTGGACGCGGTCGCCGAGGAGGGTGAAGACCTCGATAAGACTGAAAGGTTGCAAGGGTGTTAGGGTGAGAAAGCCGGAGGTGGGGTTGGGGTAGACGGTGAAGGTTGCGGTTGGGCGTTCTGGAACGCTCGTGATACCCGTAACGATCACATTGACCTCGTTGGTCCAGCGGATGCCACAATTGCCGGTGACACGGCAGGTGTATGTACCAGCGTTGGCGGAAGTGACCTTTTCGATCTTGAGCGTAGCTGAAGTGCCGTTCGGAAGGTCTGCGCCGACATGTTGCCACTGATAATTGAGCTCGGAGCCGGTGGCTTGTACCGTCAAACGCAGCGTGCCGCCTTGAGGCAGTGATGTATCACGCGGGTGCTGACGTACCAAGGTCATTTCGGCGAGCGTAACGGTGGATGTGGAGCTTGTGACGCTTTGACCGCACGATCCGGTGACGATCACATCGTATTGTCCGGCAGCGTTCGCTGCATCTCCTTTGATCATGAGACTGTCGGCGGTCGCACCATTGATCGGTACCGAATTCCGTCGCCACTGATATCGCGCTGTAGATGCCGAAGCCCTCACCCGCAAGGTACGTGTCCCGTCCGGGCACACCCATGCCGCGGCTTGCGGAGCTTGCGTAATGGTGACCGGTGCATCAATGCGAAGTGTTTTCTCGGTCTCGGATGCATGATGTCGGATCGATCGAACACGCAGCCATCCTGTTGTTCCAATGAAGGAGGTAGGGGGCGTCCAGGTAAGTTGACGTCCGCTCACCGACCCAGCCACCTTGGTCCACGTTGTGTGGTCGGTCGACCATTCAACATCGTAGGTATCTGTCGGTGCCATCTCCGCGGTCGACCAATTGACGGTCACGTTTTGTCCGCTGCAGTACACTTCGCCGCCGCGCGGCGACAACAGATCTACGGCACCACGTTGATAGCGGATGGCCATGCCGTCCGTGCCACCGTTGTTCAACAGCACTGGACCATCAAGTTGCACGGTGCCGGAGGTTGACGATCCAACGATCACCACTCCACCATCAGGTTCCATCGCTGCGTTGATAGCTAGGTCATCACCGTTTCCGCCGATCAAGGTTGTGATCTCCACGGAGCCGATACCCATGATGGAAACAAAGGCATCACGTCCGCCGGCTAGATCACCGCGAGATGCATGGCCACGCTTAGGAAGATCTTGCGACGTTGACGTCCCCCAGATCGCGAACTGTCCCTGAGCGTGAAGGTTCGCCCCCTTCACGACCTCATTTCCGGAACCACCGAAATAGGAGGAACCGAGGAGCGTGCGGCCTGTGGTGCTGAAGCGGGCAAGCATGACGTCGGAGCCACCGGCTAGTGAGGCCTGAATGCCGCCGGTGGACGGAAGCTCGGCAGATGTTGTGGTGCCGAAAAGTGTGACCTCTTCGGAACCGAGGACGACGGCAACCCCTTCATCATCACCATCGCCACCGTAGAAGGTGGACGCGATCACGCGTGCGCCGTCTTGTGAGAAGACAACGAGAGCAGCATCGGAATTGCCACCGTTATAGCTCCAATCGTACGGGCGGTCAGTGGTCCACCACCACCAGCGTGGATCCACGGCCGGATAGGTTGGGAAGCTGGCTGACGATGTTGTTGCGGCCAAAGCAACCGTACCTGATGCATCAACAGCGAGATCGTTGAATCGATCATCACTGCCGGAACCGAAGTAGGTTGAGTAGAGCATGGAACCGGCGTTCTGCGAGAGTCGCATCAAGAAGGCATCATCACCGCCATCATGAACACGGTCGAAGCCATTTGTTGTCGGAAACCCGGACTGTGAAGTGGTTGCACCGCACACATAGATGGTATTCAGTTCATCAACTTCGACGTCTAGCGGAAGGTCATTCTTCGAACCGTTGATGTATGAACCAAATCGGATCTCAGAGAGATCGGGCGAAAATCCAAAGACGAAGCCATCAATGAATGCGGAATAGAGGGGTGAGAACGCGCCGGTCTTGGTGGGAAGTGATGCCGACTCCGTTGTGCCCACAACAACGATGGTACCGTTACCATCAACGGCGATGGACGTTGCACTATCGTTGGACAAGCCCCCAAAAAACGTGAAGGCATCCACCGACGTCAGATCGTTCGCAAGGATGGCAACAAAGGCATCTCGACTACCGCCATGTTCTTCTTGCACGCCACCGGTCACATTGTCCCATAGATCCGGTGAATCGGTCCAGCCACAAACGGCGAATCGTCCGTCAGCTAGACGCACAATGTCCGTGATACCTTCATCGTATGCCGATTGGCGGAGTGTTCCAGAAACGAACGGACCTCCCCCCACACCAGCGTGCACAAGGGAGGTCCCCAGAACTCCGAGTGTGAGAACAACCGAATAACCGAATGACCGAATGACCGAATGCATTGTAGAGAGGGATAGTGGTGGTGGTATATGAGCACTAGGTGCCACAAACCCTCTCTAGTGTGACACGCCAAACACTCAGTCTGCTAATATAACCTTATCGACAACGTAGACCACACCGTTCGATGCCTGCACTTTGCCGAGGATCTTGGCGCCGCCAATATAGATCGCGTCACCTTCCACCTTCACGGGTTCGGGCTTACCATCGAACATGATCATGTTCGTTGTCTCGCGGAGACGCTCTTCAGTGTAAGAAGAGACTTGTACGTGGTGGTACAGAATGTTGGCCAGTTTTTCTTTGTTCTCGGGCTTGACCAATTCTTCGACCGTTCCGGCCGGCAATTGTCCGAATGCTGCATCCGTTGGTGCAAACACGGTAAAGGGGCCAGCATTGCTCAACGCATCAACAAGTTCGGCAGCTTGGAGTGCGGCCACAAGGGTCTTGTGATCGGGTGATCCCACAGCTACCTTGACGATGTCCTTTGCGGATTCACTGTCCTGCACACCGGATTGGCCTGCACTGGCAGCGGCACCTTCTACCTCACCGGCAGCATCTGAATTTTCATTGGAACACGAGATCGCGATCGCCATCATGACGATGCATGCGAGACAGAATCGAACGATCGACATATACACCTCACAGTATTAGTGATTTGGGAGTCTCTTATCACAAATATACGGTAACGTGACCTTGTCACACAACAAAAAAACCCTGCCGTTAGCATAACGACAGGGTTTTTTCTGAAGGATCAACGCTTGATCAGTGGGCGATATTGAGCATGGTGCGAACCACCGAGCCCCCTACCGAGATCTCAAGTCCATACACACCCGAAGCAACACTGCTGACCGGGATCGAAAGGACGGAGGTACCGGAGACGACTTCACCGATCTCATGAACGAAACGGGTCTGTCCGCGAGCATCGATGATACGGGCACTTGCCGTACCGCCAGTTGGAACAACGAGGCGGATGGATACAAGGTCATTCGCAGGAACTGGTCCAAGAACGTTCACTGCGGCTTGGAGTGCCGTGGCCGATTCGTCATCCACAGAGGTCGTTGGTGTGACGACAACAACAGCGGCTTCCGATGTTGCCGAGCCGCAACCACCGGTCACGACGCAACGGTAGGAGCCCGCATCGGACATCGACACACGGTCGATCGTGAGTGTTGCAGACGTTGCACCGGCAATGTCGGCATCACCCTTTTGCCACTGATACGTGAGGTTGGAACCGGAAGCTGTTACCGTAAGCGTAAGTGCCTTGGTCTCTTCCACCGTCTTACCCTGTGGCTGTGCCGTGATGGCTGTTGCAGAGGCTACACTCACGGTCACTTGTGAGCTTGTTACCGACGGCGTACACAGGCCGGAAACCTGCACGTCATAGTTACCGGCATTTGAAGCGCTGAGGTTATTGATCACGTAGGTTGCCGACGTCGCGCCGTTGATCGGTTGTCCAGCTTTTCGCCACTGATAGCGAGGTGCTTCACCGGCAGCCACGACCGACAGTGTCACTTGTCCGCCGGCACAACCACTAGCATTGGTGGGTTGTTGGGCGATGGACGGAGGAGCAACAAGCGTGAATGGTTCCGATGTTTGAACGTGGCCACGCGAGGTGCTTACACGGATCCGGTAACCGTTACGTGCTTCAAGACTAACATCGGGTTTCCATGCATAGCTCAGTCCGGTTGCTGCCCCGTTGAGCACTTCCCATGTTACGCCTGCATCTTTGGACAGTTCGATGATAAAGGTCTGGTTCGCAGGCATGGAAGCGGTCGACCACGTGATCGTCCGATTCGTACCCATGCACCACTTCTCACCGCCGGATGGAGCTACAAGACCAAGTGTACCGAAGGCAAGCTTGCCAACATATCCTTCCATTCCTTCGCCTCGTGCGCTCTGGAAGGATGAAGTGCGAGTGAATAAGTCCGTCGAAGAGCTGCCCATCGCAAAATAGAGGTCGCCCTCGGCATTGAACGATGCGGCAATGATGGAGTCTTCTGCTTCGCCGGTGATCAAAGAGCAGAAGGTATTTGCAGACGTGTTGATCTGGGCAATGAAGGCATCGGTGGAACCGCGACGTTCTTGTTCAATGCCGTCACCCTTGAACGGAAGATCGCCTGAGGTGGTCGTACCAAAGATCCAACCCGTGTTGCCCGCCGGGTCCTTGATCATGCCAATTGCGTCGTCGTTTCCAGTGCCACCGTAGTACGTCATTGCCTGCAAACCACGACCATCATCCGTCAGTACGCACATGAAGAGGTCGCGCTGTCCGACCGGCGTCTGTTGCTGTCCGCCGGTTGAAGGAAGGTTGTTTGACGTTGTCACACCAACCACGACCGGACGTCCCTGGGCGTCGACGAAGATGCCCTTGCCTTCGTCGTCGCCGGCACCACCGAAGAACGTCGAGAACGTACCGTCATCACGCTTGGACAGCGTACCGTCCGGGAAGAACTTGATGACAAATGCATCAGTGTTTCCGCCGTTGAACGTTCGATCGTAGGGAACCCGACCAGAAGCAAAACGTCCAGGTGTTGGTGCCGTCTCGAAGTCTGAAGAGCTTGTTGAACCCGTCAAATACGGGAAGCCACTTCCGTCAAGGGTCATGGCCGTGAACGACTCGTTACTCGTTTTGCCGTAATAGGTACAGAAGGAGAACGAACCACCGGTTGGTGACAGACGAGCGAGGAATCCATCAACACCGCCGCCATGATTTGCCTGGTGGGCCAGTGTGGTTGGGAAGGTTGACGTCGACGTGGTCGAACCGCAAATAAAGATCGAATTCTCTTGATCGATCGCGATCGCCGTTGGGATATCATCGCGATTTCCGCCCATGTACGAACCAAACTTGAGTTCAGACAGGTCAGCAGAGAACTTTGCGATGAACACATCGATCTGTCCCTTATAGAACTGACCAACAGCACCGATCGTCAGCGGAAGGTTCGTCGACTCCGTTGAGCCGGCAACGCAGACCAGTCCGTCACTATCGATAGCGATCGCGCGGATCTTATCATCTCCGCCACCGCCGTAGTAGGTGTACTTCGACACCGTGTTGAGGTCTTTGCTCATGAGAGCGACAAATCCGTCCAACAGCCCCTTGTTATCTGTTTGATACGCACCCTCCGTGGTCGGGAATTGGATCAGCGTGGTCCAGCCGGCCACATAGACACCGTTCGGACGGCTAACAAGCGAGGTCACACGATCATTGTCGGGGCTTCCCACGTACGTGCCATAGACCACCGGATCGATGGTCAGCGGTGCCTGCGCATCACGCTGCGGAACGCTGAAGGCAATACCGTTCGAGCGTGCAGTGAATGATGCCGGCACACCTAATGATTTCTTACCAAGTACATAGGCATAGAGATCCGTCATGACCACGCCACCCAACGTTGTGTTGAGTCGAACATCATTCGGTTCGATGGTCATGCCCATGTCGCCGGTGATCACAAAACCGATCTCGTCGGCGTTGACGCCACTCTTCACATCCAGGTCATAACGCAAGCGGTTCTGTTCATCCAGATAATAGATCACGTCGACGCCGGGATAGACGTCCACAAAACGCAGACTCTTCAAAACCTGGAGATCTTTGGCATCCGAGAACTTGCTAGCTTCATTCAGATAGCTCACCGTGGCACCGGTCGGCTCACCAACCACATTGTTGGACTGCGGTCCAGCTTCTTGCCACTGCATCCGCAGCACATGTCCGCGGCGCGTCGTGCCCTTGACCTCGAATTGATCCATGACCAGACCAGACGTCGTGATCCACGCATCCATACCGGGCGTCCGGCACAAATACTTCACCTCACTCGGCCATTGACCGGCATTCGGGATAAATCCCCTCACACTCGGGTTGACGCCAGCCGTCACCATGTGGCCGGCCATCACAATCACCGCCATCACAAAAAGAGTCTTCAATGTCCTCATTCTCAACACTCCGGATTGATAGGGGGCGAGCATCACGAGTCCCCGTTTTGCCGCCGTATGTTTGTCTATATCAAATGGGAAAAAGCCACGACCCTACACGTGGTTACACGTAGTCTAACCCAGTGTGGAAAACCATGCGCCTTGCCGTCAATATCGACCATGTTGCCACCGTCCGGGAAGCCCGCGGCGGGATCGAACCCGACCCTGTTCACGCAGCTGTCCTAGCCGAATTGGCCGGCGCGGCCGGCATCGTAGCCCACCTCCGCGAAGACCGGCGTCATATCAACGACCGCGACGTCCGTGCGCTCCGAGAAGTGGTGACCACAAAATTAGACCTTGAAATGGCAGCGACCACCGAAATAATCGCAATCGCCCTGGACGTCGCCCCCGACCTGGTCACCCTGGTCCCGGAGAAGCGCCAGGAGCTCACCACAGAGGGCGGTTTAAACGTTGCCGAGCACGTCACCTTCTACCATGACGTGGTCAGCATGTTCCACGACCGGGGTATTGCCGTCAGTCTTTTCATCGAGCCCGACCCGCGCCAAGTCGACGCCGCCGTCGCCTGCCAGGCCGACATCATCGAACTCCACACCGGCACCTATGCCAACGCCCGCACCCGCGGTGAAGCCGAAGCCCAGACCCTCCGCATCCGCAATGCCGCCGAATACGCCGCCGAAGCCGGCCTGGTGGTCACCGCCGGCCACGGCCTGGACCTGCGCAACCTCCCCCCTATCGTGGCCATCCCCCAGATCGAAGAGGTCAGCATCGGCCACGCTTTGATCGGCAGGGCGCTGCTGGTAGGGATGGAAAGGGCGGTTGGGGATTATGTGGAAGTCTGTAGAGGGAGTCGTTGAGTTAGTCGTTGAGTTAGTCGTTGAGTTAGTCTACGAGTTAGTCTACGAGTCAGTATTCTAGCAGTTCTCCGCTTCGTTCTCCGCCTCGTTCTCCGCCTCGTTCTCCGCCTCGTTCTCCGCACGTCTCTTCCGCCACCACATGCGTCGTTCAACTCTGGCACGGTAAGGCCCTTTGTAGGTCTCGTCACCTTGAAGAAGTGCCCAGCAGAATTCGATCAGCGAGATACTCAACTGAAGCAAGCGTTGATCGAACTCTGTTGCCCATTCGTGATCGACCAGCCCGCGATTCGCGCATCGTTTGATCTGGTTTCGAACCTCTTGCAGTGACGAATCAGCATAAAAGAAGAACTGCATTCGTTCACCGGTGCCTAGTCTGCCGTAGCCCTCGCTGATATTGTTGCCAATACTATCCGCCGCTCGCATGATCTGTAGGCCCATGGTCTGCTGGTCCAGCTCGGGCCATGTTCTTACCAAGATGGCGATCTCATCTGCGGCTTCGCCGGCGATCTTGTAGATCCTAAGATTTGAAGGGTTGGACATAGCGCATCTCCATGAAATTGAGATACGTGGTCCAACCCTTCAGTTTCGTGACATCCTTACTCGTAGACAAACTCGATAGACTAACTCGATAGACTAACTCACCGACCAACAAGCGCAGCTTTAACGTAGTCCCGATTCATCCTCGCAATAAACTCCGCCGAGATGCCCTTCGGACAGGCGGCTTCGCACTCGTAGTGGTTGGTGCAGGCGCCGAAGCCTTCGCCGTCCATGGTGAGGACCATGTTGAGGGCGCGGTCGTGGCGTTCGGCCTGACCCTGCGGGAGCGCACCGAGGTGGCCGATCTTGGCGGCCGTGAAGAGCATGGCTGAGGAGTTCGGACATGCAGCCACACAAGCGCCGCAGCCGATGCAGGCGGCAGCGTCCATGGCATAATCGGCGTCCGTCTTGGGGATCGGAATGGCGTTGCCGTCTTGGGCGTTGCCGGTGTTGACGCTGATGTAGCCGCCGCTTTGGATGATGCGGTCGAACGCTCCGCGGTCTACCACCAGGTCGCGCACGATCGGGAAGGCCTTGGCACGCCACGGCTCGATGTAGATCTCGTCACCGTCCTTGAAGCTGCGCATGTGGAGCTGACAAGCCGTGGTGCGCGGCATGGGACCGTGCGGTCGTCCGTTGATGACGATACCGCACGTGCCGCAGATGCCTTCGCGACAGTCGTGCTCAAATGCGACGGGCTCTTCACCCTTGTCGATGAGTTGTTCATTCAGCACGTCGAGCATCTCGAGGAAGCTCATGTGCTCGCTCACGCCGTCGAGGTCATACGTGCGCAGCATGCCTTGCACGTCGGGGCCGGCTTGACGCCAGATGTGGAGTCGCAGTTTCATTACTTGTAGCTCCGCGTTGCCAGTTGCACATTTTCAAATTCCAGCGACTCCTTGTGCAGCACTGGTGCCACACCGTCGCCCTTATACTCCCATGCCGCCACGTAGGCGAACTTCTCATCGTTCCGCTTGGCTTCGCCGTCTTCGGTCTGATATTCTTCACGGAAGTGGCCGCCGCACGATTCTTCACGTTGCAATGCATCCTGACACATCAGTTCGCCGAACTCGAGGAAGTCGGCAACGCGCGACGCAAGTTCCAACGATTGGTTGAGCTGTTCGCCCGTGCCCGGCACGGTGAGGTTCTGCCAGAACTCTTCGCGCAACGCCGGGATCTCCTTGAGCGCTTGCTTCAGTCCGGCTTCGTTGCGCGCCATGCCGCACTTGTCCCACATGATCTTGCCAAGCTCGCGGTGGAACGACGTTGGCGATCGCTTACCGTTGATGTTGAGCAGGGTGTTGACCTTGTTGGTGACGGCTTCGACGGCTTGACGGACTTCCGGTGCGTCATTGGAAACGGACTGCAAGCCCCCTTGAGCCAGATAGCCGCCAATGGTGTACGGGATCACAAAATAACCGTCGGCAAGGCCTTGCATGAGGGCCGAGGCACCAAGACGGTTGGCACCGTGATCGGAGAAGTTGGCTTCACCAAGAACGAAGAGGCCGGGAATGTTACTCATGAGGTTGTAGTCTACCCACAGACCGCCCATGGTGTAATGGACGGCGGGATAGATGCGCATCGGTACGGTGTAAGGATCTTCACCGGTGATGCGCTCATACATTTCGAAGAGGTTGCCATAGCGTTCTTCGACGACCTTCTTGCCGAGACGCTTAATGGCATCGGCGAAGTCGAGATACACACCTTTACCGCCCGGACCAACACCGCGTCCGTCATCGCATGCTTCCTTGGCGGCACGTGAGGCAATGTCACGAGGCGATAGGTTGCCGAACGACGGATACTTGCGTTCGAGATAATAGTCGCGTTCGTCTTCGGGGATCTGATCCGGCGGACGGGTATCGCCCTGTTTCTTGGGAACCCAGATGCGTCCGTCATTGCGCAACGACTCGGACATGAGGGTGAGTTTTGACTGATAGTCGCCGCTCACAGGGATACACGTCGGATGGATCTGCGTGAAGCACGGGTTGGCGAACGCAGCACCGCGCTTGTAGGCGCGATAGGCGGCCGTGACGTTGCAGTTCATGGCATTGGTGCTCAGGTAGAACACGTTGCCATAGCCGCCGGTGGCAAGGCAGACCGCGTCACCCATCACGGTGTCGAGTTTGCCGGTCTTGAGGTCGCGGATGACAACACCGCGAGCGCGTCCGTCGACCACGACGAGGTCCATCATCTCCTTCATGTTGAGGAGCTTGACCTTGCCGAGTCCGACCTGGCGTGACAGTGCCTGGTAGGCACCGATGAGCAACTGCTGACCCGTTTGTCCTCGGGCGTAGAATGTCCGCGATACCTGGGCGCCACCGAACGAACGGTTGGACAAGTAGCCACCGTATTCGCGGGCGAACGGGACCCCTTGTGCTACGCACTGGTCGATGATGTTCGTGCTGACCTGGGCCAGACGGTAGACGTTGGCTTCACGGGCGCGGAAGTCGCCGCCCTTGATCGTGTCATAGAACAGGCGCCAGACAGAGTCGCCGTCGTTCTGATAGTTCTTTGCTGCATTAATACCGCCCTGTGCAGCGATCGAGTGGGCGCGACGGGCGGAGTCGGAATACGTGATCGCCGTGACTTGATAGCCCAATTCGGCCATCGTTGCTGCGGCCGAGGCACCGGCGAGTCCGGTGCCGACCACGATCACGTGGAATTTCCGCTTGTTGGCCGGGTTGACCAGCTTTAGATCGGCTTTATGCTTGTCCCACTTCTGTTGAAGGG
Source organism: uncultured Hyphomicrobiales bacterium (assembly GCA_964467455.1). Taxonomy (GTDB): domain Bacteria; phylum Bacteroidota; class Ignavibacteria; order Kapaibacteriales; family Kapaibacteriaceae; genus OLB6. Next base: position 11,173 of record CAYXQJ010000038.1, on the reverse strand, counting down.
GGCCGGATGGGATGTTGCTCTTGAGTTCCATATTACTTCACCATTCCGAACATGATGGCCAAGGGTACCGACAGAAATCCGAGCACTAGGGCGATGCCGAGGGCAGGACCGGCCATGCGGATCATAGGTGTATATCGAGGGTGATTGATGCCGAGGGTCTGGAAGGCACTCGAGATGGCATGGTTAAGGTGCAGTCCCGTGATGATCATGGCCACGACGTACAGTGCCGTAAGGACCGGATCCTTAAAGCTCTCGACTACCATGCGATAGACGTCGTGACGTCCGGCAGCGTCCGTAAAGTGATAGACGTCCGGATGCGCCGTCCCCCACGTAAAGTGGGCCAGGTGATACAGCACATAGATCGCGATCAGAAGGCCGGTATAGGTCATGGTCCGTGAGGCGACGGTCGACGACCGGCGTTCCACTTTTGAATATTTCGACGCCGTTGCTGCCCGGTTTCGGGCGGACAGGATGATACCGGCACGGATATGGAAGACAAAGGCCAGCAAGATCCCGGCCCGCATGATCCAGATCGCTACGCCGTGTAGCAACTCTCGCAGCCCAACTGCGTACTCGTTGATCGCCTCCGGTCCGAGGAAGATCAATAGATTACCGGAAAGATGGCCAACCAGGAATCCTACCAAGAGGATACCGGTGACGGCCATCACCCATTTCTGGAAGATGGTAGAACGCCACAGTTCTCCGAACGACCGCATGGATTGCCCCTTAATGAAAACGAATTCGACAAATTTACGAACCATCACAAAGCCGTAGCTTCGCTTTATGCTGACTGTGAATAACGTTGTAAAACGCTTTGGCGTTCACTTTGCGAACGACCACATCTCAATTTCTACCACGGCGGGTCGGACGTTCGGTCTTCTCGGACCCAACGGCGCGGGCAAGACGACCCTGATCCGGATGATCACGCACATCATCGAACCGGACGAGGGCGAGCTCTTGCTGGATGGTGTACCCGTGGCCCAGGTGGCCCACGACAACATCGGCTACCTACCCGAAGAACGTGGTCTGTACAAAAAACTCACCGTGCTCGAGCAGCTTAGCTACTTCGGTCAGTTAAAGGGGCTGGCAGCTCGTGAAGCCCAACAGCGCGCCTCGGCGTGGCTGAAGAAGCTCGATGCCGAAGGCTGGGAGAGCAAAAAGATCCAAGAGCTCTCCAAGGGCATGCAGCAGAAGGTGCAGTTCATCTCCACCATCCTGCATCAACCCAAGCTCGTGATCCTTGATGAGCCGTTCAGCGGTCTCGACCCGGTCAACGCCCAGTTGTTGATCGACACCGTGCGCGAACTGCAGCGTAACGGGACAACGATCATCCTCTCGACGCACCAGATGGATCAAGTAGAGAAGTTGTGCGACGACATCGCCCTGATCAACCGCGGCAAGGTCGTCCTCAGCGGTTCTGTGCGCGACGTTAAGGCCGGATTCCAAAGTGACCGCGTCTTGGTGGAATACAACGGCGACGATGCCGCCATGAAGTCCATCCCCAATACCGACGTCCTCACCTACGCCGCCGGCCGCGTTGAACTGCGTCTGCTTGATCGCACACTCTCGCCCAACGACCTCTTACGCACCATGATGGAGCACGTCAGCATCACCAAGTTCGAGGTCGCCGAGCCAAGTCTGCACGACATTTTTGTACGATCCGTAAGCTGAATATGAAGTTCACCGTGATCGTTCACCCTGCAGAGAACGGAGTCTGGGTCGAGGTACCCAGTCTACCCGGCTGTGTATCGCAGGGCGACGACATTCCGGATGCTCTTGAGAATGTTCGAGAAGCGATCCTCGGCGTTCTTCAATTCGATCTCGACGACGTTGTCATTGGAGAAAATGACACCGTTCTCGAGATCGACCTATGACACCTCATACCGGAAGGTCTTTCTGTCGGTTGCTAGAAGAAAATGGCTGGATTCTCCTTCGCATCAAGGGCAGCCACCACATCTACGCCAAGGCCGGAAGAACCGAACGAATCTCTGTGCCAGTGCATGGAAAGAAAGAGCTTGCCACCGGGCTCGTACAGCACCTCTTAAAGATTGTCAACTCAGACAGTTCTAGCGCCTAGCCCGTCTCTTTCTATACGCTGCCACGTTCTTCACGTGATCCGCACCGTTTGATGCGAACACGTGGGTACCGGACCCATCGCCCCTTGCCACAAAGAACAAATAGTTGTGGCGTTCCGGTGCACGAGCCGCTTTGATGGCGGCCGTACCGGGATTGTTGATCGGCCCCGGTGGTAATCCGGCGTGTTGATAGGTGTTGTAGGCGTGCCGATCGTTGAGGTGCCGGTACAGCACACGGTCCTTGATGCCAAGTCCATATTGAACCGTAGGGTCGGCTTCAAGCTTCATGCCGCGTTGTAGGCGATTGACGTAGACGCCGGCAATACGGGGCATCTCCGACACGTTGGCTGCTTCGGCTTGCACAATAGAAGCTAAGATGACTTCGTCGCGGGACGGCATGTCATCCTTGTTCCGATGCCGAAACTCTTCGGCCAGTCTCGTACCGATCACGTCGGCATCATCGCGCCAGAAGAACTCATACGTCTCCGGCATCAGGTATCCTTCCATCGATGGCGCACCGGGTGCATAGATGGAGGTCACCGAATCATCCTCACACCAGGCAACAAATCGTGCGGTGTCGATGTCGACCGAACGCGCCAGCACACGCGCCATCTCTCGATACGTGAGCCCTTCCGGCAACGTCACGCGCACCGTGTTTCGCCGGTCGCCGGTGAATAACGTCCGCAACACATCTAACTGGGTGTCACCACTGCCGAACGTATACCACCCTGACTGCAGGCCTTTTCCCGACAGTCGTGAGGTGATACGCGCTGCAAGTTTCACCAACCAGGGCGTCGAAAGATCTACCTTCCGATCAACACTATCGATCGCAGCCACGATACTCGATCGCCGCGGAATATGGACGAGCGTCTCTTCGCTGATGGGTAAAGGGCGGTCCAGTGCATACCAAACACCGATGACTGCGACCACGGTAAGCATGATCAAAGCAAGGAGGACGCGCAACAGTCTCGTGCGAAAACGTGATCTTCGTTGTGACATGATCGGCAAATTAACTGCAATCCTCATCTTCTTCGGTGCCACCAATGCCTCGGCTCAACTTCGCATCGAAGGAGAACTGTATGTGGGACCGATCTTGACCTCACGTGACGCCGGAGACAGTGTGGAGGTCTATGCCGGTGTGTCTGTTGGCAGTGCAGCCAACTTCACCTTACTCAGTTATGGCGTCGGTGAGATCTGCGCCATCGTCGCACCAACACTATCGCTTGGACAAAATCTCAACCGCGAGTTAGACCTGCAGCGATTCCATCTGCCTGTTGGCGTGATGCTTACACTTGGCGACAACGTACGTGATCAATACGGCGCGATCAACGGAGCCGTCACGTTTGGGTATGGCGTGAACTTCGGTCCCTTTGCCGACAACGGTATGGACGCTCGTCCCTTCGTCAACTTCGACCTCTCCTTCGGCATCTTCGAGCGCGGAGCACTCAAGCTTCGATATTCGACCGTGCTCGGTAGATACGAAGACAGTTCCGGTAGCAACGTCGGTTTTCACTCGATCATGCTCGTGGGCAGCACCGACTGGTGATCAGTCTTCCGTCCACACCTTCGACTGCGAACCGCGCGGATCTCGTGCCCGCAATTTGAACGTGAACGGTCGCGACGCGTCCTTGCGCTCAACGATGAACTCCTCCAACCACGTGATGGTGGGGCGCTCTCCACCATCGGCCGCATGCAGGTTGCCATATTGCTTTTTAGGGGGCTGAGCATTGCCCTCAACAACCTCTAGGAGTGGACGGTCTGATCGACCGTCACCATAAAATTTCACGATCACCTTCTTCTTGTCGCCCGTGCCATAGTCACGTACATCCTGGATCTCCGGCGCCGGGAAGTTGCGCACGCGGATGTTGATGGGAGCGCCGGCGCGTTGTCCTTCGATGAATCTCTCGAAGACAAAGATCTTTCCCGTGTCGCGACGGTCTGCGGTGAACTTCATCGTGCCGCCGCGTGACGATGCTACTTCGTTGTCGCCCATACTGATGGTCGCCCGCACATCGGGCAGGTCGGGCAACCGCGGATCGATGGTCACGGTCACGCCGGGATAGATGTCGCTCGGCACGCTCACGTTCAGCAAGGCAACGGCGCTTACGGTGAACTGCGTCTGCGCTTGCGAGCCGTCGCGGCGTCGCGACGTGACCGTCACCGTTGCCACGCCGCTGCGCGGCGCTTTGCCGCGCACGATCAGCGCACGCTGCGCGGTATCGAGATAGCGCTCGACGGAGACCGGGGCGCCGCTGACGCGTACTTCGGGCATGGCGGCGAGGTCGCGCAGCGGATTGGCGCCGCCGAAGGTGATACGGTTCGACCAGTCTGCTGACGGCAAGGCCGGGATCTCGTCGCGCGCGGCGGCGAGGAAGAACTGTCCGAGGTCGGTACTGCCTGCCCCCTGACCAAGAATGACCGTGTCGCGTGGAAGGCCTGAGGCGATGATGGTGGGCGGGGCTTCACCTTCGATGGTGGTGACCAGGACGAACTGTGTGGAGCCGTTGATGCGAAGGCCGGCGGGGATGATGTCGCCGTCGCCGCTGTTGGGACCGCGGACGCCGGGAGGCGCGGCGGAGCCGCTGACGGTGACGCGGAAGGTGCGAGGCGTGATCGACGTGACGTCGGGGTTCCAGCGAAAGACGGCGGCTTGGCGTTCGGGCTGATGCGCCAGGGAGAAGAGTCGCGTGGAGTTATCCCCTTCTTCGATGGTGAGCACCTGGCCGGTCTCGACATCTTCGATGCGGGCGCGGAGACGGATGTCGGCAACTTCACCCGTATACCGGATCACGTTGAGACTGTCCAGCGAGTGAAGGCGGAATGCGCCGTTGGAATCGCGGACGAGGGCACACTCCAAACGCACGCGCTCCGGTTGCATATCTAGTCGCAGATCCGAAAGAACGTCGGAATTCGGACGCTGGTCGTCGGACGTGTTCTTGTCCGGCAGCAGCAGCACCAAGGCCACGAGGTACAGGACGAAGTAGATCTCGATCCTACGACGCGGGCGGCGTTGTGCGGTCATGATGAGGCGCGATGCGCTGTGAGAGGATGCGTTCAAGTTCGGCGCGGACCAGGTATTCCATTTCTTGCCGTTCCAGGGCCTGCATGCGCTGGCTGAGGTGGTCCACACTTTCAGCGAATCGGTCGAGGGCGGAAGACGTGGCTTCCATCGACGTCATCAGTTCCGGATTTGGGGCTACGGCGGCAACGGCAGCATCGACACTTTCGCGGATCGAATGCGAGATATGATCTTGGCGCTCCACGAGGTCCGAGAGGGCCGTCGAGATCGCTTCGAGCTGGACAGCCATGGCGGCATAATCGCGGCCGATCTCGCCGATCTCTCGGAGGAGTTCCTCGGTTTCACCCGAAGCAGCACCCGTGCCTGCGGACAGTTCGGGCTCTTCCGGCGGGGTAAAATACATCACCACGAAGAGCAGGATCAGCAGGAAGGCCTCGATGATGATACCGGTGACCACGGCCCCGGGAGAATCGATCACACCGGTGCGGTTTAGGCCAACGGCCAGCAGCAGGATAGCTGCCCCTGCATACACGAAGGCATTAATGGCCGAATAAAAGAAGCGGTTGACCACTTCCTGCATCCACAACGTCGTGCCGGCCCACACCCCAAGCGGATGCAGGATCACCACGTCGCGCTTCGTCAGGCGGATCAGCTCCTGTTCCCGGGTGCAGATACGCCAGGTGATCGTAAGGGCCTGAACGGCGCCAAGCTGTCGCTCGAAACGGAGTTCTCTAAAGATGTCCCGCAGGAGCAACCGACCCTGGATACTAGCAAGTGTTTCCAACTGCGTCATGCTCGCAAGGATACGGATTTTTCCCACCGACCGTAACCGCTTTGGCAATTCGCACTTTATAGTCCAATTTGGCAGACTGTTCTCAAGTACATCCCAAAAGGTCGGTATGATTATCAGGCTACTCGTCGCCATCACTCTGATCGCGTCAACGGTCCATGCCTCCACTCCCCGCGCGGTGCGTTCAGGGAGTGATGCGTTCATCCAGAACGTCGGGCAGTTCCGGTACACCGACGGTTCTCCCGTCACTACTGTTGATGCTGTCGCACGTTTTGGGAACACGGTGGCGTGGGTCCATCGCTCCGGTATGCACGTCGTGCAACAGAAGGTCCATCGTGTAGAAGGACAACGTTCGCCGGAAGTGGATTACTTCCGGGTGGACATGGAGTTGGTCGGAAGCAATCCCATGGCGCGCTTGGAAACACTGTCAGCAGACGGTACAACGCGTATCTATGGTCCGGGCGACAGTGCGCTAGGAAGGGTCGCCTCGAGATGGCGCGTGATGACCTATCGAGATGTCTATGACGGCATCGACCTGCGCATCACCATGAACGAAACCGGTCCGAAAGTGGACTTTATCGTCCACCCCGGCGCTGATCCGTCCGTCATCGCCGTTCGATATCAGGGGGCAGACCATATCCTCAAAGACGAAGACGGCAGCGTGTGGGCGTCAACACCGTTGGGTTCTCTGCGGGAATCCGCACCAGTGTCCTGGACCGAACATGCTCCGCACGGTCGCATCGCCGTTCAGTCATCATACCTTGTTGACGGCAATGCCTATCGATTTCAACTCGAGGCGTATGATCACTCGAAGGTACTCGTGATCGACCCGCAGCGAGTGTGGGCTACCTATTACGGCGGCAACGGCGGATTTGGCGAGCCACAGACGACCGTAGATCAAGACGGCATGGTCTACCTTGCCGGAACGACCGTGGCCACCGACCTTCCGCGTAGCACGGGTGTATTTCAGCCGCGTCTTCGCGCACGCTCCGACGGCTACATCGTAAAATGGACTGAGACCGGTGCCTTCATCTGGCAGACCTTTGTTGGCGGCACCGGCAACGATCAGATCTATGACATCACAACGGATGCTCGCGGACACATCTGGGTCTGCGGCATGTTGGATAGCAACAACCACCCTCTTGTAGGGCTTGACCTCAACGGCTCCGGCCCGTACGGCACCTTGGAGGGCGACACGATCATTGGTGAAGCCGGCTTCGTGATGCGTCTTACCAAGGATGGTCTGTGGGGCGACTCATGGATCATGGACGGCCGAGAGCAAGATGGTGTTGCAAGCATCGACGTGAACAATGATCGTATTGCCATCGTGGGCTACACACGGTCGCCGCGCGTGATGGAGATCACCGGCAACCCGTATGCAAAGAATCCCGCGAACAATACCCGACAGTACGACATGTTCGTGTCGCGCTGCGTGCAGCGTCCCGGCAATCAGTACCGATTCCAGAACGATTGGCTCACCTACTATGGCGGAAGTCTTGATGACTTCGGTGTCAAGGTGGCGATCGATGCCGCGGGCAATGTGACCGCTGCAGGGTACACATTGGCCAATGACGTTCCAACCACCGATGGATCGACCTCGCAAGGTGTGTCGGACGTCATGATGTTGCGCATCGTTACGCCCACAGCGTTCAATCCGCAACGTGCATGGGCATCAGTCGTCGGCGGCAGTGACTACGAGAATCCGACCGACCTACGTTTGGATGCCACTGGCAATCCCATCATCGTCGGCCTTACATCGAGCAACAACTTCCCGGTCGCCAACGCCTATCAAGCAGCGATCAATGGCTCTGGCGATGGTTTCATTCGAAAATTCAACGCGGCAAATGGTGCTGCGATCTTTTCGACATACTGGGGCGGCAATCAGAGTGATCAGATCAGTTCACTTTCTTTAGACAAAGCGGGAAGGCTGTGGATCGCCGGTAGCACCTCTGCATCGACCAATCTTCCCGTCACCAACGATGCGTTTCAGAAGACCGTGTTCAACGATGCTGAATACACATTGACCGATGGCTTCATGGCATTACTCTCGGCCGACGGGCGTACGGTCAACTACTGCTCCTATTACGGTGCTCCACCACAGGCATCACTGCCGCCGAGGCCTAATCCACCGGACCCGCCTCCCCCACCGAGCACGGACTACGGCACCGACATGATCACGGATGTGTTCGCCGATGGAAACGCCTACATCGTCTTTGCGTCTTCGGTGATGTCTGTGCGTATGCCAACGACACCGGGCGCGTATCAAGATTCTTCGTCAACGAAGATCAAGAAGGATACGATCCTTGCGAATGCATTTCTGAGCTACTTCACGAACTGCAAGGACTCCGTTATCAATGTTGTGATCAACGGGTCGCCGAACCTCTGCGTCGTTGAGACACGCCAGCTGATCGCACCGGCAGGATTCGCGAAGTATAAGTGGTCTACCGGCGACACGGTGCGCCAGATCACCGTCTCCGACACCGGCAACTACGTGGTCACGTGCACGACCGTCGACGGATGCCGTTACCGCGACACCGTCCGCATTCAACGGAATCCCAGCCCGAACGTCACGGCCGGCCGAGATACGGTGATGTGCGTCAATGGTGCCGTGCGTCTGACGGCGAATGTGTCCGGCGGGACCGCCCCCTACAAATACAAATGGCGTCGACAAGAAGCAGGGCCAACGTACATCGACGACGATACATTGCGCTCGCCGACCGTGAATCCGAATACGACGTCGAACTACATCGTCACCGTGACCGATGTCAACGGTTGCACCGGCGTGGATACGGTGCGCGTAAGCGTCACGGATCCACGACCGACCGCATCGCCGACGTTGGTCGACTTCGGTACGCTTGACGCATGTCAGAGCTCGAAGACCGCAACGATGCGAGTGAAGAATCCGATGCCGTATCCGATCTCCATCACCGGTTCTACACCTGATGGAAGCGGTATTGCCGTGCAGACCGATCTTACGAGTGGCGTCCTTGTCAACGCCGGCGACAGCGCATTGATCACCTTGATCGCCACGCCGACAAATACCGGTGTGACGAATGGCTCGATCATCCTCAGTGGTGATCCGTGCGGCTGGAAGCTCACGGTGAACTATCGCATTACCAAGTCCAACAGCGCGGCAACGATCACACCGTCCGTTCTCGACTTTGGCTCGGCGGTGAATTGTACGCCGGTCACACGCGACTCGTTCGCCGTGATCCGCAACAGTGGTACCGATCCGCTGACGGTGCAGCCCGGAGCGATAGATGCACCGTTCAGCATCGTGGCCCCAACAGTGGCCACGACCATTGCTCCCGGTGATACCCTCCGCGTAACGATCCGCTATAATCCGACGGCTGACGGCACATTCTCATCGGTCGCTACCTTCCCCTACACCACCGGCGCATGCGCAGACACCTTCCGCGTTACCACTCGCGGTACGCGCTCATCGGTGAGCGTGGAGGCAACACCAACAACGATCGACTTCGGTACGCTTGAAGGTTGCGAAGATGAGCGTGACTCCGTGATCACGATCACGAACACCGGCACCGTTGCAGCGACCATCTCGCTGCCGACGCGCACGGATGTTGTCTTCAACCCGGCAGGTCCGATCGATCTTGCCGCAGGTGCCTCGCAACAAGTCATACTAACGATCCGTCCGGCTGCTTCGGGCAACTTCTCGGCAACCGTTGATCTGACCGTACAGCCATGCGATCAAAAGATCACACTCACACTCTCTGCCGTCAAGCAAGGCGTTGCCTTTACTACGCCATCAACCATCGGCCTTGGCGAACTCAACACCTGCACCGATCCGGCGACACGCACGCAGTCCTTCAGCATCTCATTCGACGGAACAGGTACAAGTACTACTTCAACGGTCACGACCGGCCCGTCGATCACGACAACGCTCACATCCGGTACGACCTTCGATGCCGGAACCCCGAAGTCGTTCGATGTTGTCTGGACACCGACAGCTGACGGTGCCCTTGTTGATTCCATCGTGATCGTCTTCGAACCGTGCTCCGTACGCCGCGTGATCCGCGTCACAGGCGTCCGCACCACACCGTCGCTGCGCGCCGTCACACCAAACGTAGCCCTCGGCGCTCTTGCCGGTGATGCCACGGGTACGATCCGCTTCGAGAACAACGGCACCGACACACTCTTCGTAGGTGCACTCGCCTCTCAGTATGCGATCGTGGTCAATGCCACGCCATCGCCGATCGAACCGCTGCTGCCGGGAGCATTCCTGACCGTTGATTATCGCATCGTCTGCACACCAACGATCAACGATACGATCACGGCTGCAACGATCGGTGGTTGCCAGCTCACAGCTCGTACGGTCTTCACCGGTACGTGCGACAAATCGGTCAACGCATCCGCTACGGTCGTCATCGACGACGTCACCGCAGCCATCGGCGAGAAGATCCTCGTGCCCATGCGCCTTACGGCCTCTAGCGGCTTGAATGCTGCAGGCCTCACCAACTGGCGCGCCAAGATCACATACAACCCAATGGTCGTTGTCGGTACGGGCGCTACGCCGGACTGCTACGTCGACGGACAATACACGCCGTGTACGATCGAGATCATCGGTGTCCGTAGCGACACGGTTGGACTGCTGACCAATCTCGAACTCATCCCTGTCCTCGGCACTGATGTGCGAACGGATCTTGTCATCACCGAGTTCAAGTGGATCGAAGACACCACCGTGATCACATCGACCAAGAACGGCTCGGTCACACTCTCCGATATCTGTGATGAAGGGGGCGTGCGGTTACTCGATCCGAAGGCATCGGCCTTCAGTATCAAGGTCTATCCGATCCCGGCAAGCACACAGCTAACGATCGACGTCAAAGGTCTCGGCTCACAAGCCGGTACATGGACGATGTTCAACTACATCGGTGCACAAGTCGCCAACGGACCACTCACCCCGGATGCACAAGGAAATGCCCTTGTCACGGTCGACGTGTCGAGCTTTGGCTCCGGCACCTATTTCCTCACCATCGACGCACGTGGGCAGATCTATCGCATGCCTGTGCTCATTCAGCGATAAGGAGCACGTCCATGAAGAAGATCATACTGATGATGATGTTGGTGATTGGTGGGCAGTGGTTGATGGCACAAGAAACGCTGACCACGGAAGAACCGAAGAAACCAGTGGTTCCCGCACCGACGGAGACCATCGAAAAAACGGATTACGACACTCTCTATCCCGTCAAGCGCACCATGAGCTTGGGTGTGGTGGGTGGGTATGCTGTCGACTTCCACAGTGCCGATGCCATGACCCTGCCCGATGTT
>CAYXQJ010000037.1:0-31679 GCA_964467455.1 uncultured Hyphomicrobiales bacterium | reverse complement strand
GGTCGGCTTTAAAAGCTACCTCTGGTGAGGCATGATAGGTGAAAAAGACAATCTTAGGTCCACCGTGTTCCTTGACGGCCGCACAGATGTCGAATCCCGTAACATGGGGCATTTCGATGTCGGTGATCACAATGTCGATCTCACCTCGGCGAGACAAGATCTCCTCCAACGCCTTCTGCGAGTCCGTGCTGTACCCAGCAACATCTATGTCATTGAACTCTTTGAGGTCTTCGACCAATCCTCGCACGATCACGGGATGATCATCAACACAATAGACGCGGATCTTACTCATGGTTTAGTCCTGCTGCCGAAAGATGACGGAAAGCGATACAAACGTACCATGTCCGGGCCGAGAATCGAACTCCACCCTGCCCCCTACCGATTCCATACGGGCTGTGATCTCGCGCATACCAAGACCACGCGTGACGATGGCCGGGTCAAAACCACGGCCGTTGTCTTCGATCGTACAGCGGAGCTCACTTGCATCGGCAAACAACTGCACGTCTACACGACTGGCTTCAGAGTGCCGCATCACGTTCTGAAGCAGTGATTGTATCGAGCGGTAGATGGCGCGCGAAACGCCGTCCGGCGCACCAACCACCTCACCAATAAATTGGTACTCAACAACCGTCCCCTCCATGGCCTGCTGAGTTAGCCGCGTCAACTCAGCCACCGATGCGGCCAGTGTGACGCTCGAAACATCTGCTGCCGCCAGCAAGTGACTGATGCGGCGCACATTACCGGCAGCACGTTCAGCCGATGTGGCCATATCATCTAAGATCTCTTGGAATTGAGGGGGCAGATCATGCGCTGATCGCTTCAAACGCTGCGACATCCGCAAGAGCAGCGTAAGGTCCTGCCCAACGGAATCGTGTAGGTCGCGTCCAACAGCCCTCTGCACCTGATCCTGTGTCTCCACGATCACTTTTGTGCGTTCGCGCTGTTGTTTGATCTCTCGATCGGCGAGGTCACGTTCATGTTGTGCGCGCATCTCCACCATCTTCGACGCGCTTTGGTTCATCCTCGCCATCGATTCCTTCAACACAACCACCGACTCTTCAAGGATCGGCAAGCGATAGTCACCGTCTTTGAAGGCCAAGCGTGCATCATCCAGCAATAAGCGATGCTCGTCCCAGCGATCATGCTTGTCGATCGGGTCATGAGCAATGCGGAATTGTTCGTAGGCAGCGTCGTAGTCGCCCTCCAATGCCAGCAGGCGCATGCGTACAGAAGCGAACTCGATCAAGCGTACTGGTGACAAGCCCTCCGGTAATCCGTGCTCGAAAGGGGCGATCATTTCCCGTGCACGATCCAGATCATTGATCCGCACTGCGAGATCAGCGATACCAACGCGTAGAGAAACATAGTCATCCGGATGCTCTTCGCCGTCCACGTACTGCATCGCCTGGGTGTAAAGCTCGATCGAATCCACATACCGTTCTTCTTCTTTGGCGATCACAGCGATCTGATGCAGCATTTCCGCACGTAAGTACGTCGGGTCATTCAATGGCGGTGTAGTCAGAAGTTCACGGAAGACCGCTTCCGATGCTCGAAACTGTCTGGCCTTGAACAGGGCAAGTCCAAGATTGTACTTGATATTGAACTTCGGTCTCGGTCTCCCCTCCTCCTCCAGATCATCAAGACTAGCCAAGTAGTTTGCCACCGCTCCGGTCGTATCACCGCGATCAGCCATCACACCGGCGATCAGGGCAAGCGCGATCGCACGGTGTAGCTTCCATCCGAGATTTGAGGCGTGACGCTCGGCCTGCAGTGCAAGAGTCATCTCTTCAGACTCTCTCATCTGATTGCTTCGCAATACCGACGCCGTCAGTTTCCACATGAGCGACGCCTCTTCCCCTAGGTCGAGAGAAAGCTCCGCTGCGCGAGCAAGATGATCTTCTGCACGCGCCAGTGATCCCAGCGACTGATGGACGCGCGCGCTGGTGTAGTGCCACAAATACTCAAGATCGGCTTGTTTCGGGACCGGGATCCGAGAAATGAGCGCTAGTGCCTCTTCGTTCCTACCACCTTCGACTGCCTTGAACACTTTGTCGTACTCGCACCATGGCGCAGGGTAGTCATCACGTTCGGCATTACGTGGTTGATCATACAAGAATTTGGTGAGCATTACGCAATATTGTAAGGATATCCTTCATCGCACAAGAAAGAACGCCACATGCCACGCGTGCAATGTACTGTCACATGTTCCGGTCAGCTGTATTTGTTAGATCCGTCAGGTCATCGATTGCCGGGCGATCCGACGGTCACGATCGGCGTTGGAAGTATCATCGAAGCTGATCAAAGCGTTCTTATCCCTCCCGTGCCAAGTGGACCGGCTGAGATCTATGCCCCAAGCCATCTGTTGATCGTTACCAACACAGATCCGAGCGGTGGAGCGGGACAGTTTGGAGAGACAAAAGTTAGGATCGGGGTCACCGTACAATAACGGAGACTCTGTCGATCACTGAGCGAGAATTCTTGTTGTGGTCTGCCCGTGTTCTCCAACGAGTGTAATGAAGATGACACCACGTGGGAGTTCTGAATTGGTCAGCACTCCCGGCGAAGTGAGTTCACGACCTTGCATCACACGTTCGCTGGTCAACAACCCACGTACGGTATATACGCGCACCACGACACGTTCATCATCGCGAAACACGACATCCTCTGTCGCTTCACGAACACTGACGGGTGTTGGATCGAACCATAACAGTCCATCCTGCGCGCCTCCGTACATCTTGCCGTTCGCGATCATGAGATGCTTGATCTGCCCGTTGGTGGCCGTCCAGTCTGGCTCAAACAGGGTGTCGACAGTGGCCGGTGATAGTCGGAAACGAAGGATCAGGCCACGACCTCCCGACTGGACGGTGTAGAACGTGTTCGAATCTGCGGGATCGAAGGCAAGACCGGAGACGTTGTAGGTATAGAGCCACGGATCTTGCCATGTTGAACCCATGTCGGTGGTATACCGCACTCCAAGTTCTCCTGCCACATAAAAGGTCGAAGCATTGCGCGCATCACCAACGGCCGATTGGATAGCCTCCGGAACGGTCGATCGTTGAGACCACGTGGTTCCTCCATCTGTAGATGCATAGACCTCGTCGTCCGATGCGGCGATCAATACCTTGGGATCGGCCGGACTCCGTGCGATCACATTGATGCCATGGACGTTGATGTCCGAACGTTTCCATGTTACGCCGCCATCCGTGGATCGGCGTAAGGCATAAAGTCCACCGGAGACAACATCTCTCGAATTCTTCGGATCGATCGAAAACGCTTCCACCGGCTCGTTGTATCCGGCACCGGTCCACGTCAGACCGCCATCTGTGGAGCGGTAGATATCGGAGTTCGTTCCGCCATACATGATGTTCGGATCTGAAGGGGCAACAGCGAACGCATACACTCTTCCACCGGACGGTTGGTCGTACTTGACCGGCGTCAAGATGGTCCACGTCTCACCACCATCCGTGGTCTTCATCACATCGTTCACGCCGTGATAGAACCATGTTCGGTCGGTGTATTTGATCAACCCGCGCACCTCGAGATAGTTCAATCCTCTGTCGAGTTTCGACCACGACGTTGCCTGTGCATTCCCACGAAAGACACCTGATTGATAACATCCAACGTAGAGCTGACCATTGACGAGTTGTGCGGACAACCGTGTTGTATGCATCGTATCAGCCACGACCCACGTCTGACCGTGATCGACACTCTTCCAGAGATTCGTCCCCCACGCATACAACACTTGCGGCGAATTGGTCTCCTGCGCAATGCCGGAGATCGTGAGGATATTCTTCTGCGTCAGATCCGACCATGTACGCCCCCTATCCGTTGAAAGAGCAAGGTTTCCGCCGAAGTATCCATAATAGCGGTCGGGCGTTGCCACATCAGCTGCCAGAAGATCGACCTTCCGATTCAGCACACCGGCGTAGGCAAACTCGGTCCATGTTGCCCCGGTATCCTTACTCTCAAACAACTTGTCGTTGGCCTCTAACAGCACAACTGCGGGCTGTGCCGGTGTAAGTGCGATCATTCGGAGAGAAGAGCCCGTCGCCGTATAGACCTTCGTCCATGTATCTCCCCCATCACTCGAACGCAGCAGATCCGTGTAGTTCATCACAAACCACACGTTGCTCTTCGTTGGATGCTGATGGAACTTGAGCCAGGAACCGGCCGGAAGTTCGGACACGGTCACCCATGTTCGACCAAAGTCGTTCGACTCAACGATGGTCCGTTCAAAGATCATGCGGATCGTCTGAGTCGACCCCGGCACGATCGATACTGCGTACCCACGACCCCAATCTGACGGATTTGAATAGAACGGCTGCCACGTGGTGCCACCATTCGTGGTAAAGAACGGGAACTCAACACCTTGCGCCTGTGCCACGATGATGTTTGGATCGACGGTACTGACGGCGATCGTTTGCCATGATGCACCACTAGGCTCGGTAAACCGACGCCATTGCTGCGAAGACACCGACACCGTCACAAGTGCAAGCAGTACGAGCGAGAGTAACTGTTTCGTCCACATAATTGACTCCGTTGAGATGGTTCCTGAGTCAATGTTAGGGGGCGACCATTTACCGTACTATGACTTCTATCACACTTTCACTCTCTGCGAATCTCATCTTCATCACGTCGATCGCCTCATCATGTTCATCAACAAGAATGAATCTGCGTCCCAACTCCAACGCCGCCGCTCCGGTGGTGCCGCTGCCGGCAAAGAAGTCCAGCACCACATCATCCGGACGTGACGACGCCTGAATGATCCGCCGCAGCACACCCAGTGGTTTCTGTGTTGGATACCCCGTCTTCTCCTTGCTGTTCGTCCCAACGATCGTATGCCACCACGTGTCGGTAGGCAGCTTGCCCCTTGCCGCCTTTTCCGGGCCGACCAACCCCGGCGCCATGTATGGGATCCGCTCGATCTCCTCCACATTGAACGTGAAGTTCTTTGGGTCTTTGGCATAGAACAAGATCGTATCATGTTTAGGGGGCCAGCGGTCCTTAGGTCGTCCACCATAGTCATAGGCCCAGATGATCTCGTTGATGAACGAATCTCGACCGAAGATCCCATCAAGCATGACCTTGCAATAATGGATCTCGCGATAATCACCATGGAAATACAAACTCCCATGGTCGGACAACACACGGTAGGCCTCTTCCAAACGTGGACGTAAGAAGCCGAGGTAGTCATCGAACGTGTCCAGGTACGAGCGCTGCTCGCCCCTTACCGTACGATACCGTTGTCCCGTAAAACCCGTTCGGTCACCGTCCTCATCACGTTCGGTCTTGATCACCGTGCGTTGTTGCTTCTTCCGCGTGTTGAAAGGTGGGTCGATGTAGATCAGATCCACGGAACCTGATGGCAGTGAACGCAGGACGTCGAGATTGTCGCCGTGATAGATTGTTCCGCGTATATTGGCTGTTGACATCGATACGAAACTACCATAATGCAGGATGCAGGATGCAGGATGCATAACAAGCTTATGAAACCTATCAACAATACGTTGCTGGCAACACTCCTCATCTTCGTGGGAGCCGCGGATGCCGCAACATCGCAAGAGATCACGTGGTTGGCGCGGGTGCCGAGAGTGCCGGCCTCTCTATATTCGTCAGCGCAGACGGTCTATCATGATCCGGTGCGGAACAAGCTGGCGACGCTTGGATGGCAGATGGGGACGATCTTGTATTCATCCGACTCCGGACGCTCGTGGTCTGGCGACTACAACATCTTTACCGATGTGGTGAAGAAAGAACCGTTTCTCAACGTCTTTCCTGATGGTACGTATCATTACGGCGGACTAACACCATGGAACGCTAGGGTGTCATTGATCTCTGAGGACGGCGGTGCAAGCTTCAGACGTCTGACAACAGATCCTCGGATTCGCCGGTCAGATGGCTATTCTGTCGCCAGTCTCATCATACCGCCGAATGTGATCGTCGCCTACGACACGTTGGGGATCAACACCTATGCAACAACGGACTACGGCGTAAGCTGGAAGTCGTTCCCGAATGCACCCAGCGCATCATCTATTTTGAACTACGTGTTCCCTGAGCCATACGTTGCTCTGTCGCAGGGTGAACAATTCTGGTATCGCATCGACACTCGAACCGATACGACGTGGACAACAACAACGATCCCAAGACAGATACGATCACTCTCGTTGATCGGAGATCTCATTGTTGGCAGTCGATTCGGTGATCTCGCCATTCGTACGCATCCGGACAGTGCATTCCGACTGATCAGTAGTTGGCCCGACCCGGGTACCGATACCAATGCTCTGATCAACATCAGCGAAACACGAATTGTTAACGATAGCACGATCTATGCGTTTGATGATCGTGGTTTTGTGTTTTCCATCTCCGGTTCAGACGGTGCTGTGAACCTTATTCACCGTCAGCGATTCCTCACGCCCTATTATCAGCAGGTGAACCTCAGTAAGGTCATGAAGTATGATGACCAGATCCTTGCGCTCTACAATGATTTTTGGGGCTATTGGTACAACGGCAAACGATCTCGGGTATTCGTACATCTCAATGCTACTACTGGACAGATCACCGAAGTGATCACGAAGCCGCGCAATTCGTTTCTTGTCGTCGGACAGGATGGAGCAGAAACGTTCCTAGGCGATCTCGGCTTCTTCATGATGTCGGAAGATTCCGAACTCCGTGAGGTAGTGCGCTCCACAGATCATGGTGCCACCTGGCGTCATACGGAACGTGTCACCATTCCACTGCTCGACCCAACGTATCTCCAGATGCGTCATGCCGTCCGTCTCCCCAACGATTCGCTCGTTCTGCAGACCGTCTATGATCACGTCATCGTCCGCGATCAGAACGGCTGGTTGGAACCCCGACAGTATGCCACCGATGCGCACGACTGGACCAGATATCTCGGCGGTTACACGCATGAGACGGCGCAATTCCGTCGTCCCACGCTCACCTACGACGATGGCGAGCTCTACACCTTCGATCCCTACATCGCCCGTCTTGATCCCGCAACGATGTACGAGCTTGATACACTTCTCCCCCGTCGTGCATCCTTCCTTCGCCGTCTTACGTCAGACCTGCTTGCCGCTGGCCGCGATTCTCTCTGGCTTTCATTCAACAACGGCAAGGAATGGGTCTATGTTGAAGGGGGCATGCAGATCATCCCTGATTCACTTCGTGCCGCGGTCAGCGACGTTGTACGTCTAGACGACGGCTCATTATTATGCAGCTACCGAGGATTGGACTGGGTTGATACGGCCGATACGCGGGGCATCTTGGCATATGGCGGCATCACACGCAGTACGGACCTTGGAAACACATGGACGTGGGTGGATGGATGGCCGGATGATCAACCACATGTTGGTACCATGAGCGTACTCCCGTCAGGGACGATCCTTGCCGCAGGCGCACACATCGAGATCGACAGTGCATTGAAGCGAGAATTCGCTGACAGGCAATACACCCGCGTCACGCGCGCCGGGCTCTGGCGCTCCGTTGACGGCGGACTGAACTGGGGACAAGTCTACACTGATTTTTATCGTGGTGGCCCCTTTCCAGACATTGAACGAGTGATGATCTCCATGCCGAATGGTGCTGTGGTCGCAACTACGTTGTCGGGTCTGATCATCGTCAGCACGGACGACGGCATCTCGTGGAATATCCTTGACCTCCCACAGTTAGGCGATGCCTTGGTCCATGGAATGTCGCTCGACAAGGATGGCACCTTGTTGCTCAGCACGTCGATCGGCACGGCGCGGTTGGTGGTGCCGGGTGTGACAAGTGTGGCACAGGAGCGGCCAGTAGGCGCTGATCCTATGCTGCCATGGTCAGGTGAGGCAACGCTTGACGTCTATGATGTACTTGGTCGCCACCTACGTTCAATACCATTGAGTAAAGGCGCTTCGGAGATCCCGGCCTTGGTCAACGAGACTGGATTGCTGCTGTATCGACTAAGAATGGGTGAAAGGGTCGTCACCGGTGTCTTGGATCGACTAATGCCCCTGCGATGATCACGCTGGTCTTGTCGTTCTTGTCCACCTTGACGTTCACGGTAGTGCCGGCGACGTACGTCGTAAGATCGGCCCGTGAGTAGAGACCGCGCACCTCCACCGGATACGATGCGCCTTGCTCTGGCGTCACACTCAAGGTGATAACGACGTCGCTGCTGTCAGCACCATGAGCGCCAACATCTTTGATCGACGTCACTACGGCTTGCATCGGTACATACTCTGCGGGTACTTCAGTACAACCACCCAACCACAGACCACCCAACCACAGACCACCCAACCACAAACCACC
Source organism: uncultured Hyphomicrobiales bacterium (assembly GCA_964467455.1). Classification (GTDB taxonomy): domain Bacteria; phylum Bacteroidota; class Ignavibacteria; order Kapaibacteriales; family Kapaibacteriaceae; genus OLB6. The sequence goes on along the minus strand of CAYXQJ010000037.1, from coordinate 23,390 downwards.
AACCACCAACCACGTCCTACCCACTGTACACCTGCTTCAGATATTTCACGGATTCCGTCAATAAGGTCTTCAAGACCTTCTGATCGATGTCGCTCAACTTCTTCACGTACAAACAACTCGAGCCGGTTGTGTAGGTGCCGAGTTTCGACATCAAGCCATCGTACTTGTCAAAGCCCGACATCACGTATAACGTCAATGCGGCCTTGCGTGGCGAGAAGCCGCACAAGAAACAATCCCCTTCCCGACCGCTGGCATACTTGTAGTGGTATTCACCAAAGCCGACCATGCTTGCTCCCCACATCTTGGGTTCTTGCTTGGTGACGGACATCATGATCTCTACCACTTGCTCGCAATCCGCCCTGCGTCCTTCGTCCAGCGTCAATAAAAAGTCAGCGACAGACTGCTCAGTTTTCTTCGTCTTATTTTCGGCCATGTCAACTCCTAACCCTTGGGACGAGCGTTACGCGAACGCTGAGTTCTTCTACGGCCTCGAACCTAACGATTTTCTTGTTGCTTCTGCTTCCAAAATCAAGGAAGGGGGCGATGTGTTATGTCTTGCTGAAGGTGAAGGCCGCAACGCCGTGTGGCTTGCCCAACAAGGATTCAACGTCACCGGCGTCGATGGCTCCGCCGTCGGCCTTGGCAAAGCCCAGGAACTTTCTACGCAACGCTGTGTGAAGATCACCACCGAAGTCGCCGACTTGGCCGACTATGATCTTGGTACCGAACGATGGGATGCGATCGTGAGTATCTGGTGCCACCTGCCCCCTACCCTGCGTGCCGATGTACATCAGCGTGTTGTGCGCGCGCTTCGTCCTGGTGGGATCTTCATCTTGGAGGCGTACACGCCACGACAACTCGAATACAAGACGGGTGGTCCACCTGTCGCCGAAATGATGATGTCTTCCGACATCCTACGCAGTGAACTTTCCGACGTGGAGTTTGTCCACCTCGTGGAATGTGATCGCGATATACAGGAAGGCCTCGGACATCGCGGACTATCCGCTGTCGTTCAATGTATTGCGCGTCGGAATGCGACGAGATGATCGTTATCTCAGCACCTGGAGTGACGACTCTTGAGCGACGCCGCCAATGACCACTCGAACGATGTAAGCTCCAGACGGTATCGACCCCAGAAGAATGCTTTGGGTGTTATATCCTGACGTGGTCTTGATCGTCATTGTTTTCACGATGGTTCCGTTACTTGCAATGATCTCGATCACACCATCCGAACCGGTTCCGCGGAACTTCAACTGACACTGGTCCGACGCAGGGTTTGGCGAGATCGTCAACTGTGAGCGCCGATCGACCAGTTCGTCGCTGTCTTCATCGATCGACGTTGGATCGAGTACTTCGAGATCGGCTTTTGATGCATATCGAAACCACCACTTTTGATCGCCGGTCTCGCTGTCCTTGGTGGCGTGATACGCTCTGATCTTGATCACATCAGAATTCGTCTCACCAATGGGGACAAGCCAGGTGACCTTACCGGTGAGCGAGTCGATCGACATACCGTCCGGGCCTGTGACCATACGGTAGCGGATAAACGCCTGTTCACCGGGAATGGAGTGTTTTGCTTGGGCGACATACTCGAACGTCTTTCCAGGTACGGCGACCGTGTTCGGATACGTAGTAAACGAGATGTACCGTGCGTCTACGCCACCAGGCGCACATGTCGTCCCACGTACGATCGCGCTGATGTCTGGTGAAGGCTCTCCAACAATACCGTTGTATCGACCTTCAACCCGGTATTGATATTCGCCACAACGAAGCCCCTTGTCAACATAGCTGAAGATGTCACCCGTAGCACTAAGGGTGGCAATCACGACAAAGGCATTCTTGGGGTCTGAGAGTGTGAGATCGGTTCGTGACAGCACAAACTCAGAGGCTCGTGGATGTTGAGCATCAACCTTTCCGTGGCGCCACGAGATCGAAACATCATGGTGCTTCCCGAGGTCCTCACCACTGCTACTCACACCTTGTACCTGTAGCCATGTTGGTGCTGAAGGTACCCCTACCTGCGCAAAGGCGGTCTGCAAACTGAGACCTAAGACCAAGAAGATCATTCGCATAGATTCCTCCGTAACGGCGATAACGAAGTTAACACTAATGCTCCAATAGAGCGGTTCGATGTGTCGTGCTCCAGGTGTGCCATCGAGCATTTCGCCTGCCATCATCATACGCGGCGACGGCGATCTGAAGCCACACAGGATGACAGAGTTCCCTAAAGCGCTGGTCGGGTACTTCTGTCGTGAGCGTCGTAAGGTAGAAACGCGGGATCTCATCCGAGTAGGTTAGCCAACTCCGCGAGTCCGTTGTTACCCTCCATCTGATCATACCCGGACTGTGCGATCCGTAGGCCGCTGCCGATTCCAGTTTTATTTGCTTGCCCGACTGATTCTCGAAGGTAAGGGAGTAGCTGATCGCTATCGAATCCTGCGTCCATCGCCACGCCAGAATGGCAGACTCGATCTGCTCACTACTCATACCGGATACATTCCGCGCAACCTCATCGAAGAACTGCTTACAGTCCTTGATCTGCTCATGTTTTTCCGGTGGACTCTCGTATCCCAAGCTGTCATTGAAAAACTCATCATACCTAAACAGAGAGTCGAGTACAGCACTACGGATCTCATCTACAGGCGTGGAACATGCAGCAAGTGCAACGTCAAGCGGAGCGTTGCTTCGATGACTGACCTTCGACAACAGTTCGGAAACAGTATCAACCGGTATTCGCAACGAAACGAGCTTTGATCGAATCCCATTCGATGATGAATCGACCATCTCTGTACACGTGAACATCGATGCATTGCGCCTGTACTCAGCCCATGTGGTCACAAGGCTTCCGTCAGGACTCTTTGATGTTATCCGAGTTCGGAATCGAAAGACCGGTGATGTATTGAATGCACTCAGCGGACGTTCTAGAATGAGGCGCGATAGCGCTTTCGTTCTCTTGTGATAGACGTAGGTGTGACCACCTGCGTGAATGATCAGAGAATCACCCTGACCCTCTTCCATTCTCGACACCGGACCAATGAATAACGTTGTATCCCTCTTCCATTGTTTACCCTCAAGCCGAACAACGTCAAAGACAGCCGACGACGTGCCATCTTGAAGTATTCCCCACCTTGGCGAGCCGACCGACTCGTCGCGGAAATCAACACGCGTGATGGTCTGTTCTTGCATGAGAGGACGCATGATGATCCGTGCACCACGATGCAAGACGACCGGGCCGGTGTCTGCCCGTACGAGGATCACAATACCCTTGTGCACCCTGATGAACTGAGCCTGAAGTTGGCCAACGGCGATGCGCGTTGGTGGAGACGTGAAGCTACTGCACTCGTAGACCGAGCCGGAAAAATCCTGATACACCACGGTCTTACGATCACGTGAAAGAGCAAAAACTGAGATCGAGTCCCATCGCGCCCAGTACAGGTCATTGGTTTGTGTTCGATACAACTCGTTGCCAACGCGCAAGATCAGATGGGAATCCCAGAAACATAGATCACGATCCCAGAAGACATCTTTGTTCAGTGGCGGTTGTTTTCTCGTGATCCGACGTGCACTGGGAATTGCATCGATCGTCTTCTGCCAGTTGTTGACGGTGAACTGTGTCTTACGATCGATGTCGATGGACACACCCATCTCCTGGTTCAGCATGTCGATCTCAACACATCCTTGCATCGGCGTCATCTTCCACGTTAACGCTCCATCGGTACTGCTCCACCGTCGCCCGCGCATATCGAGAAAGAACTGATGAAGGCCGCTTGTTCCAGAAATTCCGTCACTCACGGCAAGAGAGTCGAGTCCGAGACCGATCACCGAATAGGAGCTACCGTGATCGGTCGATCTAAGCACGACGGACGTTGTTCGATCACCAACAGAAACTGTGATCTTACCGCCGATCACAACCAGCGAATCCCACTGAAACACACGTCCAACGCGGTGGATCCTTAAGTTCATGCCAAGACTGTCAATGCGTGGTCTGAAGACGCTCCAGCCAGCCGAGCTATCTGTAACCTCATACACGCTAAAGTCTTGCGAGACACACCGGAACAGATGCTGATCAACAAAGATCACATCGGACATAGGTACTCGACTGCGTAACAGATCCAACCGATCAGCAGCAGTGTTCGGTGATCCGATCGCAAGCAGGAGAGTCGCTACCAGTGTGGTCATACGTAAATATACGTAATCCGGATAAACCAACCGTCTGATTTACAGAAAGAGCTGGTACTGGACCACGACCTGCGTTCGGCGCACCCCTTCAACGATACGGCCGTCTTGGTCCGTGCCGTAGGTCGGACGGTTCTGCAGATCTACCGAGACCTTCGAATGATGACCATCCATCAGCAGCGAAGCACCGACATTGAACACATTCATCCGCGTCCCCAGCTTATCCCATGCAGCAGAAATGACGGAAGCATAGGGCATGAGTCCGGCCGTTCCGATCACGGACGGAAGGTAGATGCCTGCTTGTGCATACAGCGCACTGCCGGTACCAAACATGGGATAGGCATTCCCATACACCGGTCCGACATTGTTAAGGGGCGTGGGGTTCGCAGACGTACTGATGCCGTTCGCCGGATTCATCAGTCCGTTATACCGCAGATAGTTCTTGCCATAGTCGTACAAGAACGCTCCGGCGTAGGCCGATAGAGCAAGACCGTCATCTCCGATCGGTGCATCGTAGAAGCTCTCCACGGAGAGCAGCAGAAGGTCATCGAAGACCGTATCAGCACCGTCGGTCCGCCAGGTTGCCCGCGGCTGATAGATGGCGCCGGCACCAATGTTGAAGACCTTCTTGGTGCCGAGGTAGGTACCGGTCATATACGGCGTGGTATGTGGCTCGTGTTCGAGGAACTGCCAGATCACATATCCCTGCTGCTGCAGCGTATGCCCGTAGGTGGTGAACTGTGCATCGGGTCCGATGGCTGGCGCAGTGGATCCGGTCGACGTGATCGGGAAGGGATCGCTAAGGGCGAACCGATAGTCGATCGGTCCGACCTGCCCGCGGGCCGTGACGCTGAGCTTGCGCGAGAACTCATCGATCTGATCAACAGTTGCTTGGGCGAAGACAGGCACGTCGGTCGTCATGATGGTGGTCACGCTCGGCTGTTGAAACCGCGATAAGCCGTTGGTGATGGTCAGTCCCGCGCCCAACTTGAGTTCGTTGTGTTCAGTCAGCCGATATTCTCCAAACAGATCATGAAAGAAGGCCTGCCACTTGCGATTACCTCCGGTGCTGACCATGCTATTGAGGTTGTTGAGACCATACTGTACAAAGAGGAAGGCTCGATCGGTCAACTGAGCTTGCATCGTCACACGAGCTCTTCGGATGCCGATGTCGAAGGTCGACTCAAATGGCTCGTCGTTGATGAGTGTACCCGGATTGCTCTGGTCATATCGCACCCACGGTTGTGCGAGCACATTCAACGAGACCCATCTGGTGCTGTCAGCGCCAAGACTCCACTTCAACGTTTGGGCCTGTACCGCGTGGCCAACTACGAACCACAGACCACCAACCACCAACCACAGACCACCAACCACCCACCACCCACCACCCACTACTCTTCGCATGTCTGCTTTCTCAGCGCCGCAGCACTTTGGTCGCCTTGTTCTTCAGCAACCTTTAGTTCCTTACATCCTTCTGCCGTTTCACCCTTTTGCAACAACAACCGCCCCCTAAGCAGATGTGATCTGGGGAACTTAGGATCCAGTTCGATCACGCGTGTCACATCGCGTAGGGCCTGATCAACGTTGCGGGTCTCGGCAAACACAACGGCACGCTGCATCAAGACGTTCACAGCGATAGGATCCAACTGCAAGGAGCGATCAAGATCGAAGAGGGCTTTGTCGTATTCACGAAGCTTCACCCAACACGTGGCGCGGTTGAACCAGAAGATGTGGTTCATACTGTCAGCTTCGATCGCCCGTGTGAAGTTGACCGCCGCCTCACCATACATCCCTTTGCCGTAGGCATTGATACCGCGGCCAAACCACTCCCCTTTGTCTTGTGACGCAAACATCAGGGCTGCGATGATGATCCACTTCATTGCTTGATCCCCGGATCGTTCTTGTCGGGTGGGACGACCTTTGGTTCACTCGGGTCGCTGATGTAGTGCGGGCTCATGATCTGGACGTTGTTCTCGTTGAAGACGTCTTGGATGTTGCCGTGCAAGGCCGAGATCGACTCTCGTCGGCGTGCTGTATCGGCGAAGGTGACGGTGAGCTTGTATTCGATGTAGAAGTCTTGCAGAGAACTCTGCGTCACATAGGCCGCCGGGGTCGACGCCACGTTGTCTGTCCTGCGCGCTGCCTCTACCAACATGGCATGGATCTGTCGCCACGGAGCATCGTAGCCGATCGTGACGGCCGTCGTATACGTGAGGCCGTGTTCAACCAATCGTGTGTGGTTGACGACCGTTGATTGCACGATGGTCGAATTCGGCATCACGATCTCTTCTTGATAGGCCGTGCGGAGTCGCGACTGGAAGAAACCAATGTGAGTAACGGTACCGTGATGGTCGCCGATGCTCACATACTCACCCTTGCGGATCGTACGTGCATACATGAGGACGAGTCCGGCCAGCGCTTGGCCGACGGCACTGCTGGCACCAAGCGACAACATCAAGCCGGCCACAACACTCACGCCGCGGAAGGCATCACTCTCCGAGCCGGGGATATAGGGATAGGCGAAGGCGAAGGCGAAGATCCACACCACAAGGCGGATGATCTGTCGTGTGGGCTTAACTGACTCGGCATGGATCCACTCAACATGGATCTGTCCATCTTCGATCCGTTTCAACACGCCGTTGATGAACCGATTGATGGTACGCGCAACAACATAGATGAAGACGACGATCATGAGGTTCGGCAGTGCTTCCAGGATACCGTTGCCGAACCAACTCAAAAGCGAAAAGATCGACTCGACCATCTGCTCGCCCCATACCCTTGTTACCGGGAACAGTTCAAGGGTATACGTAAGCCAGACGTAGGTACAGATCAAGATCAAGATCCACGTGGCATAGACGACCAGCTTTGAAAGGATGATCGGAAGACCACTCGAACTTGCCAAGATCTGCTTGATCGTCTTGAACTCCGCCACGGATTGATTCACCTTGCGCAGAAGGATGATCGTGATGCGGCGTCGGGCCCACCAAAGAAGGCGGATGATCGCAATGAAAAAGATCAGTGCACCAACGGCAAGCCCGATCGACTTCAAGAGACTCGGCACATCGCGTAGTTCGCGCGCTTCGGCATCCAGGATGCCAAGGACGGCCTCTGCATGACTCACGGCCATAGTCATGGTCTCACCTGACGTCTCGTCAATGTCTTGCGGTGCCAGGAATACCGCTAAACGTCCATCCAATAAGATCGCCGTGCCGGTGTACAGAGGACGGTGTTCGATCTTCCCTTCGGTCGACAACGACATGATCTGTTGGATCCGCAACTGCGTTGCTTCCGCGCGTTGTGCCGGCGTAGCCCCCGAGACCGTTGCCCGCAGGGTTGCGATCATCCGTCCGCTGACGCGCACCTGTGCAGGAGGCGCATTCACCGTTGTTTTGATCGCCATCGATGGCGCCGTCTGCGCCTGCATGCTTACAGTGAGGGCCGCGAGCACCGTTAGCAAGATCACCACATGTTTCATGCGACAAACTTAGTAGGTTCGCCTATGCTACGGATGACGCCGAACGGTTTGTATTGCGAAGCCGGCGACTTTTACATCGATCCCAGTCGCCGCGTTGACCGCGCGGTGATCACCCACGCCCACAGCGACCATGCCCGTCGCGGTATGGGCAGCTATTTAGCACATCACCATTGTGTGCCGCTGCTCTATGCCCGCCTGGGTAAGAACATCTCTGCCCACGGTCTCGCCTACGGCGAACACATCGACATCAACGGCGTCCGCGTCTCGCTGCACCCCAGTGGCCACATCTTCGGCAGCGCCCAGGTCCGCCTGGAACACCGCGGCGAGGTCTGGGTCGTCACCGGCGACTACAAACGCGAAGCCGACCCCGTCGCCGAACCCTTCGAAGTGGTCCCTTGCCACACCTTCATCACCGAGACGACCTTCGCCCTGCCCGTCTATCGCTGGCCCGACGCCTCGGCCGTCGCCGCCGACATCAACGCATGGTGGCGCTCCAACGCAGCCAACGGCTGCCTCTCCGTCATCCGCGCCTACTCCCTCGGCAAGACCCAACGCATCCTTGCCCAACTCGATCCCTCCATCGGCCCCATCCTCCTCAGCGATGCCTGCTTCGACATGACGCTCACCATCGCCCAAACACATAACAACCCGACACTCTTCCCTCCCCACTCACAACTCTCCCCTCAACCCTCTACCCTCTCCACTCTACCCTCAACCCTCATCCTCACCAGCTCTGCCCTCTCCCTCGACCAACCCCACTACGTCGCCGACGCCTCCGGCTGGCTTGCCGTCTCCCGCCATCGCCGCACCGGCATCCAGCCCTTCATCGTCAGCGACCACGTCGACTGGCCTTCCCTCGTCCAAACCGTCCGCGACACCGGCTGCGAACAGGTCCTCTGCATGCACGGCTTCACCGATCCCTTCGTCCGCTGGTGCCGCGAACAAGGCCTCCACGCCTTCTCTCTTGAAGGGGGCGAGGGGCGCACTCAAAGTTTCTATCCCGAACTCACCACACAACGCGCCATCAAGATGCGCACCCAAGCATGCCAGGCCGCCTACATCCCGGAGTGGTTGTTTGATGTGAGCTATGGGCATGTGAAGGAGTTGAAAGAGACATTCGATCTCGTGAGTGGTGCCACGTGCCAGGTGCCAAGTGCCACGTTCCGGGTGCCAAGTGATGACTCGCTACTCGCTACTCGCTGCTTGACGACTGTCTTATACCACATCCACCGCCTCCCCGGTTCTCGCTCCATCGAGATGTTCACCATGGGCATTCGCCTAGGCGAGGAGATCGTGCCATTAGTGCATGTAGCGCCGGATGTCGAACGGGCGTTGATGTTGGAGGTGCTGGGATTTGCCGAGAAGAACACGATCGTACAAGTAGGCCCTGTACGAACGCTCGCCCCCTACTACATCTTTGAGGTGGAAGTTGCTGGGATCACTGTGGCGCCGCGACGGAAGAGTGGCGTGCGTGTGACGATGGCGCGGATCTCGCGGCTGATGCGCGAGGCAACGTTGGAGCATGTTGCGACGGTGGACGACGTGCGCGCGCTCGTGGAGGAGAAGCCCGGCACATGATCACAGAGCGTGATGTGCGTGCGTGGATGACCACGCGCGGATGGAAGCCGTTCCGCTTTCAGCGCGAATGTTGGGAAGCCCTTGCCGATGGACGACATGGCATGCTGAATGCACCGACAGGGTCGGGGAAGACGTATGCACTCTTTTTGGGAGCGATCATCAGGGTGCAAGGGTGTAAGGGTGAAAGGGTGCAAGGGTGTAAGGGTGAGAGGGTGAAAGGATGCAAGGTGTTGTGGGTGACGCCGCTGAGGGCGTTGTCGGCTGACATTGCTGTGGCGATGCGAACGGCGGTGGATGGGCTTGGCCTTGATTGGCGCGTTGGTGTGCGCACGGGCGACACGTCGGCAACGGAGAAGAAGAAACAACGGATGGATCCGCCGGAAGTGATGGTGATCACACCGGAGAGTATTCACGTGCTGCTGTCGTACAAGGATGGCAGCGACATCTTTCGGTCACTCGACGTGATCGTCGTTGACGAATGGCATGAGTTGCTCGGCAGCAAACGTGGTGTGCAGACAGAGCTGGCGTTGGCACGACTACGGGCATTGTCGCCATCGGTAGCAGTGTGGGGCATCTCGGCCACGATCGGCAACATGGATGAGGCGATCTCCGTGTTGTTGGGTGAGGCAGCGGAAGACGCAGCCGTGGTGGTGCCGACAGGCAGTGAGGCGAAGCGTTCCACGCAGATGACGACGCTGATGCCGAAGAGGATCGAGCGATTCCCGTGGAGTGGTCATCTTGGCATTCGACTGTTAGATGATGCGGAACGCGTGATCCGTGAGAGCAACAGTACACTGGTCTTCACCAACACACGATCGCAAGCCGAGATCTGGTATCAACAGTTCTTGGAGACCTATCCCGACTATGCAGGACAAATGGCACTGCATCACGGGTCGTTGGATCCGGAGGTGCGGCAATGGGTAGAAGAGGCGATCAAGAACGAACGACTCAAGGTTGTTTTCTGCACGTCGTCGCTAGATCTCGGCGTCGACTTCGCACCGGTCGACACGGTCATCCAAGTCGGATCACCCAAGGGCGTTGCGCGATTCTTGCAACGCGCCGGACGCAGCGGACATCGTCCGGACGCACGAAGCAGGATCTGGTTCCTCCCAACCCATGCACTGGAGATCGTTGAAGGTGCTGCGATGCGCGTTGCCATCGAAGAGGGTCTCATGGAGAACCGCGAACCCTTTCACAAACCGATCGACGTGTTGAGTCAGAGGCTTGTCACCCTCGCCTGCGGCGATGGGTTCGATCCGGTCACATTGCGCGAAGAGATCCGCTCCACGCATGCCTATAGCGAGCTCACCGATGCAGAGTGGTCGTGGACATTGGACTTTATCACGCGTGGTGGACAGTCGCTTACGGCCTATCCCGATTTCCGTCGCGTTCTTGATCACGATGGCACGTATGTCGTGGCCGATCGGCGCACCGCGCTTCGACACCGCATGCAGATCGGCACGATCTCGAGTGAAGCGTCGGTGGTCGTACAATTCATGAACGGTAAAAAACTCGGCACCATCGAAGAGGGCTTCATCAGTCGACTCGATCCCGGCGATGAGTTTTGGTTCGGCGGTCGATGTCTGTCACTTCTTCACGTCAAAGACATGACGGCCTTCGTTGAACGCAGCACCGGTACCAAGGGGGCTGTTCCTCGATGGGTAGGGGGCCGCCTGCCCCTTTCATCCCAAATGTCGGACGTGTTACGACGGATGTTGCACGAAGCGGCACACGGTGTGTATCGGACGCCGGAGATGAAGCGGTTGCGTCCTCTTCTCGAGCTACAGGCCGAGACATCGATCGTTCCCACTGAATCACAATTCTTGATCGAGACCTTTACTTCGAACGAAGGATACCATGCTTTCTTCTATCCGTTCGAAGGTCGGCTCGCGCATGAAGGTCTTGCTGCGTTGTTCGCATTACGGTTGAGTAACATCACCGAGACCACGTTCTCTGTGGCGATGAATGATTACGGCTTCGAACTTGTCTCGCACCGTCCGATCCCATTGCAACAAGCCATCACGCAAGATTTGTTTTCGTTACACGATCTGGAGGCACACATTTTCCACAGTGCGAACATCGCACAGATCGCCAGGAGACGTTTTAGAGACATTGCGCGCATCGCCGGATTAATTTTTCAAGGTTTTCCATCAAAACTGAAAAAAGTTCGTCACCTTCAGGCGTCTTCGGAGTTATTCTTCGACGTATTCAAAGAATACGATGCCGATAACCTGCTGCTAAAGCAATCCATCGACGAAACGATGGCCTTTCAGCTTGATGATGCGCGTATCAGATCCGCTCTGCACCGTATCACAGAACAAGAGATCGTGATCAAGGAGATCACACGTCCTTCACCGTTCTGTGTGCCGATCATGGTAGATAGGTTGAGAGAAAAGGTTGGGACGGAAAAGCTAGAACAACTTATTAGACGGCTAGTTAGCTAGTCAGCTAGATAGCTAGAGGGCTAGAAGAAATTGTATGGAAATAGAGTTTGGCGGGAAGAAGCTGGTATTGTTGCCGGAGAAAGCTTTGCTTATTCCGGAGGCGAAGGCGTTGATATTAAGTGATGTTCATCTTGGGAAGTCGGCAACGTTCCGCGAGAACGGGCTGTCGGTGCCGGATACGGTCTTTGAAGATGATCTCAACCGACTTGATGACCTTGTGAATCAATATGAAGCTGATCTCTATGTGGTCGGCGACCTCGTGCATTCCACCTTCAATCATGAGTGGACGCGGTTTGCCGAGCGTCGTGCCACGTGGAGCAATCACGTCGTCTTGGTTGCGGGCAACCACGATTATTATGCCGTGAAGCGCGAAGCGGAACTTGGGATCCAGATCGTCCCTTCGTACGATCTTGGTGGCATCAAGCTGATCCACAATCCGCACGTGGGCGAAGAACATCAGGTGCCACGGTCGCGCCCGACCGAAAAGAATAACGGCGCAAAGATCCTCGGCGACAAACGTTTCGTGTTAGAGGACGAAGGTCCGCGTATCTGCGGCCACCTCCATCCGGCACTTGTCCTGCGTGGGAACGCTCATATGCAGGCACGCGTCTCGTGTTTCTACCTCACGAACAACACGCTGATCTTGCCCGCCTTTGGCCGCTTCACCGGCAACTATCGCATTTCACCGAAGGGTGCTGACCGCGTCTTCCTTCCGTTAGAGAAAGATGTACTCGAGGTCAGTCCTGGCAAAACCGCCTAGTCGGTTATTCGGTTATTCGGTTATTCGGTTATTCGGTTATTCGGTCAATGCCTGGTTGAGATCGGCGATGAGATCGTCGGCGTTCTCTAGTCCTATACTGATGCGGATCAACGTTGGTGTGATGCCGACGGCTTGACGTGCTTCTTCCGTGAGTCGGGCGTGCGTACTCGTTGCCGGATGTGTCACGATCGTTCGTGTATCACCGATGTTGGCCGTGATACTGCACAACTTCACGCGATCGATGAACCGTGTGGCTGCTTCTCGATCCTTCACAAAGAACGCAACGATCCCGCCCCCTGACGTCATTTGGCGCTGGGCAAGATCGTACTGTGGATGCGACGGCAACCCCGGATACTTCACACGTTCGACGTTCGGATGTCCTTCCAAGAACGTTGCGACCTTGAGGGCGTTGGCGCAGTGTCGGTCCAGTCGAGCGGATAACGTTTCGAGACTCTTGCTGATGAGCCATGCATTCATCGGCGACATCGACGGTCCGGTGTTGCGCGCGAACAGATAGATCTGCCGGATCAGATCTGCACGCCCCACCACCACTCCGCCCAACGTCCGTCCTTGTCCATCGAACCACTTCGTTGCCGAATGCCACACCAGATCAGCTCCATAATCGATCGGTCGTTGGAGAAGGGGCGTAGCAAACGTGTTATCAACGTTCAGGATCAGCCCCCTACTCTTTGAAAGACGACCCAACATCTCCAGATCGGCAAGGTCGAGTCCGGGATTGGACGGCGTCTCTACCAACAACATCTTCGTCGATGGTGTGATAGCCGACTCCCATGCAGCGGCATCGTCGATATCGACGTACGTGCTGGTGATTCCCCACTTTGGCAGATACTGCGTGAGCAAGGCATGGGTGCTGCCGAACACGGGACGTGCGCTAACGATATGGTCACCCGACTGCAGCAGGCCCATGATGGAGGCAAAGCCGGCTGCCATCCCTGTTGACGTGGCAACGCCGGCCTCGGCACCCTCCATGGCGCAGACCTTGTTGACGAATTCCGTCGTGTTCGGGTTGACGAATCGTGAATAGATGTTGCCGTCCTGCTCTTCAGCAAAGAGTGCACGCATGTGATCCGCACTATCAAACACAAAACTCGACGTCATGTATAGTGGCGTCGAGTGTTCGTGTTCGGACGTTGTCGGGATCTGCGTGCGGACGTTCGACGTGTCGTGTCCGCGTTCGATCATAGAGCTTTTACTTCGTTGACGAGTGATGTCATCGTGGCTTTAGCGTCGCCGAACAACATGGCGCAGTTCGGACGATAGAAGAGTTCGTTCTCGATACCGGCATAACCGGCCTTCATCGAGCGTTTCATCACCACCACTTGCTTAGAGAATTCCACGTCGAGGATGGGCATGCCGTAGATCGGCGATGTCGGATCCGTCTTCGCTGCCGGGTTGACGACGTCGTTTGCGCCGACGACCAACACCACATCCGTTGTCGGGAACTCGGGGTTGATCTCTTCCATCTCGACCAGCTTGTCGTAATCAACGTCGGCTTCGGCGAGCAACACATTCATGTGTCCGGGCATCCGACCAGCCACAGGGTGTACGGCATACTTCACCGTCACACCTTTTGCTTCCAGCTCATGTTCGAGTTGATGGCAGACATGTTGTGCTTGAGCAACGGCAAGACCATAGCCCGGTACGATGACGACTTGTTTGGCATAGGCCATCATCACGGCGCAATCGGTGGCGTTGATCTCGCGAACCGTTCCGGCAGGACCGCCCGCACCCGATGCCGCTTGTGCACCTCCGAAGTTCGAGAAGAGCACGTTCGCCAACGAACGATTCATGGCCTTCGTCATCACGATCGTCAGGATCGTGCCGGCAGATCCCACAAGGATTCCGCCGATCAACATCACCATGTTATCGTACAAGAATCCGCCGCAGGCAGCTGCAACACCTGTGAAGGAGTTAAGCAGCGAGATCACCACCGGCATGTCGGCGCCGCCGATCGGTAGTACGAACAAGATGCCGAAGACAAGCGCAAGACCGGTGACCACCAACGTCATCTCGAAACCTGTGAGGTTGCCGTTGACGATCATACCGGCAAGAACCAACGTCCCCAACAGCAGAGCGTTGTTGACGAACTTTTGTGCGCCGTAGCGAATGTCGCCGATGCGGTCTTCCAGTTTACCGAAGGCAATGATCGATCCGCTGAACGACACGGAGCCGATCACCAGTCCGGCCACTGTCGCCAGTGAATGTCCGGCCGTCATGGTCGTCCCATAGGCCTTATACTCCATCATCGAGATCAAGGCGGCGCACGCACCACCCATGCCGTTGAAGAACGACACCATCTGCGGCATGCCCGTCATCTTCACCTTCACAGCCATCATCCAGCCGATCACGGTGCCGATGACCAACGCACCCATGATCCACGGAATGTTGTGAAGGGGCTGACCATCATGCCCAGTGTAGAGGAAGATCGTACCGAAGATGGCAATGACCATCCCTACGGCAGCGATCAAGTTTCCTTGGCGCGCCGTCTTCGGCGAGCCGAGCAACTTCAGACCCGTGATGAACGTGACCGAAGCGATGAGATACAGGATCGGTAGGATTTCGTTCATCAGTTCCTCTTCTTGAACATTTCCAACATGCGGTTCGTCACCACGAAGCCACCGACCACGTTGAGGGTGCCGAGGATCACGGCTAAAAAGCCGAGGATCATCGAAAGGGTATCCGTGGCCTGCCCCATCACGATGATGGAACCGATGATCACCACGCCGTGAATGGCGTTAGCACCGGACATCAATGGTGTGTGGAGGACGGACGGAACGTGCGAAATGAGCTCGATCCCGAGGAAGATCATCAGGATCACCAGATAAAGCATGCTAAGAATTGCCGGATCCATTACGCGCGTACCTCCCCGTTATGAACTACCAATGTTGCCGTGGTGATCTCATCAGAGAGATCATACTTCAGGCCTTCATCACCAACGATCTGACCTAAGAACGTCACAATGTTCTTTGCATACAGTTCCGACGAGTGGGCAGGCACTGTGGCAGCCAAGTTGTTGCAACCAATGATCGTCACACCGTTGACGTCGACCGTCTGATCCGGCTTTGCCAACGCGCAATTGCCTCCGGCTTCCGTTGCCATGTCCACGATCACAGCGCCACGTTTCATCTTCCCGACTTGTTCGGCTGTGATGAGCGTCGGCGCCGTACCGCCGGCCACCAATGCCGTCGTGATCACCAGGTCGGCTTGGACCAGCGACTTCTCCACCGCTTCTTTCTGACGCTGTAAAACCTCTTCGCTGGCACCGGCCACATAACCGCCTTCGATCTTCACCTGATCGAGTCCTTCGACCATGATGAACTTGCCGCCAAGCGATTCCACTTGCTCTTTTGTTTCCGGTCGAATGTCTGAGACCTCAACGACCGAACCGAGGCGCTTTGCCGTCGCGATCGCTTGAAGTCCGGCTACACCGGCACCATAGATCAGCACCTTTGCCGGCGTGACCGTGCCGGCCGCCGTCATCATCAACGGGAACACGCGGCCAAGGGCGTTGGCACCTACGATCACGGCCTTGTAGCCGGCGAGGTTGTTCTGTGATGACAACACGTCCATGCTCTGTGCACGTGTGATCCGCGGTATGGCATCCATGGCAAAGGTGTTCACGCCAGCAGAGGCCAGTGCGGACAACGTTGCCGGATTGCGCTTCGGATAGATCATCGACACCAAGGCCGATCCTTTCCGCAGCGCTCCGATCTCCTCTGAGCTCGGCACTGCCACCTTGATCACCATGTCGGCACCAACCACGTCGGTCCGTGAACCAATGGTTGCTCCGGCGGCAGTATAGGCCGCATCGTCAAATCCGGCGGCCAAACCGGCCCCCTGCTCAACGATGACGGAATGATTCTTTCCCGTGAGGGTCTTTACAGTAGCAGGGACGAGTCCTACGCGGTACTCTCCCTGCGCTGTCTCTTTAAGGACGCCAATTCTCATGGGAACGAACATAAAACAGTTTCGGCTATGGGCATCTGATAAAAGTCATTCATTTAGGTACAACTAATTTATATTTGGAGCGTATCAATAATAATAGATCAAGATGTTGAAGTCCATAAACCTCATACTATTGCTGTTGTCCCTCATCACGTGTTCATGTGCGGACATCCACCCACCAGGACCCGAGAGTGATCAACTCCTTGATGGCCCTGTGGACGATCTCACGTTTGAACAACAACGTATCTTCATTCGTGGGGACAAAGCATTCAACGATCTCATCTTCACGTCCCAGAGCGGCCTGGGTCCACTTTTTGTAGCAACAAGCTGCGGTAGTTGCCATGCCGGTGATGGTAAGGGGCATCCCTTTTCCACACTGACACGATTCGGTCAGTCTGATGCTTCTGGCAACTTATACCTTGAACGTGGAGGCCCTCAGCTACAACATCTGGCATTGCCTGGATATGTACCGGAATCCATTCCGCTCGGGGCACCTTTTACCAGATTCACACCACCAGCAAACACTGGTCTTGGCTTCCTGGATTTTGTGTCCGATGAAACGATCCTCGAGTTCGCAGATCCAACAGATGCAGACGGGGATGGCATCTCTGGTGTTCCCAACTGGATCAGCTTACCATCGTACGTAACGCTTCGACCTGGAGCAGTCACTCGTGATGGCAAAGCGATCGGTCGATACGGCAAGAAAGCAGCTACTTATGATCTGCTACACCAGACCGTTAATGCATTTAATCAGGATATAGGAATCACCTCGACTTATGATCCTAAGGATACCTATACCGGACTTGATATCGATCCTGAAGTGACCGATAAAATGATCGCTGACATCGTTTTCTATCTCAAGACGCTTAAGGCACCGGTCCCACGCAACCAGTCCAGCGCCACTGTGATACAGGGCAAACAGATCTTTACATCAGTGGGTTGTGCAGCGTGTCATCGTACCGAAATGACAACCGACGAAGCACCGATAGCATCGTTGAACCGCGTTACCTTCGCTCCCTACACCGATCTACTGCTCCATGATATGGGTGCCGGCCTCAACGATGGCTACACGGAAGGCTCAGCGGAAACAAGCGAGTGGCGCACGCCAGCGTTGTGGGGACTTGGTCTCTCGCCTCGATCGCAAGGTGGGCAGTACTTTCTCCTGCACGATGGTCGCGCACGGTCGATCGATGAAGCCATACGCCTTCATGGTGGCGAAGCACTGCAAAGTCGCGACCGATACGTATCGGCTTCTAGTGATGAACGGAGAGCACTACTGAATTTTTTGGAGTCGCTGTGATGGATCGCAAGGAATTTCTCAGCACCTGCAGCATGGTGTGCCTTGGCAGTGTGGTATTGCCATTGCTAGCTACTGGATGTGCAAGCACCACACATTACGCAGCGTTCACGATCAGCAACAACCTCTTAATTGTCTCACTGGCTGAATTCATAGATCTCGTAGATGGCACGCAGCGAACCCGTTCCTTTGTCGTGGTGACACCTGCCACCATCAAGTATCCGATCTGCATCTACGCACAGCCCGGCGGTCGTTATTCAGCGGTGCAAATGCGATGCACGCACCGTGGCTGTGAATTGATACCGTTTCAAACGCATCTGGAATGCCCATGTCATGGCAGTGAATTCACATCGCATGGGATCGTCCAGAGCCCGCCCGCTGAACTGAACCTTACTTCGTACACCGTACTTGTTGAACATGATCATCTATCCATCAGTCTGTAAGCTTGTGCTGTTTGTTCTCCTGCTGAGCTCGTCAATTGTCCTCAAGGCCCAGGCAGACGACAGCACCAAGGGTTCGCAACTCAACATGGATGCTGTATACGACAGACCCTTTCTCACGGGCGAAGGGTCATCCGTGGCTTTTGGGGGATACATTGAGATGAACACACAGCATGAATCAACTGATGGTATCTCTAGTGGCTTCGCTTTTCAGATGCGTCGTACCACATTATTCGCCTCATCAACCATCGCGCCACGTCTGAAGTTTCTCCTCGAACTTGAATTTGAAGACGGCACGAAGGAGATCAACCTCGAGTTTGCCGCGATCGATGTAGAGATCGACCGGCTGGCAGTACTACGGGCCGGGATCGTGATGATTCCGATCGGAGCGTTCAATCAAAATCACGATGGGCCGAAATGGAACTTTGTTGATCGACCCCTTATGGCAACAACGGTCATTCCTTCAACATTGTCGAACGTTGGTGTCGGCATTCACGGTAAGACATCCTGGGACAATTGGAGTTTTGGTCATGAGTTTTACCTAACGAACGGCTTCAACGATCAGATCGTTGACAACGAGGTAGGTCGTACTTCACTAGCAGCTGGAAAAGTCGATCCAGAGCGATTCGCCGAGTCTGCCAGTGGTACACCGATGTTCACTGGCAAGTTTGCGTTTAGGAATCGTTCGATCGGAGAGATCGGTGTATCAGCATTTACGGGCATCTACAACACCCACACCGTGGACGACCTCGATATCGATGAAGCCCGATATGCAAGCGCTGTGGCTGTTGATTTCAACACATCGCTGTTTGACGAACGCCTACGTGTGGTTGGAGAGTTGTGTAAGGTTTTTGTTGATGTGCCAGCGACGTACAGTCAGTCGTATGGATCTCAGCAATTTGGGTTCTACACCGACATCTCGTTTTCGATCCTTAGGACGCGATTGTTCCAATGGGACCGGGCTGAACTCATTGTGGCGATCCGAGGCGAATTTGTGGACTATAATCAGGATAGGTTTCGAGAAACAGCAACTGACATTGGTGACGAGAGTACGTCATTAACGCTCTCTCTGGCCTTCAGACCTGTGGGTACCACCGTGATTCGCTGTAATTATCGGTACTTGGAACATATAGATATCCTGGGCAATCCTCCCAGCGTTACCACAACGTTCCAAGTTGGCATTTCATCCTACTTCTAAGGCGCTGGTCTCTATGAACTTGTCGCAATCCATGCAGGATTATCTCAAGGCCATCTTCGTGGTCGGCCGAGATGAAAGTGCATCCACCTCAGAGATCGCAGAACGGCTGAACGTTGCACCGGCAAGCGTCACGGCCATGGTGAAGAAGTTGGCAGAGTTGAATCTCGTTGAATATCGGTCGTACAAAGGAGTGACGCTCACACATGCCGGACGCAAGATCGCACTGGAAGTGTTGCGTCATCACCGTCTGATCGAGACCTATCTTGCCGAAGCCCTCGGCTACACGTGGGACGAAGTGCACGACGAAGCGGAGCGTCTCGAACACCACATCAGCGAAGAGTTCGAAGACCGGATCGCCAAGCTGCTTGGTGATCCGTTGTATGATCCGCACGGCGATCCCATTCCCACAAAGGATGGACGTATGCCACCGATGGCAACCACACGTCTGGCCGACACCAACATTGGCGACAGCGTCACCATCCGTCGTGTTGCATCGCACGATCGCGCTGTTTTGCGCTTTCTTACAGAGCACACCCTCGTCCTCGGCACCACGATCACGGTTACGAGCCGAGATGAGTCGGGCGACCTCACCATCAAGCATAAACGTTCTTCTATCTCCATCCCATCAAATATCACGCGTTCGATATTCATAGAGTAGTTCTGCCGTGAGTAGAGCTACTGTCATTCCGAGCAAAGCGAGGAACAACGAAACATGAATGGTATCATTGACTTCTTCGAGCATACCGATCCCGTCATCGGGGCATTGATCGCAACGGTCTTCACGTGGTTGGTCACGGCCGCAGGTGCAGCCGTGGTCTTCTTCTTCAAGGATCTCAAGCGCAAGTGGCTTGACGGCATGTTAGGATTCACCGGCGGTGTAATGATCGCCGCCAGCTACTGGTCGCTGCTCGCACCATCGATAGAAATGTCGGAAGCGATGGGTCTTCCAGGCTGGCTTCCCCCGGCCGTTGGTTTCGGCGCGGGTGCATTGTTCATCTATCTGCTGGATCGGTTCATCCCCCACTTGCACATCAACTTTGATCCGTCGCAGACGGAAGGTCCAAAGACGGAGTGGCGTCGGACCACACTGTTGATCCTGGCCATAACGCTGCACAACATCCCTGAAGGACTTGCCGTCGGCGTCCTCTTCGGCGGCGTTGCTGCCGGCATTCCCGAAGCAACGATCGGTGGCGCAGTGGCTCTCGCCATTGGGATCGGACTGCAGAACTTCCCTGAGGGTATTGCCGTCTCGATGCCGTTGCGCAGACAGGGCATCAGCCGATTCCGCTCCTTCTGGTACGGCCAGCTCTCTGCGATCGTCGAACCCGTTGCCGGCGTCATCGGCGCAGCCGCTGTGTTGTGGATGCAACCCGTCCTCCCCTATGCCCTTGCCTTCGCCGCCGGCGCCATGATCTACGTCGTGATCGAAGAGGTCGTGCCCGAAACGCAGCAGGACCGGTACACCGACGTGGCGACGTTGGGATTCATCGGCGGGTTTATTGTTATGATGGTGTTGGACGTCGCGTTAGGATAACGCCGTAGTTTTGGTCATGGCAAAGGTTCACAACATCCGCGATCTGCGTGAGGATATCCTTCACGTATTGAAAAGGCAGCGGGCACCGATCCAATTGTTGGATCTGTCGAAGCAGTTGAATATCCGCAGCGAGTCGGCCGACTACGAGTACATGCGGCACATTCTGACGAAGATGTGCGAAGAAGGTGTGGTGATGCGCCATAGCCGGCGTCGGTACTCGTTGACGCGTGCTGATAAGCAGGGCTTGACGGGTGTGCTGACGTTGTATCATGACAACGCCACCGTTGCCACCGGTGATCCGGAGATGCCGACGATCCATGTGCGACGTCAACATCTGAACACGGCACTTGACGGCGATGTGGTAATGGTCACGCCGCATGCTGTTCGCGATGGTAAGAAGATCCGCGGCGAGGTCGTTGCCGTCCTTGAGCGTTCCGCCCACCCGATCTCCGGCACCATTGAGTTCGACGGCAGCTTCCACTACCTCATCCCCGACGAAGCCAAATACTACGTTGACTTCCTTGTCTCGCAAAAGAATTTGAAGGGGGCGAAACAGGGCGATAAGGTCATTGCCACCTTTTCACGCTGGGAACACGCCAACGCTTCTCCTGAAGCGATCGTTGAAGAAGTGCTTGGTCAAAGCGGACGCGCCGTTGTTGAGTTCGCGGCGATCTTAAAGGAATTCCGCCTGCCCCTTACCTTCCCTAAAGAAGTGGAAGCCGAAGCAGCGAAGTATTCCGAGCCGACGATGAAGGCGCCGAAGGGGCGGACCGATCTGACGAAGGAGTTGATCATTACGATCGACCCGGATGATGCGCGCGACTTTGATGATGCGTTGTCGCTGCGGACGTTGGACAATGGCAACGTCGAACTCGGCGTACACATTGCCGATGTCTCGCACTACGTGACCGAAGGCAGCGAGCTGGACAAGGAAGCACTGAAGCGCGGCAACAGCACGTACCTTGTGGACGGTGTCGTGCCGATGCTTCCGGAACACTTGTCGAACAACATCTGCTCACTTGTTCCCAATAAGCCGCGATTCGCCTATTCCGTCTTCATGGAGTTTTCTTCGCGAGGTATTCGCAAGAACTACCGCATCGAAGAGACGTTGATCAAGAGCAAGCGGCGTTACACGTATGATGAGGCGCAGAAGATCATCGAGGGTGAAACGGCGAAAGGGGGAAAGGGCGAAAAGGCGAAAGGGCGAAAGGGCGAAAAGGACGTTGAGGAGTTGGTGCTGAGATTGCATGAGCTGGCAAAGGTGCTGTATGCAAAGCGCATGAAGAGCGGCGGCATTGACTTTGAAACACAAGAAGTGCGGTTCCAGCTTGATGAGAACAAGATGCCGATCGGTGCGACGATCAAGACGCGCACGGATGCAACGTCGCTGGTGGAAGAGTGTATGCTGGTGGCGAATCAGACCGTGGCAGAGCACCTGATCCAATTGAAGAAGAAGTGGAAGACTAAGGACACGCCGCCACTTGTCTATCGCATCCACGAGCCACCGGATCAAAGCAAGCTGAATGATGCGTTGAATGTGATCCGGGCCATTGGCATTGATGCACCGAGCGGCAAGCTGACGCCGATGCAGATCAATCAGGTTCTGCACTCCGTTGCGAACATGCCTCAGAAGCCGGTCGTACATCAGTTGATGCTGCGGTCGATGTCGAAAGCCGTTTATGCCGAAACAAATGTTGGTCACTACGGTCTTGGCTTCCCTGCCTATGCCCACTTTACGTCGCCGATCCGACGTTATCCCGACCTGTTCGTGCACCGTGCGTTGAAAGAGTATGCCAACGGCAAACCGAACGAGAAACGCTGGCGTCAACTGTTTGACTCGGCGTCATCCGTATCGGATCATACCTCACTGCGTGAGCGTCATGCCGTTGAAGCGGAACGTGCTTCAGCCAAACTTGCCCAAGCTATTCTTGCCCGTGAGCATCTCGGCGAAGTATTCGAAGGTGTCGTCACAGGCGTGACATCCTTCGGCGTCTTTGTCATGATCACTGAGCTCTCCTGCGAAGGTCTGCTGCACATCCGCGACCTCGGCGATGACTACTACGTCTTTGATGAACAACGCATGCGTTTGTTCGGCCGACGCACCAAACGCACGTTGCAGTTTGGATCAGAGCTGACGATCAAGATCGCCAAGGTGGATGTTGATAAGAGGATGATCGATCTCCATTTGGAGACGTCCGCAGAACGTCCATCGTCCGACGTCCGGCGTCCGGCGCCAGAGAAGAAACGTCCGAAGAGATCGAAGCGGCGATCGAGAGAGAGTTAACGCGGTGTAACGCCGGCAGCGATGTGGCCATCGTCCGTGATCAACACGACGGTGGTCGCACCATCTGCCTGTTGTGGACGCTCATACCACGTAGTGCCTTCACGCAGGTTTACTGTGTGCTCATACACCTTGCGTCCATCAACCGTATACCACACCAACCGCCCCACTCGCTCCTGATCTGACTCAACATCTACTCCAGCACTCTGGGCGCCGCGGGGGGCGGCCCGGGGGCCCGCCC
>CAYXQJ010000036.1:0-32634 GCA_964467455.1 uncultured Hyphomicrobiales bacterium | reverse complement strand
TCCCGGCGTTATACTCTCCCGGCGTCACTCCCGGCGTTATACTCTCCCGGCGTTACATAACGGTGGCGTGCATGTCACACTCCGCCCATCATCTGGCACTACTCATGATCAACCCACAGTTATCATGAGGAGTCAATATGCCGAGACGCAAGGTCCTTGCAGAAGAAGGAAAAATCTTCCACATCTGCAATCGAGGCGCGCTAAAGACGACGCTCTTTTTCAATACATACATGTACGAGTTGTTCATCGATCTCCTACATCAGTATGCGGAGCAATACAAGATCACGATCATTTCTCTGTGCCTCATGCCTAATCATGTGCACATACTGATCCGAGTCGAGGAAGGGGGTGATGTACCCACGTTTGTGAGAGTGTTATGCAGCACGTATTCCAAACGCATCAACTACCAGTTGCGGAGATCCGGAACCATTTTTCAAGGCCGATACTACATGAAAAAGGTCACAACAGATCGATACTTCAGGAATGTTTGCCGGTACATCCACCTCAATCCATTTAAGGCCGGGCTAGTAGATCATCCCGCAAAATGGGAGTACTCCGACTTTCAAGAAACGCTCCTGCAACGTAAACACATTCGTTCAGCGCACAGCATTGTATCTGAGTTCTTTGGTAGCCATACCGCCTATGAGAACTTTGTCGTTGAGAACATGCACAAGAACTACATCGAAGATGCGGAGTTAGCAAAAGACCTTGCAGAATTGAATCTCGTCTAATTCTTCGCACTCACGTCGCAATCTTCCACCCCGGACTCACGCCGGGAGACATATTCTCCCGGCGTCACGCCCGGCGTTATATTCTCCCGGCGTCATTGCCCGTCGGGGGTACTCACCCGACAACTTTCACCCGACAACAGTTGTCGGGGGTACTCTCACCCGACAACTTTCTGAGAGTACCGATGCGCACCCCATCCACCACCTCCGACGCCGCCACCAACAACCCCCCACTCGTTTGCGGGTCGCACAGGATCGCCTTTACTTCCGGCGGGAGCGGCGAGGACTGCGACATCAAAGTCTGCGACAACGAATTCTGCGACGTCATGGTCAGCGACGTCTCAGACTGTGATGTCGCCATATTAGCTGTCGCTGTGCTAGATGTCGCTGTGCTAGCTGTCGCTGTGCTAGCTGTCGCTGTGCTAGCTGTCGCTGTGCTAGCTGTCGCTATGCTAGATGTCGCTGTGCTAGAGGTCGCTGTGCTAGATGTCGCTGTGCTAGCTGTCGCGGGCGTCGTTGCGAAGGTGACCTTGTGGCCATACGAGTCGTAGTTCCGATGCGTGCCGCCAGGGATGGAGCCTTGGGCGATGTAGTCGTGGATCGAAGGGTCGATAAGTGGGATCGAGGCGAGGTCGATCTCGGCGTAAAGGTCTGCCCCCTCACACATCTCGATGAGGTGGCCGAGAAGGCCGAAGCCGGTGACGTCGGTGAGGGCGTGGACGTGCGGGAGGGTGCCGAAGGTGGCGCCGAGGTGGTTGAGGCGGACCATGGAGTCGCGGGCCAGGGTGGCGTGCTCCGGACGCAAGATGCCCTTCTTTTCGGCCGTGGTGAGGATGCCGACACCTAAGGGTTTGGTGAGGTATAATCCGTCACCGTCCTGCGCTCCGGCATTGGTACGAAGGTTGGTAAGGGGCACGCGGCCCGTCACGGCTAGACCAAAGATGGGCTCGGGAGCGTCGATGCTGTGGCCGCCGGCAAGAGAGATGCCGGCTTCGTTGCAGGCAAGACGGGCACCGTCGAGGACGAGCTTGGCGGCTTCGATGGGGACGGTGTTGATGGGCCAGCCCAAGACGGCAATGGCCATCAAGGGCGTGCCACCCATTGCATAGATGTCGCTGATGGCGTTGACGCTGGCGATACGGCCGAAGTCGACAGGGTCGTCGACGATGGGCATGAAGAAGTCGGTGGTGCTGATGATGCCCGTGCCGTCGCCGAGATCATAGACGGCGGCGTCATCGCGCGTGTCGTTGCCAACAAGGAGATGTTCGCTGGTGATCGAAGAGACAGCGCCGTGGAGGATCTCGTCAAGGACTTTCGGCGAGATCTTGCACCCACATCCGGCACCGTGCGAGTATTGCGTCAGACGATAGTTCATGGGACGAAGATAACACGGTGATCTGCTCGGGCTGACGTAACGTTAGACCATACGAGTAGGTGCGGTCGTAATAATCCAAGGCAACATCGGCGGCGGTGACGCGGTCGCCGGCATCGATGGCTTCCAGCGCACGGTGGACACGATCGCCACCAAGCTTGCGCTCGATGCGGATGAAACAGTCCTTGAGGTCTTCGTTGCTGGCCTCGCCGTAATCTTTGGCAAGATACTCGGCACGCACCTCGCGCGGAACGTCCAACACCAACACCGGTGCTGCGCGCAATCGCTCGAAGAACGGCGGATGTAATGCCACCGTGCCGATGCGCAGACTCTCATCTTCGACAAACACCACACGCCCCCTATCAAAAGTGGAGAGCACGGTGAGCATGTCGTTCATCGCCTGCTCCGTGGTAGGTTGAGGGGGCTGGTTCAGGGCGCCAAATGCAGAACCCTTGTGATGAGCGATGCCCTCAAGATCGAGCACCTGCTCGCCGGCGTCGTGCAGAGTGTGCAACACACGCGTCTTGCCCGCGCCGGTTCGACCGCCAATAACAGCAAGCTTCCACGGCGCCTCGAGGGCCTCGATCACATTACGACGATACGCTTTGTAGCCGCCGCGGATGACGTCGACGTCGTAGCCGGCCGTGCGGAATAACCAAGCCATAGAGGAGGAGCGGAGGCCGCCACGCCAGCAATACAACGTCAAGCGTCCGGCGTCCGGCGTCCATCGACGTCCGGCGTCCGGCGTCCGACGTCCATCAACGTCCGGCGTCCGACGTCCTTCGTCCGGAAGAGTTTGACCTTCAGGTTCCGAAGGACGAAGGTCGAAGGACGAAGGACGTTGAACGATGGACGTTCTTAGCTGCTCGACATATGAGAAATGTTTCGGTCCTACGATCTGCAGGCCGAGGTCCATGGCGTGTTGGGGTGAGACTTGTTTGTAGGCAGTACCGACAACGGCGCGCTCGTGATCGGTAAAGAGCGGGATGTTGATGGCGCCGGGGATATGACCGTCGGCATATTCGGAGGGTGTGCGTACGTCGATGAGGAGTGTGGAGGGGTCAAACAACATCGTCGTAGGGAGGGATCTGCGAATATTCGGAGAGGTGGGCGGCGTCGACAACGTCGGCGCGCTGGCGGACGTTCGACGTCATGCGGTCGAGGACGTCGGCGATGTGATGATCGAGGTCGTTGATGCGGACGTCGATGATGTGCGTGAAGGCATGTTCGCGACGTTGATGCAACCACGACGTGATGATGCGCAATTCATCGAGTTCGAGATCGGTGAATCGCCCCGTGGGAGGGGGCGAATCATAGACGCTCACAAGATCGTTGATCAAGGTGTTGTTGAGCGCTTTGAGTCCGACCACTCGCTGCAGACGCAACCGGCCGCTGCGCATGGCATAGAGCTCGACGGTTGCATAACGATCACTCGTCGGAACGGCGATCAATACGTTGAGGTCGGTCACGGCCAACGGCGTGTCGGAGCGATGCAACATCATGCGCTCGATCTCGCGAATGCCGTCGCGATACATCGCCGCCTCTTCGTAGGCAAGGTTCTGCGAGGCCTCGTCCATACGCAGTCGCAACATGGCCGTAGCACCCTGTTCGATGTTGGCGATCTGGTCACGCGCCTCAGCGACCGATGCACGATAGTCGTCGATGGTCTGATGCAAAGCACACGGACCGTCGCAGCGTTTGATGTGATAGTCAAAACACGGACGCGTCTCTGCCGTTGGATGAAGCTCACCACTGCACGTGCGCAACTTGTATGCTCGCGTGATCATCTCGCAGATGTTGTCGGCCATGCGCGAACTGCGGAATGGACCGAAGTATTCGCTGCCGTCATCGTCGACATGATCGACAAGTTCCAGGCGCGGGAAGTCTTCGTTCGTGAACCGCAAGAAGGAAGGGGCGTGGTATTCGCGTGAAGCAACGTTGTACGATGGACGCTTGACCTTGATCTCGCGCGACTCCAACAACAACGCACCAAGCTCCGTACCGGTGATCTCCCACTGAATGTGCTTGATGTAGCGGATCATCCGGCTCACGCTGCGCCCATGCAACGGCGCGTCGTGGAAGTAGGTGCGCACACGTTTTGCCAGCGACTTCGCCTTGCCAACGTATAGCAGATTCTTCTTAGCGCTCAAGAAGTAGTAGACGCCGGGTTCGTCAGGTAGCTCTTTCAAATAGGCGTCAAGCTCGACGCGCTTCTTGGTCTCCCGACGCGGCTGCGTCCTCGGCGCATACTGCAACGCAACAAGATCACCTAACGTCTGCGCATCGTGATCGGTGCGGGCGATCTCGATCATCTGGATCAAGGCCTGGGCCGTGGCTTCGGTGTCGCCCATGGCACGGTGACGTCCTTCGATCACCACACCGCAATATTCGGCAACACTGGCAAGGTCGTGACGGGCAAGACCGGAGTGGAGTCGACGCGACAGCTTACACGTGCACAGTCGTGTGATCTCCGGCACCAGACCGCCGTAGCGTACGAAGGCCTTTTGAATGAAGCCCCAATCAAAGCCGACGTTGTGCGCAACAAAGACGGCGTTGGGATGCAGCAGTTCAACGAAGAGCGGCTGCACAGCTTCTTCTTCATGTGCTGCGCCACGCACCATGTCGTCCGTGATCCCCGTCATCCGCTGGATGAACTCCGGGATCGTCTCGTGCGGATCGATCAACGACTGATGCGTGGCAACAACATCTCCGTCTTCGATCACGACCATGGCAACCTCGATCAGCTTGTGTTCGCCGCTCGTGCCGCCGGTAGACTCTACGTCTACCACCACAAAGCGCACGTCACTGATCGGAAGGTCGAGGTTGGTCATGACCTCGAAAATACTCAGCGGATCGACACGGGGAAGTCGACGCTGATATCGGTCTCATCGCTGGGGTCAACGCCGTTCTTGTCCGACGCATCGTCAAAGTGCGACAGATCGATGGTCAATGGTCCGCCCCCTTCCGTCCCAGTATTGATCTTGATCTTCTGTCCAAGGGGCTTGTTGTTCTTGTCCTTGTCCAGATACAGGATGGTAAGGGGCAGATCGGTCGTGTAGAAAAACTGGTGCTGATCGGCTTCATCAATGATCACCGTCGTCAGGTCGTCCGCCGGATCGACGCTGTTGTTGAGCACCGAAACCACGGCCGTGTAGGCGTGACCGGGTTTGAAGCGGATGGTGTCGATGCGGCCAGGTGCAGCACCGCCCGGACCGTCGATGTCTTCCCACACGTAGGTCGAGATCTCCTCGGTGACGGAGTCGGTGACGACGAGCTTGATCGTGGTGATGAAGTCGTGGTCATCGTCGTGGTCGTGCGGGTCCGTGCTGCTTTCAGAGCAGGAGGCAAGGAGAAAAGGCGAAATGGCGAAAAGGAGGGAAAAGGCGAAATGGCGAAACGGCGAAAAGGGTTTCATTAGTGTACTCCTAGTGGGATGGTGAATCGAATGATGACGTCCCGTCCGGGATCGTCGGCATAGTAGCGATAGCGGCTGAGGTAGTCACGGTAGGCGGTGTTGAAGAGGTTGTTGACGCCAATGCTGAAGCGGGCGAGTTGATCGCCGATGTGGAACATGCCCCCTAACGAAAGGTTGAACAAGACATATCCGGGAGGGGGCGGTGCATAGTCTTGTCCTTCCACGAATCGCGTTTGGGTGGCAACGCCCGTGACGGAGGCGTCGACGTAGGATTCGTGTACGAACCAGACATCATGCGTGTGCAAGTGCGTGCCGAAGGTGAGACGGTCGGCAGGCATGAGGAAGAGCGGCTCGTCGCGTTCGGTGTTGATGCCACGAACGATGGCGCCTTTGAGGTAGAGCGACACGACGTCGGAGAGTTCGGTTGATGCGCTGAGATCGATGCCGCCGATGAAAGCATCGTTCTGCGTGTAGCGGTAGGTTGGGAAGGTGCCGCGGATGGTGACCGTTGGTGACGATGCATCGGGCACGGCATAGATGTAGTCGTTGAACCAGGTGCCGTAGACGCCGAAGTCGAGTTCGATGCCCGGCACAGCCCAGCGTAATCCGAGCTCAGAGCCGATGGAACGTTCCGGCACCAACGTGCTGTCGCCGATCTCGTATTGGGCAACACCGTGGTGGACATCGTTGCTGTAGAGTTCGTTCACTTGCGGCGGACGCCAGGCAATGCCGACGTTGCCATCGATGGCAAACGCATCGGTGATGTTGTACGTAGCGCCGATGTTTGCCGACACACCATCGAACGTCTTTGATTGTTCAACGGTATCGCGCGATGACCGTGACGTGATGGAGGCATCGAGCCATCTGCGATCGAACCGCACGCCCCCTCCAAGTGTCCATGAAGAGAGTGTGATGGTCTCATAGGCCCACAGACCAATGCCGTAGGCGATGTAGTCGGGTACAAGGTAGACGGCGCCGGAGCGGTCGTTGACCTGACGCAGGCCACTAATGCCGGCAGCGCCGCTGATGTTCTCGGCAAGACGATGTTCGAGTTCTACGTCGGCGTTATAGGTGGTGAGCAACAACTCCATTGCCGGCTCAGACAACGAACGTTCAAGTCGGGTGATGGAATCTTGTGCGCGTTCTTCGGGATCATCACCACGTCCGACGATGCGCGTGTTGTGCTTGTCGAATTCGGCGCGATCATTCTGTTGCCAGCCATAACGAACGATAAGGCGGGACGCATCGGAGAGTCGAGCATGAGCATCGATCGACATCAACACATGTCCAACATCTTGCATCGGCCGATCGATCTGATAATCGAACGTATACGTTTGCGACGGCTCGCCACGTTCGATAGCACGTTGCAGATCGGCAGCGTTGCCAAGGTGTGAGCCGGCATAGACGCCGAGTTGCGTGCGATAGAGCGAGCCATAGACATCAACGCCGAGATCGTCATTGCCAACAGCAACGAGCGCTGTTCCGCTGTAGGCATTGAACGACGTGTTGCCCAACACATAGTCGGGCGTGCGCGCATCACCGGCGATACGTCCGGCCGCCTGCAGTCGTGCCGACACCGGCGTCTCGAACAGTCGCGTGGATTCCACCCAGCCCCCTACCGCACCCTGACCGTTGTTGGTGAAGAGATTGGCGGCGACCTCACCGAATGTATTCGGTGCATCGGATGTTGGACGCAGTGGCACCGGCGTCACGATGATGGCACCACCCATTGCATTTGGTCCAAGGCGCACCCCGCTTGGACCTTTCACCACGCTGATCCGCGACGGCGTGAACGGATCGATCTCCGGCGCATGCTCCTGTCCCCACTGTTGTCCCTCTTGATTGATGCCGGCCTGATTCATCACCAACCGTGTGCCCGTCATGCCATGGATCATCGGTTTCACAATGGACGGACCCGTCGACATCGTTGTCACCCCCGGCACCTGTTCCAGCACCGCCGCAAACGTCTGCCCGCGTCCTGCATCGATCTCCTGCGCCGATAACGTCCGCTCCCCTTGTCCCGGCATCGAGTAGGGGGCGGTCCGTTCCGCCACAACATCCACATCATGTCCATGCACATCACTGCGGCACAGATCGATGCGAATATCCTCGCGATGATCGACGGCAACGCGTCGCATCAGCGTCGCATATCCCACCATCGACACTTGCAGCGTCACCGAGTCACCGCGCACATCGTGGATGTGAAACTCCCCGTGCGTATCCGTGACCGCACCAAGGCGCGTCCCCACCACACGCACCGTCGCCCCGCGCAGCGGCATGGCCTCGGAGCTGTCGCGCACGACGCCGTGTAAATGCGGATCTGCAAAGAGGAGAAAAAGGAGAGAGAGCATGAACAACCGAATACTAGAATAACCGAATAACCGAATGTCGTTCCTCGCCTACGTCTCGGAATGACAGGTGTACACCTCGTTCCTCGCCTTCGGCTCGGAATGACAGGCGTATTGTTTTGGTATTTGTTGGGGAGTATTCACGATATATCGAACGTGCCTCACTCAGTGCATTCGACACTGAATAGAGGGAGAAGAGATGTGGAGCACTGTCATTCCGAGCCGAAGGCGAGGAACGTGGAGATGTCATTCCGACCCAGAGGGGAGGAACGCTGTCATTCCGAGCCGAAGGCGAGGAACGAGGTTCTTCTCAGAGACTCTTCGGTGGATCTCTTCCGGAAATACTCTCCGCCTCCACACTCCGCTGCTGTTGTTCAGCATCGATGGGAGCGTGGTGGTGAGCGACGACAAGAAAGGTGATGTCGCTCTGAGCGGTAATGGCTGCCGTCTTGGTCTTGATGACGGAGCAGAAGGAGCAGGAGGCGTCAGCGTCGTGGTCGACGGTCGAGGACACGACGTGGTCGGTCTCGTAGTGGGTGGCATGGGCGTGCATCGACGAGATCCCCAGCGCCCAGAGGAAGGCGGTGAGGATGATGACGGCGATGGAACGCGGATGCTTCACGGTCACAAAGATACGGGAGAGACCTGTTCGTTACGAGTGAGGGTCAGCAAGCGTTCAACGCCAACGGGTTCGACGCTTTGAAGCGGGACCACTGCATAGCGGTGGGCGTGAGTTTCCGCCACCTTGCGGATCTCGCCTAGTTCGCTAAATGCTCGCATGCGGAGGAGGGCGGACCGCGGCTCGGCAGCCGCAAGACAGTTGTTGATCACCCAGGCCCAGGGTTCGATGCCGGCACGGCGTAGGTCGCTCTGGAGGCCGGCGGCTTCCAGGACCGGTGTGGTCTCGGCAAGGGTGACCAGGATGATCTTGGTGTGCTTCTGGTCCTGCATCTGCATCATGGGCGTGGTGAAGTGCATGCCGCTCTCACCCATTTGACGGGCAATGTCGCGATGATAGGCGCCGGTGGCATCAAGCAACAGAAGCGTATGCCCCGTTGGAGCTGTGTCCATCACGACAAACTTGCGCTTGGCCTCACGAATGATCCGTGCAAAGGCGTGGAAGACGGCGATCTCTTCCGTACATGGCGAGCGCAGATCTTCTTCAAGCAGAGCACGACCTTCTGCGTCAAGGGGCTCACCTTTCGTCTTCATGACGTGTTGTCGGTAGCGCTCTGTTTCTTCACGCGGATCGATCCGACTCACTTCAAGATTCGGCATCGTACCGTGTAATGTCTCCGCGAGATGTGCGGCAGGATCCGACGTGGTGAGGTGCACCGGATTTCCACGCCGCGCTAACTCAACGGCAACAGCGGCGGCGATGGTGGTCTTCCCCACGCCCCCTTTCCCCATCAACATCACAAGACCATGTCCATCAGCGACAATGGCATCAACGATCACGGAGAGCCGTGGTGCGTCGAGGTGTTCGGGAAGATCTACCGTTGTCTGCTCAATGCTCTCGGCATTGGGATCAAGCAACGTACGCAGTGCATCAAGGCCGACAAGATTGAACGGCTTGAGCTCGACTTCATCATACGGCAACGCTCGAAGTGTCGCCGACAAGTTCGTCAGTGCCTGCTGCTCGCGCGTGATGATGGCCCGTGCCAGCGGATCGTTCAGGGCAGCGCGCTCGGGCATCACGCCGTTGACAACCAGGTACTGTTGCTTCAGTCCGATCGCATCAAGTTCGTGATGCGTACGCTCAACCTCGGCGAGTGAAGAGCGTTGTGCTCGAGCGACCAAGATCAGTCGTGTTCGTTGTGGATCGGAGAGTGCATTCACCGCATCACGATATTGCGTGCGTTGTTTGTCGAGTCCGGCTAGCGGACCAAGACACGATGCATCACCCTTCCCAGTTTCCAGAAAACCACTCCACGCTCCGGGCAGCTGCAGCAGACGGATCGTATGGCCCGTCGGCGCCGTATCGAAGATGATGTGATCGTACTTCGACGTCAACTCCGAATCAACAAGCAGCTCCGTGAACTCATCAAAGGCCGCGATCTCTGTGGTACATGCACCCGAGAGTTGTTCTTCGGCTCTTCGCACATCTTGCTCAGAAGCTACACCCCGCAGCGGACCAACGATCTTGTCGCGATAGTTCTGTGCCGCTTCTTGCGGATCGATCTCAAGGGCATCAAGCCCCGCAACTTGAGGGATCGGCGTGATCTTGTCGCCGATCGTCACTCCAAACACCTGTCCAACATTCGAGGCGGGATCGGTGCTCACCAGCAGCACACGCCTTCCTTCGTTGGCCAGCCGCACCGCCGTCGCACAGGCGATCGACGTCTTGCCGACGCCGCCTTTGCCCGTAAAGAACAGGAATCGAGGTGCTTCTTGGAGGAATCTCATTTCACAAAACTACCGCTCTTCTCTGCTCGTTATCCGCCATCACGACAAAGGGCTTTAACTTGCCTGCATGAACGCCCTCGTCCTGCGCGAGAACTCCCTCGCCGTCGAAGACATCCCCTCCCCCGAATGCCCCACCGGCTGGACGCGCCTGCATGTGCTGGCCGCCGCCCTCAACCACCGCGACCAGTACATCCGCGAAGGACAGTATGCCAGGATCCAGCTCCCGGCAGTGTTGGGTAGTGATGTGTGTGGTCTACTAGCACACCAGCATATTAGCACACGAGTTTTGGTCGACCCGAGTTTTGGATGGGGCGCTGATCCTCGTGCCCAGGGCAAGGACTTCCATATTCTCGGCATGCCCACGCAGGGTGGATTTGCCGAAGAGGTCTGTGTGCCGAATGAGAACATCCATCCCGCCCCCTCCCATCTTACGGATGAGGAGTGTGCAGCTCTTCCTCTTGCCGGGGTGACGGGATATCGGGCATTGATGCGTCAGGGGGCGTGCACTGTGCACGATGTTGTGGTGGTCACGGGCATTGGCGGTGGCGTTGCGACGATGATCGCATCCTTCGCGTTGGCACTTGGCTGTAAGGTCATCGTGACATCACGTTCACAAGCAAAGATCGATCGTGTGTTGGAGCATCTCACGTCACCGAACATCACCGGACTGGTCACCGATGCCGATGGTGCGTGGGCAAGCACACTGAAGAAACATGCACCAACGTTGGTGGTGGACAGTATCGGCGGAGACATGGTGAATGCCTACATGGACGCACTTGTGCCTGGTGGTCGTATTGCCATGTATGGCACATCGAAAGGGACGGCACCATCCTTCAACCTGCATCGATTGTATTGGAAGCAGATCACGCTCATCGGCAGCACCATGGGTACGTCGCAAGATTTTGCCGATATGTTAGAGTTCGTCAGCACACACAAGATCACGCCCATCATCGATCGCGTCTACACCCTTGAAGAAGGCGCCGCTGCGTTTGATCGCATGAAGAATTCGGAGCAGGTCGGAAAGATCATCATCCGTGTCGAAGGACGACGGACGAGGGACGTTGGACGATGAAAGAAGAAAGCTTACTCGGTCACGCCTCCGAACTCGTGCGCATCATCCGCAAGAGTCCGCAGCCCGGCGATGCGATCGCATCGGAATATTTCCGTTCCAAAAAATACATCGGCGCCAAAGACCGACGCTTCATCAGCGAGTGGGTCTTCACCACACTTCGTCAGCTCTCGCTTGCCGAGGCCTACGGCAAAGACCACGGCATCGACGACGTCGTGCATGCATGCTACTCAATGCAGGGCGAGGAACGAGGCAGCTACCCGCTTCACATAGAGATCTGCACCCAACCCTGGCTCCTCGACGAAACCCTCAAGCGTTGGCCAGATGCCGCCGATGTTTGGCGTGCCATGATGTTGCCCGCTCCTCTCGGCTTGCGCGTCAACCTCCGACGTGTCTCCCGCGACAAGGTCATGGCCGCTCTTCAAGCCGAAGACATTCCGTGTGAAGGGGGCAGGCATTCACCGGCAGCCATCATCATCCACAAGCGCGTCAACCTCACACAGCATCCGCTGTACAAAGGCGGCTTCATCGAGATCCAGGACGAAGGCAGTCAGATGATCTCGCTTGCCTGCAACGCACAACCAGGCATGCGTGTGTTGGATGCTTGCGCAGGCGCCGGCGGCAAGACCTTACACCTTGCCGACATCATGAAAGACCAGGGCATCATCGTTGCCCGCGACATCGAATGGAACCGCTTGCGCGAGATCCCGATCAGAGCGCATACGGCAGGCGTCCAATGCATTCGTGTTGATTTGACGCAGAGTACTGCACCGCGCACGGAAGAACGCACGGTGTCGGGCAAGAGTCCTCGCATCAAGTATTCACCGCAGACCACTAACTACAAGCAACAGTCTACGTTTGATATTGTCCTCGTCGATGCTCCATGCAGCGGCATGGGTACCGTACGTCGTCTTCCGATGGTCAAGTGGCGTCTTACGCCCGAGCAGCTGGAGCGTCACGCTCGCAAGCAGCTCAAAATCCTCACCGAGAACGCCCAGTTCGTCGCCGAAGGCGGCGCACTCGTCTACGCCACGTGCAGCATCCTGCCGGGCGAGAATGAGCAAGTGGTCGAGAAATTCCTCGCAGCCCATCCCCAGTTCCGTCTTGATGAGCAGCGGCAGATGGATCCGTATCATGACCAGACCGACGGTTTATACTACGCACGACTGCTTCTAGTCAGCTAATCAGCTATTCAGCTAGAAAAGAAGGCTAGAGGGCTAGACCGTTTATGAAGAGATCGACTGTTGGGTTATTGCTATTTCTTCTGGGGCTGGTGCTACCGGCCTTTATACCGTTGTTGTACCTGTTGCCCTTGAACTCCTGGTGGTTAGGCGCACTCACTGCCCTCTTTGCCTTGGGTTTACCGGAGTTGATCTGGTTTATTGCCGTGCTTGTTGTTGGTAAAGAAGGATTTCAAGAGATAAAGGCAAGGGTGAAAGGATGGATAGGGTGCAAGGGTGAAAGTCAAGGGTGAAAGGGTGAATGGGTGAAAGGGTGGAAGTCAAGGGTGAAAGGGTGAAAGGGTGAAAGGGTGAAAGGATGAAATGGACGACGGACGCCGGACGTAGGACGTCCTAAATGGACGTCTTCTTGCGTCTTTTTCAAGGTTCCCCCGTCCTACTCCATGAACCCCTATTTTCCCACTACGTTTTGGAGTCAGAGATGAGCACCACCACCTGCAATTGCGGCGGCAACAGTACATGTACGTGCACCTGCACCTGTAACTGCGGCACGAACTGCCAATGCTGACAGCTGTTGACCATGGGACGTGGCGCGAGCTTCGCTCGCGCCTGTTCCGTTTTGTGCGGAGCAGGGTGCATCACGACCATGACGCAGAGGACATCGTGCACGATGCCTTGGTCAAGGGTCTTACCAAGCTCGACCAGATCCGAGACGTGGAGAGTCTTACGCCGTGGTTCTTTCAGATCACCATGAATGCCATTCGCGATCATCATCGCAAACACAAGATCGAAGTAACGTCGGATCACGAGATCGACATTGCCGATGAGCCCACAAGTACCGAAGTGCGCGACATCGCCGATTGTGTCGCTTCCATGGTACATCAACTCGACGAGCCGTATCGCACGGCTATCATCCGCAGCGAACTCGAGGGTGTTCCCATGCGCGTGATCGCCGATGAACTCGGCGTCAGTGTCAGCGGCATCAAGAGCAGGGTCCAGCGTGGACGTGTCAAACTCCGCGAACTCGTCTCATCGTGTTGTACTCTCGAGGCCGACGAACACGTATGCGCCACCCCGGATTGTGGTTGCCTCCCCCGCCCCTAAGTTTGCATCATGTCAACGCGCGCGTCCATCATCGGCCTTATCATCTCGCTCGTCATCGTCTTCGTTGTTGCCGCCGCCGGCGGAGCCGCCTCCGTACAAGCCGGTAGCGTCTACATCGAACTCCTCCGTCCCACCTGGGCGCCCCCGTCATGGCTCTTCAGTCCGGTATGGACCTTCCTCTACATCCTCATCGCCATCGCCGCATGGCGTGTCTGGAAACGTGATGGATGGAAGGGGGCGAGTGGTGCGTTGTCGCTCTATCTTGGCCAGCTCATCTTGAACGCCGCCTGGACGTGGCTCTTCTTCGCGTGGCGACTCGGCACTGTGGCCTTGATCGAGATCATCATCCTATGGCTTGCCATCATCTACACCATCGTCGCCTTTGCGCGACATGATCGATGGGCTTCCTATCTCATGGTCCCCTATTTGCTTTGGGTAACCTTTGCCACGGCCTTGACCTATGCCATGTGGCGTCTCAACCCGGCGGTTCTCCCGTAATCCCTTATCTTTGCGGACTTGGTCCCGTAGTTCAGCTGGATAGAACGTCAGCCTCCGAAGCTGAAAGTCAGCAGTTCGAATCTGCTCGGGACTACGACCTGAAGGAGACCTGAAGGAGACCTGAAGGGGACCTAAAGGAGACCTGAAGGAGACACATTGTGCGGCCCTGCGGAGCGATCCGTGGGGCCGTAGTGTTTAGAGCGAGTTGAGTGCTTAGCCTAGCCGGGTGACGAATTGAGAACCCCTATTGTCAATCAAACGGGAGGAAGCTCAAAGTCACTTTCGCCGCCGATGTAGCGGGCAAACGAATTCACGTGCCTCATCACAAGTCTTTAAGATCACTAACAGAAAGTCTTCATCTTTCTTCTGTGGAAACTCGCCGAACGCATCATGATACGTATCATAGTAATATTGGTAGGCGCTTTCGGTCGCTTCGCTCACTCTCCACAGTTTGCAAGTCAATGGTGTTGCGCATGATATCGTGTCAACAACGACGCCATTCCATACGATGTTAAACTTCAGTTGCATCGCTGTGTCTGTGTCGATCCTGTAGCACTTTGCACCTACTCTTTCGATGTCGATCCTAGTAGCAGCAAACGCAGGGATCAGCTGTATGGTGTCTCGACCACCGACGATGATGTGCTCAAGGCATAGAGAGTCATCTGCATACGCACGGTAGCCAGTGGCCAACATGATCGCCACCGCAACGACTGCCAGTCGGCTCATTGGAGATTCTGTCATGGGAGAGTCACCTTTTAATCACATACTTTGCCGAAGAGATCGCAAGTGTCAAACATACAGCGGCACAAACCCAGCATCCCACTCCACGCCCCCTGCCAAATGTACCAGATTGCGTTGCAGCAGTTAGAATTAGAATAGGGCCTCACCCCACGCACTGCTACTGGCATCTGATAGGCGAAATGAACGCGCCATGCTTTCATCATACTTGCACGTTCACTTCGACGTCGCTTTCTTCTTTCTCATCGTATTAATCAATTCTTCGATCTCATCGATAGCTTTCAAAGAGGCCTTTGCCTTTGTAACGTAGTATTCATCTTCATACTTTAGCCAAGGCGTGAAATGTTGTCTTGCCGGAGCTAGGTACCAATCTATCGGGACAATATTCTTACGGGAGGCATCTAAAGCGGGTGCGTCGACATCAGCAAGAGGATGTTGAATGAGAATCTTGGCAAGAGCGAAGTCATATTTCCATAGTGCGAATGCGATGGCATTGAGCTCGGGATGACCCTCTACATGAATCTTTGCACCAGCTGCTAACATGCAAGGTACATTGGAATGTCGCATGCTAACTGCGAACAGAAACGGCGTGTAGCGTGGGGCGGCCACCTCTTTCCTATTCGGGTCCCCACCCCGTTCGATCAGATACTTCAATATCTCACAGTTATTCTCGATCCATGTTGCATAGTACAGAGCACTCTTACGGCTACGATCCGGCTGATGTACATCAGCCCCAGCATTGACAAGTAAGCGCACGATCACCGCCTCTTGACACAGCACCGCCAAGTGCAGTGGGGTAACTCTCCACTCTCCGCAAACCACCGTAGCAAGCTCTGGTTTTGATGCAAGTAACTGGGCTACTCGGAGAGTGTCACCTTGCCAGATTGCATCTGCGATCGCCTTGCATGAATCCGACTTGTATTGTGGATACGTGTTCCTAGCCAAGGGATCTCGATACTTGTCGCGCGCACATGCAGCATAACCAGCGACAAA
The DNA here is from genome assembly GCA_964467455.1 of uncultured Hyphomicrobiales bacterium. Lineage (GTDB taxonomy): Bacteria > Bacteroidota > Ignavibacteria > Kapaibacteriales > Kapaibacteriaceae > OLB6. Next base: position 16,782 of record CAYXQJ010000036.1, on the reverse strand, counting down.
CAATATCGCTACGGCGGCTATCGCTAATCCGCTGGTTCGAGATCTTATCATCGTAGAAGTTCCCACAACTGTTCTTCATTACAATGGTGAAGGGGGCGATAATATACACACTCTCACAGCCCCCTAACTGCGAAGTAATTGATAGGCCTTTGGCAGTTCGCTAATCTGTTCAGGAGGAAGGTCGTCTTCTCGGGGAAAGCAATCCACGAAGGTTCTTGAATGTTCAGAGCGGAATACTACGATGTTTGCAAAGTCATATGGGCCCCCATTGACAAACATTCCCCAGTCACCTCGTTCTCCAAAGACGTAATAGTCGTCATACTCCCTCTCAGCAATCACAGAAGAGATATAGTTACCACTCATCATCTCTTCCCACGTCAACGATGCCGGATACTTCATTCTAAATGGAGGATCGTCGAATTCAAATCCTACGCGAACCTGAACGACAACGAAACATTGTTCATTCATGCGAGCCAATGCGCATCTCTGCTGTTCAAAGGATTCGCGACTGTATAGACTGCCGCCATTCTGAGGCATCAAATGGAATCCCGGCCTGAAGACCATTTCAGGGTACAACACCCCTGGAAGGAACACTTTCTCCTGTATGCTCCTCCATGTCTTGTCATACTCCTCCTTCGGAAGCCAGTACCTCTGAAGGTAGGACTCTGCGAGCGCACGATCGCCCCATTCTTCGACAGCGATGTAATTTGATAATGAACTCAGCCAGTAGTCTTGATACCTATCCAAGTGCTCTTTGTACTCGATCATGGCGTAGACCTCATTGAACGTCTGCTACTAGACGATCTCTCTCACCCTTCATGGTGAAAGAGCCGAACTAAAATACCCCTTCCAGCCGGATGAAGGCAACGGGGCCGTCGATGCCATGTACCCGTCACCGCCGGTCGAACCCGACCGGTGCCGTCTGCCTACGACCACGACGTTGTTCAGTCGCTTGTAGATTATGAACGTGTTCATTGGCGTACAGTCAGACTGTCAATCTGCTACGCACAATAAGGGTCAATCTACCTGGCGCATCCACTTGGTGCATTTTATATTGAATTCAACGGCACTGGCTAGACAGCACCCGCAGACTGTCTGATGCACCTACTCCATACCAAATGTTGTTCTCGTAAACAAATGTGCTTTTCCCAATAACAAACCATTCTGGTGATCTTGTTTGAGTTTGTCGTAACCACTTTGGCGTTTGACCCTCTCCAATGGTCTCTCCCGTTTGATTCTTCGAAACATCTTTGAACGTGGATGACGCTTCGTCGAAGATAAACTCTCGATCTTCCGCCATCGAATAGTTCTGATCCGGGAATTGCTTCGACGTCACGGTATCAACCACATGTATTCTCAGCAGATATCGCTGCCTGTCGCTATCGAATGTAATCGGCTCGCACGCAGCCAAGTAATGACGGTACTCGTCGACAACTTTCCGTTCATCGATCTCCGGGACCCACGATCTGGTAACATGAAATCGCTCCATTGAAACGATATCAAACGCGACGTGCAATCTGGACTTACTAGTGCAAATGATTGTTGTTCGATTGGAGACGAAATCTGTACCTCCTCTTTGTTTAGACTGAATAACAAGGAACCGCTCCTGATCAACCCTAATCTCATTCTCAATCGGACGCACACTTTGCATACAGATCTGAGAACTGTCTCTTTTATCTGCGGTAACTGTGACTAGCCAGTCCTCAATGCTCAAATGAACACGCTCAACAGATCCAGTGTTGATATCAATCAATGCTACTCCGCGACTTGACTCACTGCTACATGAAGTTGAGACTGCGTACATGAACCATAAAAGGAGGCAACTGCGAATGCCTGTTGGTCCATTCTTCACGGCCAACTCCTTGTATATGGATTTTCCGTCAACGCTGACCACCCATTTCCGCCTTGAATTGACCAGTTGAATCCGCGGCAAACTGACCTCTCAGAGGCAGCGCCTCAAAAGTAGCATCATCGGGCGATATGCCTGTCGAATTCAATCCGACGAACGTCGGTCGTTGATTTTTGCTGGAGTTGGCGTCTTTCGTTTGAGGGCCTTTTTCGAGAGGCACGTGAGGTGGTCATTTACACTCGGAAAACGATGGTCCATTTGGACGGACCATTCACCAGTCTGCTGTACAATCGTTCCTAGCTCACCTAAATGCAATCCATACTCCTCCAAGAAAGCGATTCGATTCTGTGCTGTCCACAATGCCATACATGCAGCGCATGTAACCCTCTCTATATCGAGCTATTCTACCGGTAAAGGACATCGCAATTGGTTGAGGACTTTTCTCCGGATCGATCCTAAATACAATTGTACTTCCACTGATCGAGCCGAACACTTTGAAATCACCAGCGGGAACACCGTTATGTTGAATCCATCCGGATACTGTTGCATCGCCAAATATTGAATCTCCTGATTGTTCAAGATCAAGTGCGATATCGTAGACAGCCCCAGTGGCGTCACGATACCTTGCATGCCATCGGCCTCCAAGTCCCTCCTCTGGCGCCTGTTCGCTTGAGACATTTGGATCTAACCTTGGGAAATCTTCAAGGATTGGAGGTTGGAATACCGAACGATCTTGTTCCATCTCGTTCAGAGCCGAGTCGCCTGATTGGTTGTGTTGCCTATGATTACGATTGGAATTGTTGCAACTCATCATAAGGTATGCAGCCATGCACGACAGCACAACCACAGTTGCGGTTTGCCACGGTGCAATCGTCTCGATACTAAGGTGCCGGCGCCAATGATCAACTATCATGATATATGCCTTCCGCTTTCAATTGATTGAACATCGATTCCGGTTCACATATTACAGAGGGAGGTCGAGATGCCAAAGCTGGGATCGTGATACGATGGCCCATGAAGGCCGGGTTCATATGTATTGAAGAGCCAGCCGCAATACCCCTAATGGCCGGAGGAGAATAGCAGGGTCGTCGATGCCATGTACCCGTCACCGCCGGTCGAACCCGACCGGTGCCGTCTGCCTACGACCACGACGTTGTTCAGTCGCTTGAAAATCGTGAACGGGTTCGTTGACATGCCATCTGACTGGCACATTACCTCGAATAAAGAGGGTCAATCTAACTCGCGCGTCACTCGCCAAAGGGAAACATGGGATCGTAACTTGGATGTTGCCACTCGTCCTTCATTTCATCGAGCACCCATTGAAGAAATTCAAGATGCGTACGATTCACATACTCTGGCTGTACTCCAGAGAAGGCCAGAGTCTCAGCGATGATTGAGAGTATGTTGGAATGGTCAGCACAACGACTGATACATTCAGTAAGTGCTTCCATTGTCTCTAAGAACAAATCAGGTTTGAAGTGACGGAAGTTTCTTAGCATGTTCCGATATGAATAGTTCCAGTCTTCATCACCGTCCTCTGCAATGTACAGCTGATCAACCTTTGTAAATACTTCAAGACCGAGCTTCTTCAAACGAGCCTCGTCAACAGGATCTATCAACATAGTCTACCTCATACCTATTGTCATTTGGTGAGAGTTCCGCCTAAACAGACCACCGTTCTCCGCGTGATACTGACCACCACAAACACCTCTTGAAAACATCCTACAAACGAGTTTGGAGATCGGAATAGCGAGGGGAGAGCTCCAGTCGATAGGCGTCGTGGACGATGCGGGCTAAATTAGCATCAGCGATGGTTTGTTCGCCAGGGCGTCGTGCCAGCATCCGGCAAGATTCTGTGAAGTGTTGATTGTAGACGAATTGCCACGTCGACCTTCGACGATCTCCACCAGATCAGCCCAGACTTCGATCCGCGCCTGGTGCGTTCGTCGCGTATTGTGGGGAGACTGCCGTCCTCTCGATGATGGCTTGCACGCTCCTCTTGCGGGCCACTAGGCGGAGAGTTTGTCGCACCGCACCCCACACTGATCGGTGTGTTCGGCCTGTGTCCATGTATGCTCCGTTCCTACCTGTCAAATTCGACCGACGGGGACTCGCACTTTTGTTCGATCAAGACCTGTCACTTTAGTCCTGTCAAAACGGGTACTTTGAGCCATTCCGTCGAGTAGACACAATAATCGACCATCAATCACAGCATTCAGGAACAATGCTGCTTGTTGCACATTAATAACCTAAGTCTGGACCGATAAAACCCACCAGTTCAATATCTAAACTTCATTTGAGCACCCGCCTTTACTTTGATCTTCCAACATCTTGTGCAGCACGCTGCAAGAAATTCTTCCATTCGTTGAAAAATATTGCGCGGTTTTCTTCAAGTGTGCGATACGTACGAGCGTTTTCATCAACTGCTGGACCATAGTCTGCGAAGTGCCTAATCTCCTCAGGATAGTCAAAATCCGTGTATACACGAAAGACCTCATAAAAGGGATCTATGATCGTATCCTTGTTTTCGTAGATCCAAGCAAGTACAAGAAACAGCCAAACTGCCGGAGCATTTTGACTGAACGTTTCTGATTCGCTGCTAGCCAGAACGCCAAGTATCTCTCCGACCCGATGCGCCTCCGATTTCCCACAACCGGCAAGCTCGATTTCAGTTGGGTTGAACGAACCATGTCGCAAACGATTTTCGGCCATTGAAACGACGTCCTTCCAACCTATGTACTGGCGCTCGTATCCCCAAAGAGCATCTCTCCAGGAGAGTGACACCCGCGATGAAATAAAGTCAATAGGTATGGATTTCAGATACATGTGGAAATTCCGTCTAAATGGACCACCGTCTTCCGCGTGATACTGTCCACTACAAATGCCCCTTGAAATCGACCTACCAACGAGTTTGGAGATCGGAATTGTGAGGGGTGAGCTCCAGTCGAGAGGCGTCGTGGACGATGCGGGCTAGACTAGCATCAGCGATGGCTTATTCGCCAATAGCCTCGTGCCAGATGTCGACGGGCACGCTTGCCTACCATATTAAACTCTAGTACCAACGGGAGCACAGCCGCGCGCAGTCTTATGCGTTCAACAAGAAAGCGAATTCCTGTTTCAGTTTGCTTACGACACATTAATGTTGACAAAACACTCGTACATACTCTCGCGCTTTCTTATCGTAACTCTAATCTTCATATTCTCACTAACAACTTGTTCGACATCATACCAGTACGGATTTAACTCAACTAACTCAAATGGTTTGTTATACGTTTTCCGTAGCAATGTCAGAATCCAACTTGAGAGTGAGTCTATTCTTGGATTTGGGCTGATTCCTTCGCGTGAGAACCAGGTTAGCTCTACACCTCTAAGGCGTCGATCTCGCTGGTGCGCACCCAACCTAATTGATCTCTGTATAACGTCGTTCGTGTCGTAGTAGACAAGCCTTGGTGAACTCTTGATCCCAAATGGAAGACCACTAGGTACATACTCCTTTGTAAACAAGCCGGACTTCAGTGAAGAGTCTACGTGTTCGTTGAGAATGAGACTCATACCCGGAGTCAGTTCAATTGGAATGGGAATGCACGGTGGTGTTTGACATCCGAGTCCCACTGCCATAACCAAAGCCGCCAATGCTCGGGCATGGAAGTGTGTAGCACCAAGGATTGTTTGTATGCCTCTTTTCATGGGGCCCTGTTGATTGGATCTTCCGCCAATACTGACCAGTTGAATCCGCGGCAAACTGACCTCTCAGAGGCAGCGCCTCAAAAGTAGCATCATCGGGCGATATGCCTGTCGAATTCAATCCGACGAACGTCGGTCGTTGATTTTTGCTGGAGTTGGCGTCTTTCGTTTGAGGGCCTTTTTCGAGAGGCACGTGAGGTGGTCATTTACACTCGGAAAACGGTGGTCCATTTGGACGTATTTTCCGCATAAGACAATGTCCATGATCACAACCATGATCGTCATTCTACTGGCCCTTCAGTTCTCACTATGCAGTGGGCAATCGATTCACAGGGAGTCCGGCAAAGGAACGACTCGAATGACGGTCTTTCCGCAGATCCACACCAACCTGCGTGGCATGGTTCGGGAGTTTGTACGGTCGATGTATCAGGACACGAAGGGCAACATCTGGTTTGGTACCAACACCGATGGCATCATTCGTTTCGATGGCACAAAGCTCGAAGAGATCTCGCTTGGCGCTGACAAGCAGTCAGTATCGGTTAGAGAGATCGTGGAGGACAACGCTGGCAATGTCTGGTTTGGCACCTCTTCAGGTCTCGTGCGATACGATGGAGTAACGTTTACAACATTTTCAACCGAGGTTGGACTACAACATGAAGAGATCTGGGGCCTGGCGGTTGATGCCAGCGGTATGATCTGGGTCGGAACGATCAATGGTGTCAGTCATTTTGACGGCGCATCCTTCAAGCCATTTGTGTTGCCAACATCAATGGTCGACGATCCACGGCACATGCTGTCGAGCAAAGCCGTCTTGGATATCATGATTGACCGAGATCAGACGATATGGTTTGCCACCGATGGTAATGGCATCTTCAGATACAACAAGGGTCAGTTCACACACCTGACAAAAGAGAACGGGCTCACCGACAACAACTCAGCCGATCTCTTCGCAGACAAGCATGGAAACGTTTGGATCGGGACGTTCTACGGCGGTGTGAGCAGGTATGATGGAATGACCTTTACCAACTTCACCAAGGATGGAGTTATCGAAGGGGTAGAAGCCTACAACTTCTGCGAAGACAAACGCGGTAACATTTGGTTTTCAGCAGAACATCATGGCGTCTACCGCTACGATGGAACAACGTTCGCAAAGTTTACAACAGTTGACGGCTTGACCACCAACGTTGTTCAGAGCATTCTTGGGGATGATAAGGGGCAGGTATGGTTCGGTACCTGGCAAGGACTTTGCGTCTATGACGGGAAAACCATCGTAAATGCCAAGGACAAAGAGCCCTGGACGGATTAGGTACTCAGATTCCCACAGAGCCATTCGGCATGACACGTTTGAGATACTCATCAAACATCGGGACCGTGAATGCCGTGTCGCCGTGAGCAGGACTCCAGATCATGCCTTTGGTGATCAACTTGCTCCGCACCGGTCCAAGCTGTTGTACATCCTTGCCGAGGATGGCGGCAATGTCACCAGATCGATGCGGACCTGGACCGAGCTCTGCCATTGCACGAAGGTACTGCTGTTCTGACGGCGTCAGTCGATCAAAACGAACACCAAAGAAACTGGCATCAAGAGCGGAGACAGCGGTTATGCGTGCCGTTGCTACGTCTGCTGCAGTGATCGGCGACGCTTCAGCAACATCCCACGCATGTTTCCCCCACTCTTGCAGGAAATACGGATAACCCTGAGTGTCATTCACGATGTCCCGTAACGCATCTGCATCGATCTCTACCTCTTCGTCATGCAGCGGCTTCGCGATGGCATCTTCTGACTCTTCAGTTGTTAGGGGGCCGATCTCGTGAAACTCAAAAAGCCGTTCTGAATACGTTTTTGCCCGCCCCATCTCACCTCGTAACTGAGGCAACCCTGCAGCAACAAGAATCACCGGGATCGCGCGCTGCGAACAGCGGTGAAGTGCCGAGATCAGCGATCCAAGTTCGTCGGTGCGAACGTATTGCAACTCATCGATCAACAAGACGAGCGTTTTACCCGCCGTTCGTGCTGCTTCACCAGCCACTTCGAGAAGAGCAGTGAGGTCTTGCTCAAGATTGCCATTGTCGGCTAGCCCGGGCTCAGGGTCGGCATCAAGACTGAGTTCGATATCTGCATACTTCACCTTCAACGTGCGCACGAAGCCCGACAATGCACGCAGCGCTCGTGTCGCAGCGACGGCGGCGGCATCGATGCGCGATAGCTTCAACAGTGCCGTCCGCAGCTCGGGTGCCAAGACCGCCGGCAGAGATCGGTGTTCCGGAGCTTCGATCCAAAGTGTGTAGTGTCTGTCCACTTCAGCGTCTTTCCGGATCTGATCCAGGAGCACCGTCTTTCCGACACCTCGCAACCCGATCAAGACGTGGTTCTTGCTAGGCCGGCCGATCGCAGCCCGATCTATTGCGATCTGGACCATCTCCAAGACGTGATCACGACCGGCAAGCTCCGGCGGCGGACTCCCCGCACCTGGCGCAAACGGATTTCTGACAGGATCCATGTCCAAATATAACAAGTTTAGCGAGTTTATCTAGTTATAACGGTTATAGATAAACTCGATAAACTCGTTATACTTGGTCATTCTAATAGCGATTTGGACCATCACCTCATTTGCCACCGGATGAGATCACGGGCATCTCCGTCTCGATCATCTCATTGAGATACTCCATTCGCTTATCTCTCAGCTCGTCGAGATAGTTGACGATGTCGTCGTTATACGCCCTTTCCGTGAACGCAAACACAAGGATCGCTTTTTTGCCATCGGCATACTCGATCTTCTTGAAGCGGTAGACGTTAAACTCAACGATGGTCGGATCGACGTCTTCGCTCTTCGTGTCACTAAGAATGAAGTCCACCATGTGCTCCTTCTTATCCGGACTGGTCGTCACGAGATAGTTGCACAGGGGGTCGGTCTTCTGTCTCGCCTTCAACTCCCGCACCTTTTGTTCAACAGCATCTCGCACTTCCAGCTCTACATCGAACACGTGCAGGGTCAACATCTGCCGGAATGACTCAAGCGTTTGCCCTGCCGGCAAATACTCCTGAATGCGATACGTGCCATTCGACTGATCCGACCAGATCAATCCGTATTGCTTCCCACCAAACTTCAACGGCCCCCTCACCCCCATCCGATCCACGACTGTATCGGTGGGATCCGAGGCCCCCAGAAGCAACATCGACATCACAATAACGATCGAACTCATGATCTACATCCTTTCATGTGCGTTTTGTCGGGGGTACTCTCACCCGACAACTTTCACCCCAAGCAAGTTGAGTGCTTAGCCTAGCCGGGTGACGAATTGAGAACCCCTACTGTCAATCAGACGGGGAGAAGCTCAATGAGATGCGCTCTGTTCTTTTGTTTATGGTATGTAAATGAAGGAAACTAGGCACTGATACTCCTCTTTTGTTCTGTGTATCGAAACCAAGACTTTCAGGTGGCGATCAACCAGCTGGTCCCCACTCACCCAGAACGGAGTTATGTTCTCCAAAGTGAAGGGCTTTCGATACTTAGAACGAAGAAACATAACAATATCATCGGCAAGTGAGTCCAGTTGCGGGTCAGGGTCGATGCCTCGATTCGACTCCCAAGTGAGAGTGATCGATGTCAATCGGTCGAGCTTCTGATCTTCATCAAGTACTATGGATCTATGAACATCAGTGCTTGAATCGACATACACATATCGCGGTGCGTCACGTACTCCAAGTGGAAGCCCTGAAGGAACGTATTCTTCGTGGAATGGCGCCGACTTAAGAGATGAATCGACACGTTCATTAAGATAGAGCGTCATCCCCGGCGTCAACTCTCGAGGAATCTCAATCCTTGGTGTGTTCTGACATCCATAGTTCACGATAACAAGGATTGACATCAGCATCAGAACACAGGCTTGAGTTGTGATCGGTTGTTGTAGCGGTCTCAAACTCATCGCTCCCTAGATATCACACCTTCACTTTGAGAATGATGTTCCCCCAGAATCATTGTCAATCTGCCCATTTATAAAGGTTGTACAATTCACGAATCATGCACTGCCCCCTTTCGCGTGGACACCTTCACGATGATGAGTGAAGCGATGAAGGCCTCTAGAATGCTCAGCGGAATGGCGAACAATAGCATTGGGAATGGCAGGACGCCCATGTTGCCGATCACCAGCCACATCAGGACGAAGCCGAGCCACCAGGAGATGAACGTTGTCTGAAGGAGAGAGGATCTTCTTGAGATCAGGAAGATGCCGATCGCATAGGACAGCGACCAAATCCCCCAGACCGCTCCGTTCGCTGGCTCCTCTGGGAAGGTCAGTCCGAGAGCTTGGTAGTGCTCGACCCAATAGCTGTGCAGCAACACGGAATTGCGCACGAACTCTGAGATGCTGATCCAGATCGTGGCCAGCAGGATCGGCAGGATGGTGTGTTTGAGGAAGGTCATGGTGTGGTTCCGGCAACATAATACATCCCAACCGCCCCCTTCCCCTTGACGTCGATCATGCCGCGATACTCACACGTGACATGGTCTTTGATGAGTTCGTAGGTGCTCTCGGAGAGGTTGATGCGTCCGGGCTCGGAGGCGATCTCCATGCGGGAGGCGGTGTTGACAGTGTCGCCCCAGATGTCGTAGGCGAATTTTTTGACGCCGACGATGCCGGCGACGACAGGGCCGGAGTTGATGCCGATGCGGATCTGGAAGGTGCTGTTATGTTCGGCCATGTGGGCGACAATGTCTTGGGCTGCCCGTACGACACGGAGGGCGTGGTCTTCGGCGGGCATAGGGAGACCGCATACAGCGAGGTAGGCGTCGCCGATGGTCTTGATCTTTTCGAGTCCATGTTTCTCGATGATAGCGTCGATGGCCGTAAAGATGCGGTGCACTTCGGCAACGAGTTCAGTGGGCGTGAGTGACTCGGCAATGCCGGTGAAGTTGACGAAGTCGGTGAACAGGACCGTTACCTGACCGTATTGTCGGGCGGTGGCGGTGCCGGTGGCCTTCAACTCTTCGGCCGTCTCTGCGGGCAGGATGTTCAGGAGGAGTTCTTCGCTGCGAGCTTTCTCGCGTTTGACCTTGTTGCGTTGTCGGAAGAAAACTACAGTGAAGGCAAACAGTGTTGCTACGCCACCGAGCATGCCGTTGCGGATCATACGTTCGCGGTCGAGTTCTTGCTGAGCCTGGGCTTCCTTCTGACGAAACTCGTGGCGCATTTCGGTGCGGGTGATCTCGCTGTTTTTCTTGATCCCGTTAGCGATCTCACGATAGTGCGCCCACATGACTCTGTTGTAAAGCGCTTCACGATATCTGCCCTCGGTGCTGTCCAATACACTGAGGTAATCATACACTCCCACCAAGGCTGACTTATCGTCGGCAGCAAGATTCAACTCGAGACCACGTTCGAGATAGATGCGCGCCGAGTCGAGTTTGCCGAGGCGACGGTAGGTCTCTCCGATCGGAGCGTACATCTTGCGCACCATGTCTTGTCGGTTGGCGACCTCAAAACAGCGGATTGCCATCTGCCGATGTTCGAGCGCATCCCGTATTCGGCCCTTTCGGTGGTAGACGGCAGAGCTATTGTTTAGAGCAATACCCAGTCGCAACGAATCACGTTGGCTCTTAAACAGGTCGGCCGCTTTTTTGAGGTTGGCGAGGTTGGCGTCGTAATTCTTCTCGGCGTCATAGACTAACCCCAAGTTGATGTAATTCGCGGCGACACCGGTCGTATCGTTTAACTCTTGATAGAGCTGCTGACTCTCGGTAAAGAACCGTCGGGCTTTGCTTACGTCGCCGCGATCAAGAGCGATCGAGCCGAGATCGATCTTCACAGAAGCAACACCATCATGATAACCATCGGCTTTGTACAGCTCGAGTGTTGTATAGTACCGCTCCAAGGCACCAGGGATGTCGCCCTGGGCTTGGATCATCGTCCCGATCAACCGCTCATACATCCCGCGTCCGGTCACAAAGTTGATTCGTTCGGAGATCTCGAGCGACCGTTCAGCGAGTGCCTTTGCACTGTCGTACTCGGCCGCATACACCAGATCGACAGCGGTGTTGATGAGGTCGATGGCCTTCTGTTGCTCAGGGGTGCGCTTGGGGGTCTGCAGGGCCAGGAGGGAGTGGCCGCAGAGGAGGAGGGTGAGGAAGAGGATCGTAAGCTTATTCATTCCATCCCAAGTTAGAGTTGTCGGGGGTACTTTCACCCGACAACTTTCTCCCGACAACTTTTACCCGGCAACATAATACATCCCAACTGCCCCCTTCCCCTTGACGTCGATCATGCCGCGATACTCACACGAGACGTGGTCTTTGATGAGTTGATAGGTGGCTTCAGAGAGGTTGATGCGTCCGGGTTCGGAGGCGCGTTCCATGCGCGAGGCAGTGTTGACGGTGTCGCCCCAGATGTCGTAAGCGAACTTTTTGACGCCGACGATGCCGGCGACGACGGGACCGGAGTTGATGCCGATGCGGATCTGGAATGTACTGTTGTGATCGGCCATGTGGTCGACAATGTCTTTGGCAGCCCGTACGACGCGGAGGGCGTGGTCTTCAGCGGGCATAGGAAGACCGCATACAGCGAGGTAGGCGTCGCCGATGGTCTTGATCTTTTCCAGTCCGTGTTTCTCGATGATAGCGTCGATGGCCGTAAAGATGCGGTGGACTTCGGCAACAAGTTCGGTTGGCGTGAGTGACTCGGCGATACCGGTAAAGTTGACGAAGTCGGTGAACAGGACGGTGACCTGATCGTACTGTCGGGCCGTGGCGGTGCCGGTGGCTTTTAACTCTTCGGCAGTTTCGGCAGGCAGGATGTTCAGGAGGAGATCTTCGCTGCGTGCTTTCTCGCGTTTGACCTTGTTGCGTTGGCGGAAGAAGACAATGGTGAAGGCGAGCAATGTTGCTACGCCGCCGATCATCACATTTCGGATGGTACGTTCGCGGTCGAGTTCTTGTTGGGCGAGGGCTTCCTTTTCGCGGAACTCATAGCGCATCTCGGTGCGGGTGATCTCGCTGTTGTTCGTGACGGCATTGACGCTGTCGCTGTAATGTACCCACATCAGTTTGTCGTAGAGGGCTTCTTTGTATCTGCCGGTGGTGCTGTCAAGTTTCGCCAAGTACTCGTACACAGAGATGAGCGAAGCTTTGTCGTTGGCCTCAAGGTTAGAGGCAAGACCGAGGTTTAGATAGACTCGAGCGGAGTCGTAGTTACCGAGTCGACGGTATGTTTCGCCGATCTGAGCATAGACACTCCGTACCTTGTCTGGTCGTTTTGCGGTCGTAAAACACTCAAGCGAACGAAATCGATAGTCCAGTGCCACCTGCATCCGGTTCATCACATAATTCGCTGCGGCGATGTTTCCGTAGGCGATCCCCAGGCGGAGAGAGTCGTTGAGAGCAGCGAAGATCTTAGCGGCCTGGATGTTGCTGGCGAGGAATTCATCTTCGCTACCGAGTGCACGAAGCACAAGGCCAAGATTGACGTAGCATGAGCCCAGGCCTGCGGAGTCGTTGATCTCTTGAAAGATCCTCCGACTTTCTGTGAGTTCTCGTTGTGCTTTCTTGAGGTCACCAGCTCCATACGCGATGAGGCCGAGGTCGGACGTTACCGCGGCGACCCCTTCTTGGTAACCATCGATCTTGTAGAGTTCGATCGCCTTATAGAATCGATCCATCGCAGCGGGGATGTCACCTTGCGCCTCGGCGATCGTCCCGATGTTCCGCTCATACATCCCACGTCCGGTCGTGAAGTTGATGCGCTCGGAGATCTCCAGCACCTGTTGCGCCAAGGAGCGTGCACGGGCAAAATCCGAGGCAAATGTGGCTTCAAAGCTCTCGTTGCTGAGGTCGACCACCTTCTGCTGCTCAGGTGTCCGCTTCGGCGTTGGCTGAGCCGGGAGAGGGGCGGTGGAGAGGAGGAGGGCGAGGATGATGAAGGCGGCCGGTTTCATTCTGCCACAAGATAAGTTGTCGGGGGTACTCTCACCCGACAACTTTCACCCGACAACTGTTGTCGGGGGTACTTTCACCCGACAACTTTCAGCTTTGTCGGGCAAAGGCGATGAGGTCCAAGCCCTGGAGCTTGCCATCATACACCGACCGCAGCGCCGACATCACCTGTCCGCGGTGATACGTGCTGTGATTCACCACATGCATCACCACATCGGACATCGTCTGCGTGAACTCGTCACCGGTTGTGGTGGTGTAGGTGATCGCCCCCTTCAAGGCCTCGGGATGTTGTGTGGCAAAGGTGATCCACGCCTCGGAGGTCGAGATGAGCATCTCGCAGAGGTCGTGAAGACCTTTGCCGTGGGTGAAGCCCATGAAGTCGGTCGGACTCTCCCCGCGCGCCCGCTGCAACCAGATGTTTTGGGCGCCGACGATGTGACGGAGTACGCCGTTCACACCACCGAACGGCGCAAGCGCGACATTGGTGACCAAGTCCGCGTCCACGGCGCGGATGTTCTGCGCCAGACGGCGGTTGGCCCAGAGGTTGTATTGAAGGTATCGATCCAGCATGGTTTCTCCCGACAACTTTCACCCGACAACTTTCACCCGACAACTGTTGTCGGGGGTACTCTCACCCGACAACTCTTAGAAGTTCGTAGCTGCGGAGGCGCTCGGCGTGGCGTTCCGTGATCGTCACCACGGCCACCTCGTCGCACTGCGTGCGACGCTGCAGCTGCTCCAGCTGCGCCTGGCATTCCTGCGGGTCGCCGATGATGACGGTCTGACGGCGCATACCGACAATCAACCGCTCGTGGGCCGACATCTCCACACGCTCCGATGCATTCGGAAAACGCACGTTCTCGCCGCGCAGGAAACTGCGCACGAACCACTTCTCCGAACACTCGGCCATACGCTGTGCTTCGCTGGTCGTGTCGGCGCAGAAGACCACCGTGGCCACCAGCGTCGTGGGACGGTCGCACCACACCGACGGCACAAACGACCGATGATATTCCGCCAACGCCGCGTCAATATTCGTGGGGTCAATGAACGAACCAAAGGCATACCGCACTCCCATCTCGCCTGCCATCCGCGCACTCTCGGCACTGGTGCCCAGCATCCAGACTTCCGGCTGAGATTCAAGAACACCATCTGACAGAATACCCTGGGTTGATACGTTCGAAACTGCAACTGCGATGTCCGGTACAGCGACAACTGATCCGTGATTCGATGCTTCGCGTGTATCGCGCAGCATCCGCAGCGTCTCCGCAATGCGCTCTGGTGCGCGCTGCGGCGCATAGCCCAGGGCCTGCATCACCCGCTGGTCGCCGCCCGGCGCCCGCCCCATCCCTAGGTCGATCCGCCCCGGCGCCAGCGCTTCCAGCGTCCTCAGCTTTTCGACGATGTCAAGGGGCTGGGCATGACCCATCAAGATGCCGCCACTGCCCAACCGGATCCGCTGTGTACGTGCCGCCGCATGCGCCATCATCACCACGGGCTGCGCCGATGCGAACGACGCGCTGCCGTGATGTTCGGCAAACCAATAGCGGTGATATCCCCACGCATCGGCACGCTCTACCAGCTCCATCGTCTCGCGAATGGAATCGGAACTGGTTCGCCCCCTAACAACCGGACTCTGATCCAAGATCGACAGCTTCATGGCGACAAGATTACGGGGTAATTTTGAACAATGCGTGTTTCGCGTCCTTTGCGCCGGTTACTCTGCGCCGTTGTTGCGGGTTGTGCACAAACGTTTGCCGCGTGTGCTCAAGAAACCCCTTCGTGGCTCTTCGTGCCGGAAGTTGATGTCTACGTGCGCACCGGTTTTGAGACACGACTGTTCTTGTTCAGCGCACTCACCCGCGAACGTCCGGAAGGACTCGTCGACGGATTTGTCGCCGGTCAACTCGAGGTCGGCCTACCACCCATCGTCCGCGAACTCTTCACCGAATACGACAACGAAGAGCTGCCCTTCGAATACTTACGATTCCGCGTCGGCGCCATGGTCATGAGCTACGTGGACGGTCCCGACATCACGACCGAATACCGCGGCATGCTCGAGCTCAATCCCCGCGAGGTCTTCGGCAACGGCATCGTCATGATCCTTCGCAATCGTGCTGAACTTCGCTGGTTAGGGGGCGAATATTCAACCCGCCTTCGCAGTCGTTTATGGATCGAGAAGATGTTCTTTGCCGACAGCGACGTTCCCATCACGCCGTATCTGAACACCGAGATCTACTACGACTTCCGCTACAGCGGCTTCTCCCGTCTTCTTTCCCAGGCCGGTGTCTCCTTCGCCGTCACCTCATGGCTTGCGCCCGAACTCGTGGTCAGCGTTCAAGAGGACTGGCTGCCCAACGATATCACCGTCTACATGGCCGGCGTTACGGTGACGATGTATTTCTGAAACGTAATGCATGATGCACGATACAGGATCCTCACTGCTATCTCCAGCGTGCGATGCTCTCTCCGTTAACACTAGGACTTCGGGTGACGACCTCTAGAAAATTCATCGTCACGATGGCTCGGTTCTTCTGAAATTGCGTTGATGTACCGACTCATGAAATCGCTCCGACGGTCTCTGGCCGTGATCGTGATGATCGCTGCGGGTGTGGTCGTGCAGGCACAGACCGAGACGCACGAGCAGTGGTGGCCCGAGGCGGACATCTACTACCGAACAACGTACAGGACGCGGATCTTTATTCTGGGTGGTGCGACGCGCGACCAGCTCGAGGGTCCGGTCGACGCTCAGATCGGTGCGCACTTCGACATCGGCTTGAAGCCATTTCTCCGTGAGCTGTTCGTTCCTTACGAGAACATTCCGCAGCCCTTCGAGTATTTGTTCGTGCGATTCGGTGTGCGGTATCTCACGGCCACGAATGAAGACTCCGAATACGACGAATGGCGCGGCATCATCGAAGCGACCGCCAAGGAGATGTTGCCCGCACGACTCCGCATCGCCCTCCGCCTGCGTCCGGAGTTGCGTTGGATCAACGGTGTCTATTCCACGCGCGTCCGCACACGTCTGTGGCTCGATCGAACCTTCTATCCTGACTCAACGATCACCGTCACGCCGTACGTGGCCTCGGAGATCTTCTGGGACTCGCGCGCCTCGGCCTTCAACCGTTTACGCACGATGATCGGCGTGAATGTCGGCGTGGTGCATTGGTTCGCGCCGGAGATCAACTTGGGATATCAGCGGGATTGGGAGCTGAGGGATTCGAAGACGTTCTTCATGAGCACGGTCTTCAACTTCTACTTCTAGTTGAATCACGCCG
Source organism: uncultured Hyphomicrobiales bacterium (assembly GCA_964467455.1). Lineage (GTDB taxonomy): Bacteria > Bacteroidota > Ignavibacteria > Kapaibacteriales > Kapaibacteriaceae > OLB6. The sequence continues at coordinate 49 of CAYXQJ010000036.1, read as the reverse complement.
GGAGAGTATAACGCCGGGAGTGACGCCGGGAGAGTATAACGCCGGGAGT
>CAYXQJ010000035.1:0-32822 GCA_964467455.1 uncultured Hyphomicrobiales bacterium | reverse complement strand
GACACATCAAAAAAGCAACATACAAGACCGGGCTTGCCTTTTTACATAGAAGGGGGCCAGGGGGTGAGGTTTTCTCTCTATCTACCTCACCCCGCTCGCTATTGCTCGCTGCCCCTCTCGAGTTCGAGAGGGGCTTTGTGTTGTATCGTTCCCCCTCTCAAACTTGAGAGGGGGCCAGGGGGTGAGGTATCAGATCGAAAGAGGGGGCCAGGGGGTGAGGTATCTCGTATTTTGCACCCTCTACCCTCTTCCCTCTACCCTCTACCCTATGTTCTTCTTGCTCATCCTCCTTTTCGCCCTTTCGCCCTTTACCCTTTTCTCCCAGTCTCACGACCTCCCGCTCGGACGTGCCCTCAAGCCGTCGGACGTGTATTTCTTGCGGGCATCGGCAACGCGCATCGTTGAGGTGCTGTCAACGGCCGACCCGAAGAAACCCGCACTGATACAAGCCGACACGACAGTCGTGAACATCAACGCCAAGTGCGAAGTGGCAGCCGTCACCGTTGACGGACAAGAAGCAAAGAAGATCGTCACCATCCGCCACGTCGAGCTCAAGAAGGGCGGAACAACGAAAGACATTCTCAACACCGGCGCTGCACTCACCATCACCTACAGCGACAGCGGCACCGTGATGATGTTGGGCACCACTCCCGTCGATCCCGCCGTAGTAGATCTTCTCTCCCTGGTCTTACAAGCGGAAGGGGGCAAGCGCACCGGTGAGATCATGGACGCCAAACGCAAGGTGAAGGTCGGCGATACATGGAACATCGATACCACGGCCCTGCTCCGATCGATGGACATCGCCGTCTTGCCGCCGGGTGCGTCTGTCACCGGCGTTGTCAAGTTCGACAAGATCGATTCTAAGAAGAACCTCGGCACGGCCATCATGAAGGCCACGATGAAGAACGTCTTCCCAACACTCAACGACATGAAGCCCAACTCATCACAGGTCGACGCCACGGTCTCCGTCACCGTCCCCCTCGATGTTCGCTATCCGACAACACATGTCAAGACCTCTACCACACTCGTTGCCGACTTCGGCCAAGGGGCGAGTGCTACCGTCGTCCGTCTCCGTTCAACTGACGACCGCAGCTTCGAGCGATGACCGACCCGCTGCATCGCAAAGGTCTGCTCGCCTTAGTGATCACAGCCCTCTTGTGGAGCACGGGCGGACTGTTGATCAAATCGATCCCCTACAGCCCCCTAACCATCGCGGGTGGAAGAAGTGCGATCGCGGCCATCGTGATGTTGTTGTGGTTGCGCAAACCCAAGCCGATATGGACGCTGGCGCAATGGGGCAGCATCGTGTCGTATACGCTCACGGTGATCTTGTTCGTGATGGCGACCAAACTCACCACGGCTGCCAACGCCATCTTCTTGCAATACACAGCGCCGGTGTGGGTAGCACTCTTCAGCGCCTTGATCACCAAGGAACGTCTTACCCGCACCGACATCATCACCGTCGGCATCGTCATGTTAGGGATGAGCGTCTTCTTCCTCGACAAGATGGAAGGGGGCGCACTTGCCGGCAACATCATCGCCCTCTGCAGCGGTCTGGCCTTTGCCGGCGTGGCCTTGTTCATGCGCGCACAGAAAGGCGTGAGCACAACGGAGAGTATTCTGTTTGGGAATGTACTCACCTTTGTTGTGTGTGCCATGTTCCTAGTGCCAAGTGCCACGAGCCAAGTGCCGGGTGCCACGTTCGATGTGCTTGCACCCTTTCACCCTTTCATCCTTGTATTGGGGGTCTTCCAACTCGGCATCTCCTACATCCTCTACTCTTGGGCGATGAAGCATGTCACGGCGATCGAGGCCGTGTTGCTCACCACGTTGGAGCCCATTTTGAATCCCGTGTGGGTGGCCTTGTTTTATGGCGAGGTGCCGTCGTTCATGGCCATGGTGGGCGGCGCGATCGTCGTGGTAGGAGTTGTAGCCCGTAACTTTGCGTATGAACGAGCCCATGACCACGGAGCGCATCAAGGCGCTGATCGCTGAGTCGGCCGACGTCAAGCGGTTGCTTGCTGAGCGTTGTGCCGACGACATTCAAACATGCGGCAACATCTTGTCGCAGGCCGTCAACGCCGGACGTCTGATCATGTTCTGTGGCAACGGCGGCAGCGCTGCCGACAGTCAGCATCTTGCAGCCGAACTCGTCGTGCGCTTGCGCGGTCACGTCGAACGTCGCGCCATTGCGGCCATGGCCCTCACCGTCGACTCTTCCATCCTCACGGCCGGCGGCAACGACTACGGCTTCGAGCGCGTCTTCGCGCGTCAGGTTGAGGCCTTCGGCAAACACGGCGACGTCTTGATCGCCATCACTACCAGCGGCACGTCACCCAACGTGGTGGCCGCCGTCCACGAAGCCCACCAACGCGGCGTCACGACCATTGGCTTGTTAGGGGGCAGTGGTGGCGTGTTGAACGACCTTTGCACACATAGCGTCGTGGTCCCCTCCAACATCACGGCCCGCATTCAGGAGAGCCACATCCTGATCGGCCATGTGTGGTGCGAGATGATCGAAGATCAGTTAGGGTAGAGGGTTGAGGGTAGAGGGTTGAGGGTTGAGGGTAGAGGGTTGAGGGTTGAGGGTACAATAACTCTCAAGGGATGACGAGATACAACGCATTGTCACCACACTTTTGGGAGGATGCTGTGAGAATCGTTGCAATTCTATTGATGATGTCTACCGTGGCATCGATCGCGCAAACGGATAGTGCGCATATCAAACACTGGTCGGTTCGGTTGTCAGGGGGCTTGAACATTGCCGCTTCTGAATCGATGAAGGGAACGGTCGACGGCGTGGTGAATGATGCCGCCGACGATTACATCGTCACACAATATCCATTCGATGATCCGACGTCGGCCTTGGGGTTGGGTCTCGACCTTGGATATCGCTTGTCGGATCGCGTCGGATTGTACTTCGGCGCCAGTGCGGACTTCTGGTCGAACGAAGTGGATGTTGCCTACAGTGCAACCGCAGATCTGACGCGCATCGGCGGTGAGGTTGGCTTGAGCGCCGTCATATGGCCGATCACTAACGGACTGGACCTTGTAGGCCGCGCGGGACTTCAGGTGAACGTCTACAGTGGTGAGATCGTGGTCAGTTACGGTTCATTCGGTACTTACACGACCACTGTAAACCCTGCGCTTCGACTCGGCGTAAATCTCCAGTCGGGACTGGCCTATACGTTTCCTGGATCGCCCCTTACCATCGACATCATGGGCGGTTATGCGAATGGCAATCTTGTCGGGAAGTCCTTCACCAAACCATCGGCAACACCAAACGCCGACTTGAATGAGATCGAGCTCAATGACGGAGCAAACCCTGACGATCCCAGCGATGAACCGCGCGTGATCAGCTTGTGGTCAGCACGCTTGGGGGTGGCGTTGGCATGGTGAGGCGATCGCATACCTCATTCCCAGACAAGAACCCGCAAACCGATAGGCATCGAGCCATTCGGTTGAATGACGATCGAATACACGCCAATCCCTGGGAACATACGCACCGGAAGTACAGAGAGACCGACATCAAGTGTTGTTGACGCAACACATCTTCCGACCTCGTCGTAGATGTGGGCGTCAACGCGAGACGTCAGTCCGCTGATCTGAAGACCACTCACCTCAGATAGCCGCAGCGGGCTTGGATATAGCGTGATCCGGTCCATCTCCTGAACATCGCGCACGCTGGTCGTGTAATCACCATTCCAGATGCTGATACTGTCAAACGACCTTGCCGAAGAGAACCAGGCGAACTCGACCTTGTGCGGTGCTCCGGGTACACGATTTGGTTGATACATAACGCGGTATTCGTGTCTGGAACGACCCGCGATCACGAACGGTACGCTGAAACCTTCAAGTGCGACAAAGTTGCCGTTGAGCAACGTTGAATCATAGTTGTGCACAACAAGTTCGACGTCAGAATTGTTGATGAGTTCACCGATCTTGACCACACCCGACGACTCCCATGGTATGCCGCTCCACGAGATATCGCTGGCGTAGATGACCGGCTCTTCCGCTTGAATGATCAATGCCGTGGTAGCAACATCAACACACGATAAAGTCGCGAGCAGGGTGTCCGTAACCGACGCAGCGGCAGGTAGAGCCGCGCATACTTCTACTTCGACCGAGCCGCCGGGAGGGATCGTGAATGAAGACGGAGTGAAGGTGAACGAGCTTGGAGCGTCCTTTGTTCGAAGTCCCTCAACAACGAGTGGAGCGTCTGTTTGGTCGTTCGTGAATACGACCGTAGAACAACGCTGGGTGTTTACCGGCTGCTTTCCAAAATCAATCGATGCCGGTGTTGACCGAATCTTTTCGGCAGTGTATGTATACGTCTTGCGAACAAAGTTGCCAGAGCTCGAACGGATCATGACCGTGGCAGTGGCATCGCGTTGATGATCGTTCACACGCAGTGAGAAGAGATCGTCGTTGGTGAAAGTGTAGTTTGTTAACGACTCAGCGTAGACAGCATAGATGCTACTACAGTCATTACTGCCTGACCGAAGAGTAACGGTAGCGCTCACATCACCACAGTCCACGGTTTCGGCGATGTCGATCGTATCGGTGCATTGTGTGTTGAGATCGATCCCGATCGGTGTACCATATGCTCTTCCGGCAGCTAGACCATCGATCGAACCATACGCCCACGCCATCCAACGTACGGTGGCCGTATCGGATTCGACCACGTGTTGTCCTGCACTAATGTTCGTGCGGATATAGGCATAGGGCGTCCCCGAGATCTTTCGCTTTGAACTTCCATATATCGTCCCCAGCGTCACGCCGTCGATCAGGATCCGGTTCTCCTCACCATCAACAAAGACAATGTTGATGAAATTATCCATTCCCTCCGGCGCCATGAACGTACCGGTGTTGATCCAGCGCTCTATCGGCGGCACTGTCATTAGCATCGGCATGCCGGACACGATATTCGGACCACCTTGAGTCTCGGGGTCTGAACCTTTCCGAACCGAGTTCGGAGGGGCGATCCTCGCATATGACTTGCCGTACTGGCCCACCAGTAAGGGTTTATCAGAGCTCCAGAAGGTGGCAGTCTCAACGGAGGTCTCGATCCAGCTTTCTCCGCGATTGATCTTCTTGACGGTCTTTAGGCCGCTACCGTCCTGCCGCATAGCAGAGATCGTGGTATTGTCTTGTGTTGCAAGAAAACGAAGCACATCTCCGCGAAGGTCATCGATGCCCATGTCGGACTCGCCTACATCACGAAGGCTCGTATACATGCATGGGATCGTCACGAAGCGTGTTGCAGCAAACTCCATGGGCAACATGGCATCGTGTACATTGTTGCGGACAAAACTCGCATCCAACGAGGCGATACCGGTTGGTGGAAGAATATCGGGGAGTCCTAGAATCCCAACCTTCGTGTGTCCGGAGATCACGGCTATTGGTTGATTGGACGCGATGACGGTCCCACTGAGATCAGAGGAAAAGCTCTTGTTCTCCTCTTCCTTGATCTCAGCTTTGATCAGGAAGGTCTCGCCCTTGTTCAATTGGACCACGCCACTAGATCTTGCCTTGATTCCCTGTAGGTCGGCGCCCCCTTCTGTGCCAAACGTCGGCACAATGGACACCGTGGTATTGTCAAACGCCGCGACTATCAAGATCTGGCTCGGACGGTATTTGTAGCCATAACTTAGTGTCCCGAACCGGTCCTGATAGAAGTTCATCGTGTAGTACGAAGTACCCCATGCTTCCACCGGCAGGTGGCGCGTCATTTCGCCGTTGCCGATCCATGATTGATCGGAATAGACGGAGATCGGATGGTCACCAACGATCTCGATCCCGAAACCACTGCGTGTTTGAGAGGACCGGTTGAGATAGAGCGGATCGATCGGTACCGTCAAGACTTGATCCTTCTTGACCTCGAACACGCGATTGATCTTGGGATTCGTGTTGATCTGCGCCGGCGTCTTGATATTGACCTTTGTGTCGTACCGTGACGAGATGTACAACACCATCGGTCGCGGCGTCGGCTTCTCAGACTGCTCCGGCCAGACCTCAGGAAACGCCACCATGTAGTGTCGTCCCTCCGTTTGAGCGGACGTCCCTCTTGATTCTACGATGGTTTGGCCGGTAAGGGGCAAGCAGAGACCAACGGCCACCAGACAACACATGTGAACACGTACTGCAATGAGCATAGGAAACGTCCTGTGCAAAGGATTGGAGGCGCTATCTGAACTCGACCTATACACACAAAACGGGTCGTACGTGATTTCGTTACAGAAAAAGCCCCGACCCACATTGTGGATCAGGGCTTTCATCGTTGAGCCGACGACCGGACTTGAACCCAATACCTACTGGCCATTGAACACGACGGGCACTGCGGTGGAAGGACCGCACGCGTACTCTGCAGGACCTTGAGCAGACTCTCGGCGTAACACCTGAGGACGCACCTGAAGGTAAAGAGTCTTCTCGTGGAGCTCATCGCCGTAGAGAGACTTCAGATCATCAAACACACGACCAAGGGCGTAGGTTGAACGTGTACCGGTTCGTGCCTTCAAGGTGATCGCTCTCACTCTGAAAAGTGCTGCTGCACATTCGCTATCAGGTGCATCGCTTACGTATACCTCGGGTGGTACGCTACCGTCGTTGTTCTCCCAGTTCATCGAGATCGATACATTGCAGTACGTGGTTCTGATGACGGACGTGTCGTGTGGATCACGCGTATAGACCCACTCCAGATCTGCATCTAGGTCACTAACAATGGTTGCACTTGGATCCTGTGCAAGCCACAGCTTGGCTACTTGATACACACCCGCACCGACATACTGGATGTTTCTCAGAATACTCATTGAACGTCCGTTCAATGTATCGTAATCCGGATGCGCTGCCGAGATCGAGTAGACGCCAGTAGCTACATCCTCAAGATGGTATTCTCCAGATGCTTCAGTGGTGTCAACGTAGGCAGTACCAAATGTGCTCATCGCCGTAACCACCACACCTGAACAATTGCTGACAGGGTTTCCATGGGAGTCGATCAGCCTAACCTGTCCATCTATTCGATCTTCGGACAAACTCGTTGTCGTGGGCGGTTCCACCACCTGTGGTGACTGATCACATGACACCGTCAGGAAAATCACGCCTGTTACGACCGCTTGAATGAACGTTCTCATCATGCCCCCTTCAAATCCAAGTTCATGAGTGCTTATTATGGCGTCATGACTCTGGTACATTAGAATTACCCGTCACGCGCCGGTCGTGAACTGGTCCATAACATGTATCGAGTCACCGCGGTTACAATGTAAAGCGCCCCGGGAGCCGACGACCGGACTTGAACCGGTGACCTGCTGAGCCTCGTCAGTTCGGGTGAACGATTTCGAGACCTGCTTCGTATTTTTACTACGGTTCATGGTGAAGTATTGGTTGAGTTTATGGTGGTCGACCAAGCTTTGGGGACGCCTGCACCTCAGTTTGAAAGTGGAACTGGCTAGTGAAGAGTTTTACAAATTCAAAGGTGTGCTATGAATATCATCGATAGAGTCAAAGCGTTCTATGATCTTGCTTGGGGATCAAGGTTGCTCAGCCTCCTGATCTTTGTCCCTGCAATGAACATGATGATCCTTCTCATGTCTATCGTTTTTGAAACCGGTGACTACGAAGGAAATATGCCGCTGATGTGGCTTACCTCCACTACTCTAGCCGTACTCACGGTCTATGAGTACCGCAAGGAGAAGAAGAAAAGACTGGAGGAACCGATCTCTTAATCTCATTCCGAACATAAAACAACTGATGGCCGAGTGGATCACAAACCCGCTCGGCTTTTCTGTACTCAGCTGACGCCGTTGATCTTGAGTGCATATGTGTAACGCGGCACAACCTAATTCTGAATTCATCACAGCAAGCAACAAAGCCCCGACCCACTTCGTGGATCAGGGCTTTCATCGTTGAGCCGACGACCGGACTTGAACCGGTGACCTGCTGTTTACTAGTACCGCTCAAACTTTACTGCTCTAACGTCATTAGCTGTCACAATAACTAGCATATAGACTCCAGACGGTAGATCGAACTGACCCAACTCGATCCGACTTGCGTCGTTGGTCGATCCGTTCAGGACAACTCGACCTTGTATGTCAACCGCATAGTATGTGGCAGGTGCTTCATCGAACCTAGGTGGTTGATTTACTGCTGTTGACTCTCTAACACCTACCATCGTGCACGCGTCTGTTAGTAGCGTCGGAGGGATCGAACTCTTTGGCGGGAGATTCATACTAAGCTGTGAGAAGGTGTTGTCACCCCAACCATACAACGACCCTTCAGACGATTTTGCAAAGTGTGTGTATCCCCGGCCATAGATCGATCTCACCGGCACGGAAACAGGGACTTTCGTAAAAACACCATTTCTGATCGTAGAGAATGGCCTCTGGCCTTTCGAATTCCCACCCGACATCCACACGGATCCGTCCTCACAAAGCACGATGACATTCTCGAATGAACAGAGGACTTGAACGCAACGTGATGGGAAAGTGACTTCAATAGGAACGGTGACGTCTAGACTGTCCGAATCAATGATATCATACTTATTTAATCCGATCTGCAGCAAAGTACCCTTCGTCGTAATTGCTGCAAAAAATGGACCCGATCCGGGGAAGACACCGCCTGCGACATCAAGAAACCGGTAGTCACGTAGCACTCGAGCAGGTATCAGGCATAATACTGAATCGTGTTCAAGAACCTGATTGAAATACCCACCTCCCTGCCCCCACATCCAGAGCGTGCCATCATGTCGTATTGCAAGTACATTCGAAGCAAGATCCGTAAGTTTCGTCACAGAATCGATCTCAGAAAGCACAGCTGTATCGTACTCAGATACAACGCTTCCATTCCCGTACGAGCCTATATCGTTGGCCCCGCACACCAACACACGGCCATCCGGTCGGAGCGATACCGTGACTCCAGTACCTATAAATGCAGCGACGGATGGTTCAAGATAGCGAAGCCGTTTTGGTGTCCACGTCGGCCCAACGTGATTTGTATCTCCGAACACAATACTTTGCTGCCTGCCCCACACATACACTGCGCCACTGCTGTCAACAGCAACCGTGCCGAGGCGTGTATTGCTGACATACACGATCGGCTTTGCAAAAGGTAAGTGAACAACACCCTGCCAAAACGGGTTAGTACTATCACCAAGGCCTGCTCCTTGATTGATACCATGACACACTACACCATACTCCGGGCAGATCTGAATCGTTGCATTTGGAGAAGACGCAAGATCAGGTTGAGCCTGACTGCTCATCACCAAGAGAAGGGTCATCAAGACGACAACCACGGTGCATCTTGATCTCATGGGTTCGCCTCTCGCGACGGAGCGGTGGAGCGTTTCTTCATCACAGTACGAATGTACTCATCAAACAACAAGCCCCGACCCACTTCGTGGATCAGGGCTTTCATCGTTGAGCCGACGACCGGACTTGAACCGGTGACCTGCTGATTACAAATCAGCTGCTCTACCAGCTGAGCTACGTCGGCACTGCCGTGCAGAGCGACAAATATAAGATTTCATCGGCTGATGACAGTGGCCGTGACCATCATCTGCCCACTCCGCAGCCGCACAAGACCGATCGCCGGGAGCTCACACGGAAGATCGAGGGTCTGACGGCCGCCATCTAACGTGGCCACCACCGTACACCACTGCCGCCCCTGGAGGTCGGCCACGTCCACCACCACCGACGTGCGCGGATTGCCCGTCACGGTGACCTGACGCGACCCGACATCTACCCGCTCGATGGTAAGGGGCTGACCATTCGTAGAAATGATGCGGAGCTCGGCAGCACAGGCCTGGGCAACAATGCTCGCCCCCTGACCAATGATGGTGTCGCACGTGGTCTGCGGTGTACCCGCGATGATGATGCTGTCACGGGTTGACGACAACAAGAGCATGGCGCGGATACTGCCGACGCGATAGGACGTGCCATCGTCGGTAAGATCAACTGCAAAGGTGTCGACCGTTGGACGGCTCACGGTGCCGACGCCATCAACGATGCGAACACCGTGCAACGACGTGGCCGGCACGAGAAGTCGGAGGGTGGTCGGTATTGAAACGATGCCGCCGGTTCGTGTGAGCACAACATCGATGGAGTCGCCGGCAACCGCAGCAACATCGTCGACGCGGTACCGAAGTTCTTCGCGATCGTCGATGCGGACGAAGACCGTCACCGAGTCGACGCTTTCACAACTGTCGGCCGTGAAGCCGTGCACCACGTACGTTGTGGTCACGAACGGACGCACGATGGGATCGGGCACGGTCGTGCTCTGCATGCTGGGTTCCGACTCCCACCGGTACCACACGGCACCACTGGCCTGCAGCCGACCGTAGGCAGAGTCGCACAAGACAATGTCGTTGCCCGCATCCACTTGCCCTGATGGCGCTACGCGGATCATCGACGTCATCGTATCCGCGCCGAAGGCATTCGATGTGATCAACGTGATCGGATAGGTTCCTTCACTTGCATAACAGATGTCAGGGGGCGACTGTCCCGCAAACATTGACGGGGTTCCACCGACGAACGACCACGTCCACGTGGTTGGTGCTTGTGTTGAACGATCTTCTACGCGAACACAAGCCCCCTCACAAATGACCGTGTCGTGCGTGAAGTCTGAGATCGGTGCACTGCAGACAACGATGGCATTACGATCGTACAGACAGTCCATGTTGTTGGCTAGGCCAATGTGGGCTTGCAGCGGCGGCACGAAGTACACAACGCGCGATCGGAAATAACAGGCAGCGCCGACGGCGTCGGGATATTCGATCAACGAGAGACCACCGTCGTCGGTGAGGTAGATGTGTCCGTCCGGTCCACGTTGAATACCGCCGGCCGTGATCGATGCTGACGGTTGAAACGTGCCCACGACTTGCGGAGCGAACGTACCATCGAGTGACATCTGTTGCACTTCGCCGCCAACGTTTGGATCGAAGCTCCACGTGGTGACGTAGAGCAGTTGTTCGTTGGGAGAGAACGCCAGGCCGTAGTAGTATTGGCCGGTGCCCATCAACTGCACGTTGCTCACCACGCCGGTAGCCGGATCGAAATCAAACACCTCGCAACGTTGTGCGAACGGACTCGCCATCGCGATCTTCCGTCCCGACGCACTGAACTTCAGCATTCCTTGTCCATACGGTCCGCCCCGAGCCGACGGCGGCACCACATACTGTTGTCCCACACGACTGATCACCGGCGCGGAGATCCCTGCCGACGTCACATTGTACGCGTAGAAAATCGGCTCATCGCGATGATGCGTCACCACCCAATAACTACGTCCATTGCAATGCAGCGTCCCCGTACACTTCTCCGCCGTCCCCATCACCACCGTATCATTCTTCCGCGTCACCACACCCATCGGATCCGACGCAAAGTCGACCGTATTCACCGTCAACATCGCCGTCCCCGTAGCATTCCACGACAGGTCACCGGCACAGAACACATAAAACTGTAGGGGGCTGGCAGGATCCGGCACGATCAACGCACTTTGTGTACTGGAGAAGCCACCTTGTAATCCCGTGCCGTTGGGCATCACCGACCCATCGCGTCGGTATACTGACATCCCGTCGGTCGAGAACATCAGCTCGCCGGTCGACGGGTCGCACCACGACGCCGTCCCTTCCCACGTGATGAACGGTCCGCGCACCGGCACGGCGATCCCCGAGGTAAACGACACGCCCGCCGTCTGGCCGAAGTGCCAGACGGTGTACTCCCGCTGCGCGAGGGCGGGGAGGGAGAGGATAACAAACAGTAACCACCGCATCCCCCAACTTAGCAACTCTCCCGGCGTTATACTTTCCCGGCGTCACTCCCGGCGTTATACTCTCCCGGCGTCATTCCCCATTCCCTATTCCCCATTCCCTATTCCCCATTCCCAATTCCCATTCCCTATTCCCCATTCCCTTAGTTTTGGGGATGTTGACACTCCGCCTCCGCCCCAAAGAACACCACCGCATCGCCGCCGGCCACCTCTGGGTCTACCGCGACGAGCTCCAGGACCTTCCCGAGGCGGCACCCGGCACGCTGGTGCAGGTGGAATCGGCAGATGGGGCGCCCCTTGGCAGCGGATTCTACAACCCCCTGTCGAAGATCACCGTGCGGATGCTCGGGGCCTCGATCGAAGCTGCCGACGCGGCGTTCTTTGCCGAGAGGTTCCGAAGCGCGATGGCATACCGACAGCGCTTCCTGCCCAATGAAGACGCCTACCGACTGGTGTTCGGAGAGGCCGATCTGCTCAGTGGACTCATCATCGACATCTACGGCACCGTTGCGGTTCTGCAAATGCTGTCGGCCGGGATGGATGTGCGCATGACGGAGATCGTCGAAGCCCTGCGCACCGTGATGCCGGAGCTGACGGGGATCGCCGAACGTAATTCGGCACAGACACGGAAGAAAGAAGGACTGCCCTTTCGCGATGGTCCGGTCTGGGGGACGATCCCCGACCGCGTGCACTTCACCGAAAATGATGTTCGCCTTGAAGTGGATCTGATAGGGGGCCAGAAGACGGGCTATTTCTTGGATCAAAAGATCAACCGGCGCATGGTGGCCGACCTGAGCCGCGGACGTACCGTGCTGGATTGTTTCTGCAACGTCGGCGGCTTTGCCCTCAACGCCGCCCGCGGCGGTGCGAAGCTCGCCGTCGGCGTCGACTCGTCGCAGATGGCCGTCGACCATGCCCGGCATCATGCGTCGATCAACGGCTTCGACAACTGCACGTTCGAACAAGCCAACGTCTTCGATCTTCTGCGCGAACACGTCGATCAAGGCCGCACGTGGGACATCGTCGTGCTCGACCCGCCAAGCTTCGCGAAGTCACGTTCTGCCCTCCGCGGCGCACATGCCGGATATGCAGAGTTGAATCGCACGGCGATGAAACTCTTGCCGCCCGACGGGCTGTTGGTAACGGCATCGTGCACGCAACTGGTGCCCGAGGCGGACCTGATGGACATCGTCTATCGTGAGGCAGCACGATTGAAGAAGCGACTCCGTCTTGTGCATCGCGGCCATCAGTCACCCGACCATCCGGTGCTGTTGGCCATGCCGGAAACGCAGTATCTGAAGTTCCTTATTTTTCAGCAATGTTAGAATTCTTCAGCGACGACGACTCCACCGAAGAACCGGATAAGCAGAATCTCGATGAGACCCTGCGCCGGTATCGCGAATCCGCCTCGTCGGGTCAGTGGCAGAACGGTCTGCCCTCACCCGAAGCGCTGGAGAACATCGTCCATTATTGTCTCGAAACCCACAAGTTCGAGGATGCCCTCACCTTTGCGCGCATGTGGCGCGAGGCCGCGCCGTATTCGGCCGACGCCGCCCACAAGGTCGGCATCGCCCTCGGCTCCCTGAGCCGGTGGGAAGAAGCCCTCGAGGCCTACAACGCCGCCACGGAACTCGACCCCGTCGACATCGAGATCATGGTCAACCGCGCCATCGCCCTCGAACAGACCGGCAACCTCGACGCGTCCATGGACCTCGTCGAACGCGCCCTCACCTCCGAACCCGAAAACCTCGACGCGCTCTACACCAAGGCCATGATCCTCGAAAAACGCGAGCGCTTCGACGAGGCCATCCGCCTCTTCAGCTTCCTCTCGCGCCAAGACGGCTTCACCCGCGACGCCCTCTTCGAACTCGCCTTCTGCCACGAAGCCCTCGAAGACCTCGACGCCGCCGTCGCCGTCTACGAACGCCTCATCGACCTCGACCCCTACGACGCCAACGCCTGGTTCAATAAAGGGGTCATTCTTGGCAAGAAGGGGGCGAACCGGCTCGCTCTCTCTGCCTACGATATGGCCACCGTGATCAAGCCCGACTTCGTCAACGCCTGGTACAACATGGGCAATGCCTATGCCACCATCGGCCGTATCGATGAATCGGTGGCGGCCTATCGCGAGGCACATCGCGCCGACCCGACCGACGTACCCGTGATCCACAACCTGGCCTCGTCGCTGGAAGAGCGTGGCCTCTTTGCCGAAGCCATCGAGATGTTCAGCAAGGCCATCGCCGTCGATGCCTCGCATGTGGCGTCGTTCTACGGCCGCGGCACCTGCTACGACGCGTTGGAGCAGTTCTCCAAAGCCGTCGAAGACTACGAGGCCGCTCTACTGCTCGACCCGCGTCAGGGCGACGTCTGGTATGCCAAGGCCGACGCCTTGTTCAACCAAGGCAACCTGCGTGACGCGATCACGGCCTACCATAAGGCCCTAGAGATCCAGCCGCGCGACGTGGAGTGTTGGTTCGACCTTGGCTCGACGCTGCTGGAGAACGGCGACGTGTTGGAAGCACTGCAGGCCTTCAACGAATGTGTCCGCCTTGCTCCGGAATGGTCGGAAGGATACTATGCGACCGCCAAAGCGTTGTGTGCGGCAGGTCAGCCCCTTACCGCCGTCCCCTACCTACAAAATGCCTTTGCCCTTGATGCGTCAAAGGCCGCGGATTTCGAACGTGAATTCCCAACCGTAGCAGGCCCTCTAGGCATGGAGTACCTGCGAGATATTCTCAATCGTCCAGATCACCACAAGGATTGAATCATGCCGTATGATCCGATGCTCGTCCAACCCATGCGTGAAGAGCTCACGCGATTGGGCATTTCTGAACTACGCACGGCCGAAGAGGTCGAAGCAGCCATGAAGCAGCCGGGCACCACGATGGTCGTGGTCAACTCCGTCTGCGGCTGTGCTGCCGGCGGCGCCCGTCCGGGTGTGGCCAAAGCCCTCGAGAACAGCGTCAAGCCCGACAACCTCTACACGGTCTTTGCCGGCCAAGACCTCGAAGCCACGGAGCGCGTGCGCTCCTACTTCACCGGCATGCCGCCGTCATCACCGGCCGTGGCGATCCTGCGCGACGGTGAGCTTGTAGCTTTTATGCCGCGTCACCACATCGAAGGCCGTACGCCCGACATGATCGCCGCTTCGCTGGTATCGGCATTCAACGAGATCTGCGCCGACACGGCCGCCTGATCGTCGTCCATCCATAACATCCGTTGTTCAGCGGGGCCTTTGGCCCCGTTGTTCGTTTTACCCGTCACCCGGTCCAACACCGACGTCCACGCATTCAGCTCGTTGTCGGCTTCATCGTAGTCGGGCATGATCTCTCGCACCAGTCGATAGAACGCCGGCCCATGATGCAGGTGCACCAGATGCGCCAGCTCATGCGCCACCACGGCCTTGATACACCGCGGCGGCACCATGATCAGGTGCTCGTTGAACGTCAGCACCCCATCGGCTCGGCAACTTCCCCACCGGCGTCGCATCTTCCGCACCACGAACTTCTGATACCGCAGCCCGCTCACACCCAGCGCCGGCAACAGTATCTCGATGTAGCGGCGGACGATGGCGTCAAACAGCCGCCTAGCTGCGGGAGAACTTCTAGGAGAACCGATGGGAGAACTCTTAGGAGAACTGACGGAGAAGTTTCTCGAGAACCTCCGGGAGAATTCCTCAGAGAATTCCTCGAAGAATCCCTCAGAGAATCCCTCACCGACTAACACGGAGTCTAACTCAGAGACTAACACGGAGTCTAACTCAGAGACTAACACGGAGTCTAACTCATCGACTGACCTTCCGAGCAAAAAGCTCGTCCCCTCCGGCAGCGACCCTCTTGCCTCTTTCGCCTCCGCCAGGCGGGCGGCGATCCACATGTGGCGGGAGCGGAGGAAGGTCTCGATCTCGGTGATGGAGGTGCGGTTGGGGGCGCGGACGACGAGGGCTCCGTGGGGGTGGACCTCGACGGCTATGGTTCTTCGGCGAGAACGTCGTAATGTGTACGACAATCCCCCGCCCCCTTCAAATTGGGTAACCTTTTGTGTCATCTACTGTTAGTTTGTCCGGATGGAGCGACGGTTGAGCGAATATAGTGACGCCGACCTGTACGCGTTGCTCCGTTCGGAGCATTCCGAAGAGGCCTTCGGCGAGTTGTATGCTCGATATGCTTCTACGGTGTACGCGTACTGCCTTCGGGTGATGGGCGATCGTGACCGGGCACATGACGTGTTCCAGGACACGTTCATGCGGTTCTTTCAAAGTGCCGAACGTCACACCGACCTTGACAACGTAAAGGGCTACCTCTTGACGATCAGCCGTAACCTGTGTCTGAACGAAAAGAAGCGGGCCTCCAGCCAGAACCTTGAATTTGATGAGACGCTCTATAATCCCGGCATATCGCGGGAGGCAGAGCGAAATGAGATGATGCGGCTGATCGCGATGGCCATGGAGCTCTTGCCTCACGACATGCGTGAGGCCTTTGTGCTCCGGGAGTATCAAGGTCTGTCGTATCAAGAGATCACCAAGGTCCTCGACATCAAGCTCGAGACCGCAAAAGTGCGCGTCTTCCGAGCTCGACAGCGGATCAAAGAGATCTTACAACCCTATCTGAATGACATGAATCAGGACTAATGTGATGTCCACCCAGATCGAACAACTCCAACAGCTTCTCGACGGCGAGCTCGACCCGATCAACGAGTCGGCGCTCTTCGGCGAGTTAGCGATCAATGGCGACCTTCGCACCGAACTGCGCGAGCAGATCGCGATCAAGAACGCCGTCCAGGACGACCGCATGACCCTCATGCCTCCCGCCGCCCTGACGAACACGCTCTTTACCGGCATGGGCTTCGCCGCCCCGCTCGCCGGCGCCGCAGCCGGCGCTGCCGGCGGCAGCATGCTCATGCAATGGCTCACCCGCCTCGGCATTCCCGTCCTCTCCGCCATTACCGCAGCAACACTGACCTGGGGCATTTCGAATACGAGTACGGGCACGCTTCAGCGTGCCCCAACGCCAGGGCCGGATCCCACGCTAGCGCAGGACTCGCAGAGTACGGGCACGCTTCAGCGTGCCCCAACGCCAGGGCCCGCCCCAACGCCAGGGCCCGCCCCAACGCCACAGCCGGATCCCGCACTTCGCGCCGAAATCAACGCGCTTCGCGCCGAAAACGCACGCCTGCGAAGCCAACTCGCATCCAGCGAAGAGCAGCCAATCGCAAGCTCTCAACAGCGAGTGGCCAGCAGCGAGCAGCGAGTTGAACTGAATGACGGACGCCGGACGTCGGACGATGGACGTCAGACGCTGGACGACGGACGTGGGACGTTTTATACAGCGCAGGTACGCGTTACCAACGACATTGCCATGTCGCGCAGTGCCGACACTCGCTTCCTTGCGCCGCAGACCTTGCGTGGGTTCGAGATGGCCTTTGCCAAGTATCCGGCGCTGATGCTGCAGGTACGTGGCTTCTCGCTTGCGCCTACTGTGAACACGGCCGCGCAGGAACAAACAGATTGGTACAGCAACCTCGGCATTGCGGCCTTATATCAGCTCAACCGCAACCACAGCGTTGGTATCGAGATCGGCAACGAAAGTTTCCCGATGGTCTTCGAAGGCGACCGCAACGGACAGCTCGTCCGCTACGAACAATATCCCACCACGGCGTGGGCCGGCCTCACCTATCGCTACACCGGCGGAAATTTTGGGGCAACCGCATTCGCCCCCTACGGACAATTCATGCTGGGCGGTTCCAAGTTTGGTCCCATCGGAAGAATGTCAGGGGGCGTGCAGTATACGCCAGTTGGTCCGCTGTCATTCGTGTTTGGTGTGGAGACCTCGGCGTTGGCTTACAGCTTCCAAGACAGTTGGTACTTCTCACCCAAGATCGGCTTGACGTATGGTCTGGCCGTCCGCTTCTAACTCATGATCACCACCTCATCTATCATGCGAACTCTTCTCAAAACCTTGTTGACATCGGCCGTTCTTGTGGCCACGTTGACGGCGTGTGAATCACCGCTCGACGTTGATACACCGCGCATCGAAACACCACTGACGCCGGCACCGAAGGTGATCCCGCGCACGATCGAATTGTCGTTCGAGACAGCAACAGGATCTTACGGATTTCTTGGAACGCCGATCATCAAACTCGACACTACGGTAAAGCCCATTCGCGCCTGGCTTGACTTCGAGCTTACGGAGTCGACGGGCTCTACGGCAAACCTGATCGATGCCATGCGCATTAAGGCAGACTCCCTTCCCGGCAACGGTCTCATTGAAAGCATCACCGGCTCATCTGCGCAACTGTACTACAATACGGGCAGCGGCTACGAATGGGTCTACAGTGATGCGATCTCAAACATCACATCGATCTTGATCGCCGAACATCCACGCGAAGCCGGCGAACCCCGCGAGGTCACCATCACACTTTACATCGCCGGTAACAAGGGCCCATTCTTTCCCGGCGTGCCGACAGAAGAGATCCTTGGGACGATCCATTTGGTGGTGTGAGAGGGGCCGAGCCCTGAGAGGTTCCTCGCTGCGCTCGGAATGACAGCGCCTGCTCTTTTCACATTGAATTGAACGAGCCCATTTGAGTATGCTCTCATGAAACCTCCCAAGGCGAAGCCCCTCCCAGAGCGAAGCTCCCTCTCATGATACTCTTGGGCGAGGCCCTGTCATTCCGAGACGCAGTCGAGGAACCTCTCAGGCTCAGCCCCTCTCAGAACGAAGCTCCTCTCTTGTAACCAAAGCGAAGCGACCGTGGTTAGGTGTCCGTTACTTCAATTGACGTAAATTCACCTACTACCACTATCTGCACAACGGAGGTCGCCAATGCGAACCGTAAGTTTCTTCTTCCGTATCGCGCTGCTCGCAATTGGCTTTGTGGCCATGGCATCGAATGCCGTCGCTCAGATCCAGGCACCGGGTAAGCCGATCGAATTCCAGGCCAAGCCTGTAGAGGTCACCGCCAACGGCGGATGGGCCAAATTGATGTGGATGGCCAACCGCGACGGTGGCATCCCGACGCACTTCGACATCTACATGGCCGAAGGCGAGACCGAAGACCAGTCGAAGTTTGAAAAGGTTGGCTCTGTTGACGTTGATCCGAACGGCCAACCCGGGACGATGTTCATGTATTACCAAAAAGATCTGCCCCTTGGAACCTATACGTTCTATGTGGTAGCCGTGAACAATGGCGGCGAAAGCGATCGGTCGTTGTTGCGCGTGGTGACGCTTAAGGTCAACAGCGGTGAAGACAAAAAGCTGGTGATCGTTTCGAGGCCGGGCAACACCGCAAAGCCGGGTTCGACGTATGAGTATCAAGTACGTGTTGAAGCGAACTTCAACTACACAGCACTCCGCTATAAGATCACGAATGGTCCGGATGGCATGACGATCAGCGACAAAGGTTTGATCCGCTGGGAAAATGCAAAACAAGGACGTCACGTTGTGCGCGTTGTGGTCTGGGCAACGTTGCCGGACGGAACGGAAAAAGAGACCGTGCAAGAGTTCGTGATCGAAGTTGGCGAAGGTAACTCTAACAATGAGCCCTGCACAAAGATCTGTGGCACCGTCAAGAACGAAAACGGTGAGTCAGTGGCTCGCGGCTATGTAACTGCATGGAGCATGACGGAAAGGCGTACGGAGAATGGCGAAGTGAAGAAAGATTGGGTCGCCGTGTACAAGGCCGTGATGGAACAAGGCGAATTCTGCATCAAGGTCGCTGCCGGTACCTATAAGATCAAGTTCGAGATGGAGGGCTTTTATTCGGAATGGTGGGAGAACAGCGAGACATCGGATGATGCAACAGATGTAACGGTGACGTGTGATGCACCGGCTGACGGCGTCAACTTCGTTGTTGCCGCTCGTCCGCAACCAATTCGCTACTCCGTTAAGGGTCGAGTATATGATGCGGAGACCCAAGAAGGCCTCAAGAATGCACTCGTGACGTTCACCGCTCGCGAAAAGGAAGGCGTCGACAGCCGTTATCGTGTAGTAAAGACTGAAACGGACGAAGACGGCAACTACATCGCAGCTCTGCAAGCGGATTATGCGTACGTCGGAACCGCGATCTCACGCGAAAACCGCGAACGCAGCAAGTACCTGCAAGAGTGGTGGGAGAATACACACGACGCTACGCAAGCCACTTCGATCACCCTCACGGATTCGATCGAAGGTGTTGACTTCTCGATGGACCTGCGTCCGCAAGCTACAGGCGGCTTTGGCGGCACGATGAAGAATGACTCCACCGGCGCCGGCGTGCCGGGCAAGGTGACGGCCTTCATGATCGTGTCGAAGCAAAAGGAGAACGGTTCTGAAGAAGGTAAACTTCGCGTTGAGACGGTTGAAACTGATGCTGACGGCAACTACGAATTCACGAATCTCGAAGCCGGTGAATACATCGTCTTCGGTATGCCGGGCGAGCGCCCATATGTGCCGGGCTTCTATGTGAACGACGCAGTGGCAGCTCACTCGTGGAAGGATGCTACGCGCATCTCGGTCGGCGATGTGATGCTGACGGTGCAGCACGACATCCGCCTCGAGACAGCCAAGGATGGCGTTGGCCGCGGCAAGCTGCGTGGCTGGGTCTATGACAAGCGCGGCGGCATCATCAAGCAAGACGGTGGCGTACAAGCTACCAACGGCATCATGGGATCCCTCGTAGTCGCCATTGATGAAGCCGGTGATGTGGTCGACTTCGCCATGACGACGGAAGAAGGCGCATATGAGATGACGCAACTTGGCCTTGGTGCCTCGACGATCATCGCTGACCGTATCGGCTTCGAGCCGACGACGGAATCCGTGACCTTCGATCCGCAAACGCTCACGAAGGAAGTGTCGATCGGCCTGATCAAGGTGGTCTCCAGCGTCGAAGTCCCAACAGACCTCGTTGGTACCACCATCAACCTCTATCCGAATCCGGCTTCCGAGAATGCTACGATCAGCTTCCCGTCCGTCGATGGTATGGCCACCGTCCGTGTGATCAGCGCCGCCGGCCTGGTCCTCTCGAACGAGGCCTTCACTGCCACCAACGGTACGACAAGTTTCTCGATCAACACGTCCTCACTGCCGTCTGGCATGGTCATGGTTCACGTCACGAACGGAACCTCGACCTTCGCTCTGCCGCTGCAGATCGTCCGCTGACCAAACGGTCGGTAACTGAAGATGAAAAACCCCGCGTGCGAACGTGGGGTTTTTTTATTTTGAGTATATGGGGAGAATCGTAAGTACACTCCTGTTTGTCGTGGCAACAGTGTACGTAAGCGCACAGCCGATCTCGCGACCAACACAGTTCATCGAGCAGCCGTTCGATGTAGAGATCTATGACGCAACGATCACGTCGCGCATCCCCGCAACGAAGCAGATCTCCGGCATCTGCACCATCGTCTTCACGTGGAAGCAAGCATTGTCGACACCAACGTTTCCGGTCCACCTGCGTGGATTGGAGATCGACTCCGTGATCTCGCACGACACGAACGTTGAGTTTACTGAGGCGGGCACTCCCACTCAAGATACCTTCCACTACCGTGTAGCACTTGGCCGCGCTGTTACGGCCGGACAACGCGACTCCATCACCGTCTACTACAGCGGCAAAGCCACCACCGAAGGTGGATCGAGTGCATGGGGTGGTGTGTGGTTCGAAGGTCTCACACTCTACACACTCGGCGTCGGCTTCAACAACAACTACGTATCTGCCACGCAGCACTGGCTTGCCTGCTACGACCATCCGTCAGACAAAGCTGCGTTCCGACTTTCCTTCATCATCCCTCGCTCACAAACGGTCGCCTCGATCGGTACTCGCATCAGCACCACACCGATCAGCGGCGATACCCTCGTCAAGCACACGTGGTACGAGTCACATCCCACGGCAACGTACCTCGCCACATTCGCCATCGGTGCCTATCAAGAGTTGAGTTTCACCGGCACCACCGTTCCCATCGTGGCCTATTCGCGCGCGACGGATACAACAAGCTCGCGCATCACGTATAGCCGCATCGACGACATGACGAACCTCTTCACGTCGCTCTACGGACCCTATCCCTTCGACAAGGTCGGCTACGTCAACACCTCTCGCGGAGCGATGGAGCATCAAACGATGATCTCCATGCCTGTCTCATCCGTCAACCAACGCGACAGCAACAACAGCACTGCCGCCCACGAGCTTGCCCACATGTGGTTCGGCGATCTCGTCAGTCCGCTCGACTTCCGCTATGCCTGGCTCACCGAGAGTTTTGCCACCTATAGTGAAGCTGCTTGGTTGGAATCGCACAGCGGCTTCGAAGCATACCTCGAGTCGATGCAGAAAGGTGCACAGAGCTACATCACCGGCATCGCACGTCGCGAAGGTGTGATGCCTCTTCATGACTATCCCCGCACGCCCCCTTCCAGCAACTATCCCGAGACGATCTATCGCAAAGGATCGAACGTCTTGGCCATGTTACGGTATCTGGTAGGGGGCGAGCAGTTCTATGCAACATTGCGTGAATATCTGGGCAGCCACAGGTACGGCAACGCAACGACGGAAGACATGAAGGAAGCGTTTCGTCCGGTGCTCGGTGCGAACACCGATGCCTTCTTCAACGAATGGATCTATGGCAAAGGATGGCCGATGTTGGCCGTGGATATGCGGCCGTCGCACTCATCGTGGATCGTGACGATACGCCAAGTGCAGCGCACGCAACATCCGGATTGGCCGCTGTTCACCACGCTGCCGTTGAACGTGTTGTACACTGATGCGGTAACCGGCGTAACGGTCGACACTGTGTTGATGATCGACAAAGAAGAAGTTTCATTCGAGATCAATTCACCGCAAAACCTCGGCATCAACGCCGGTTCCAAGGTACGCTCACTTGTCGAAGTCGTCAGCATCACCAGCGTGATGGAACCGCGTATCGCATCCGAATACATTCAAGTCCTCCCCAATCCCGCGTGGGATTCCGCAACATTGCGTCGCGTCAACGCCAACGAAGAAGCCCGCATCGACATCGTCGACACCCGCGGCAAGGTCCACTTCTCCGCCATTATCCTCGAAGGCGAGACCGACCTCGCCCTCTCCCTCAAAGGCTGGCCCGCCGGCGCTTATACGGTCCGCTTGCTGAGCGAGACGGCGATGGCAGCGGCACCACTCGTACTCTCACCCTAGTTTGTCAGCTAGTCAGCTAGAGAGCTAGAAGAGTCGGTTAGTCAGTTAGCGCATCACTCCCGGCGTTATACTCTCCCGGCGTCACTCCCGGCGTTATACTCTCCCGGCGTTATCTCCATCCGGAAGCCGACATATTGTAACATTCTTATTGTAAAGAATTTACAGACATCTTGGACACTTCTCTGCCCAGTTCTCTGGACACTTAATTCTAGCTATCTAGCCATCTAGCTATCTAGCTATCTAGCTGACTAGCTGACTAACCATCTAGCTATCTCGCTCAGCTTTGGCTTCTTGCCGTACGAAAGGATCCCGATCCGATAGATCCGTGCTGCGGCCCAGACGGCGCCGAAGAAGGCGGCGATGGAGAGGATGATGGAGCCGGTCACTTGCCACCAAGGGACGTCGGTGGCGGCAACGCGGACGGTCATGAGGATGGGCGTGAAAAGTGGGATCATCGACATCACGATGGCAAACACGCTGTTGGGTGCGGCCACTACGTTGCCGATGAACAACATCGTGAGGATCACCGGAAAGGTGATCGGCAGGGTCAGCGATTGGGCGTCTGATTCTTGGTCGACGGCGGAGCCGACGGCGGCGAAGAGTGTTGCGTAGATGAAATAGCCGGCCAAGAAGTAGAACAGGAAGAGCACGATGGAGAAGATGCTGATCTGCGGCAGGGCCACGTCACCGATCATCATGGGACTGTTCGCCCCCTGCATCTGTTGCATCATCTGAGTGGATTGGGTGACCTGGGCGGGATCGACGTTGCTGCCCAAGATGGCGCCGAGGGCGAAGATGACGGCCGTGCCGAGGATGAGCCAGGCGATGAGCTGCGTCAGGCCGACGAGGCCGATGCCGACAACCTTGCCCATCATGATCTCGAAGGGGCGGGCAGAAGAGGCAATGACTTCGATGATGCGGTTGGTCTTTTCTTCCACCACACCGCGCATCACCATGGAGCCGTAGAGGAAGATGAGCATGTAGATCACAAAACCGGCGCCGTAACCGATGGCGGCGGAGGCCTTACTGGCGTCTTGCTCGACACCTTCTTCGGTGATCTTGAGGGCCTCGAGCGATACACCTTGTTCCACGAGGTCGATCACGGACGTGTCGGTGCCGACACGCTGTAGACGCCCCTTGACAATGAACGGTTCGAAGTCGTCTTCCACGCTGGATTCAAAAGCCAGACCCGTCCCACCCCGCGAATACAGCGTCAGCTTACCCGAGTCGAGCACGTTCTCCGGTACGATCACATAGGCCTGGATACGCTCCTCACGGACGTCCGATGCCAACTCGTCCAGTGTCCGGCGTCCGGCGTCCTCATAGCGGCCGGTATCCGAGGCCACGACCATGGCCCCCACCGATCCCGACCGGTCCAAGACGGCCACCTTGCCTTCGGCCCCATCCCCGGCCAACATGGCCGCCAGGACGGGAACGGCGATCAGCAGGGCCATTCCAAGCGGTCCCAATAGCGTAGAAATGATGAACCATTTACTCTTGACCCGAGTAATGTATTCGTGACGGATGATGACGTTGATTTTGTTCATAGTTCCTAGTGCCAAGTGCCAAGTGCCGAGTGCCAGGTGCCAAGTGCCAAGTGCCAGGTGCCAAGTTAGAAAATTCCCAGTTCCCAGTTTCCAGTTCCCAGTTCCCAGTTCCCTGTTCCCAGTTCCCTGTTCCCAGTTCCCCGTTCCCTATCTTTGTATGCTTTACTACAACCGGAGTACCCTATGAGTATCTTACACGACAAGCTGACGGCGCAAGCGGAAGATCTGCGCGCTCGTCGCGTTGCCCTCGTCAAGGAACATGGCGAGAAGGTTCTTGGAAATGTGACCATCGAACAGGTGTTAGGGGGCATGCGTGGTGTGCCCGCCTTGGTCTGTGAAACATCCAGCGTCTCGGCCGACGAAGGTCTGCGCATCCGCAACATTCCGATCATGGAGTTGACGGACATCACACCGGAAGAAACGTTCTGGTTGTTGGTCACAGGACAGCGTGCTACGAGCGAAGAGCTCGATGAGTTGCGCAAGGTCTTCGCAAAATATTATCAGATCCCCGACTATGTGGTGAAGACGCTCAAGGCCATGCATCCGGATTCACATCCGATGGCCATGTTGAGCGCCGGCCTGTTGGCTATGGAGCACGAGTCGGAGTTCCGTAAAGCCTACGACAGTGGCGTTGGCAAGGACGGTCTGTGGAAGGCCATCGTCAACGATGCTGTGCGCCTCATCGCTTCGATGCCGGGTCTTGCAGCTGCGATCTATCGCATTCGCTTCAACAAGGGCGAAGTGATCGCACCGCTTGCAGACAACAACGACATGTCGGCCAACTTCGCCCACATGCTTGGCGTGAGCAACGATCCGTCGTGGACCGATCTGCTGCGCTTGTATCTCGTGTTGCACAGCGACCACGAAGGTGGCAACGTTTCTGCGATGACGTCATACGTTGTGAGCTCTGCTCTCAGCGATCCGTACTACAGCGTCAGCGCTGCGTTGTGCGGTCTTGCCGGACCGTTGCACGGTCTTGCCAACCAAGAATGTCTGCGCTTCATCATGGACGTGCGCGAACAATTCGGCGGCGTCCCGTCTGATGAACAACTCACCGAATACACCTGGAACCGCCTCAACAACGGTCAGGTCGTCCCGGGCTACGGCCACGCCGTCCTCCGCGTCACCGACCCACGTTTCACGGCCTTCCACGACTTCGGCGTCAAGCACGGCTTGGAAGACGAGAACGTACAGATCGTGCAGAAGCTCTTCAAGCTTGTGCCGGGCATCCTCAAGGAGCACGGCAAGGCCAAGAACCCATGGCCAAACGTCGACGCCGGTTCCGGCGCCCTCCTCTATGCCTACGGCATGACGGAGTTCGACTACTACACCGTGATGTTCGGCGTCTCGCGCGCCATCGGCCTCTGCTCGCAGATGGTCGTCAACCGCATGATGGCCTCGCCGATCGTTCGTCCGAAGTCGCTGACGCTCGACGAACTCAGTGCTGCCTAAGCTTCTGATATCTCTCTTCTCAGCCACCGTTGTGTGTTCGCTTCCGGCGACGTCACAACGGTGGCTTCGTGTTTCATACGATGCCCATCGTGCAGATCTCTGGGCCGTGGCCAGCACACCGACTGGAGCATTCATCGCCGTTGGTGATAATGGCACGATTCAACGCGCCGTCGGTATCGATACGATGATCCCCATTCGCGGATCGCGCTTTGATGATCACTTGCGCGATATCGTCTACTCTTCGGTGCACGGCCTTATCGCCGCCGGTGACGGACCATCGATATTCATCAGCACGGATGACGGCATCACTTGGTCTGCCGACAACACCGGCGTCGATCGCGTCCGCCGCGTTGCCGTCTCCCCGTCAGGCACCATTCTCTTGGGTTCAGAGCACGGACTCTTTCGTTCGCCTTCGATCAACGGTCCGTGGCTCCGCGTCGACACCGTCACGAACGTCACCGCAGTCCACGCCGTCAATGATGTCACGTGGCTTGTTGCCACGCTCGACAACAAGATCTATCGCACGGTCAACAACTTTGCTACGCTCGATACCACGATCACCATCGCCCCTTACCATGGAAACTTCATTACTGGACGTGGTGATACCGTGATCGTCGCCTTTCGCAATCGTCTGGCACGCTCATTTGATAGGGGGCAAACCTGGCGTATTGCCGAAGTGGCAACGGGTGGTTCGGAGGTCACGGGCGTAGCGATCACGCGGGACGGACGAACAGCCACTGCCGTTGATGATGGCGCTGGTGGACCTGGGATGTCGCTCGACACATCCTTGATCATATGGGACTCACAGCTAGGCAATCCGTATGTGACGGGTGTTGCCGTGAGCGACACCGCCGTTCGATGGGTGTGTTCGGATGGCGCTTACATCACACGTCCGCTTCGGTCGTTGCGGAATCGCGATTCCATCGATGCACTAACGCGTTACCTTGTGCAACGTGGTCCATTCGACGTGTGGGTGGATGTGCGTGATGTGCGTCGAGACACCCTGCTTGCCTATTCGGCCTACGGACCTACGGCACTGCGACGGTCATCCGACAGTGGGCGCACCTGGAAACAACTGCACTTCGTTTCATCGGTGCGGACCATCCCGCCGAATGGGATCGACACGATCGTCAACATCACATCTATTCTGCGTCGTGAGAACGGTACAGCGCTCGTCGCCTTTGATTCCGTGTTGTACCGATCAAGCCAAGAATTGTCGCGCACCTCCTACATCAGCGAGCTCGGCACCGATGATACGTTCCGTAGGATCGCAACGATGAGTGCGACGGTGCATTCGCTTCACGGCAAGAACGATGCAGACATCGCAGCAGTAGGCAGGAAGTCGTTCTCCGTCTCAACGGACCGAGGCGTGACCTGGACAACGAAGAATGCGCCAGCGGCCGATACCATCTACACCGCTACGGTTCTTGGAAACATGTGGGTATTGGGCGGAACATCGGTTCATACCTCGACCAACAATGGCACTTCGTGGCAGAAGATCAGTACATCACCGGATAAGTATGGCCGCATCACGACTCACAATGGCACCCTCTATTTTCTCCGCACCATCCGTGTCTCATTCTCGAACGTTGGTCTGCAGATCCTTAGAAGCACCGATACTGCTCGTACGTGGACATTGATGTATTCCGATTCAGGACGGGGCGTGTATTATGGCACGGACATCGCACTCAACAACGATATCGGACTTGTAACGGCCAACGACCGTCATGTGGTGGTGACCACCGACGGTGGCCGCACTTGGAAACCGGACGAGATCGTCGGCATTCGGACTGAGGTCGACCTTCGTTCCGCCGCCATCACCCGCGACGGCTGGCTCCGCGCTTCCGGCGGCTTTGGCGAGATCTTCGAACAATTCCTTGGCACGACTTCGACGGTCGACGAACTTCCAACTGACGTGACATCACTGCCCACACTCCGCATCTATCCCCTGCCCGGCGTTGGCACATTCACGGTAGAATGTTCCGTTCCCATGATATCGATCTCCATCTTCACACTGAACGGTCGAGAGCTCTTTACTACGACGTGCTCTTCCAACACCGTAACGTTCGATGATCGTAGTCTGCCACGCGGTCCGTACATCGTGCGTGTGTTGTTTGAAGGGGGTGTGGTGTCAGCGGTTGCATACTGAAGGTGTAGTGACAACGCTACGCTCGCTGCCCCCACCCATTCCTCGCTTCGCTCGGAATGACAAGAGGGGCATTCATTTTCTAAGAGGTTTCCCTCTCGTATGATGGTTCCCCCTCTCAAACTTGAGAGAGGGGCCTGGGGGTGAGGTATTACCCTGTGCAACCTTTCCTCCCTCACACCGTTATGACGGATAAATTTGTCCGTTATTCCGTTTTATTGATATGTTTGTGTCATGAACCTTCACCTTGGCTCGGCGGTCGTATGGCTGCTGATCGGTACAACGATCGGCGAATATCTCGGTATCAAGTTCGTATCGCCCGACATTGATACCCTGCAATGGCTCAGCTTT
This sequence comes from uncultured Hyphomicrobiales bacterium, assembly GCA_964467455.1. GTDB lineage: Bacteria > Bacteroidota > Ignavibacteria > Kapaibacteriales > Kapaibacteriaceae > OLB6. The sequence continues at coordinate 4,433 of CAYXQJ010000035.1, read as the reverse complement.
GGACGTCTGCGTCCCGTACATACGAACATGGTCTTCTGGGGCTGGGCCTCGATGGGTATGATCGGTCTTGCCCACTACGTGATACCGCGCGTGAGCGGCGTGCGCACACAATATCCGGCGCTGGTGCGATGGTCGGCGTGGCTGATCAATGCGTCGGTCTTGCTCGGCACGATATCGCTGATGATGGGCATCAACAATAGCGGCGGTGAGTATCGCGAATACATCTGGCCCATCGCCGCGCTGTTTGGGATCGGTGTGGCGTTGAGTCATGTCTCGATGTGGGCGACCGTTCGTGCTCGTACCGTCGAGAAGATGCCCCTTTCAGCCCAGTACATTATCTCGGCTCATTTCTTCGTGCTCGTGATCGCCTTCATGGCCTATCAACCGTTTTGGCAGAATGGCATCGGCGAAACGATCATCCAGGGCTACTACATGCACCAAGGTGTGGGCATGTGGTTCATGATGTGCACGCTGGGATTGTTCTACTACTTCATTCCGAAGGTCACGGGCAGGTATGTGTTCTCCGACAAGCTCGGACGCATCGCCTTCTGGTCGCAGATCGTGTTCTACACGCTCATCGGAACCCACCACTTCATCTTCAGCTCCATTCCCTGGTGGCTGCAAGTGGTGGCCATGATCGGTAGTGCCGGCATGGTGATACCCGTCGTTGCCGGCACCCTGAATTTTCTCAGCTGCTTCCGCGGACAGTGGCATCGGATGTGCACCGAACCGTCAATGCTCTTCCTCTTCACCGCTGTGATCTTTTACATCACGGGATCACTGCAAGGTTCGATCGAAGCGTTTCAACTACCAAATCTGATCTGGCACTTCACCGACTATACGGTCGCACATTCCCACCTCACCATGTATGGCATCATCACGTTTGCCATATGGGGCGGAATGTATGGTATTCGGACGGGCAGACTGATGAAATGGCACTTCGGCCTTTCACTCGTTGGTCTGCTCGTCTATACCATACCTCTGATGATCGGCGGCTCGCTGCGCGGACTTTCTTGGATGGAGGGCGCCCCCTTCATGGAAAGTGTACGTCTCATGGCCCCTTTCTGGGTGTGGCGTGCCATCGGCGGGTCGTTGATGTGGATCTCTCACCTTGTCTTCTTCACCAACTGGTTCTTCCTCGATCGTCATGCAACATCACGCAACTCCACTGCCAACCTTCACACTGGTAGCACTACTCTTCGTTGGACTCACCGCGATCGTAGCGGTCATGCCGTCGATCGATAACGCTGCCAACTCGGTACCACTGCCGACCGCTGATACCATGACCCCTCAACAACGCGCCGGTGAACAGGTCTACATTGCCGAAGGATGTGTTGCCTGTCATACACAACAAGTGCGTTCGGTAGCAATGGACAAGATGTGGGGCGAACGTCCGGGCATGGCCGCTGACTATGCCTTCGCAACTCGACAGGATGTTTGGCGCAATCCCGCGACGTTGATGGGTACGGAACGTACCGGACCCGACCTCACCAACGTCGGACGCCGACAACCCAGTGAAGAATGGCACTACCTCCATCTCAATGCACCACGGTCTGTGGTACCAGGTTCGGTGATGCCGTCGTATGCGTGGCTCTTCGAACACCGCAACGGCAAACCGGTGCCGACGCAGAAGGCCCGCGATCTTGTGGCTTACCTGCTGTCGCGCAAGCAGGCCTCATTGCCTAACGGCGACGCCTCCACCGTCGCTGCTTCAACGAACATCAGCGGTGCGGACCTATACACGACATATTGTGGCGCCTGTCATCAAGAAGATGGTAAGGGGCTGCCCGGGGCCTTTCCACCATTGGCACAAAGCACGATCGTAACGGGTGATGATCTCGATCAATACGTCGACATCATCATGAACGGAGTCGACCGATCGCCTGAGTATGCTGTCATGCCCCCTATCGGCACCATGAACAACTTGACACCGGAACAGGTGGCGGCGATCATCAATCACGAGCGCACATCGTTTGGCAATGCTGCGCACAAGGTCTCGATCGACGAGATACGATCATCACTTCTACGCATGAGTACACAACCATGAAGCTTCGCACGATCTTCGCCATCGCGGCTGTTGTAGCATCATCTGCCGTCAGTATGCAGGCATGTCCAACGTGCACACCAAAGAACGCATCGCCGATCGACACCATCGTGCACGGCGCAACACCGCAAGGACCGTTGGATTATGTGATCGCCGCCGGCATGGTGGTGATCGTAATCGCAAGTGCGGTGGCGACTGTTTGTGCTATCGTACATCGGGAGCAGGTACCATGACCATTCAGAGCGATATCAATACCGTCGACGATGTGCGTCACCTCGTCACCACATTCTACACAGCTGTCGGGAGTAACACCCTGTTGGCGCCGGTGTTCGCACAACGGATCGCGGACGATGCTTGGGGTCCGCATCTTGAGCGCATGACCTTGTTTTGGTCACACCTCTTGTTGGGCGAGCACGGCTACTCCGGCAATCCGCTGCGTCAGCACATCGGCTTGCCGCTCACCGAACAGCACTTCACCGTCTGGCTCTCATTGTGGACTTCGACCGTGATGTCAAATTTTCGTGGACCGGTAGCGAACGATGCCATCTTAAAGGCTCGTAACATTGCAGACGTCTTCCGTTCCCGACTGATCGCCAACGATGTTATCCGAAGCTTGTAAGAACGCCATCCGCGCCGTTGTCTATCTTGCCACGCAAGAAGACCCATCAACGCGTTGCACTGTCCACGAAGTTTCCGAAGCCATTGCCGGACCCGAGGCCTTCGTAGCCAAGATCATGCAATCCCTTCGCAAGGCCGATATCATCTCGGCAACAAAAGGTCCGAATGGCGGTATGTACATCACCTCCAAGCAAGCTCAGCGTCCCATCCTCGACGTCGTTAAAGAGATCGACGGTCTCCACGCCTTCAAACAATGCGGCCTCGGCTTACCCAAGTGCAACGCCAACCGTCCTTGTCCGGTCCACCACGACTACGCCAAACTCCGCGACGCCCTCATGCAACGCTACGCAACCACCAGCATCCACCAGCTAGCCCACTCGGTGAATAAGGGGGCGGCCGTGTTGCATCGGTAGGTGGCCCGCTACTTTTTCTTCGTTTATACCTCACCCCGCTCGCTACTTTCTTTCATACCTCACCCCGCTCGCTTTGCTCGCTGACCCTCTCAAGTTTGAGAGGGGGTCAGGGGGTGAGGTGTTATGCGACTAATACCTCACCCCGCTCGCTGCGCTCGCCGCCCCTCTCGAGTTCGAGAGGGGCTATCCATTAAGTTTGCTTAACCGACTAGCAGACTAACTGACTAGCACACTAGCACACTAGCACACTAGCATGTTAAACCTCTTCCTCCCCTCCACCACTCTCTCCCTTCACGCCCGCATCGACGCGCTTACGCACGAGTCGCAGCCGTTGTGGGGGAAGATGAACGTCTCGCAGATGTTGGCGCATTGTTGTGTGCCGTTCGAGCAGGCCTTGGGCGAGCGACATGATGGTCCGCCCCTTCTCATGAAGTTGATGGTGAAGTTGTTCTTCAAGAAGGCGATGACGAATGAGGTGCCGTACAAACAAAATTCACCGACGGCGCCGGCGTTTCGGATCACCGACCAGCGCGATCTGGAGCGCGAGCGCACACGCTTGAAAGCATACGTCACACGCTTCCAGGAACTCGGCCGCGAACACTTCGACGGTCGTGAACAGATCTCCCTCGGACGTTTGACGGCGCAAGAGTGGAACAACCTGATGTACAAACATCTCGATCACCACTTGCGCCAGTTCGGAGTCTAAAGCAATGCCCTGTGCTGACGTGCTCAATGTCACGATTCAAGGTGGTCGTGGCACGTAAGGGGCATGCCAGTGATCTCTCGTTTCAACGGACTCGTCATCTCCATGTTCTACAACGACCACGAGCCGCCGCATATGCACGTGCTTATGGGCGATGTTCGATGCGTCATGGATATCGAGACAACACAACTTTCACGCGGTAAGTTGCCTTCAAGTTCTTTGCGGAACCTGATCAAATGGTGTACGATCACCCGACGAGAATTATTGATAAATTGGGAGCGTGCTAAACGGCACGAAGCACTGCATGACATACCCCCTCTTAGCTGACGTTTCCGTGCTCACCATCACTCACGTACGCCCTCTCGACCACTACCGTCTTGAACTTCAGTTCAATGACGGCGTGACGGGTGTTGTAGATCTTGAAAGCACGTTATGGGGCGAGATGTTCGAACCCCTCCGCGATCAGCAGTTGTTTCAGACGGTACACGTAGATCCTGAACGCGGCACCATCGCCTGGAGCAACGGCGCCGACCTCGCACCTGAACCCCTACACAACCTCCTCACACCATCCTCCCTTTAGGTCGCCTTCAGGTCTCCTTCAGGTCTCCTTCAGGTCTCCTTTAGGTCTCCTTCAGGTCTCCTTTAGGTCTCCTTC
>CAYXQJ010000034.1:0-32855 GCA_964467455.1 uncultured Hyphomicrobiales bacterium | reverse complement strand
CCTCTCACGAAGGTGAGAGGGGGCCAGGGGGAGAGTAAAAGACGATGAGGGGGCCGGGGGGAGAGTAAATGGAGGTGAGAGGGGGCCGGGGGTGAGTAAAAGATGTAGAGGGGGCCGGGGGGAGTAACCTCACTCCAGCCGATACCGTGCAAACACCTTGGCCTGCAACACCATCTCCGGTGCGTTGAAGCTCACAGCGGAGACGTAGGCGGTCTCCGTGGTCGAACGCGATCGACGTACAACGGTGTTAACGATGCCGCCAACGGCATTGCCATATTCGCTACCGAAGCCGAAACCGGAGTTGAGTGACTCATCAGCATAGAGGAGACGTCCGACCTTTGCGCCGAGCTCGCCGACGATGTCCTCCGCTTTCTGTCGTGCCGTGCGTGCGGCCTCTTTACGAATGTCGCGCAACAGCGACGCCTCATCCTGCAGCGAGAAGTTGATGCTGCTGACCTCTTCGACATCGGCTTCGCTCACAAGTGTGATGGCTGATGCCAGCAGGGGTAAACTGTCCACTGTAACGCGCGTGGTGATCCGCGCCTTGTAATCGCGGCTTGACGATAAGAAGGCTTTGTCGCCCTGGTTCTCACCGCTCGTGAAGTGCCGTGTTGAGATCCGATCCTTACTGATGCCTAAGGCGATCAGCTTCCCAACGATCGAGTCCGTAGCCCGAGTTGACGCTTCAACGGCCAACCCCATCGTCGAACCCAGTCCCTGCACCGTGAACGTAAACTCCGCACGGTCGGCCAACACCCGCCGTTCGGCCGTTGCCGATACTTCGACCATCGCAAGTGTGGTGTCCGCGGCCCACAAGGTCGTAGGTGCCAAGAAAGCGAGGGCGAAGATCAAGATGAGGGTCATGGGGGTGTTCCGGTATAATGAGAGGGATCTATGATCTGAGAGGGAGCTGCGCTCTGAGAGGTTACATCCCTTTAGGTCGCCTTTAGGTCGCCTTCAGGTCGCCTTCAGGTCGCCTTCAGGTCGCCTTCAGGTAGGAGGTCTCCTTTAGGTTTCCTTGAGGTCTAAGTGTGTCGCAAAATGGCAAAAAGGGGACCTGAAGGCGACCTAAAGGTGAATTGAAGGCGACCCTTTGGGAAACGGTTGAGCGATCCGGCATCCCTCTCGCGAAGGCGAGAGGGACCGAGGGAGAGTAAGAACTTAAAGGCGACCTAAAGGCGACCTAAAGGTGACCTGAAGGCGACCCTTTGGGAAATGGTTGAGCGATCCGGCGTCCCTCTCGCGAAGGCGAGAGGGACCGAGGGAGAGTAAAACCACGAAGGTGAGAGAGACCGAGGGAGAGTAAAACCGCGAATGCGAGAGGGAAAGAGGGAGAGAAAAAAATGTGGATAAACCACTTGACTTACGCAAAATTACGTATATTGAATTCCGTAGATGGCATAGAATCCACGTAAAACTACGTAGCACCACTTAGGAGTTGTTTGTGATAAGTAAAACGGTCGTCTTTGTAACAGGTTGAAAATTCAAGTCCTTGAATCGCAAGAATTTATATGAAACTACGTATACCAAGTCGAGTTCAAACTACGTATTGTTGTCCGGGTCCTGTGGTTATCCACAGGTGTGGATTGCAGCAGTAGTGGGAGCTCGCCCTTAGGGCGCAAATGCGGGGGAATCTCTCGACGATACGCGTGTGGCTTATAGCTACCGTGGTTGTTGTAATTGCAACAGCCACGGCAGTGTCGCAGCCATACACGAACAACGTTGGGATCGGAACGAACGCCCCTGATCCTTCGGCGTTGCTTGAACTACGCGCGAACGACAAAGGTTTCCTCATCACCCGGATGTCGCAACCGGAACGCGACCTGATCTCACTCCCGGCAACGGGTTTGATGATCTATAACACGACCAGCTCTGCGTTCCAATACAACATCGGCACACCCCAAGCCCCGATCTGGGTGTCGATGCTGTATATCAACATCGATGGCGGCTCCAGCTCCGGAGTTTTCTGGTCGTTGTTAGGAAACGACTCGGTCGACCGAGCCGTGAATTTCCTGGGGTCGACAAATGCCCAGCCCCTTATCATCAAGACAGATAATGTCCGACGAGCGGCATTTACGGAGACGGGATTCTTTGACATCTCGGCGAATACGACCATCAACGGGACGCTGAATCTGCTGGGTGATACCACGACGTTGATGATGAACTTCGACGTGGGACGGGTGGGCAACCCGCTTATCTCGCAAGGTCCGGGAAGGACGCCGCAGTGGTTCCCGCTGATCAGCTTTACCGACACACTAACGCAGATCGATACGCGACTGCGGGTGACCGAAAAGGCCGTCTTTGATTCGTTGCCGCAGATGCCTCTGCGGTACGGACATGTGCTGGTGGGCGATTCGAACGATATCGCCGTTCCCCTCTCGCCGGGACTTGAAGGCTCGCTCTTCCAGATCAACCTCGGATATCCAACATGGGTCACTCCAGACCAAGCAAATTATTGGTCGCTTGATGGCAACGCGAATGCCGACGCCAACTCACGATTGGGAACCCTAGGTCCGAACGACCTCAACATCGTTACCAATGACGCATTGCGTATGGTGGTGACGGCAGCTGGACAGTTTAACATCAACATTCCCACGTTCGTGACAGGTGGTCTGTCGTTGGTGGGTCCGAATACTCCTCTGTCTCTCGATGGAAATGATGGTGCCGCCGGTCAAGTCTTGATCTCTCAAGGGGCGGGCCTGACACCTAAGTACACGGACACATTAACGCTCGCAAGACTAACAGTCACGGGTGAGTCTAACTTCCAAGGACAGGCTGACTTCACGCTGCTGCCACGGATGCCACTGCAACGGAACTTCCTGCTCGTTGGCGACAGCAATAACCTTGCGTCGCCATTTGCACCCGGAGCAGATAGTTCCTTCCTTGCCATTGAGAATGGCAACATTGTTTGGTTCGACCTCGGACGACTGCTTCGTAACACGGCGTGGATCGTTGGCGGTAACTACGGTGTTGGCTCGTCCATCCTGGGTAACATGGATACTGTGGGTATCAGAGACGTGGATTTGCGTGCAAATAGCCAAACCTACTTCTTCCTGAATGCCACGTCCGGGTCGTCCGACGTCCGTCGTCCGTTGAATCTAGATGGCAGCAACATTGAATTGCAGCTACAAGGAAGTCCGGGTGTTGCTGGACAGGTTTTGATCTCTCAAGGGGCGGGCGTAACGCCGAAGTATACCGACTCTCTCACCCTTGCATCCTTGACGGTTCTTGGTGAAGCGACCTTCCAAGACACAGCCGAGTTCGTGTTGTTCCCGAAGATCCCGCTGCAGTCGGGCTTTATCATCGTTGGTGATTCCACGAATCTTGCCAAGCCATTCCCGCCGGGATTGGAAGGATCGCTGATGCAGATCCAGCTTGGTGTGCCAACGTGGGTGACGCCGGATCAGGCCAACTACTGGTCTCTAAGCGGTAATGCCGGCGTCGGGCCGACGGCCTACATCGGTACGTCGGATGCGAACGACCTCAACATCGCAACGAACGGCGCTCTGCGCATGATCGTCACGGCGACGGGACAACTCAACATCAATGTGCCCACGTTTGTGGTTGGTGGTCTGTCGTTGGTGGGGCCGAATACACCGCTCAATCTTGATGGAAATGATGGTGTTGCAGGGCAGGTAGTTGTCAGCCAAGGACCGGGTTTGACTCCGAAGTACACCGACACGCTGACGCTGAGCAACTTGACGGTGACCGGTACATCGCTCTTCCAAGGTCAGTCCGAATTCACGCTGCTACCAAAGATGCCGCTGCAAGAGAACTACTTGCTCTTGGGTGACAGCACGAACACCGCAGCCCCCTTCGCACCCGGAGCAGACAGCACATTTCTTGCCGTGGTGAATGGCGACGTGGTGTGGTTCGACCTCACAACGCTGCTCAAGAACACGGCGTGGATCGTTGGTGGTAATCAAGGTGTATCGTCGCCCATTCTTGGCAACATGGATACGGTTGGGATTCGTGACGTCGATATTCGCGCGAATGCTCAATCGTATTTCTTCTTGGATGCAGCGTCCGGTACGTCCCTCGTCCGTAAACCGCTCAACCTCGAGGCCTCCAACACACCTCTCCTTCTTCAAGGAAATGCCGGAGTTGCAGGTCAGGTTTTGATCTCTCAAGGGGCGGGTGTTACACCAAAGTACACCGACTCTCTCACCCTTGCATCCTTGACGGTCACGGGTGAATCGTTCTTCCAAGACACGGCTGAGTTCTCCTTGCTGCCGAAGTTCCCGCTGCAGAGCGGCTACATGTTGGTGGGTGATTCTACCAACTGGGTGCGGGCACTTCCGCCGGGACTTGAAGGTTCGGTGATGCAGATCCAACTTGGCGTACCAACGTGGGTGTCGCCGGATCAATCGGCCTACTGGTCGCTTAGTGGCAATTCCGGCGTCGGGCCGACGGCTTTCTTGGGCACCACCGATGCCAACGATCTCAACATTGCTACGAACGGCGCACTGCGGATGATCGTGACGGCCACGGGTCAGTTCAACATCAACATCCCAACGTTCGTGGTCGGCGGTCTGTCGTTAGTGGGCGCAAACACCCCCTTCAACCTCAATGGTACTGATGGTGTTGCCGGACAAGTACTTGTTAGTGACGGTCCTGGTCTCACACCTCGATATACCGATTCTCTCACCCTTGCAACCTTAACGGTCACCGGCACATCCCTCTTCCAAGGTCAGTCCGAGTTCACGCTGTTACCTAAAATGCCGTTGCAAGAGAACTACCTTGTCATCGGTGATAGCACCGGCACTCTTACACCATTTCAGCCAGGATCAGACAGCACCTTCTTGGCCGTCATCAACGGCGACGTCACGTGGTTCGATCTCAGTGATCTGCTCAACAGTAACGACTGGGCAGTAGGGGGCAACCTGTCACCAAGCAGTCCGGTCATCGGTAACCTCGATTCTACCGGCGCCATTCGCGACCTTGATGTCACGGCAGGCGGAAGAGTGTTCTTGCGGTTAGATGGAACGTCGTATACGGCCAACGTCCGTCAGAACTTAAACCTCGAAGACAGTGACGTCGAACTACAGCTGCAAGGAGATCCGGGACAACTAGGTCAGGTTCTGATCAGCCAGGGTACCGGCTTGACGCCGAGGTACACCGATACTCTCACTCTTTCATCCTTGACCGTCACCGGTGAATCGTTCTTCAAGGACACGGCCGAGTTCGATGTCTTCATGAAGTTCCCGCTCCAGTATGGCTACATGATCGTGGGTGATTCACTTGATCGTGCACAGACACTGCCACCGGGACTTGAAGGATCACTCTTGCAGATCAACCTCGGAGTGCCACAATGGGTCTCACCTGATCAATCCGCCTACTGGTCGCTCAGCGGTAACTCCGGTGTTGGCTCAACGGCATTTCTTGGTACCACGGATGCAAACGATCTCCGGATCGTCACCAACGGTGCGTTACGCATGAACGTCTCGGCTACGAACGGCGACGTCAGCGTCAGCAACATGGCTGGCACTCCCTCACTCACACCTCTAGCCGCCGACGACGGCCTTGTTGTTGCCGACGTCAATGGTACACTCAGCAAGCGTGACAAGTCGGCCCTCTTCGCTGCGTTTGGTCTTGCCAGCGGTCGTTACAACAACGCAGGCGCTGCACCTGAGAACACTGTTGTTATCACACTTCCTCCCGGTTTCGTGCTTGATCCGAATGCTGCGATCATTCTAACGCCGGAGGCCACAGTGTCAGTTTCTGCGACTCCATTTGTAATTGCGAATTCTCGTACTGCAACAACGTTTTCGATCAGCTTCCCCGGTGGTCTCAACCCTGGTGAGGCGATCAATTGGATGGTCAAGAATCCATAAGGGTATGTGATATGCATTCATCAACAATCAAGGGAGAACATCCCATGCGTTTTGGTTCGGCATCAAATACGGGTAAACAACCCACATTTTCTATCCACATTTTATGGAGTAACTCCATGAATTTCTCTAACCTCTGGAAAGGACTAGCTGTAGTCGCAGTCCTCTTCCTGTTCTCGATGGAAGCATCAGCTCAGCTTCCTGTTCGTACACAAAACCTCCAGTTGATCAATCCAGCTGGTGGTACGATCACCCACACTGCTACTGCAGCCGGCGCGACCGGACAGTCATACACGATCGTATGGCCGGAAGAGCAGGATCACGACAACGCACCGAACGCCGCCGGTGACCAAGCGATCCTCCTCGGTACGTGGGCTGCATCGAACACTTGGACCCTCGAGTGGGTTGAGTCTGACGGTTTCGTTGACGGTGACGGTGCGACGAATCACGTTACCTTCTGGAACCCGGACAACAACACACTTGAGTCGCAAGAGAACTTTGAGTTCGACCCGACGACTGGTCGACTCAACGTGGGTATCAATGATATCCCATCGGTCGCTGCGACGATCCTTGCCGGTACATCTGGTAGTGTCGCCATCGGTGATGGTACAAATGCCCAGGTGCAGTTGAACGTGGTGGCCGGCGAAGGTACGTTCGGTAACGCTACCACAGCTGGTTCTGTGATCGTTACGAATGCTACCGGCGCAACTGTTGGTGACATCGATGGTGCGACAGCAACGGCAACGATCGGTTCGGTGGGTGCCGGTGCAGCTGGTACCGTGAACGTGACCAGTGCGGCAGCCGCTGTCAATGGCGTTGTGTTGTCTGGTGCTAACGGTACCGCTACACTCGGCAACGATGGCATCACGGGTGAAGTTGTGCTGTATGATGATGGCACTGGTGTGACTCTGAACACTGTGCAGATCTCAACCGGTACACAAACTGCAGACCAAGTGGTGCAGTTTGATGTCCCAACCGCAGCTGGTGCACTGGGTTCTCGATTCATTCCTCTGGCGATCAACCAAGCAACAACTGCAGATGAAGTGTTGTTCTCGAATGGTGATGGTACCGCTGAATGGCGTACGAACACGGCTGACTACGTTCAGTCAGGCGTTGTAGCTATGTCTGGCGCTGAAGTGCCAGACGATGGCAATGCCTATACGCAGTTTGTTACCTTCCCAACTGACTATAGCACTCTGAACCCACCAGTATTGCCTGCAAACATTTCCGTCGTGATCGTCACGAATGGTGCGGCAGCAGATGCCAATGTTTTGCAGATCGGCAATATCACAGCCACGGGATTCCAGGTGCTCTCTTCAGCTCCGCTCGCAGGTGCATCGATCAACTGGATCTCCATGGGTAATCCATAATCTCTCTTCAAGCTGGGAGCATTGCTCCCGGCTTCATGGGCGCTCGCACGTCGAGCGTCGATGAAGCATGGTTTCTTCGGCTGAATGTCGTTCGTGAAGATGTACTGAATAGTTGAAACGCAGAGTACCACATATCATCCCATTCTTCATCGCTAGCGCGATGATGCTTCTGTGCGCCATTGATGCGGCGGCACAGTTGCCGGTGCGCACGCGACAGCTGCAGTTGATCTCGAACAACAACACGAACTATACTGCAGTTGAGGCGGCTGATGGGATGGCGGCGAACTGGACGCTCACACTTCCGCCGACGGAAGGTGCTGACTATTCGCTGCTGTACTCGGACGTCACGGCCGGTGATGCAGCGCTGACCTGGCTTGCGCCGGGCACCGCCGGTTACGTTCTGACCAGTGGCGGACCAGGCGCACCACCAACGTGGGTCGATCCAAGTGGCACGTATTGGTCGCTACTTGGCAATGCATCCACCAACCCACTGACGAATTTCCTTGGAACGACAGACGTGCAGCCACTTGTGATTCGCACTAACAACGTGGAGCGAATGCGAGTGAACGCAACCGGCGAAGTTGGAATTGGTACATCCGCTTCTGGAGGATACCTGCTGCATGTAGCCGGAGTGCAAGGCACACCGAACGTACGCTTGCAGAGTTTGAGCGGTGTGACAGCGACCGCTTCCATCCCAGTTGGATTTGATCGGTTTGTGATCGCCAATGCCAGCGGTGATCTAGGTGAAGTGAGTTATTCTGCCGTGATCTCTCAGAGCGCATGGGTCCTTAGTGGCAACAGCCCAACGGCATCCTGGAATGGGTTGACAGGATCCTTCCTGGGAACGACAAATGCACAGCCCCTTTCCATTGCAACAACAAACGCTGTACCTCAGGATGTCAACGTCTACACGGGGGCTAATGGAGCGAATCTGCGCCTTACCATCGAAGGCGACGGCGACATCATCATGCGCGGTACAGCAGGCACGCCGAACGTTACGCTTGAGAGTGTTGGAGGTGTGGCGGCGGGAACTCTACCTGCTGGCTACGACCGGATATTGATCGCAACGAATACAGGTCTGGTCTCTCAGGCGAGCACCGCCGCGGTCGTGAATGCATCGGCGTGGACGCTCACCGGTAATTCCGGAACAACCGCTTTCAATGGTGTCACTGGCAACTTCATTGGCACCACTGACGCGCAAGACTGGGTGTGGGTAACGAATGGTGTGTTTAGAGCTCGGCTAGTCGGCGGTGCGGTCAATACGGGCAATCTCGTACTCGGGACGACGACGGCATCTCCGACCAATACACTAGCAACGGCAGCAACGGACCGGCTCACGATCCTCGGTGGAGATCTTTCTTTTGATTCAGAGAACACCTCGGCGATCACACGGCAGATCTTGTTCCGAGGCACCGCCGGAGGGGCATCCGGGCGATTTAGAATAGGATCTGACGGTGGCGATATCGCTTGGCAAGGTGGCGGTGGTCAGATGTTGCAGATGGCAAGTTATTGGGGAATACAGTTGATCGGCAACCGTGGTGTTGGTGGAGCACCGGTATTTGCCGGTGGTGCTGCAACCGATGCATCTGTGAACGTGCTCGGAAGTCGGACCACATCACCGATCTTGGTTACCACACCGCCGGCTCTCTTCACAGCAAATCAACAAGAGTGGCGAAACTCAACCGGAACAGCCCTGAGCGTTGTTGACGCAAATGGAAACCTTGGTCTTGGCGTCATCACCGGCTTAGGAGCTAAGCTGCATATCAATGCATCATCTACGACGGGTAATGCGATCCAGATCGATCCATGGGGTGCGGCTCCGGAGAACACCGGACAGATTCGCTTCCTAGAATTGTCGGCCTCCGGTGTGAACTATGCGGCATTGCGGGCGGCTGACGCCATGGCAGCCAACAATGTTTATACGCTACCAAATGCAGTTGGTACTGCCGGGCAGGTACTCGCCATTCAAGCGGTAACAGGTACGAACGCAACATTGCAATGGGTGGCTGCCGGCTCGAGTATCCTCGAAGAAGTCACGGCTGGTCAAGGAAACATTCGGCGACGCGTGGCCTTTACCAATGGGACTGTTGGGACGCCGGGACAGTTCGCTACAGATCTGATGGGCTCACGGTCCGCGGCGACTCAAACAGCGTCCGGCACATATTCCGGTTTACTTGCCGGCGCAGACAATACTGCCAGTGGTAGCTACTCGCTGGTGCTTGGTGGTCAGTCCAACACTGCGAGTGCCGATTACAGTGTTGTGACCGGCGGACAGTCCAATGCTGTCAGTGGAACCTACTCCATGGCGTTTGGCTATGGTGCAACCGTGACGCAGAACAATTCGATCGTGTTCAATCATCCGACGGTTGGTGATGGTGAGACGCGCGTCGGCATCGACATCAACAATCCGCAGACATCACTCGATATTGACGGGGGTCTTGTGATCCGGGCGCCAGCGACCGTTGCGATCAATGCAAACAATGCCACGTTGACTGTTGGCAATCGCTCGTACGTCGTGCTAGATCCCAACGGAGCGAACCGAACCGGACTCATTCTGAGCAACGGACTACAAGCTGGCCAGATCCTGATCCTTCGCATCATTGAAACTGCGGCGAATTCGATCGGATTGCCGGACGCTGCTGCGAGCAACGTGAATTTGACCGGTAATTGGGTAGGACGCGCGGACGATACGATCACACTGATCTGGACAGGTGTTGATTGGGTCGAAACCTCGCGTTCCAACAACTAATGCATAGGTGTATCATGAAATGGCGAATCTACATCTCGATCTTGGCGCTTGCGACGTTTGGGCAGGCGCATGCGCAGAATGATCAGAACACGTTTCAGACGATCAATATCGAACGCGCAGATCAGCCGGGGGTGTACATGACCTTGAATCCGCCATCGGCGCCGATCGTGCCATATACCCTCCATCTTCCGGACCGACCACCAGAGTCCGGACAAGAGTTGATCGCGATCGGAACAAATCCCATCCAGCTGAATTGGATGTATAGCGCCACGGCCGTGATGGAGATCGTAGACCCTCTTACGTATAATGTGCGCAGAAAGAAGATCGCTCATCAGGACTCAACGACGATCGGTACCCCTGGTTATGCATCATACGACTTTATGGGTGCACGTACCTCTCCAACACAAACAGCGGCCGGCAACTACTCGCTGATCCTTGGAGGTAGAAACAATCGGACGGGCGATACGGCCACCGTGGTGGCCGGCGGACTCTCGAATGTCTCGGAGGAATATTGGTCTTTGATCATTGGTGGTAGCAACAACTATCAGACTGGTGATGGTTGGCGAAGCGGCATCATGGGCGGCTACTCCAATCAGGCAACAGGATATGAGCATACGATCATGGGTGGCTACGACAACGACATCACCACAGAGTTGTGGCGACAGTCGATCATGGGCGGCTACCAAAACGTCACCGGAGCGACGCGAGCAACGATCATTGGGGGCTATCAGAATGAAGTGACTGGTGATGACGCCACCGTTTTGTGCGGCTTGTTAAATGATGTTACCGGAGACGAGAGTCTTGTGATGGGCGGCAAAGGAAACATCGTCGTCACGAGCAATTCAAACGACAGACCTGGTACCATCGGCGGTGGTGAAGCGAATGAGGTACGTGCCAGCTACGCAACAGTACTCGGAGGGTATGACAATGTTGTGTCCGGAACCTATGCAACATCAGTTGGTGGACGCAAATCGACGATCACAAGCGCCGGGGGAGATTCCTTCATTTTTAATGGCTCCGACAGGTCGATCTCGCTAACAACACCTGATCAGTTCGTTGTGAACAATGCGACGTTGTGGATGGCCAACAATAGTGGTACGCCTACAGGTGTGCTATTCTTCGAGGCGTACAGCAGCTCAGGTACCTTCCCATCAACTGTTAACTGGGTGCAACTTGTAGCGCCGACCTCAACGCTGAACGGTATCAACACTACATACACCCTACCTGATCAGATCCCGACCACGATCCAAGGTGTGTTAGGGGTCGCCAGTTCGCCGGCTCCCTCGACGACGGAGGCGACATTGTCGTGGCAAGACGTGTTGACCAATTCAGTGGTTTCTGTCTCAGCGACCAATTCGACCACTACGATCAGTGCATCTAGTCTAAATCCAGAGACCTTCGTGAAGGTCAATCCGAGCAGCTCCCCCAGTAATCGAACTCTCAGATTGTCAGACGGAACAGTTGACGGTGCTGTTGTTTACATTCGAGTTTATGGAAGTCAGTCTTCGAGAGGTGTACGCATGTTTGACTCAGACGCAAATCTCAATCTTGCCGGCACAGGGTCCGTGGACCTTACACGTTTTGATACTATCACACTTGTATGGGATGGCACGTCTTCGGAATGGATCGAAGTCGGCCGCTCAGATAACTAATTGGAGTCTGATATGAAGTCCGTGATAACACTCTCACTTTGGATCGCGATCGTGCTTGTGCCGGTTGCTTTGACTGCGCAGAACTCTCAGGTGACGTTTCAAGAGATACGCATTGAGCGTGAGTCCGAGCCAGGCATTGTCATTACGCTAGCACCTCCGTTGTCGACGATCACTCCGTACACTGTTGTATGGCCACAAGCCGGACCTTCGCAAAGTGGCCAGAGTCTTGTTGCAAATACGGCCGGAGCAAACACCTTTCAGTTCGCTTGGAACACGGCCGGTGCGCCAACACTTGAGTTGGTTTCGACAACGACCGGTGCGATCCGTAGATCGGCCTCTATCACCGTGGGCGGTATTGTCGGCACTCCGGGTTATTATTCGAACGACTTTCAAGGAGCACGGTCTAATGCTTCCATGACTGCCAGCGGGCAGTATGCGTTGATCGGTGGCGGACGAAACAACACCGCCAGCGGGGACTATTCCGTTGTGATCGGCGGCCTTGACAATACAGCGAGCGGTCAGTACTCGCTGATCGGTGGTGGAGACGGAAACTTTGCAACAGGTTCGTATTCGGCGATTCTATGTGGTCACGATATCATCAACGCTGCCGATTACGCTAGCGTTGGTGGTGGCCACGGTCATAGAGTATCGGCAAATGCAGACTACTCATTTCTGGGTGGCGGACTAGACCATACGCTCAGTGGCCCATACGGTTTTATTGGTGGGGGAGATGACAACAACGTTTCCGGACCGTATGCGATGATCGGCGGCGGTGCCATCAATATTGCTTCAGACACCGCAGCAGTTGTTGGCGGTGGTTCCGACAATCGAGCCCAAGCCAAATATGCTGCCGTCATCGGTGGATTGTCCAACAGAGCCACTGGTGCGTATGCATTCGTCGGCGGTGGATATCTTAACCGAACCGCAGGTGAATACAGCGTGATTCCCGGGGGACGCAACATGACACTGACATCAACGGCAACAGGCACGTTTGCCTACAACACATCCGGAACGTCGATGTCAGTTTCCGAACCAAATGTGTTTGTGGTCGCCAACGCGAATCTATGGATCGCGAATAACGACAATACGACTCGTGAACTGCGATTCTACGAGGCCTACAACACAGAAGGAGATTTTCCGGGTGGAAGCACAAACTATGTATCGTTCCGAGCCCCCTCATCGACAGCGGGTGGACGAAACAACACGTACACGTTGCCGGACCAGATCGGTGCCGCAGGACAGGTATTGAGGATCGCATCCGGTGCAACCACTACTACGGCCACGCTGGAGTGGGTAACCCCGTTCTCAAATTCATCGGCAACCGTGAACGTTACCGCTGACAATACTACGCTAACTACAGCTAACGTTGAAGGGGTCACGTACCTTCGTATCAACAGCAACGACACCCCCGCCAATCGAACGATATCGTTGCCGAATGGCACAACTGACGGCGCACGGATCATTATTCGTTGTGTTGCCGGAACCGCGGGTAACGGAATTGAACTGGTTGAGACGGGTAATCTCACACTAAATGGTGACGACACCCTGCAGGACGGTGATACTATCACCCTCGTTTGGGATAGCGCAAACACGGAATGGGTTGAACTCTTTAGGAGCGACAACTAGGAAATGATCTCACGCATCACCGTCATATTCTTTGTGCTGTTAAGTGGCATTGCCACGTCAACGGCACAAACACTCTTTCTGCAAGGGGCGAATGTCACCGTCACAGGGGGAGGTGTGCTGTTCGTGAGCGGCGGCGTTGAGATCACCGCCGGGCGTATCGATGCCCTCGATCTGAGTCGGTTTACGGTTGAAGGCAATGTCAATGTGAATGCCGGAGGCCTATACCTGTTCAAAGATGCACGAGGCCTTATCACCGGCGACTTGTCGATCACCCAACTTGGAACATGCTGGCGCTACCGCCCAGGTGTGCTAACGGTGGAGGGGTCGATCTATAACGACGGTCAACTTAACAACGATGGGGAGATCAATATTGGCAAGCCATAGTGTGCAGTGCCTTGTGATATGCGCCTACCCGTCTACCATCTTGATCTGTCCAGCACAGTACCTAAGCTGCTCGTTTCGACATGCTTCGTCCTGCTCGCCGTGCAATCTGTTCTCCACGGGCAGCACTTAGAGAACCGGACAACAGGTACTGTCCGTAACAACGGGACGATCCGATTCCGCAGCGATACGGGCAAGTACAAGAACGATGCGCCATTGGCAAACATTACCAATAGCGTCATTGAGTTTGCCGGTTCTGACAATGCGTTTTCCGATCTCAATGGAAACACGAAGAACACGACCGCACTCGGACAATCCCCTCAGTGGCGTGTGCCAGGCATGGTGCGATACGCTAAGCCTCTCCCTGTTCGACAAAACATTCAAGTACGTTGGTATACGAACTTGGAGATGAGCGATAGCTCTGCAAAGTGGATTCCGGACAGTGTTTTTGTGGGCGACGAATATTCGATCTTTCTCTCCGGACCAAGAACGTACAGTGGAACCTTCTTTTATGACGGAACCCAACAGCAATACATCATGCAAGAGAAGGGATTGAGCGGGACAACTGACCGCTACAACAACCTTACGTTGATCAATGGCCCCAAGATCGTTACAAGCGGGATGGAAGTGCGAATGGACGGACGTTTCTATAACGATACCGTCTCTCCTCTCACTGTTGAAGGAGACTTTACATGGGGATCGGACTCCTACGTTCATGCGCCGATAACGATCGTGGCCGGAGGTAGGCAGTCCACAGGTTGGGGAGTTACACACCTTCGAGCAGATGTACAGGTTGTCAACGGTGCATTTCGAGTGAGTGATCTCTCAGATACCGTGATCATTTACCCCACCTATGTCTTACAGACGTCAAATGATCAGAACGCGAATGTTCTCATGGGCGATAGCACACACTTACTCGTGCTAGGAGAGTTTCGAAATCAATACGCACCTCTGACGAACGATACGTTCTCGATCTCATCACTCGTGGAGTATGCTGGTTCGCAAGATCCACAGATCATTCAAGCAACATCGCCAACCACGCCGTACGGCAATCTGCTAACCAGGAACACCGTCAAGAACGGTAACGGCGATGTCTATCTTGCCGGTGACCTTACCGTAATGGATACGAACATTGTGATCATGCCAAACACGTTGTCGATGACAACCGGCCTGGCACGATACACGAACAATGCCGAAGTCATTGGTGCCATGAGACGCGATCTTAGAACGGCAGAGATCAGCTCGTCATACACCTATAACAACGAAGAGACGCGTGCAACGTTTGTTACGCTGCCACAAGAGTTCACAATGGATGTGCGACCTAATACACGTCCAAATGACTACAACCCAACTACGGACATATTCCGAAAGATCACGGTTACGCACACCGGTGACTACAAAGCCACTATCCGTGTTGGGTATAAAGCAGATGACATCCCGGGAACGTGGGTGCCATCGACTGCAGAACGACTGCTGAAAATGTATAATGCCTACCCGGCTCCTAATGAGCGCAGCATCAAACTCAACCCCACGGTGCCGCCTACATATGATCGTCGTCTGATCGCACAAAGCAGCGGCATCGCTTACTTGGAGTTGGTAGGTGTTCAGAACCTGGGTCCCGACAATTTGCGCATTGATCATGGCAACGACATTCTGCTACGTGCCGCACGGGATACCATGCGCGCCATTGCCTCCGGACGATGGAGCAATCCGTTCACCTGGGACGAAGCGCGCGAACCCGAGCCAGACGACCGGGTGATCATTGACGGGTTTACCGTGCACACGGGCTTTGTACGAGCAAACGACAACTACGCATTCAGAGAAGCATGGCCGGATTCTATGGCTATGAGTGTGACGATCGGCGCTACTCCAAACTCTGCGCTCTTGTTCGGCTACGAAGCACCGGGAGTGTGGAATACCTTTTCTCTAGTCCCTGACGCCACAGTGAATCTTGTGAATCAGCGAGGTGCCCCAACACTTGTCCCTGTATCTGTGTTGGATCAATCAGCAGTCGACATTGATGGTGGACTCCTAGTGTACTATGGTTCGGACTTCACAACTCCGAATCTTTTGATTCAGCCGGGAGCGACCGTGATCAATGCAGGAACATTGCAGGTAGGATTGCCATGATAGGTCGGGGGCACATACTACTACGTGTCGCCTATGTAGCGGCTCTCCTGATGAGTCTGTCGACCGTTTCTCTCTATGGTCAGAAGACACTTCTCCAGAGCGACGGCATGATCCATAACAGCGGTACGATCCGCATTCGAAGCGATGCTTCCATCGTCCAAGACACTGTTGGTGGTACTGTTCGGTATGAACGAGACGCACAGGACTCTCAACAGGTCGCACATCGAACCTACATGAATCTGCACTTTGCCGGACGAAGTGTCAAACGGATGTTCGATCCATCGCGGCCGGTGATCGCAGACTCACTCTTCTGGTCTCTTGACTCAAATGTCGTCTTCGACCTCATTCCTAACTCCTATATCCAAGCAAACCGTGAGGTACGTCACTACGGCGTCATCAATCCCGGACACCGCTATGGGACTCTGGTGTTAAGAGGAACAGAACCACAAGAAGTCTCTGGAACGGGATTGGTGCCGGTACTTGAACTGAATAATCCAGCCGGTGCATCAATGACGAGGAGCGCCGACTTGAGGATCCATGAACGACTTGATCTTCAATCCGGAAATCTCTCGAATACGGTTTCAGACAACCTCAGAATGCAACCGCATTCATGGATATGGCGAGATGATCTTGGTTCACTTGACAATGAGCCACGGTGGGACAGCACCTACAACCTTCGATATTATGGCGACTCCCTGATGCTGGGAGGGGGCGAGATGGCTCGTGATCCGTCAGCAATTGGCCACCTGGTGCAAGATGACACAGCCGGTGTGATGTTGCCGTGGAATCTGTACGTCAACGACTCACTGATCCTCCGAGGACACATCTATACTGAAGAGTCGCCAACGTCGCAGCACGAGTTATTGTACACCAACACCATTGACCCGAGGTATGACGGACTATGGCCGGAGATCATCGGCACAATGGTGCGAACGAATATCCCTAGCGATCAAACGCTGGTGATGAACAATGCTAATACCACTGTGTACTTTCCAGCAGCCGAGCGCGGTGAAGTGCAGCAATGGGCACTGCGTAGTATGCCGCAAACAACGCCGCTTCCGTTAACGGACATCACATTTAAAGTCAATCGCTACCTTCAGATGCAAGCGCGCTCTTCAGATGGAAGTGTTGTGGCCGACAGTACTTTTACTCTCACTTTCGGATATGCTTGGCGCAATCGAGAACTGGGTCCGAATGAGACCCCTGCTTCAGCGATCGAAACCATCCCCCAACTGCAAGGACAAGAGCAAGATCTCGTCCTGATGCGCTACGATGGCACGAGCTACGAAGAGTATGGTTTGTCGCAAATGCCAACACAAACGGCAGTGACGAATCCTGAAGTCTGGCGCTACTCTACGACACAATTCGTCAGGTCGAACGGTGACTTTGCTATCGGCCTGGCTACCGGTCCGGTGTGGGTCCTGAACACAAGGGTCTTTTTGGAAGGTCCCTTGCGCACGTATGGGGAGAATTTCACGCCGGTCATGGCCACAGACCTTGCGTCCAGAGGAATCTTGCCAACCACGGCACCGAACATCTATCCATACTCGCTCGACCCCGATCGAACACTCGATACCGCTGTGGCTATCGGTGACAGCATTGTAGACTGGGTGACGGTCGAGTTTCGCACGTCGCCCTCAACTACGGAAGCACCAAAACTCATCGAGACACTGCTCCTAACAAAGGACGGTCGAATGCTCGATCCACAAACGCTGCGCCCTCGGATCATTGCCGGCATTCCGGCAGGATTGTATAACATCGCTGTGCGTCACCGCAACCACCTCGCGGCGATCACAGAAGACAAGATCCTCGTCAACCGGGGGAACATCGGTTACGTCGTCGACTTCACCACTGGTGTCGGCGTCTTTGGCGGTGCCGCATCTCAGAAACTCATTGGTACCGACGGATCGGGACGCCGCTGGTTCGGCCTCATCGCCGGTGAAGCCAATTTTGGATCTGAGATCGATCGCGCCGACTACAACCTCGTCTGGGACAACCGCAACCTAGAGTCCTACACCGTCTTCGACACCGACTTGAACGGCATCGTCACCACGAGAGATGTCAACGTTACGTGGAACAACAGGGGGAGGTTGACCCTTGTTCCCTAGAACCTCACAGCGACCTCATACCGTACGGCGACCTACAGGGGGCCTGAAGGAGACCCTTCGGGAAAGATTGATGCGCTGCGGCATCCCTCTCACGAAGGTGAGAGGGAAAGCGTGGGAGTACCTCTTAATTGTGCTTCTCTCTCTCTTTGCCATTTCCCCATTTCGCCTTTCATCTCAAACTCCTGACGTCCGCGCCATATTAGCGCCGGCATTAGATCCACGATATGATCACATGAGCTTTGATCTCATCTTGCGGCGGTTGACGCCGAGGTGGGAGTACTTTGCAAACACAACTCTTCGCATTCAGTCGGTGGACCTCGCACCAACGGGTGGTTTCAATCCTGCGATCCATACCGTGACATTCGAACCGGATTCATCCGATCTGAATTTGGTGAACTACAACGCCCCCTCCATGAGCGGATATCATGTTGACTTCGCTCTTGTTAACGGCGATATCGTGGTGAACATCGTCGGTCCGGACAGTGTTGATGTTGCTCATGCTATGTCGCCGGCCGATACCATTCGGTTGGGACGATTCGTAGTGTCGTCAAACGACAATAGTTATGTGCCGGAGATCTTGGCCTATGCGACGCCGACGGACTACTACCAAGCATGTGCGTTCAAGATCGATCATGATTCAGTCACGGGAACCGGGTCGAATAGAAATGTCTGGTTTGCCAAACACGACAATCCGCCGTTGGCGATCGAGTTTGATGAACAAGCACCACCACCAGACATCTGCGACGCGAAGTTCAATTTCTATGGTGAGTACATCGGCGACCTAGAAGTACGCCTTGGATTTAGTGTGAGTGATGAACATTGTTATGAGGGATTCATCATTGAAAGAGCGTTGGTCAACCCATTGGATGCAAGTCAGCTAACGTTTGGTGGCAGGCCACAACTGACCTACCTCAATGAACCTCGTCTTCTTTCATGTCTCTGTTTAGCACCGCAGACACATGAGTTCTTCTTCGATGATGTCGAATATCGGCGCGAAGTATATGCCTATCGACTCATAGGAAAGCGCTTGCCCTTTTATGGAGATTCGAACGAAGTCATTGATACGATCTTCATACGCATCCCCAATGCTATCGTCTCGAACGCACGCCTGCTTGAGAATCCGTTCAAAGATCAGACCACCGTCCGCTTCAATGTCGACGATCGTCTCCGACTCACAGCGTCTGTCTACGACCTGGGTGGCAGGCACATTTCGTATCTGCTCAATTCAGAGGGAGTTGAGATCCGTGACGTTCTGTATACGATCGGCATTGATTATCGGATCGTGTTCAGAGCGCCTGATCTAGCTTCGCAAGGTTTATATAACATCGTGCTTGTAGCGACGCCGGTGGATGATACATCCATTGAGGCCATGAGCAGAGTGATCTTGAAGGCGCAGCTACTACGATGAGAGCCGTCATCATTATCATAACGTTGGCTCTGTGTCAGGTTGTAGGTCATTCGCAGATCATGCAGAGCGGACAAGACGAGGTACTGCAGTTGTTGCCTCAAGACACACTCGAACGCAAGCATGAGTGGTGGCTGGGATTCGGTGCGACGGCGGGATATGCGTACGGCTTCGGCACATTGTCTCTTGATATCGTGGGCGGTACATCTCCTGGACGACCTCCGATCACGGTAACACCCCAGGGTGGCATGGGGTACAATGTATCGGTCATGTCTATTGTTGAATATCGCCCAATCTTCTCACAGATCGGTTTTGTCTATAGTCTGGGACTCGAACTGCAGTGGATGAAGGCAGAGACACAAGAACCGATCAGTAATGGGATCTATGCACAGAACGCTGTTTTTGAAGCACAGAACACAGTTCTATACATGTCCAATGTCGTAGGCACCAAGGTGCAAGTTGGTGCTACGGGTGCATTCGGTATTGTTGGGCTGAGGTTTGATCTTCCGGTCTCAGTACTCGACTCGTACGTCTGGCAACATGAAGTGTGGGAAGGAGAGGCACCAAACGATATACCCGGAGCGCCGCAGACCAGTATCAAGTTCAACACAGCGCCATCCTTTTCACCGCGTCTCGGGCTGCAAATTGGCTTCGGTCACGACTTTCAAGCCGGGATGTTCGGCTACCGTGGACAATTGATCACACCGTATGTAGTTTTGCAAGGAGCAACGCCGACCGTGAGTGACCCGACATCCTGGAACTCCGTCAGCGTCCGCCTCGGCGTCATGTGGCGCGGCGGTATTGATTAGTCAACGAAACTCGCATTGGCTTTTACCACTAGTGCGAATTGAGGTCACAGTGAACCCTGGCTTAGGCCGGGGTTTGCTGTATATAGATGGCAAAACATGCGCCCCCTTCCGGACGGTCTTCGTAGACGAGGCGGGCATTCATGCGTTCGGCCATGCGCTTGGCCAGGTAGAGGCCCAAGCCGAGGGAATCTTCTTTGCCTTCGCTCAGGGCGAGGCGAGCGTACTTCGTGAAAAGTTTCGGTTGTTCTGATTTTGGAACCCCCGGGCCTTCGTCACAGACGCAGATCATCGGTTCACCATTGACCGTCTTTACTCCGATCACGATGTTGGTGTCCGCCGGTGCATACTTGATAGCATTGGAGAGCAGATTATCCAGCACGGCCTCAACGATCGAAGCATCGCCGGTGGCGAAGAGGGAACTTTCCGATGCGTCGACATGAAGCTTCATGCGCTTGCCTTCGGCACGCGAGCTATGTCGCTCCACGGCACGGTGAGCAAGGTGCACTAGGTCCAAGCGCTCGGTCGCAACACCTGAAGAACGACGATCCGTGCGGCTGATCTCAAGGAAGGCATGGACCGTCGCGCTCATGCGTGTGGTGGTGGCAAGCAACTCCTTACAGATATCGAGCACATCTTCCTTGCCGAGGACGTCGAAATGAGAGATCATCGTCAGGAGCATGCCGCGCATATCGGCGAGAGGATTACGAAGGTCATGCGCTGCGATGGCCATGAACTCATCTTTCTCAACAGCGATCTCGCGTAGTTCGGTGTTCAGATCTTCGAGCTTTGTCATCGCTGCAGAGAGTTCTACGTTCTTGAGGCGGTAGATCTCCGCTTCTTGCGCCTTGCGTTCGCGTTCGCGTTTCCGCTGCACGGTGCGCAACCGTTGTTCTACGTCGGCATTGTGTTCTTCGATATATGTGGATGCCCATTCCGATAACATGCGTGCCGATTCCGATGACTGTCCCAGTGCTGCATGGGCTTTTGCGAGCTCCGAGAACGCGCGCAGCGAGTTCACATGAGACTTGACGCTCGAAGACACCTTTACCGCATGTTCCAGCACCGGTACCGCTTCTTCATGTCGGTGTTGTGCGTTCAGCATCTCACCATACACACATAGCCAGTGTCCGATCGCATACGGATGGTTCTGTTCTTCGCTGATCGTTAGGGCGCGCTTAAGTAGCGGTTCAGCACGTTCATGCTCGCCCCTTTTTACATACATCGAGCCAAGATTACCCAGGACTTCGCCGCGGATATTGTCAAACGGATAGCGGTCGAGATAGGTCTTGGCATCGAGGAGCGAGGTCAGACGTGCGGTCTCATCATTCAAACGCTCAAAGATCGACGCCCCGTTGGCTTTGACGAAGGCGATCACGATCGGCACACCACTTCGCAGGGAAGCTTCTACCGACTCTTGGTAATACCTCAGCGCATCCTCGCGCAGACCCTGTTTTGCAAACAGGAGGGCGATCTGCACTGCCGACTGTGCCAGCGAGCCATCGTGGCCAAGTTCCCGCTCGATCTCATAGGCCCGTACAAAATGCTCCAGTGCCCGGCCTTCATCATCTTGACGAGCGCAGAATTCGGCATAGTTGTAACTGACAACAGCCAGACCGTGCTGGTCACCCTGTTGCTCACGAAGATCAAGGGCCATCTGGAATGTCTGTTCTGCGAGGTCGACATCTCCCACGGAATCATACAAGCCGGCCATGAGCGTGTACATCCTTGCCGCCAGCGACACATCCTGTTCCCTAAGATCTAACTGCATGAAGGGGGCGAGCACATCGATCGCCTCTACGGCCTTCCGCTGCCGGTTCAGCATCGTCGCATAGATGTAGGCCGTGTTCGCCTCCAAGA
The DNA here is from genome assembly GCA_964467455.1 of uncultured Hyphomicrobiales bacterium. Classification (GTDB taxonomy): domain Bacteria; phylum Bacteroidota; class Ignavibacteria; order Kapaibacteriales; family Kapaibacteriaceae; genus OLB6. Next base: position 10,937 of record CAYXQJ010000034.1, on the reverse strand, counting down.
GCGGAATGCCGGCACTTAGCCGTCGGGCCTCGTCGATCCACTTCTCCGACGCCTCGAACTCCGCATGGTTAGCGCAGTGTTGAGCCAGGATCCAGCAGAACGCCGCCCGGTCCTCGCGCCGCGGCGCTTCCTCTGCCGCCCGCTCGGCTTCCTTCCGTGCCGCCGCCGTCGTCTCCGGCTTCGGGTCGGTCACCAGCGCCTGGCGCAGTTGCGATTTGAGTTGGGCATAGTCCACAGTCAGGCAAATCTACTGACTACGTCGTCTAACTGCGTTGTTCAACTGCGTTGTCGAACTTCGTTGTCTAGCTACGCTGTCCAACTTCGTTGTCAAACTTCGTTGTCGAACTTCGTTGTCGAACTTCGTTGTCGAACTTCGTTGTCCAGCTACGCTGTCTGACTTCGTCGTCCCGATGCCAGTTGTCGCGGACCCGGAAGTCGCGGTCTTAGAAGTCGCGGTCTTGGAAGTCGCGGTCCTGGAAGTCGCGGTCTTGGAAGTCGCGGTCCTCGAAGTCGCGGTCTTCGATGCTATATTGCAGGATTATCACACCGATCCGTTTCTATACGTATGGGCGTAGCTGCACTGTTGTGTACTCTGTTCGCACCGCTTGCCGGTGCGGCGGCCGTTAGTCTGATCCAGCGGGATCAGGTGAAAGCCATCAAAGGTCTGACCATCACGGTGGCCGTGCTGACCTTTTTGGGGTCATTGTTCCTGATCCCGGCCTTTGATGCCTCGTCATCGGCCATGCAGTTCATGGTCAACGTGCCGTGGATCTCGCAGATCGATGCGGGGTTCCGCCTGGGATTGGACGGGACGTCGCTGTTGCTGGTCTTGCTGACCACACTCATCATGCCGGTGTCGATCCTGGCGTCGTTCAACTCCATCCACAAGATGGAAAAAGAATATTACGCCTTGTTGCTGTTGCTGCAGTTCGGAATGACCGGCGTCTTCATGGCGCTCGATACCTTCCTGTTCTACGTGTTCTGGGAGCTGATCCTGATCCCGATGTACTTCATCATCGGTATCTGGGGCGGCAAGGACCGCGTCTATGCGGCGGTGAAGTTCTTCCTCTACACGCTCGCCGGCTCGCTGTTGATGCTGGTGGCCATTCTGTGGCTGAGCTTTGCGGCGAAAGCCCAAGGTATTGGTTTTACGACCGACCTGATGAAGCTACGTATGGTCGGGCCAGCCATCCCGCTCGACGTGCAGTTCTGGCTCTTCCTGGCCTTCGCTCTGAGCTTCTTCATCAAGGTACCGTTGTTCCCGCTGCATACGTGGCTTCCCGATGCTCACGTGCAGGCGCCTACGGCCGGCTCGGTGATCCTGGCCGGGGTGTTGCTGAAGATGGGGACGTACGGTCTGATCCGCTTTAACCTGGAACTCTTCCCGCAGACGTCGGCACAGCTTGCCGGAGTGATCAGCGTGTTTGCCGTGATCGGCATCATCTATGGCGCCCTCGTGGCAATGGTGCAGACCGATATCAAGAAACTTGTGGCCTATTCCTCGGTGAGCCACCTTGGCTTTGTGGTGCTCGGTATCTTCTCCCTGACGGTGGAAGGTGTGCAGGGTGCCGTGATCCAGATGGTCAACCACGGCCTCTCCACCGGCGCGTTGTTCTTGTGTGTCGGCATGTTGTATGAGCGCCGGCATACGCGCGAGATCAGCGACTACGGCGGCGTGACGAATGTGATGCCGAAGTTCGCCGTCCTCTTTGCCATCTCCATGTTCGCCTCGGTCGGCCTGCCCGGCCTCAACGGCTTCATCGGTGAGTACCTGACGTTATTGGGGGCATTCCGCAGCCCCTTCCTCAATGATTGGACCTATGCCATTGTGAGCTCAAGCGGCGTGATCTTCGCAGCGGTCTATTTGCTGTGGATGTTCCAGCGCGTGATGTTCGGCAAGAATGAGAATCCCGAGAATCATCATCTGCGCGATATGTCGAGGATGGAATATTGGCAGCTCGTGCCGCTGGTGATCTTGATGGTGTGGCTTGGCGTAGCTCCGAAGACGTTCATGGATTATTCGGAACAAAGTGTGCGCCACGTGGTAGGACAGGTAGAACATTACATGTGGGGAACGGACGGTACACATGCAGATTGATCTCTTTGGCTCACTTCCGCTGGTCACGATCTGGCTTGCCCTCGGCGCCATCGGTATCGTGATCCAGGCCTTTGTCAAAGGCGACTCGAAACTCGTTTACGGTTATTATCTCGGAACGTTGGTCCTAACGGCCGTTGTGGCTGCCGTGACCTTCGGTCATCGCGGATCTACGTTCAACGGCATGATCACCTTGGGTGGCACGGCCGCTTACTTTGATATTCTGTTCTGCGGTGCCGGCGTGCTGACGATGTTGGCAGCCCGGAACTACCTCGAACAGCGCGAAGCCGGTATCGATGAGTTTTACACGATGCTGGTCAGTGCGGTTGCGGGGATGATGTTGATGGCGCATTCGACGAACCTCGTCGTGCTCTTCGTCGGCATCGAACTCATGTCGATCTCCTTCTACGTCATGGCCGGCTTCCTGCGCACGCGCATTCGCAGCATCGAGTCGGGCATGAAGTACTTCCTTCTTGGTTCCTTCGCTTCCGGCTTCCTCGTCTACGGCATGTCGTTGATCTATGGCGCCACCGGTTCGCTGCAGTATGCAGAGATCCTCAGCGTGGTCGCCAAGGGCACGTCGACCTATCCGAGCTTGTTGGCCATTGGTGCGGTGTTGCTGACGGTGGGCTTGAGCTTCAAGATCGCCGCCTTCCCGTTCCATCAGTGGGCACCGGACGTCTATGAAGGTGCACCGACAGTGGTGACGGCCTTTATGAGCACGGCCGGTAAGGCCGCCGCCTTTAGCGCCTTCATCCCTGTCTTCTCGGCTCTGATGCCGATGATGGGTACGACGCAGATGACCGGTTCGATGCAGATGATGATGGCCGTGATCGCGGCGATCACCATGCTGGTCGGCAACATCACCGCCGTAGCACAGACGAACGTCAAGCGTATGCTGGCCTACTCCTCCGTCGCCCACGCCGGATACCTGCTCATGGGTATCGTCTCCGGCACGTCGTACGGACATTCGGCCATCGTCTTCTACGTCACGGCCTATACCTTCATGCAGCTTGGTGCCTTCGTCATCGTTGGCCTCATCGAGCGCGATGAAGATGCTTCTCTTGAACTCAACGACTGGGCCGGCCTGTCCAAGAAACATCCGATCTTGGCCGGCGTGATGGCCGTCTTCATGTTCTCTTTGGCCGGCATTCCGCCGTTCGCGGGATTCTTCGGTAAGTACATGTTGTTCTACTCGGCCGTCGAAAGCGGATTCACATGGCTGACCATCGTCGCCGTTGTGTCGTCCGTCATCTCGGTGTGGTTCTACCTTGGCCTCGTCGTGAAGATGTACTTCAACGATCCTCAACACGATGGCTACGAAGCACCGGCAGGCCTTGCCGGTATCTCGCTGGCCGTCTGCACGGTCGCCGTTGTCCTTCTTGGCTTCCTGCCGAATCTTCTGACCGGTCTTGTCGGCACGTGGTAACATCCTTTGCGGCCTTCTCTTTCTCGCCGCCCTTTGTACCGTTGGAGCTCAACCCCGCGTTGAGATCTATTGGGACGAGACCAATAAGGCCGATACGGTGATGGATTTCGGCGTGACCCTTGAAGGAACGCCGGTGACGCTGACCTTTACGGTGGTCAACAACGACAATGTGCCGGTTGGTATCCTGACCAACTCCGGTGTTGTTGACCCGTACTATCAGATCGTCAACACAGCATCCGTTCCGCCGGAGTCACCGCGCAAAGAGGAGTTCATCGAAGCGCAGAACCTGCCGTACATCATCGATGTCGGTGAACGACGCAGCTTTGGCGTCACCTATCGCTCGCTGCCGAACTCTCCGTTCTTTCCGATCGATGTGGTCACCGAAGCATTGCTGGAACTGCGCGTGGTGAAGATGACCGACACGCTCGGTGCGTCCACCAACGAACGATTCCTTCTTCGCGCCATGAAGACCCGAAGCATCCTTGGCTCCACAACGCCGTGGGTGCGGTTCGATTCGGTCTACGTGAACCCCTCGCCCCTTACACCGAATCTGCCGTACAAGGTTGATAATGTGGCGCCCCAGCATGTGCCGGTGGACCGACAGATCCGCGAGATGATCACGTCGGTGATCGGGACGCCGGAGATCGTTGTTGATACGTTTCCCGCCGCAGAGTTTGGTCCAAAGGGTTCGTTGACGTGGGCCGTTCGTTACGCTCCTGTTGATAGGGGGCGGGACAGTGCGTTGTTTCATCTGGTGTACCGACCCAATCGCGGGGCCACGATCCAGGATACATTGGTCTCCAGTATCAGCGGCATCGGCGTGGAACAAGTCTATCGTGCGATCGATGTCACGGGCAGTCCGCAGTCTGTACAGTTGCGCGGCGACACGGTCGATTTCGGTGCCGTGAATGCCGACGGCAGCGGGGGAGTGACGGCGTTGATCATTGTGCGTAACACAGGCAACATCAACGTCCACGTGACAACTGAAACAGAGACCGGTGCACAGCGCGACACGTTGGCGTATAAGGTAGAGCGCTCGCTGATGAGCAACGGTGCGGCCTGTGCGACGAATGCATCGGATACGTTGCTGGTGCGGTTCGACCCCGTTGAAGGTGGCTTGCACTTGATGCGTTATGATATCACCACCGACCTGCGATCACGACCGATCCAAGGTGTGCCGGATGGCGCCCAGACAACAACACTACACTTCCGCGGATTTGCACGGAAGCCACAGTTGGAGGTGACTCCGTCGTCGATCGACTTTGGCACCGTGGTGATGCTTCCAACGTGCTCATCATCGTCGGAGCGACAACTGATCGTCCGCAACAACGGCAACGTTGAGCTGCGCGTCGACAGCATCGTTATGAGGCCGACAGGCGTTGCGATCACGACCGTGCCCGAGAACGCCGTGATCGATATCGCGGAGCAGCAGGTCTTCACATTACGTTACACACCGTCTGCCGTTGAGACGCTCAACGCCTCGATCGTCCTCTACACCAATGCCTTTGGCGTGCCGTACGAGGTATCTGCCACCGGCACGTCGGTGCTGCCCGACACCATCACGGTCGCCATCCCGCAAGACCTGCGGTTGCGCCCGGGCAGCGTTCTGGCCATGCCGATGTTGGTCAATGCAGACCGCATTTCCCTCGCCGAGAATGCACGCTCTGTGATCACGTACGATCCATCCTTGTTGAAGTATCGTGGAAGTCGCACTGCCAACACTGCTGCGGAGGGGGCGACCATTGTCCGCTTAGAAGAATCACCGCGTGGCGAGCTTCATCTTGAGCTTGATGCCAACGGGGCCTTTCTTCCGCGAGACACCATGATCGTTGTCTTATTCGACACCTATCTTGGCGATCGTCAGCGTACGGAACTTGCCATCTCCGATGTGACCACACAGTTCGGTAATGCCGGCTGTCCATCCGTGTTAGACGTTGCCGCCGCCAACGGCTCCTTCGAGATCGACTCTGTTTGCGGCCTCAGCTACAAGACCGCCGCCGCCCAGGGCTTCATCGTGTCGGCTAGCATCTTCCCGAATCCTGCATCAAACTCGGCGCAGATCACCTTTGCCACCGGTGAAGCGCAGGATGTTTCCTTCACCATCATCGACCATGTTGGACGGCCGACGTCAGACGTCCGGCGTCCTTCGTCAGACGTCCAACGTCCGGCGTCCGACGTCCATCTCATTCCGGGACTTACACTCGACGCCATCGATGTATCACAGCTTCCAGCGGGACTGTATTTCGTTGATGTCCGCACACCGTATCAACGTGTGGTTATTCCGTTGCAGGTGGCGCGATGAATACTGTTTTCAAGTTAGTCTGCGAGGTAGTCTTTGAGTTAGTCTTTGAGTTAGTCTTTGAGTTAGTCGATGAGTTAGTCTCCGTGTTGCGTTCGATGTCGCGGACCTTGAAGTCGCGGACTTTGATGTCGCGGACCTTGAAGTCGCGGACTTTGATGTCGCGGACTTTGATGTCGCTGTGCGGGTTGTTGTCCCTTTATACGGCGAACGGCCAGGGCTACGAATGGGAGTGGTCACCACGAGCCCCCTTATCGATGCCTACGCGATATGTTGGGGTGGAGGTGGCGGGACAGTATGCGCTGCACACGGGTAGTCTGCAATATTTTGAGAATCTGATCCCGTGTTGTGATTTCACCAGTGGAACGGGTGTGCCGTTGCGGCTGACGATCATTGCAGAGCAGTGGGTGAAGCCGTCGTTGTCGCTGCAGGCCGGACTCGGCGTGATGTTTCACGGGGCGTCGTTCACGACGCCGGGGGATACGTTGCCGCGGGCCGATCTGCCACCGATCGTGACGGAGTATCAGATGGAGACCTCGATCACGTCGCTAACAGTGCAAGGGGGCGTGCGTCAACGCCTCTTTGATACGTTCTTGAGTATTGGCTTGGACCTTCGCGGGATGATCACGGTCGGGTCATCGCAGTCGCTGCAGGATCGGGTGGTGTCGCCGGACGACTACATGTTCACGACCAACCCTCCGTCGAGGGTGCGGGACCTGAGCGGGGCGCAGGTGATCTCGGACCCCACGGTCTTTGTTTTCGAGCCGTCGGTTGTCGTGCAGTACGATATTGCCTTGGCGCGTGGGTCGGTGTTATCACCTTCGGTGAACGTCAGCATGCCCTTTGGCAGCCTATCTACAAGCCAGTCTTGGAGTTATGTGGCGGTGGGGGTGGGGGTGCGACTTTCGAGGGGATTCTGACACCTACGCATTCGTAACGTATTTTTGCAATTCATACGTCATTGGATGGCGTTCACAACGTATAGAAGTCGTTTTTCAAATGAAGGAGAGATGATGATCAACCGCATGCTTGTCGCCGTTGCACTGCTGACGGTTTTTGGCAGTGCCGTGATGGCTCAAGGGACAGCTGCGACCACGCAGGGTCCGAAACTCGAAGTTGTTGGTGGTGAAACGTACGACTGGGGCAAGGTCAAGCCGCCGGCGGACGGAAACCTTCAGGCCGAGATCAAGATGAAGAACGTCGGCACCGGCGACCTCAAGATCGTTGAAGTGAAGCCGGGTTGCGGCTGCACCAAGACCGATCCGGACAAGATGGAACTCGTTCCGGGTGACGTCAGCACGATGGGTGTGAAGCTCAACATCTCGCCGGCGCAAGCCGGTCCGGTGACCAAGAGTATCACGATCCGCTGGGGTGATGCCAAGGGTCTTGCCGCGCGCGAAGAGTTTCGTCGTCGCGGTACCCCCGTTCCTGCCGGACTCGACACCAACGAGCAGGTGGCCTTCCTGTTCTTGAAGGCCGACATCCAGCGTGCGCTCATGATGACGCCGTCGATCTACTTCAGCTTCCAGGACCTCAAGATCGGCCAGAAGGCCACGGCCACGGTCACCATCACCAACAACACCGACGCACCGGTAGACCTCACGGAGTGGACAGCCGACAACGGTCTGATCCTCAACGCCGTCGGCAAGGTCACCATCAAGCCGCACGAGAAGTTCGACCTCACGGCCACGCTTGTTCCGGCCGTCAAGGGTCAGTTTTCCGGCACGGTGATGTGCAAGACCAACCATCCGGACCACCCGGATCTGACGATCCGCGCCTACGGCTTTGCGCAAGAGAACGAGAGCCCGGTGTTCCAGAAGGCGAAGTAAGTCGCAACTAGCTCAACGCAAACAGCCCCCTCTTACCTTCGTGAGAGGGGGCATTTTTTTGTGGTAGATTGGCCGTATGACCCTTAGATCCGTGTCCACACTACTTGCCGTTTTTGCCCTTTCATGTGCAGCGCTTTCTGCACAAGGATTGGTGCGCGAGTGGACGATCGACTATCCCTATCCGGAGATGCCGAAGATCTCATCAGGTGGTGAACTCTTTGCACGTCCGTTGACAACAACAACGGTTGCGAGATATGATGGATCTACCGGTGCGCTACGCGATACGGTTACGACTCCGTTCGTTGGCGCGCCGGAGCGGGTGGCGTTCTGCGGAACGACACTCTATGTGTTATCGGGTACACGGAGAGACTCCCTGCCAATGTATCGATGTAGCGCGTCTCATGATACCTGTGAGCGTGTGCCGTATACCTTCAGATACTTCAGAGCGAGCAATGGGTATGATTCGATCTTCGTCAAATCGGTCGGTCTCTATGCAGTGCCCGGCTATCCACGTGTGTTGGTCGAAGCAAAGATCGAAGATGGAGGGAACCACACCAGTTTTGACCGCGGCCAATGTGAAGAGGTCGACACCACTTTGTTTACCACAACCGGAGTGGTATATGCAAAACTTATCAATGTGAGTTGGTCGGCAGAGACTGATGCATTCGTTCGTGTATATTATGATAGCTACTTTGATCCTTCTACTAGTCCGGACGATTGGGGCAAAACAACCGAGTGCATCGAAACGTATCGTGGACACACGGTGTCCAGCAAACATTATTCGGAACACTTAGGAGGTGGATCTAGGCCACCAAATGGATTTCGGAACGCCATTCATTCAGGATCGTTGAACCGGATCATTTATGACACGGTCGAGTATGATATGGTACTGTGGGAGGGGAGTAAGCTTCCGGCTAGGTCTGGAAAGCTTGTTGCCAGTCTGTACGCGCCGACCACGTTGTTGCAAGTGACGAAGATTGCCGGTGGCGAGGTGATGTCTGCGTTCAACTACGTCAACGGGTCGGTACGCGATCTGGATACGGTCCCATCCTGCACTAGCGTGTGGATCAACGGTCGTACAGCCGTCATGTACATGTTGGATACGGTGTCAAAAACTCTGACACGATATGGGATCGCCCCCTTCAATGGACAAGACTCAATATCGATCATTGTTGAACAGGTGAAGCAGAAGATCTTGAGGCCTGTCAAGGTTACGGCGCGGTTGTATACGGTGAACAATGCTGCCCATCAATTTGTCTGGACGTTGGGGGATTCAACGGTCCGGACATCATCGCGCACGACGACGATGTTGTCAACGCAAGTAGGCCAGTGTTCGACCAGTGTGATGGCCATCGATACCCTGACTCATGACACGGTGAAAGCATCTGGTGAAGATGTGACGTTGTATCGCCCGGAAAAGAATATCATGGTGAGCAATGATACCATCATCAAAGGGGTGATCGTTGCCTGTTCTCCTGCCGGCGATAGTATTCTCATCAGTACGCCAACATCGTTGTTTGCCTATCACGTTCCGCAGGCCTATGCCGATCAAGCGTTTTCACCGACATCGATGTCTGAAAGCTATGCATTCGCAGGGTATTATACATCCGACTCGATGCGATATGTGACCTCGGAACCACGTGGCGGAAAGACATTCTTTCGCTTCTACAACACTGATGTCGGCATGACCGGTCTGACCTTGGTTGATACGTTGACCGTCGACAATGCACCACCCAGTGACAATGAGCCGTATGTACGTTTTTATAATCTCGCTTTGTATAATCGCGAGCAGCGTCAACATATCTCGCTCTTCCGAGTCCGCAACTTTAATTACAACGGTGGTTGGGCCTATGATGGGATCTGGTTACATCGATCAGACCGATTGATCAGTGGGCGTTGGTACTTGAAAGGCACTGCCAGTAAGCAGGTCAGAGAACCGGATCCTGAGATCCTGCATGCCGACGCGTCCTACGGATCCACACTGATGATCACCGAAAAGAACTGGATCCAGAGTGTGGATCTAACGTCGGCTCTTCCGTTGTTCATGATCGATCGAGTATTCGTTGGAGCTCCGAAGGGGGCGATCCAGATCGACTCGACGACCATTGTCACGACCAATGGTATCCTCAAGCGTGGATCGATGTGGACGCGTGAACGAAGGTTCAGCTTCGATGATGGGATCAAGCTACTTCGGATGGATGCACGCCATACGTTGGTGCTTCGTAGCAATGCAGACAATGTCGCTTCTGTTGTCGATCATGAGACCGGAAACACGGTCGAGGAGATCGGCGAAGGTTTTGGAGCCCCGATCGATGGGGTCTTTGATCCTGTGCGAAAACTTCTCCACGTCATCGATTCCTACAACTACACCTCGTCGTATGCCGTAGGGACGCCGGTGAGCGTTGATGAAGAAACGAACCCGGTCACGGATGATCGCGGTCTCACGATTCAGCTGCGATCTGATGGACGCTGTCATGTTGCACATCCAACTGGTATCAACAGCATCAGCGTCTACGATCTTTCCGGTCGATGTGTGTTCGCAACAACCGTCGATAACAGCGCCACCAGCGTGGATCTGCCTATGCCCCATCAGTTGTTATCGGGCATCTATGTTGTAGCTGCCTATGGGCAGGAGAGGGTGCTGACAGGGAAGATGGTGTACGTGAGGTAGTAGTTCCCTCGGTCCCTTCCTCGCTTTTTACTCTCCCTCGGTCCCTTCCTCGCTCCGCTCGGAATGACATTTCTCACCTTCGTGAGAGGGATGACAGGACGCTCAATTGCTGCCTTCAGATCACCTTTAGGTCTCCTTCAGGTTTTTACTCTCCCTCGCTCGCGTTGCTCGCTTTCCCTCTCACGTTCGTGTTTTTACTCTCCCTCGCTCGCGTTGCTCGCTTTCCCTCTCACCTTCGTGAGAGGGATGACAGGACGCTCAATTGCTGCCTTCAGGTCGCCTTTAGGTCTCCTTCAGGTCTCCATTAGGTCTCCTTCAGGTCTCCTTCAGGTCTCCTTTAGGGTCGATGTCAGCGACGCAACTACATGTGACTTGGTCGCTAAGGGACTGGTTGTAGTTCAAAGCACCTTCTGCGAATGCGCTCCACAACGGAGCCACTGTCGGTGTCTACCTTGTGATGGTAAATGATCGGCGTGCTGTAGTTGCGTTTGAGAAGTTCCTCGATGCGTGCCTCATCGCGTTCCTGTGAATTTGTCTCTGCGTGCACTTGACCGTGCAACTCGACCACAAGCCGACATTCGTGACAAAAGACGTCCACGATCATCCGATCGATG
>CAYXQJ010000033.1:0-32998 GCA_964467455.1 uncultured Hyphomicrobiales bacterium | reverse complement strand
GTTTCCACATAGCGCATGCCCTTGCCACCGCCGCCGGCGACGGCCTTGAGCATCACGGGATAGCCAACCTCTTCAGCCACGCGGCGCGCATCGTCGATGGTCTCGACGATACCGTCCGAGCCGGGAACGACAGGAACGCCAGCGGCGCGCATCGTTTCTTTGGCGATCGACTTGTTACCCATCGACACAATGGCCGATGGATCGGGACCCACGAAGATGAGATTGCTTTCCTGACAGATCTCGGCAAACGTGGCATTCTCAGCAAGAAAGCCGTAGCCGGGATGGATCGCATCGGCATTGGTGACCTCGGCGGCCGCAATGATCGACGGAATGTTCAAATACGACAGCTTGCCGGCAGCAGGTCCGATACAGACGGCTTCATCGGCAAAGCGGACGTGGAGCGAAGCACGATCGGCTTCAGAGTAGACGGCGACGGTTCGGATGCCCATCTCACGCGCAGCACGGATGATGCGAAGCGCGATCTCGCCACGATTTGCGATCAGGAGTTTTTTGATCATGATGGTCCGGCTTAGTCCGGCTTGATCACGAACAATGGTTGATTGTATTCGACCGGTTGAGAGTTCTCAACCAAGATCTTCACGACCGTGCCGGTGATGTCACTCTCGATCTCATTCATGAGCTTCATGGCCTCGACGATACAGAGCGTATCACCTGCTGACACATGAGATCCCACTTGAACGAACGAGTCGGCGTCGGGTGCCGGTGCACGATAGAACGTGCCGACGATCGGCGAGTTGACCGTGTGGCCGGTATCGGCTGCCGGAGCTGCGGCGGCGGGAGCCGCCGACGGTGCCGGTGCTGACGGTGCCTCGTGATGTGCCATAGGGACATGCGAAGGCATGTGCATGGGCATCGAATAGGCCGGCGCGGAGACGGCAACCGTTTCCGGTCCGCGCTTTGACATTTCAAGTTTGATACCTTCTTCCTCGATCGACAGCTCCGTTGCCGTGCTCTCATCGAAGATGCGCAATAGTCGACGCAGGTAATTCAGATCCATGGTTGCCTCCACCCTAGGTGCAAGATTCCAACACTGTCGTAAAGGATCACTCCTTTACGCGGTCAAGATAGTCGCCGCTGGACGTGTCCACGCGGATCAGGTCGCCTTCGTTGACGAAGAGCGGAACACTGACGTTCGCGCCCGTCTCGACCGTTGCCGGCTTGAGGACGTTCGTCGCCGTATCGCCGCGCACGCCCGGCTCCGTGTGCGTTACCCGCAACGCCACATGCTGCGGCGCATTGAGTGTTACCACGTTGCCCTCTTCGTCACGACCGATCTGCACTTCCGTGCCTTCTTTCAAGAAACGCGCAACATCGCCGACCACATCTGCCATGACCGGGATCTGATCGTAGGTATTCGTGTCCATGAACATGAACACGTCGCCGTCACGATACAGATACTGGAAGTTATTTGTCTCGACGCGGACGAATTCGATCGTTTCACCCGAGCGAAAACGCTCTTCCCGAAGCTTGCCGGTCTTGATGACCCGCATCTTCACCTGGTAGAAGGCACGCAGGTTGCCCGGCGTACGGTGGATCGATTCCAATACCACCGCCAATTCGCCTTGATGACGAATGACTGCCCCTACCCTCAGATCAGCTGTTGTTGCCATTTCTTCTAGCTATCTAGCTATCTAGCCGTTTAACAAGAGGTCCCGACCGGATTCGAACCGATGTACGAGCTTTTGCAGAGCTCTGTATAGCCACTCTACCACGGGACCGGAGAGCCACAAATATACGGAAACGCGAGTCGGTAGTGTAGGGATTCTGTTTCCACAACCGCCTCGCGTTTCCGCGTAACGTGTTCTTACGTAAGGTTATACGCCAGATACTTGGAGATAGACCGATCCGGTGTAGCGCTTACCCTTTGCGCCCTTCTTGAGCGGCGGAGGGTTGATCGGGTCGGTGGTCTGGACGGTCTTGACAGTGATGCGCGATGCATTCACGCCGGCCTGCTCCAAGAATGCCTTGAGCGCTTTGCCGCGTTCTTCACTGATCGAAGCTGCCTTCGAAGCCGTCACGTCTTCGTCAGGATAACAAACGATCTCGAGTTTCACGCTCGGATTCATGGACAAGGTCTTCGCGAGGTCACGCAGGTCCTCTTCCATACCTTCACGAATATCGGTCTTGCGCAGATCGAACGGAGACGGGTTGACCAAGATCCTGCGACCGGCTTCGAGCTTACGCACGATAAGATCCTTGGAGATCTCAGAGTACTTGTTCGACTTCGGAACCGTAACGCTGAACTCTTGCTTGAAGTAGCGTGGATCTTCAACACGAAGTGTGTAGGTAGCGCCTGGCTGCAGGCCGGTGACAAGGAATCCGTCGGCTGCACTGGCGCGACGGCTCTGGCCGATCTTCTTGCCACTCTCGTCGTAGACGGCGTAGTTCGACTCAACAGGCAACAAGGTTGCTGCATCAAGCACAAAGCCCGTCAGCGTTGCAACCGTACCGATGGCACTCTGCGCCTTCAGCGTCACCGAGGCGCCAAGGGTCATGGCGACCATGGCCACAGCCAAGCATACGTTGATGATGTTTCGTGTCATCGTTATCGTCCTCCTCGATTATTTCCGCCACGACCCGACTCTTTCTCCGAGTCGACCATAAAGCGAACGCTGCCGTCGGCGCATCCCAGAACGATCACACCGGCATTGCTGGTAAGGTCGATCGACCATACCTCAACACCAACATCAGCCGTCAAAAGGTTTTCGCCGGTCGTCACGTCCCACACCTTGACCTTCTCATCAAGGCTGGCGGAGACCAATGTCTTGTTGTCTTCAGCGAACGCAACGTCCTGCACGAGTTCGGTGTGGGCATTGATCGTGCGTACCAGATCGCCGGAGGGCATCGACCAGATCTTGATCACACCCTGCTCATCCGACGTGGCCAGGTAGCGGCTGTCGAACGAATACAGTACCGTCAATACCGGAGCCATGTGGCCGCGGAGCGTCATGATCGGTTCCTTCTTGGCAAAGTCGGTCGACCATACCTGGATCGTACGGTCGTCAGAGCACGATGCGATGAACTTACCGTCGTAAGAGTAGGCAACGTTGTTGGTCTGCATGGAATGACCGCGCAGCGTCTTCAACTCGATGCCGAGCTTGACGTCCCACAACTTCACCGTCTTGTCGAACGACGTGCTCGCCACGATATCGCTGCCGTCGATCGGGCTGTAATAGACGCCGATCACTTCAGCCGTATGGCCGCGCAGTACCTGCTCGACCTGCCCCGTTTCGATGTTCCACACGCGTACCGTGCGGTCACTCGAAGCACTGGCCAAACGCTTGTCATCACCTGAGAAGCTAAGGTTGTTCACCTGTGCCGTATGCCCAGTCAAGGTGCGGACCTCCTTGCCATCAGGCAAGGTCCACAACTTGATCGTCTCATCAAGACTGCACGTGGCGACCATCGTGTTGTCTTCATTCACAAATACACCAAGCACTTCGTCGGAATGGCTTCCGACGATCCTCGTTGTGTACGAGCGTTGTTGTGCCTGGACTGAGGCGGCCATCACCAACATGGCCATCACGCCCCATGCAACAGCACGGACCTGTCGAATCATGTTTAAAACCCTCATGGATAAAAGCGTTGTCCCTACAATGATCTTACTTAGATGATGACGTCCTGCCGCGAATCGTGCTGGCAATGTCCCGAAGCTCCTGCGCCAGGTGTTGTGCCTGGGCTGCCTTTTCCGGATCCATCCCAACAGCTTCGCGCTGCACCCCATCATTCACCGACGTCGACTCCACCGTCTCGGCCTCTGCCGAAGCAATGCCGTGTTGGCGAAGATACTCTTTTGCCCCTGCTACCGTATACCGTTCCTCGCGAAGTAACCGTTTGATGACGTTCAAGACCTCAAGATCCCGCGCACCATACACTCGGTTACCGGCTCGGTTCTTCCGCGGCCGCAGCTGCGGGAACTCTCGCTCCCAGTACCTGAGAACATGCTGTTCCTCACCGATCATCTTGCTGACGTCGGTGATCGAATAGTACAGCCGTTCAATACTCGACTTCATATGAGCTTCAAGATACGCAAAAGGATGTGTCATTTTTTTCGGTACACTCCCGCATGTGCCGAAATATTCAGGAGGACCCCGACGGCAATGGCACTGAAGAAGACACTCGACCCCCCGTAGCTGATAAAAGGCATCGGTAAACCGGTCGTTGGCAGCAGCCCACACGTCACACCGGCATTCACAAAGGCATACAGCGCCAGCGTCGTAGTGATCCCACCCGCCAGAAGCCGCCCGAATGCATCCGGTGCCTTCCGCGCCACGGTATATCCCCGCCAGACCACTAACAGGAAACAGCCCATCAGCAGGAGAATTCCGAGGAATCCATACTCCTCACCAACGATGCTGAAGATGAAGTCGCCGTACGATTCCGGCAAAAACCAGTCCCGCTGCCGACTCTGTCCCGGGCCTACTCCCGTCACTCCCCCATTGCCAAAGGCGATCAAGGCCTGGTTGAGCTGGTACTTGACGGCCTCGTCAGCCCCCTCCGTGCCAAAGAACGACATCAAACGCCGCAATCGATACTCGGCACTTACGGCATACAAGCCCCCTACCACACCCCCTACCCCGACAATGGTCGCGAGATGAAGGGGGCGAACATCAGCCAAGAACATCATCACAAGGACGATGGTGAAGACCACCGTAGCCGTGGACATGTTGGGCTGGAGGGCGATCAGGGCGCAGATAGGCAGGGTCCAGGCCATGACGGGCAGGATGGACTTCCGCCAGTCGCGCACGAGGGCTTTTCGAGCGCTGAGGAGGACGGCCGTATGCAGTACTAAGGCAAACTTGGCGAGCTCTGAGGGCTGGAAATTGACCGGGCCAAGGCGCACCCAACGAGAGGCACCCTTGATCTCGGTACCCATCATGAGTACCATCAGGAGGAAGCCGATGCCGATCAGAGCGGCCGTGGCCGACATCCGCTCCCAGGCGTGATAGTCGAGTTTGGCGATGCCGATCATCAAGACCAAGCCGATGATCACCCGCAGAGCATGGTTCCAGAACAACTGTTCAGAAGAGCCGAAGGTGAGGTCGGAGAACGAGGAGCTGGCACTATAGACGAAGGCCACGCTGAACATCAGAAGGCCCGCAATGGGCAGCAGGATCAGCCAGTCGATATGTCCGGGTTCGGCAGGTCTACTCATGGGAGTTCGATCACAAAGGTAGTGCCTACGCCGGGATGGGTCTCTTTGATGGCCAACCGACCGTTGTGATACTCTTCGATGATCCGTCGGGATAGGGAGAGTCCAAGACCCCACCCACGTCGTTTGGTGGTGAAGCCCGGTTGAAAGACCTTCTTGCGGATCGACGCCGTCATGCCCTTGCCGTTGTCCTCAACATAGATCACGGCGCCGCCCTTCGGACGGGGTTGCAGGTTGATGTGGATGTGGCCGTCCGTACGCTCGATGGAATCCACGGCATTGCGGATGAGGTTCTCCAAGACCCAGGCGAACAACTCGGGGCTGACGTTGCAGACCACACCATCGGAGAGTTCGCGCGTGATAACGACCTTGCGACCGAGGTTCGGAAGTCGCGTGTCGAAATACCGACACACCTTCTCCACCACGTCGCTCATGTTCGCGGCGATCAACTGCGGTTGCGATCCGATCTTGCTAAATCGATTCGCGATCACATTCAAGCGCTCGACATCCTGTTCCATCTCGTCAACGGTCCGCGACGCCAGGGCAGCATCGCCCTGATTGGATCTCAGGATCTCGAGCCAGGCCAACAAGCTGGACAACGGTGTGCCCAACTGGTGAGCCGCCTCCTTGGCCATGCCCACCCAGATATTCGATTCTTCGTTGCGCCGGATCGTGCTGAAAGCCACGTATCCCAAGATGATAAAGGCCGTAACGATCATGATCTCCACGTACGGCATGTAACGCAATCGTCCAACGATCGCACTGTTCGTAAAGAACATCTTCTGGATCACGTTGCCGTCGGGATCGGTGATGGAGAACGGCGTATACTCCGTCTTCATCTCGTTGATCATCTCCTCCAACATCGCTTTCTGTTCTTCCACCGACATCGTTGAATCAATGTCGATGTTCAACACGAACTGTTGATAGGGATAGACGGGCCGACCTTCTTTGTCGGTGATGATCACCGGGAAGTGGATCGAAGAGAAGGCATTGTCGAGATAGAACAACAACTGCTCATCGTTGGCCTCTTGTGCGGAACGCGCAAGCAAGTTCGCATACAGCTCCACCGTCCGACGTTCGTTGGCGACGAGATCATCCACGATCATCTTCGTATAGCCCAATACGGTGGCCATGATGCCGAGGCCAACGAGTGTGAGTACGACCTTGATCTGCCATTTTGAGACCGTCGCCCGACCGATGCGTACACGGTCGACCGCTGACGGTTCTCGACGCTGCTTACTCATGCAGCAGGGGTCTCCACGATGAACAATGCCGACGTTGACGCAACATCTACCGTTGTGAGTGTTCCGTTCGCTACATGGAGGACAAGATCAGCAACCTCATCCTTGCGTCGAACGAGCACAGAGAAGGTGCCACTCGAAGGCACAGGAAAAGCCACCGTGGATTCCGCCGAACCTTCAGCTTGTTTCGAGACTTGTGGCAGCGTGATCCCGCCAATATCCAGCACGTAGCCGTTCGCCAGGTCGCGGCGCGTGTTCGCCGTGAGCGAGATCCCATAGCCGAATGAAGAGAACTGACGGATCGTGCGGACCGATACATCAACATGTCCCGGCGTTGCCGAGATCTTCGTCGTGATCACGTATTCTGCATTCATGCGCGTTGTAAGTAGGTTTCGATCTCCGGCACCGGCACGGTCTGCTGCGTGCCATCAGACATGTTCTTCACCGTGATCGTCCCGGCCGCAAGCTCATCACCGCCAAGGATCATCGTATAGCGCACGTTGAATCGATTGGCATCTTTCAACTGGGCCTTGCCGCTTCTGCGCAACACGTCGGTCACCACGCTCAAGCCATTACGACGTAGACGCAGCGCCAGCAACTGTGCCGGCACACGCGCTTCATCACCCATGGCACATAAGTAGACATCAGCGGGCGTTGGGTTCGCCGCTCCTTGGGCCTGCTCAAGCAAAATGATCAATCGCTCGATGCCGATCGAGAATCCCACGGCCGGCACATCGCCGCCACCAAGCATCGCGAACAACGGATCGTACCGGCCCCCTCCGCAGACGGTGTTCTGCGATCCAAGGTCGGTACTCGTGAATTCGAAGACCGTGTGCGAGTAATAATCCAAACCGCGGACAAGCAGCGGGTTGACCTCGTACGAGACACCTGATGTGTCCAACAACAAACGCACAGTCTCGAAGTGGGCCCGACTTTCGTCATCAAGATGGTCGATCAACAACGGCGCTGCTGCGATCACGATACGGTCGTCGGCATCCTTGGAATCAAGAACGCGCAGAGGGTTGGTCTGTAGACGACGCTGACTGTCGGCGGAAAGCTTGCTTTGATTTGCCGTAAGATATTCGACCAACGACTGACGATAGGCCGTCCGCGCTGCGGATGTGCCCAACGTGTTGATCTCGAGCTTGACATTCGGAACACCCAGTTCTCGCAGCGTCTCTGCGGCCAACATGATGATCTCGACGTCGGCTTCCGGATGTGGTGAGCCGAGACACTCCGCACCAAACTGATGGAACTGACGGTAGCGTCCTTTTTGCGGACGTTCATAGCGGAACAACGGCCCCATATACCACAACCGCGTCGTCGGCTGATGGCGGACGAGGTTGTGCTCGATCGCTGCACGCACGATCGGCGCCGTCATCTCCGGACGCAGCGTCAGCGAATCGCCGCCGCGGTCTTCGAACGTATACATCTCTTTGCCGACGATGTCGGTCTCTTCGCCTACGCCACGCTTGAACAGTTCCGTGTGCTCAACGATCGGCGTGCGGAACTCTTCATAACCGAAGGCATGTGATAGTCGACGCATCACGTCTTCCACGCGATGCCACATCGCCATCTCGGCGCCGTGGATGTCGCGCATGCCGCGGACAACAGTGATCATATCAAGCCCGCTCTTCTTCGTACGATGCGAACAGGTCCAGCACTTCTTCCGGCGTTCGCGATGCGATCAAGGCCGAACGGAACTGATCGCTGCCGATCATGCGGGAGATACGGCTCAAAAGGCGAAGGTGGACACTGACATTGCCCTCCGTGCCAACAAGCAACAACACGATGGAGACCGGCTTATCATCAAGCGCGTCAAAGTCGATCGGCGTCTGCAACGTCGCCAACGCCGCGATCGAATTGGCAACGACGTTGGTCTTGCCGTGCGGCAAGGCCACACCGTGGCCGATGCCGGTCGACATGAGCTTCTCGCGATCCATGATGACCTGAAGCAATGCATCACGGTCCTTGACGCTGCCCGTCTCGTTCAACGTGTCGACCAACTTTGTCAGCACATCTTCTTTGTCCGTGACCTCCAGACCGATCTTGATGCAGGAGGGGGCCAATATGTCGGTGATCTTCATATCCATGATTCGTTATCTCCCGTCTCTCCAGCTCGCGACCAGATCTGCATAACGCTCACGGAGTTGTGATGCGTGCTCGGCAGTATCGGCTTCGGCCGTGACCGTGAAGGTGGCTTGTTCCTTGTCGGGAACGAGGAGAATAGTGGTAGTTCCGTCAATGATCTTTACACCATCGATCAATTGTCGTTCCATGTCCTCGGAGTGTTCCATGGCACGTCGCATGACGGTGCCTTTGGACTCCCACGGACACGGAACGTTGATCGTTGACTGATGTCGCTTTGGTAAACTCTGATCAAGGTCGCTGAGTTGCAATCCCGATTGCGCCAACATCTGCAGGATGCGGCAGGCGCTGTACATACCGTCTGATGCCGACAGGAATTCCGGAAAGATGAAGCCGCCGCGGGTACCGCCGACGAACAAGACCTGCTCGTCCTTTGTGGCGTCCATCATGGCTGCGTGGGAATTGCGGATGCGGACGACCTCGACGTTGTGTCCTGACGTGATCATTTCGATCTCTTGAGTGGCTTGCACCGGAATAGCGATCTTGTACGGCTCGCGATGCCGGTTCGTCTCCAAGAACAGCTTGGTAACGATGGTCAACAACCGTAGCGACGTATACCAGATACCGCGTTCGTCAACAAAGGCGATCTTCTCTGCACCGGGGTCGACCTTGAAGCCGATCTCATATCCAAGCGAACGCATGATCGTGGCCGATTCATCCAACATCTCTGGAAGTGGATCGGCGAAGTGTGACGAGTCGACGTAGTTATTCATCGCCAACACTCTGCACTTCAGCTCGCCAAGGATCTGTGGAAAGACCGTTGCGGATAGACCGAAAGAATAGTCAACGAGAAGCTTGAACTGACGCTGGCGGATGAGGTCGACGTTGATCTCCGACAAGAATCGGTCCACATAGTTCGCGATCGAGCGCTCTGGGAAGGCCAAGCGTCCGGCGCGGTCGTACGGCACCCGACGGATGTCTTCACCAAAGAAATACCGCTCGATGCTCTTGGTCTGCGACAGTGGAATGTCGCGTCCATCCTTGCCGAACAAGATGATATCGGTCTTGCCTTCATGACGCGGCGAACGTCGCACATGAAAACCGGCGACGAACTTGCCGCTGTGCATCTCTTGGCGCGTCTGCGGGATCGATGTCGTCTGAAGGTCCGTAACATTCACACCGGCGCTCATAAGGCCAACGGTGATCGATCGCTTGATCATGCGTGAGATGGGGTCTTCATCACGACTGCAGACCACAACCGTGCCGGCACCAAGCGCTGTACCGAGCGCTGCGCCCAGCTTTGCACCGAACTCCGGATTCATGTCGATGTTCGAACCGCCGCTGATGCGAGCATCTGTAAAGAGCTCGCGTGCCCAACGTTCTTCCTGTACCAATGATCGCGTCACGATCGCCTCCGATTCTACGACCTTGCGAGGCCAGAGTTTGATGTTCGAGAGTAGTCGCGCTTGATCGCCGATCTCACACCGCTCGGCGATGAAGACGTGATCGAGAATGCTCGCCCCCTTACCGATGACAACGTTGTTGCAGATGACGGCTTGTCCGATCTCGGCACGGTCGCCGATCACGACGCCGTCCCAGATGGTGGCGCCGTTGAGGATGGCGTTGGCACCGATGGTGACGTTGTTGCCGATGACGCAGTTTGTGAGGCGGGCGCCGTCACCAATGACGACGTTGTCGCCGAAGACGACGAGGCCGTCGAGGTATGCCGATGGCGAGAGGTCGAGGTTCTTGCCGCAGATGGAAGAGTCGCATGCTTCACCGGCAAATTCGATCTTGACGTTGCCGGCGAGGACGTCGGCGTGAGCGAGTTGATATTCTTGCAGGTTGCCGATGTCCTTCCAATAGCCGTCGGCGATGTAGCCGTACAGCGGAAGGCCGTTCTTCAACATCAGCGGATAGAGATCCTTCGAAAAATCGAATTCCGTTTTTGGCGGGATCAGGTCGAGCACTTCGGGCTCGAGGATGTAGATGCCGGTGTTGATCGTATCGCTGAAGACCTCGCCCCATGACGGCTTTTCGAGGAAGCGGGTGATACGGCCGTCCTTGTCCGTCATCACGATGCCGTATTGCAACGGTTGCGCCACACGCGTCATGACGATCGTGGCCATGGCCTTACGTTCCGTGTGGAAGGCAATGGCCTTGGAGAGATCGAAGTCGGTGAGGACGTCGCCTGAGATGATGATGAACCGTTCGTCGAGGAACTGCTGCGCATTCTTCACGCTGCCGGCAGTGCCGAAGTCGGCTTCCGCCGTCATGTACTGCATTGTGATGCCGTGGTGCTTGCCATCGCCGAAGTGATCGGTGATGTGCTCCGGTTGGAAATAGAGCACCGACACCATGTCGTGCACACCGTAGCGTTTGAGCAGATTGACGATATGTTCCATCATCGGACGGTTCGCGAGGGGAACCATCGGTTTAGGAATGGACATCGTCAGTGGGCGTAAGCGTGTGCCGAAGCCCCCTGCCATGATCACGGCTTTGCGCATAAAAACAAACTTACGCGTCCTCGTCGGAACGGAGATGCTCTAAAACAGAGAAGTCCTCCAGCGTCGTAGTATCACCGGAAACGGAGCCGCTGGAGACCAGCTCACGCAGGAGACGGCGCATGATCTTGCCACTTCGGGTCTTAGGTAAGGCCTCGGCAAATCGAACATCATCAGGTTTGGCAATGTGGCCGATCTCGCGACCCACGTGATCTCGCAGGACCAGTTTGTGGGCTTCGAGATCCTTGACGCCGTGTTTGGCTTTGAGCGTGACGAAGGCCACCAGGGCATTGCCTTTGATCTCGTCGGGACGTGCCACCACGGCTGCTTCGGCAACGGTAGGATGGGCAACCAGGGCGCTCTCCACTTCGGCCGTACCAAGGCGGTGGCCGCTGACGTTGATCACATCGTCCACACGTCCGATGATCCAAATATTCCCCTTTTTGTCCTTCTTGGCACCGTCACCGGTGAAGTACCAGGCCGGATGTTCTTTTGTTTTGGGGAACTCCGACCAATAGGCCTGCTTGTAGCGTTCGTCATTGCCGTAGATCGTCCGCAGCATCGACGGCCAAGGATGTTTGATCACCAAGAAGCCCCCTTCATCCGGCTTACAAGAGGTGCCATCTTTGCGGACCACATCGGCCTGGATCCCCGGCAGCGGCTTGGTGGCCGTACCGGGCACAAGATCCGTCTTGCCCGGGATGGGCGAGATCATGATGGCACCGGTCTCGGTCTGCCACCAAGTGTCAACGATCGGGCATTTGCCCTTGCCGATGACCTTGTGATACCACAACCACGCCTCGGGGTTGATGGGCTCGCCTACGGTGCCGAGTAGGCGCAACGTGGCAAGGGAATGTCGGCGCGGATATGCCTCACCGGCCTTCATAAAGGCGCGGATGGCTGTTGGCGCAGTATAGAAGATCGTGGCTTTGTGCCTGTCCACCATGGCCCACAGGCGATCCGGCTCGGGGAAGTTCGGAGCACCTTCATACATCAACAACGTGGCACCGTTGGCCAGCGGACCATAGACGATGTAGGAATGTCCGGTGATCCACCCAATGTCGGCCGTGCAGAAATAGATATCGTCCTCGCGCAGATCGAACACCGTCTTGAAGGTCCACGCCGCCTGCGTGAGATAGCCGCCCGTCGTATGCAGAATGCCCTTGGGCTTCCCCGTTGAACCCGAGGTGTAAAGAATGAAGAGCGGATGTTCACTCGACAATTTTGCCGGCGCACAGGTATCCGATGCCGCATCCATCAATTCATGCCACCAGTGGTCGCGCGATGCCTTCATCTTCGTCGGTTCGGTGCCGCGTTTGACGACGACGACATCTTTGATCGACTTGACCTTTGCGACCGCAACATCAGCAGCTTGCTTGAGATGCACCGGCGCACCCCTGCGCCATGCAACATCTTGCGTGATCAACACCACGGCGCCCGAATCGCGCATGCGTTCTGCCAGGGCATCTGACGAGAACCCGCCGAAGACGACGTTATGTGTTGCTCCGATCCGCGCACACGCCAGCATGGCGATCACGGCTTCGGGAACCATGCCCATGTAGATGCCGACAACATCGCCCGCCGTCACACCCAGCTGCAGAAGCATGTTGGCACATTTCTGCACTTCGCGGGACAGTTGTTGATACGTCAGCGTGCGCACATCACCCGGTTCGCCTTCCCAAATGATGGCAGCTTTGTTCTTACGCCAGGTGGTGCAGTGTCGGTCGACGCAATTCACGCTCGCATTGATCTTGCCTCCAACGAACCACTGTGCATGCGGCGGTTTCCATTTCAGAGCTGTTTTCCAGGGGGCGAACCATTCAAGCTCAGCGGCTTTGGATTCCCAAAATGCAACGGGGTCGGCAGAGGATTTCATACTCATTTGACGAGTGAAGAGATCTGTTTGAATTGTTCATGATCGGCGCGCACCATGAGTTCGAAGAGCACCGACTCTGCGGTGGTGACGATGGCGCCGGTAGTGCGCATGCGTTCGATAGCGACACGTTTGTCGTTGGCCCGACGCGATGAGACACAATCTTCGATCACGACGGCAGTGCGTCCTTGGGCTTGAATGTCAAGCACCGTCTGCAGTACGCAGACGTGCGTCTCGATGCCGAGAATGATGACGTGATGCCCTTGCGGCGACAACAACATCGCCTCGACGTCAGGATTTCCGCAGCAGCTGAACGAGATCTTCTCGTGTGGTTCGAATTCGCCCAGCGGTTCCGCGATCACAGGGATCGTCGGCCCGAGTCCTTTCGTATACTGCTGCGTCACCACGATCGGCACATCCAAGATCCGCAGACCTCGGATCAGCATCGCACATCGCTCTGCGAGTGCATCGTGTTCATGAATGTGAGGGAACAATCGTTCCTGGATATCGACGACCAAGGCCGTCACATGAGCAGGGTTGATACGCATGTTCAAAACTACGTCTTCTGCGTCACCACTACGCCGGCCAAGGCGATCACTCCGCCGATCACGAACGGCAATGTCGGCTGTGTGCCAAAGATCGCCAGCGCCATGATGGTCGTGAAGATGGGCTGGAGGTTGTTGAACACGGCCACCTTCCCGGCGTCGAGGTGCGTCAGGGCGTAATACCATAATCCGTAGCCGACACCTGACGTGATGACGCCGAGGTAGAACAACTGCATCCAAATGTTCTCATTCCCTGCGGCCGTCAGCGGACCAAGATCGGCTGGTACGGGCAGCACCAAGAACAACGGCACGTAGAACAAGATGCCACTGAAGAACGTGAGCGCCGTAGCATGAAATGCGCCGTACTTCATCACAAGCCGACGTCCGGCAACGGTGTAGACCGCCCACGAGGCACTCGCACCAAGGACCATGATGTTGCCCAACGTATGCTGCGGCGAAATGCTCGCCCCCTTATCGATCAAGACGATGGCAGCTCCGATCAGGGCAAGGGCGACGCCGAAGAGACGCCGTCGGCCCGGATTCTTGCGTGTGCGCACCCACAATAGCAAGACCACGAAGACCGGCGTGAGTGCATAGGCCAACGCAGCATTGGGTGCCGTGGTGAATTTCACGCCCCAGATGAACAACAACTGATTGATGGGCAGATTGATCAGGCCAAGCAGTGCCAACAGCGGAAGGTCTTCTCGGTCGACCACCCGCAGGTGTTTGCGGCGGACGCCGACCCAGATGCCGTAGGCAAGACACGTGAAGAGTCCGCGGAACAACACGACGGTGGTGGGATGCAGGGCACCGGTGACACTTTTCGCGATCAGGTGTGTAGAGGCGGAGATGATCTGCTGCAAGACCAACAATGCATAGGTCATCGCAGATGCTCCCGAAACAGATCGACGGCCTTGACGGCCTGACGTTCATAGCTTATGTCGCGGATCGCTTCACATTGTTGGATCAACGCATCCCGCGTACCGGGAACACGCAGTCGCTCCATCGCTTCGATGATGCTGCGTTTTGATAACGAACGATCAACCAACATTCCTACCGGCGTCTCATACATCTGGCGCTGTAACGCCGGCAGGTCGGAGACCAGCGACGGGATACGAGCCATCATGTATTCGAACAACTTGTTCGGCAGCGCATATTCATAACTCTTCGACACCGGCTCGATCAAACACAGTCCGATGTCGGCACTGCACGTCACAGCATGCAACTCGTCATACGGAACGCTGCCCAACCAATGCACCCGCGATCCAATACAAAGCCGCTGCGCATGTTCCGATAGATGTTGTTGTGCCGGCCCTTCACCGACGATACACAGGTGCACATCTTCCATCTCCGGCATTGCCTGCATGAAGGGGGCGAGCCCACGACCGTCATGCACGACGCCTTGATAGATCACCACGCAGTGATCAGATGGGATCGAGAAACGCTCACGCAGCAACGTCGACACGATACGGTCGTGATACGGCGGCGTGTTCATCAACACATGCGGACGTTCCGGTAAGTGATAGTGGTCCATCACCACATCGGCATCCATCTCAGACGTTACGATCACGGCTGTAGCATGCGGAACTACACGATGCGCTTCGTACCACGATATCAGCTTCTGTTTCCAACCCTTCCCTTCTAGTGGACCAAGAGCAAAGTAGAACTCACGCATGTCATGCAGGAAGGGGGCGGATGTGCGCCGTGCGATGACCTTCGCCGCAGACACGGCAAAGAGATCCATGGCGCCGACGACGCGTGCGGTGACGGAGAGCGAGGATGCAAAGGCACGCAAGGACCTCCAGCGAGCAACAGCCGAGCCACCGGGATCGGGCCAACGATGCAGCGTCAGAGCGGGATCGTTCCACGCAGCAGGAGCAGCGGCGATGACGTGTACCGTCAGTCCGGCAGCGGCCAGGGCGCGGGCGAGGTTAAGCGTACGCGCGTCGCGGCTGACATCGGCAAGGGCAACAAGGGCAATGTCGGCCTGCATGGAGCGCACTACAGCGACAGGTGATAGGTGCTGCGCAAGATGCCGCGGGAATCGAAGCGCTCTTTGAATTCGATCAGTCCCAGCGACGGCGTCATCGGATCTTCGGCCTTCGTGTCTTGCGAGACGCCGATGTCTACCCATTCGTATCCGTTCTCGACGGCCCACCGACACGTCTCATACATCACGAGGTAGATCGGACGCAGATGCTCGTATTCGTAGAGCAGCATGTTGTAAAAACACAACACGACCTTCTTGTTCGCAAGGAAGAGTAATGAACCGGCGATCGGCGTATCGTCGAGGTAGACCATGTTCAATCGCAACTTCTCCGGCATCAGCTCACGTAGACGCAGCAGGTCTTCCAACGTATGTGTCGGCTTCGTGTCGTGACGCTTCTTGTTCTCTACCAAGATGTGGTGGAACGTTGCATAGTCATCACTCTCACGGATCGTGATCCGGCCTTCACGGAGGATCTTGCGGACCGTCTTCCGTGCCGTCGGATCAAAGTGATCCAGAAAGTCCGCACCATGCTTTAGGTCGATAGCATGGGAGATGTAGTGCAGCTCGAAGTCGGCTTTCCGATACAACAGCGCATATTCAACGTGCTGACTGTAGTTGATCGTATAGATTAGCGGCGGCGGGATCAGGTAGACGTCTTTCAATCCTTCAGCGCGGGCCCACTCGATGAAGGCATCCACAATCTGTAGTGAGCGTTCGAACGAAGTGTCCAGAGTGACGATCGAGCCGTAGGACGCACCGACCGGAGACCAAAACTCGCCTTTGGCATTGATGCCGGCGGGAAGGACGGCCACCAGCTTCCCCTCTTCGCGGAACATCAGATGACGGAAGTTCCACTTCCCTGCCGGATGATAATCCAGAAATCGCTGCAGGTGAAACATCGTCCCGTTGTTGGAACGTTCGACGAAGGTTTCCCATTCGTCGCGATGTTCTGGGGTATACGGATGGACCGTGATCTGACGATTCATGGTTGGTCTTGGGGGACTAGCAAGTTACGGAAAACATTTCGGTGTTTTGACGGAATGGAGACGTTGCCCTCTCCGTGTATATTTGGCATCCGTCTTATTCACTTTTTTTGTTTTGGGGGAATTCATGAAAACACTACTCACCATGGTCGTGGCCCTGTTCGTTGTTGTTGGCGCCACGCAGTCGACGAAAGCTCAAGAAGGATCCTTCTTGATCGGCCTTGAGACCGGACAGGTTCTCGGAGCCAGCGGCATGTATCAGATCAGCGACATGATCCAGGTCGGCTCAGGTCTTGGTCTGCAGATCCAGGAAAACTCGAACGTCTTCTTTCTTGCACCGCAAGCCCGCTTCTTGATCGACATGGGCGTGAAGAACACCAACATCATGCTTGATGCCCAACTGCGCCTTCTCTTCGGTGATCAATCGCAAACCGCCCTGGTCATCCGCGGTGGCCTTCAGCATTGGGTCTCCAAGAGCTTCGCCGTCTACGGTGGCTTCGGCATCCTCGACATCGGCTTCGATCCAAGCTATACGACCTTTGGCTTCCTCGCGCCGTTCGTCGGAGCACAGTTCGCACTCTGATCGATCGAAATTGTCTAAATGGTAAGGGGGCGTGTGGTGACCACATGCCCCTTACTGTTTAAGCCAAGCGCGGACACGGTCAGCGTCTTCGGCCGTATCGACGCTCATAAAGGTCGCATCGGTGACCACGCAGTGGAAGACGGCGCCATCTTCTAGGAGCCGTAGTTGTTCAAGCGACTCTGCGCGTTCAAGCGGAGACGTCGGAAGTTGGACGTGACGTTTCAACGCACGCTGCGTGAAGGCATAGATGCCGATGTGCTTCCAATAGGTTTGATGTTGCAACCACGACGAGGGCTCACGATCGCGCAGATACGGGATCGGAGAACGTGAGAAGTATAACGCGCGGCCTTCGGCGTTCATCACCACCTTCACGGTAGCAGGATCATGCAGCCCTGCAGGATCGGTCAACGGTGTCACCAAGGTTCCAACATCAGCGCCGCTGGCCTTCATGCCTTGCACAAGACCGGAGATCGTCGCCGGCTGCACCAGCGGCTCA
Source organism: uncultured Hyphomicrobiales bacterium (assembly GCA_964467455.1). Classification (GTDB taxonomy): domain Bacteria; phylum Bacteroidota; class Ignavibacteria; order Kapaibacteriales; family Kapaibacteriaceae; genus OLB6. Next base: position 15,522 of record CAYXQJ010000033.1, on the reverse strand, counting down.
TCACCTTGGATGTTGACCACGATCTCAGCGTCGAGTTTGAGCTGACGCACGAGGGCATCGCAGCGATCCGTACCACTTTGAAGATCAGGCGAAGTAAGATAGGCCTCGGCACCAAAACGTTGCGCCTCGGCGATCACGCGTTCGTCATCGGTGGCGATCAAGACGCGATCCAGTGCCGGCGAAGCCGAGACACCGCGCCACACACGTTCGATCATGGTCTGACCTTCGAGGTCAACGAGCGGCTTACCCGGCAGACGTGTGGAGGCGTACCGGGCAGGGATGATGCCGACGATCATCCCAGCACCTTAGGCACCTTGAAGAAGGCTTCGTTCTTCTTTGGTGCATTGCGCAGGGCTTCCTCCGTTGTGAGGCATTCACCCACAACATCTTCGCGGAAGACGTTGTGGAGATCATTGACGGAGGCGAGTGGTTCGACATCCTTCATGTCCACGGACGTGATCGTGCCAACGTAGTCAACGATCTTCGTGAACTCCTGCGCGAAGCGCTCGATCTCGTCATCGGTAAAACACAACCGTGCGAGGTCGGCGATCTTTTTGACGTCTTCAGTGGTCATGGCCGCAAAGTTACCGCTCCGCCAGCGTTTCTGCGATCGTCTTCCGCAGGTCGGCCACCAGGGCCTTCTCCCCTTCCCCCATCATGGGAGGGTGGATCACGAGGTCGACGTCGCCGCCGTGAATGGTTTTGGTCCGCGCCGGCAGGATAGAGGCCGTGCCGACGAGGGCCACAGGGATGATAGGCGTGCCGCTGCGGACAGCCAGGGCTACGGCGCCGCGCTTGAAGACGCCGAGGTTGCCGTCGGGACTGCGCGTGCCTTCGGGGAAGACGAGGACGCTGGTGCCGGAGCGCATGGTGCTGACAACGGTATCGAGGACGTCGGATGCTTCACGGCTGCGCTCACGATCCACGGCGATAAAGGGCGACATCTTGAGGCACCAGCCAAAAATGGGGATGCGCTCGAGCTCTCGTTTGTACATGATTCGGATGTTGTCGGGAATGCCGACGAGCATCACGGGAATGTCGAACAAACTGGCGTGGTTGGCTGCATACACATACCGCTGTGTCTGCTGGAGGTGCTCAACACCATGGGTGCGCACATGCACGCCGGCGAGTTTGAGCAAGATGCGCGACCAGCTACGGGCGTAGACGTAGAAGACCGAGGGGTCACGAAACAGGCCCATGTGGAGCATCACGGCGATGGAATAGACCACGGTGACGAGGGCAATGCAGATGATCACGAACCACGTACGCATGAACAAACGTAGCAAGAACGGCGCAAGCGATAAGTTTGCACCATGGCACCCGGATTAGAAGACCTCGGAAAACTCATGGGCGTAGAGCCCGCTAAGACGCCCGACACGAAGAAGCGCGGATACGACGGTAATGTTGTTGTGCTCAAAGTGCGGACGGAGAAACGTCGCGGCAAACTTGTCACCATCGCCTGGGGCTTTCAGTCGAAGCCGAAAGAGCTAGAGGCGTTGCTGGCATTATGCAAGAAGACCCTCGGTGCCGGCGGACAAGTCGTGGATCAATCGCTGGAGATCCAGGGTGATCACGTCGACCGGATGAAGCAGTTGCTCAAGAGCGAGGGCTGGGCCGTCCACGGCAGCAAGGGCTAATCCGCGAACGCCGTTGGATTAACGCCGACGGGACTTCGACGCACGATCGTGCCGTCGGTGGTGATCTCGATCACCTCTCCATCCGTCACATACGAGCGCGCATTGCCGATCATCAGGTGTCCCGAACGCTCATCCCATCCGAGCGAATACCACACGTCGTTGCCGTTGCCGGAGGTATGCTGTATCACTGACGATACAGACATCGTGACGCCGTCGATCCGATCGATACCGTTGCGATGCAACACGTAGAGATCACCGTTTCGTGGATCACAGACAAGATCCGTCGGTGCGTCGAACGCAAGTCGTAGACCGACCTCGCGTGTCTTGCCGTCGATCATCACCACGCCGCCAAGCACATCCGGCGTCGAAGCAAAGGAGCGATAACTTGCCCAAACACGTTCACGCGGCGCATCGGCGATCACGTCGGCAACGTTCGGTACGTCGGCGATCGTGTCAATCGCGCTGAGATCACTTTGACGCAAGACAACGATCGTTCCCGCTCCGGGTTCATCTTTCCGCAAGTCGCCCATTCCGCTGAGGCCGACGTACACGTCGCGGCCCAAGGCACAGATACCTTCCGGCGCAGGACCGACCGTCACCCTCGGCACAGTGATCGTGAGATTTGCCGACAGCTCAGTGATCGAGTCATCACCAAGATTCGTCACCCAGATCTTGCCGTTGGCCAACGCCGCATGATACGGCTGCCGCTGCGGCAGCGTGATCGTGCGCTCAACGGTTCCTGATGTTGGGTCGACCTCGAGCAACTTTTGCGATGTGCTAACGATCACCAGCAACGACGTATCATGTCGCACAAGATCCGTCCCTGTATCGCCGGCCGAGAACACCGATCTGATCTGTTGTGAGGGGGCGATGTAGGATACCACGGCATTGTTCTGCTGCCAGAGTCCTTCACACAACACAAAAACGCCGTCAGGTTGTAGTGCTACAACATCGTCCGGTGATGTACTCGGTGTGGGCACGCAGCCCATCACGCCGAACACGAACACAACCATCGTTGCCATGATCTTCATCGGAGCACCTTTACCGTAGAGACCGATGTATCCGTCCGTAGCATCACCATCAAACACGTTTGCACATAGGTGTTCAATGAGCGTTGATGCACGCCCCTTGACAACCATTCCGATGAAAGGATGGCACCGCGCGGATCACAGACCAAGAACTCAGCGGAAGCAGCGGTGATGGAGATGTCGACGGTTGTTGTTCTTGGGATCACGCTCAGTGCATCGTCAAGCGCAACGCGGACGGTGTGATCAGAGACAAGCGCGTCGAGATCGAAGCCCGTCAATGTGGGGTCGTAGTATGGATGTGACGGATTGCTGAGAATGACCGATGTGACATCGGTGATCTTGATCCAACGCACGGAGTCGACGCCGATCGTTGCAAGATCGAAGCCATCACCAACAAGCGGCGTCACACCGGCACATCCGTGCAGCGTGAGCGAATCGAATGGGAACGACGTCCACGTGATGCCATCAGTACTCACCGCCACTTGAGCCGGTTCAGCATAGATGCGCGTACCGGCATAACGAAAAGCATTCTCAAAGATCGTGAAGTCATCTCCGGCCGCATCAACGATCACCCTGTCACGAAAGCCGATGATGATCTCACCACCAAGACCGATAGAGCAGATCTGTCGCGGATCAGTGACCGGCACGGTGTCACTGCGTTCCGATGCCGGCTCGCCGAACACATTCCGCGGAAAGAAGGCCGGACCCTGACCGTTGTTCTGCATCGTGCCGGGTGTAAGACGCATCACGGTGTCGACACCGGCGCGCTCTTGTGCCTGCACCCACGTTGCAGCGATCATGACGATCACGATGGTCAAGATGCGGCTCATGACTGCACACTCAACGTTAGTCGCAACATTCTTCCCGGCATCGGATAGCCGCGGATCACCACATAGCGCTCATCCAACAGATTGTCGATGCGCAACATGATCGTCGCCACCACATCTCGCGCCCTGACCACCTGCCCGGCACTCACACTCAGCACGTGGTAAGGGGCGAGAAGACTCGTACTCTCGGCGCCGGGCTGGGCGTACCGATAGCTTGTGTAGTTCCATTCAAGCGAAGCGACAGTGCGACCATCATCCCACCATGTCTGCCACGCGATCAGCTCCATAGGCACATAAGGGATCAGCGTCCCGTCGATGTCGCTGCGTCCCGTGCGATCTTCGACGCGCTGCAGTGTATAACTCCATTGTCCGAAGAGGTTGTCGTCGAGGAGCGAGTAGCGAGCCGCGAATTCAAGTCCGTACGATGCGGCGTTGCCGACGTTTTGGGCGCTGGTGACGACCGGACTCATCGGCACGCTGACGATGAGATCGGTGATACGCGATGCAAAGAGGTTGGCATCGAGTGACAACCATGAACGCGGTGACCACAAGCCCCCTACCGAAGCCATGATGCTCCGTTCCGGTTGGAGGTTGGTGTTGCCGTAGTTGAGGAAGTAGAGCTCGTTGAAGGAAGGCGGACGGAAGCCCGTGCCGATGGAGGTGCGAAGGGTGACGTCGGCAGCAACATTCCATCGGAGTCCGAGAGCGCCGCTGAGGGCATTGCCCACATCGGAGTACGCATCAAAGCGGGCGGCGGCATCGATGAACGTCTCATCGCTGACAGACCACTGCACATCGTAGGCGGCAGCCATGGTGCGTCGGACGGCGAGGCCACCAACAGACGGATCGAGTTGTTCACCGCGCAGGTCTACGTAGCCGGCAGAGAGTGTGGCTTTGTGCAGGAGTGACGTGGAGCTTGCCTTCCAGATCACATCGGCGGTGGCATCACGCAGCAGATAATGCGCGTCGATGCCATCAAGACCGGTGAACGTGGCATCGGGATCTTGATAACGCTGGTCGAGGTAACGTCCGCCAATGCGAGCGGTCACCCCGTTGGTGGAATCGGCGAACACCTGTGCAGAGATGATCGACCAGATATCGGCATCTTCAAGACGTGCTCGGGGCTGAGTGACGGCACCGTCGACGACGGCGCCTGGCACACCGCGGTCCGAAGAACGCAGCATCGTGGTGACAGAGATGGGCCCTGCATTGAGTTTGAGAAGACCTGACGTTGATGTGATGTCGGCATTCTCGCGCAAGAGCTCGGCCGGCTGACCATCGATGTTAACATCATAGCCGTACGTGCCGGCTGAGGTATAATGCTCCACCGCTGCGGCGAGATCTACGTCATCGTCGACAGCGCTGCCGTTTGCCGCAACACGCCATGTGTCGAACGAAGCGAGGTCCGACGTGGCTTGCACCTTCGTAGATGTAGGCGCGGTGAGGACAAGGTCGACCGTGCCGGTCATGGCATTGGCGCCGAAGCGGGCCGACGATGCGCCGCGTTCGACGTTGATGGTGCCGAGCATCGACGCGGGCACCCAACCAAGGTCGGCGCCGCCACTTTGCGCCGAGTTCCAGCGGAAGCCGTCGACCAGCACCAAGGACTGTGCGGCGCTGCCGCCGCGGATCGAAACGGTACGGAGTCCGCCCAAGCCGCCGTGGTCGCGCACATACAATCCCGGCACCGAGCGCAAGGCTTCGGCTGTGGTAACGGGATGCAGACGCTGGAGGTCGGCTGCGGTGATCGTCGTGGTCGGCAGGACGTGCGGATCCGCCTCGACCCATGACGACGTGACCTCGACGGCCCGCAGTCCCACCGTGTCCTCAACGGCGGAGGCAACGGTCGGCAACATAAAAGCGGTCAGGAGGAGCAGGATGGGCGCGTTCACGGGACAGCGAAGTTACGAAGGGTGCATTCCAGCCGTATCTTTCGCAACGGTATGGCACTGCACGTCACGATCGTCCCCCACATCCCGCTGAGTCTTGGATTCGGCGGCATGGAGTTACAGCAAGAGCGGACGATCACCGCGCTGCAAGGGCGCGGTGTTCGCGTGACGCGGTTTGACCCGTGGGCACGAACTCTTGAGACGGACATTCTACACGTCTTCGGGAGCTCACACCATCAAGCAGAGATCGTCTTTCGGGCGCGTGCAAAAGGCATACGGGTGGTCGTCACGAGTATGTTCGTGAGGACGCACTCGTCGCGCTCTTATGCCATGGGCAAGATGGCCGATCAACTTGGGCTGCGAACACTGTTCAGTGTGCGAAAGAAACTCCTCGAGTCGGCAACACGCATCATCGCGATCTCATCGGCCGAACGTGACGATCTGATCGATGTCTTTGATGTTGCTCCTTCGAAGATCGACGTTATTCCGAACGGTGTCGACGATACATTCTTTGCAGCAACGCCGGATCTCTTTCTCAACACCCACGGCAAGAGCGATATGCTCTTATGTGTTGCCTCCGTAGAGCCGAACAAGAATCAGTTGACGCTTGTGGATGCTGCCATCACGAACCACTTGCCCCTTGTCATGATCGGGCCACCGAAGGATACCGTGATCGACGGCGTTGCGGAGTATGTAGAAGCCGTGCGGAAACGGATCGCATCGGTCGATAATATCCTGTGGCTGGATGGCGGGCTTGAGCATGAAGACCCACTATTGGCGAGTGCGTTCGCATCTGCACGGGTGCATGTGCTGCCAAGTCGGGCCGAAGCCCAGGGGCTGGTCAACCTCGAAGCGGCAGCAACCGGGGCTTCGTTGGTGATGTCGGATCTTGACACGCTGCGCAGCACCTTTGGCAACGATGCGTGGTATGCCGACCCATCATCACCTGAGAAACTGGCTACCGCCATCATGGACGCATGGGCGGCTCCGCGAGGATCACGGTATACTGCCTATCCCGACCAGCGTCCGCCGTGGCTACAACCTTGGTCGGAGATCGCCGTACAACTCGAATCTGTCTACGGACGCTGCTAGAATTTTCCGTAGAATTAACCGACATTTTTTTGTTGAGACACCATTCACGGAGGAGGGTCCATGAAGCGCGTTCTCAAGTGGGCAGGCATTGGGTTGCTTGTCGTACTTGTCCTTGTGGGCGGGTTTGTCGCCTATCTCAATTTCTCGGGGTTCCCGCATTACGACACACAGAAGATCGACCTCAAGGTTGTGAGTACACCTGAACGTGTTGCCCATGGCCGCGAGCTCGGGCTGCGTCTGTGCGTCATGTGCCACCTTGATCCAACCAGCAAGCGCCTCACCGGCATTCGTATGCTGGACATGCCGGCCGTCTTCGGAACGGCCTATTCACGCAATATCACGCAGCACAAGACCGAAGGGATCGGCGCATGGTCTGACGGTGATATCGCTTGGCTGCTCCGTACCGGTATCCACCCGCACAGTGGACGCTACCTGCCGCCGTGGATGCCGAAGTTTCCGCACATGAGCGATGAAGACCTCCACTCGATCATCGCATGGTTGCGCAGCGACGATCCGTATCTGGAACCGTCGCCGGTGAAGAGCCGCGACAGCGAGCCGACGTTGTTTGCAAAGTTCCTTGCTCGTGTGGCGTTCAAACCGTTTGACTATCCGACGTCGCCAAAGCCACATCCGGATACAACGAACACTGTGGTCTACGGCAAGTACCTGACAACGGCCGTCTACGACTGTTATCAGTGCCATTCGGCCGACTTCGCCACCAACGATCCTCTCGATCCCCCAAAATCCGAGGGGTATTTTGGAGGGGGCGGAAAGATGCCCAACGCTATTGGACAGGAGATCAATGTTGCGAACTTGACCTCAGATAAGAACCACGGCATCGGACGCTACACCCGTCAGCAATTCATCGACATGATGAAGACGGGCTTCCGTCCGAACGGCACACCGATGCGGTATCCGATGGTGCGTATCGACTCGTTCAGTGACCACGCACTCGGCAGCATGTATGACTATTTGATGACCGTACCGGCACTGCCGAACCACATCACAAATGCCGATCCAGCAGGACCGTGGAAAACAAAGGGAGCGGAATTGTGGGATCGCAAAGGATGCTCTGGATGTCACGGCGCTGACGGGGTTGGATTTGCCGACATGCGCAAAGCGAACGAGAAGTATCCGGACGACAGTGTGCTCTACGATGTGATCCAGAACCAAAGCAAGTATAATCCGCTGAGCACGATGCCGCTGTACGGCGGACATCTGTCACAAGATGAACTTGTCGAGCTTGGCAAACACGTCAGAACGATTCGCCAAAAGTGAAATAGACCGCCGATCCAAACTCTGAGAATCCGACATCAATTCTGCCGATGAGGCCGGCCTCCCGATCCAAGTAGACGCGGAGGCCGGCACCACCGGTAAGCCGAGCGTGCGACGTGCTGAACGAGAAGGCATCCGGCGCAACATCACCATAGGCCGCAAAGGCCGCCAAGCCCAAGATCCACCAGATCCGCATACGTGCTTCCACCTGGCCTGCCAATGAGGCCTGATCAACGAATCGGTTCCGCAAGATCCCACGCATCAAGAGGTCGCCGCCATAGGTCGGCAGATCATAAAACGGTGCTTCGCCCAGCGTGATATCGTACAACATCTGACCGCCGATCACCAACGGCTCGTCGCCGATCATGATGGCATGATAGCCCCGAAGATCCAGATACGAGCGCGTGTAACCGTAGTCGGCCTTCATGACCTTCGGATACGTCATCGACCGGACCTCGGCATACATGTTTCGTGTTGGAAAGTAGGCGTTATCGCGAGTGTCATAGGTCATGGTTAGACCTAGACCGACAGACAAGCCCCCTTCCCAACCCACGGGAGCACCATAGGAAGGTGTTTGGGTGAGCTGTTCATCGACGACGGTATTCCAGTATTCCAGGCGTCCACCGACGGTAAAGCCCTGTCCGTCTTCGGTCGACACCACACGATGGAAATAGCTTGCGAAGACCTTGAGATAGAGCGGATAGAACCAGATCTCGTTCTCTTGTGGTGTTTCCGCACCGATCCCGTAATACCGCACGGGCATGTTCTCGTAGCCGATGCGGCCGCTTACTCGGGAGCGAAGACGGTTGAAGTAGAGATCGAAATTCGTGGCGATCATGTTCTGGCCAAGCTGACTGGCCGATGCACCGGCAGAGATCGTTGAGGAACGTCGATTCTCCACGTCGCGGTCATCAAGATGGAAAGAGATGATCCCTGCGATCCCCACCTTCAACTGTGTCTCGGGCGAATAGGAGACGTAGGGCAGGCCCACGATACCAATGTGGTCGGTCGAGTCCTTGATCGCCACCTTGAGCGTATCCGGGGTCTTCAGCCGCAACGGTTTATCCTGAGCGTTTGCGTTTGAATACAGGGCCAACACAACACTAACGGCGAGTCCGACGAACTTGATATTCATAACTCTGGTTGTATCTTTGTGGCCCTTCGGTCGCTTAGCTCAGCCGGTTCAGAGCGTTCGCCTCACACGCGAAAGGTCATAAGTTCAAATCTTATAGCGACCACACAGCAAAGTTACAAGCCCACGAAACACCAGATGTTGCGTGGGCTTTTTATTTTACCGTCAACCACATTCGCGGATCCTTATCGTGCCAATCGCGCTTGTCTTGATGTTGTTTCATTTCTGATCCAAACGCGAATCTTGGACTTGAGCTCAAGCTCATTGCAGTCTCAAGATCCATGTACTGTGCTTCTACGACAAACGGGACAAGATGGCAAAGTGCAAAGGGGCGCCCCATTTCAATAAGTTATGATAGCAAGAGCCAAACAATTTTGCTTGCACTGGACAACGCTGGTCGAACCCAGTTGTATTATGCGCGTATTCCATCGTCATTTTAGTCTTACCGCGACACCATTGTTCTGCGAAGTCCGGAGACCGTAGTTGCCGCGATCAGGTAGACACCATTGGACCATCCTGCTGTGTTGATCTCCAAGGAATTGGCATGACAGCTCGTTGTTGAGATCATGCGCCCATCGATCGTCATGATCGAGACCGACAAGATCTCATCATCTGAGTAGACCTTCAAGCGGTCATCACTATTGATGTACGCCGTGAGATCGCCAACGCCGTTGTATCGCTGCGGCACCGAGACGATGTTCTCGATCAGCAAGCGGGCATACCCTTGGTCCGTGGCGAAGTGGGCGTATCCGTCATTCGTGAAGACAACATCATTGATCACAGGGTTGCCAATGTAGAGCGGGTCGCCAACACTCCATGTGATGCCATCGTTGGCGCTGATGGCAACTCCGTACGTTGGGTGAATGACCATGATACGTCCGTCCGGCATGGAGGCAAATCTGATGTCCGTCGCACCCAGTTTCTCGCGGTCCGGGAAGGTGAGCACCAATGACCACGTTTGACCATGATCTGTTGAGCGGTACACAAAACACCGGTCAAGTTTTAGCATGTTTTCCCACAGCACATCCGTGCTCTGCCGATACCGCTGCCCCAAATAATCGATCGACCACGGATCGATATAGACCTCCGACGCAACACACAAAAGTGTGCCTTCTGAACTCTTATGGAGCGAAGAGACATAGAGATGAGAATCGATCTCAGAACCAACTCGCTCCCAAGAGTCACCGTTATCGCGAGTGATCACGAGTCCACCGGGAATGCTATCTCGGAACGAATTGTCTTCTTCCAACAACCGCATCCCGCGTAGTCCGGCTATGACATCTCCGTTGTCTGCAACAACCAGATCACCGATCGCAGCCCTCGTCGTGTCGGTACCGTTCACGTGCATTGGCAAAGAATACCCAACATACACCCACTCTTTACCGCCGTTGAACGAGAAATACACAGAGTCCATCGCAGCCACCGTGATCAACGGCGAGATCTGCTTGATCAATCGCGTCTTTCGCGGTAAGACCGTATCGATGAACTCACCCTTGGACGTAAATCGCGTAAGAGCGTCACCACTCACCCAGATCTCGTCACGTGTTGGAAACAAGATCGTCGACGGGCCGAATCGGTGTCGCAAGCCCGAACTAAAGTCTTCGCTGAACGTCAACCGCGTCTGCGTGAAGAAATTTGTAACGTTGCCTGGCAACCTGATCTTGTGCAAAAAGGGACCCGGCAAGATCACCTCCCACGTCCCTTGTTTCTCGCGGTCAAGCATCAATCGCCCGGGTTCTGTCAACAAAGCCATTGAGCCATCTCCACGCGGGAACAAGCGCGAGAGTCCGACCCATGCTTCACCCCACTGCTCGTTTTGTGCGATGTTGTCCATGTAGGTCCATGTCTTGCCGGCATCGGTGGTTCGCACAAACTCACCCGGTCTAAAACTTGCAAGCCATATTGTTTCCGAGACCGGAATGATCTGATACGACTCCATCAATCCCTCGAATGCCATTGGGCCGGAGTATCCCGGACGCTGATAAACCGTGAGATCACCCGTCCGGACGTTGTATACCGTGTACTCACAACCTGCTGCCGACGTCCCCTCAGGCACATAGGCGAGTGTGATCATGAGGTCACCCAACATACCGATGGCGATCATGGTCTGATACTTCGATCGAGAGACCGGGGCGTTGAGGACACGAAGACCGGACTGCTGCCCGACAACGATCGTTTCTCCGGCAAGACCAAAGATCACTGCCAAGGTATCGTTGATGTTGCCGATGAATCGTGCCCCTGCAGGACGTTCGATCCCACTTAGTGGGTCGGGATAGGTTGGATACACCGTGAAGGTCGTATCTCCCGGACGACGGATCCTGATCCATTCACGCCCTCCTTGGACGACGGTGTTGTCACCAAGTCGGACATACTCAAATCGGGCATCCACGTCAGTACGCGTCATCTCGGCTGTGTTGACGTCGATCTCCACGGCATTCCAATTTGAATCGCTCATGGCAAAGATGCCGGACTTCACTTGGTGAAGGTACATTACTGATCGTGTTCCGGAAGGCGGAACGAACTTCTTGAATGAGCGTCCGGCATCGGTCGTGATGTAAACGCCACGTCCGGTGTCCTGATAACTAGATCGGTCGAACACAACCGCATTGGGCTGCACAAGTCTCGGCAGGACCTCGCCCCACACGCGATTCTTGCCCATAAAGCCGGTGTCTGCCATCAGATAACGGATCGTTTCACCCGCATCTTCCGTGACCAAGTTCACCGGGATCTTGCCGTACACGCGTCCTTCATAGTACCAACGGCCGAGATGGTCGATCATCCACGTCGTCGAGTTGTCGATGTGAAACATCTTGGTATCAAAGATGGTGCGCCATGTTTCACCGCCGTCAGATGAAGCATAGGTGTCATAGGCCCCGCCGTCATAGAGGATCGTGTTTCGCGTTTGATCCACGCAGAAGTACGAATAGCCCCCTTTTAAGCGGTAATAGCTGGGGATCTTCAGCAGCCATTCCGGTTCTTGGGGTAAGAGGTCTGGGGCTCCTGCCAGTAGGAACAGCAAAGAAAGTGTGATGGATCGATACATTCACGGTACTTTCGATAGTGAAGATGTCTGAAAATAACGATTTTGTAACGCAAGCTTTGAAATCCGCATTCTATCGGTCTCACTAAACGAGGATCCATTTATGCATAGGATCGCGACGACCCTATTTCTTGCGCTGGCCACAGGCACCTGCCTAATGGCTCTTCCAACCCCACGGGCCTTCATTGCCAATACCGGCCAATGGCCCGCCCAGGTACTCTACGCCGCCCACACCGCCGATGGCTTCGTGTGGATCACCAACACCGGCATGGTGATCGACCAACGCGGTCGCACTGCCGATGGGCGCGTGATCTCCGCACCTGTTGCCCTCTCGGTAAACGGTTCGACCGGCAGTACACATTCCTCGGTCCGACGTGATGCGTCGACGCCGACCGTATCGGTACTTCGTCCCGGTGCAGCTACAACAACTCCCACGGCCTCGTCCGTGGTGGTGCACGATGTTCGCCCGGGCATCGACCTCGAATATGTCTGGGACGGCGATCGCGTCCGCTACAATGTGTTGGTCGACGCCAACACACCGCTCCCCAACCCGCTCTTCAATGTGAAGGGGGCTGGCACGATCCAGATCAAGAACGGATCGATCGACTGTACAACGCCTCTGGGCATGGTCTCGATGTCGGGCATCGTGGCCTATCAACCGGGTACACCGGTCTCGGTCGGGGTGACGCCGACGCTCACAACCTCCGCCGTTGGCTTTAGCACGACCAATGTGGATGCTGCTCGCCCCCTGATCATCGATCCGGTGGTGTATGCGTATGCGCTGCATGGAAGCGCGGATGAAGAGATCACGTCGATCCGCATGAACAAAGACGGTAACGTCGTCGTGGGTGGATGGACGACGTCGGCAGACCTTGTGACGCCATCGGGAACGTTCGATGCCGGAACTGACGGCTTCGTAGCGATCATGTCGCCCGACCTGATGACCGTGTTGTCGTGGGCCTACATCGGTGGTGATTCAATCGACGCCGTTCGTGCGATCGCTGTGACGTCGAATGGACAAGTATGGGCTACGGGCGAAACGAATTCGCCGGGGCTCCCCTTCCCATCATCGTCGATCAGTGGCAGTCATTCCGGTAATACGGATGGTTTTGTTGTGCGGATGTCCGCCAACCTTGCAACCGTCATGACGGGTATGTATCTCGCCGGTAATGGTGTCGACCTGCCGTTGGGAATTGCCGTGAGCAAGGAGAACGACGTGGCAGTCTGCGGACAGACGTCGTCGACGCAGGGCATGCCTCTGGCCCAAGGATATTCGTCGCAACCGATCGGACAACGCGACGGATTCATGTTAGGCATGAATGCTGCCGGCACGATCATCAACACCTTCACCTACTTTGGAAGCATCGGCAACGATGCCTTTACGTCGGCAACGTTTGATGCGAACGGCAACATCATTGTCGGCGGGATGACGTCGTCTAACGAATACAAGACCTGGCCGGAAAAGTCACTCGTGTGGGTCCCACCGGATGACGAAAAAGGTCGTGAAGGCTACTACGAAGAGGTGGGCAACAATCCGTATGATGTTGAGTTCAACGGTGGATCCACCGATGCAGTGGTCACAAAGTTTGGACCGGACGGCACGTTGATCTTTTCGACGTACTTCGGCGGCAATGGTGACGACGTGGCCTATGCCGTTGTGACCGATGCAGAATCTGACGTCTATGCCGTGGGCTCCACGCGCTCCTCAGACCTGCCGATCGCAGATGGGTCGGCGCTATCCTACGGTGGTCAGAGCGATGCCTTCTTTGCGATCATTTCCAAGGATGGTCTGCGTTTACGAACCTGCGGCTACTATGGCGGCACCGGTGATGAAGAAGGATTCGGCGCTGCGATCGATGCATCCAAGAATCTGTACATCACCGGACCAACAACGTCGATGGACATTACCAACGTTGGCGCGGGTTCATCATCAACGCCGATCGGAGGCAAGGATGGATTCTTGGCCAAGATGTCCACGACAACCGTCTTGTTCTCTTCTGTGATCGGTTGGACGGGCGACGATGTGCCGATGTGCCTAACACTTGACGCACGAAATGACGTCTACATGGCCGGCAGCACGACGTCTACACTATCATCTACGTCACGCAAGACCCGCGATGTGAACGTTCAAGCGGAGTCGCGCGATGCCTTTGCAGCCAAGTTCGCCTTTGGTACCGTGACGGTCCGCACGCCGGTTGCCGGCAGTGTGTTGTGTTTCGGCAAGCAGGTTAATCTTGCATGGATCACCGAAGAACTGTCTGCCAGCGAAACCTACTCTGTGGATGTGAGTGGTGATGGTGGTGCAACGTGGACGCAGATCGCAGCTGATCTACGTACAAAGAGCACGAGCTGGAGTGTTCCGCAGTCGGCTCCGCCGTCAGGATCGTATCAGTTCCGCGTGCGCACGCAACACGGTCATGCTACGTTGAGTCCGGTCTATGCTGTCGGCACCCCTCCGCTGATCACCACACAGCCTGCATCGAATGCTGTCTGTACCGGCGCTGCCCTCGAACTCCGTGCCGAAGCGGCCGGTGAAGGGCTCACCTATCAGTGGTATAAGAACGGTGCTGCCATCAGCGGTGCTACACAAGCCGTGTATTCCGTAGCTGCCGCAAGCGCATCTGACGCCGGCACCTATCACGTTGTGATCGGCAACGACTGCGCATCATCGCCGTCAGCCGACGCCGTGATCGCCGTAACGGATACACCTGTCATTACGCAACAGCCCACTGGCGCGACCCTCAACGTTGGTGCAACGCTCACACTGAGCGTCACAGCCCAAGGCAGCAACCTCAAGTATCAGTGGCAGTTCAACGGCACAACGATCCCCGCGCCAGTCGGCACACAAGCCACGTTGACGATCGAGAACGTTACAGCCGCCAACCAAGGCACCTATGCCTGTGTGATCGGTTCCGACTGTGGTTCGGCCACAACGGAGAGTGCTGTTGTCTCCATCGTCACCTCTGTAGATGATGAAGGGGGCGAGCACGCCGCAATGATGATCGTTGCCCCGCATCCTGCATCTGACGTGTTGAACATCTCACTCGCTCATGGATCAACGATATCGAGCATTTCGCTCACCGATGTCAACGGCAACGTTGTCGCCAGCGTATCGGTCGAGGATCTCTCGTCAACGTCGCTCTCGCTGAGTGCGATCGCCAACGGTGTGTACACGCTTACAGCACAAACATCAACAGGACGTCTTGCGCGCACCATCATCGTGCAGAAGTAAACGTCTGATCGACAACTAGCGAAACAACTGGCCGGCTCGGTCTCGCAGATGCGTAATGCACTCGGGGTCGAGCCGATGCCATTTAAGGACTGCGTGTAGGACTGTGTGTAGGACTGCGTGTAGGACTGCGTGTAGGACTGCGTGTAGGACTGCGTGTAGGACTTCGTGTAAGTCTCCTTCAGGTCGCTTTTAGGTCGCCTTTAGGTCGCCTTTTGGTCGCCTAAAAGGTTAGAGGTCGCCTTCAGGTCGCCTAAAAGGCTAGAGGTCGCCGCAGGTATTAAACGGCAAAGCCCGGGTCAAGAGACTCGGGCTTTGCAAAGAAGACCTGGCGACTACCTACTCTGCCACACCAGTTCAGATGCAGTACCAT
>CAYXQJ010000032.1:0-33771 GCA_964467455.1 uncultured Hyphomicrobiales bacterium | reverse complement strand
GGGTAGCAACCCTCTGGACTCCGTATTTCTTCTCAATATCTCCAGCTTGCGACAGCCACTCTTCACGTGTTAAAAGGCGCTATGCTTAGCCCGTATCAAACTTGTGGATTCATTTTGCTGGCAGCAGTACTCAACGTGCACGCAACCGCGGTTGCGGACCAACAGCAGAGCAGCTTTACAGATGGATTAAGCGCGAGGACTTTGCCTGGTCACGCAGTGTGGCAATCCTTCACACCCGGGTTTTCTGGCGTGCTGACCACCATAGAAGTTGGGCTATTCAATAATATGGATGGCGATGGATGGCTATCAATTTACTCCGGAGAAGGGACGCACGGCCCCCTGCTCGAAATGGTAAATGTGAAGGCTAAGGCAACAGATGGCGGCTTTGTTTGGAATGTTTGGAGCGTAAATGTGCCCATTGCGGCCGACTTTCTGTATACATTTAGTTTTGTTCCAAATCCGCTCACACTGCCAGATCCTTACGGGGTAGCATTAGGAGACAACAATCCGTACGCGGCAGGCACACTCGGCATCGATGATGAGTCTGGAACCACCGCCACCGATTTCGATATGGTGTTCCGCACTTATGTAGCTCCCATTCCAGAACCCTCCACTGCCGGGCTTCTCGCTTTATTTACAGTTGCTTATCTAGCGCGCCGGAGGCGCTAAATCCGTTGCAACTTCCCCACCCTGATCTCCCGTGTGTTCGTCGCTATCAAACCAACGTGGGTAGGCTTGCTAAGGCTCAAAGCAAAAATGAATTCAAGGGGAGGCGGTTCTGTGGTAGACGCCTTGAATCTCCGAACATGCTCGATATCCTTGAGGTCATGCAGATCCACACAAGCGCATCGGATGAATCTTCTCTCCTCTACCACATGTTTTTCGATTCGCCCTCAAGGTATAGCAACAATTACAGAGGCAAATTTGCAATCGAAGAATTCGGTCACGTGGCACGCGAAGTAATGTCTCCGATGATGCTGGTAAAACAGTTCGCGTCAGAATCGAGCGACTGGGAACACCACGAAGCGCGCTGTAAAAAGAGGACATCCGCTCAGGTTTTTTTATGTTTCAATTGGGAGAAGCGCCTTCCTTTTGTCGTTATCCAGAATCGAGTGGAATATGCGGAATCGTATTACACGCCTCAGTACGGCCAAAATGACAATTATTCCGTTCGCAGTTGGAATGATATAACACACCAACTATACGCTTTGAATGAGTTAGCACAGTTACGTCCAGAAGTAGCTGCGCTGGTTAAATAATCCATTCACACCCCCCGCAACTTCCGCTCGCTGATCGTCCGGGATTTCGTCGCCACCAGGTAACGCAGGCAGTCGGCGCAGTCATCGCCCCCGACACCGTCATCGTCGGCGTCAATTTTCAAAACGTCCTCAGGCCGGTTTGGATCGTGTTGCAACGTCGGCAAAGTCTCAATCAACCGCCCGCACCGTTGGTGAATGAAAAGCGTGGGTCGAATGTCCGCTTCCACATCCCCGAACTTCGTCATCACCTCCGCCCAACCATTCAGCCGATCCGTGTTCGCCGGGCGCAGCGTAATGCCGTGTTTCGCGTACTGGGCCGCCACGGTGGTGCCGTCACTTTGCCGCGAGAACACATCCGTCCCCGCCACAAACCGTTTCAAATCTGATAACTCCAGCGGTCGCGTTTCGCGCTTTTCCCCTCGCTCAACTCTCAACCATCCACCATCAACTGGCACAGAGTGCCTCGCCAACATCGCCTTGATGGCCGGCGCGTGCCGTTGCGGCAGCCACAACCGCTCCGCGTGTTCGTCCACCACGAACAGATTGCCGTCGCCATCTGTGCAGCCCAACAGCACGACCGTGTAGTGGGCAAAACCGTAATCCATCGCGCAAAACCATTCCCGCGCCCGCGTGTCGTCAAAGTCCTCGACGACGTGAACCTCGCGCCGCAGTGTCGTGAAGAACTGGCCGGCGGCAATGTCCCAATCGCCGTCGAGCCAGGCGCGGCGTTGCCAGCCGCTTAATCCCTGCAACACCCGGATGTATTCCGGGTTGTTCCAGCGATTGTCCGTCACGCGGGCTGTCACGAAGCGACTTTCGCTTTCCCGCTTTTCCAACATCGGCGCGACGAACTTCGTCCGATACCACGCGTGCCCGACACCCCCCGGATTTGTCGTGGAATAGATGCGCGGGCGCCAGTTCGGCTTGCTCGTGCGGCAGCAAGTCGTGATGTCCTGGTATTTCCGGCTCGTCAGCGTCGTCGCCTCCTCGATGCCGATCACGTCGTATTCCAGTCCGAGGTAGGCATCAATGTCCTTCTCGTTCTGGAAATGCCCGGCGATGATGCGCGAGCCGTTGTTGAACGTCAGGATGCCCCGGAACGCGGAGAACTCGTGACCGAGATTCGTGAACAGCTTCCGACGCAAGTCCTCGAAGTGTTCCAGGTTCGCTTTGCCGACCTTGCGGAGCAGTAGGCATTTCAGTCCCGGCACGCGCTGACAATCGTCCACGCCCATCTGCGCCAGCAGCCAATGCGACTTCCCACCGCCACGTGCGCCACCGTAGCCGATGGCCGTCGGCCCATCGGCCCGGTCGCACATCCGCGCCGCTGCGCTGGCGACGAGCTGCCGCTCCTGCAAAACCACATCCGCCCGCTCAAAGCGCTGCATCTGATCCTTCGGACAACCGGCGCGGCGCCCTACCAAAAAATATCGCTCCCACGGCGTCATGGCGCTTTCTCCTGTAGCACCCGCGTCTCGCGGGTCGTCGCGGGCGCCTCGCCCACGACCTCTGCGTCCACCACTTCCCCCGGCAGCGGTTCGCCATAAATCTTCTCCAACGCCACCGTGACCTCGACGCGCACCGCCGGCAGATCGTCGCCTTTGCGCCGTTCGCCGTCGGTACCAAGCCCCGTCGCCAGCCGCCCGAGTTTGCTCGCGATCTCCAACATCCGGGCGATGTCCGCGAGGTTGGCATAGACCTTTTCGCGCTCCATGTAGGCGTCGAGTCCTCGTTTCGCGGCAGCGATGGCCCGTTCGTGCATCGCCCACTCCGTTTCGCGCAGTTGCTGCTCGCGACTTTCCCATTCCGCCGCCTTGCTCCGCGCGACCGCCTCCACCGCTTCGCGTTCGACCACCGCCAGGTGTGCCGCGTGCGCGGCCACCCGACTGCGCCAGTCGAATTTCGCGGCCCAGCGCTCAATCAAACCCTCACTCTTTCCCAACTGTTTCCCCACCGTGCGAGTGGAGCGCTCCGCTCCAAGGCTCAAATACAAGCTGAACGCCGCGAATGCCTTGTCCGACTCACGCGGCTGTTGTTCAAACGGTAACGGCATGTTTCATCCTTTCATTCACTTCTCGCAGGGTTTGGCCAACGCGTTGCCGCTGCTCATGCGGCGGCTTCCACCAGTGGTAACACTCCGGGGAATCAAACGGAATGACCAGATCACCGCCAGCAGTCAGGAACGGTAGCGGTTTCGCATCCTGAACAATGGTCTCTGGCGACTTCGCCAGTAGGACGCCTCGGACGGGTTGTTCCGAGTCCTTTAGCTCCTCTGGAAAATCCCCACCTATATCTATATGGGCGGTGGCATCCCCTCGCGCACGCGTGCGTAACTCCAAATTACCCGTCCGAGGCGTCCGCGATTCCCCCATGGGCGGAGTAGGGAGGGAGGTCAAAGCCGCCTTCACCGACCGGGTTGAAGGCGTTGCCGACGGCGCTTTCAACCGCAGGGTGAAAGTTCCCGATGAATGGAAGGGCAACTTGCCCCCAGCCAGCGCAAAAATCCGCTTCCGATGTTCCTTGTCTTTCGGATGCACGCAGCAGCCGAACCGGCCGTCGGGATAAATCCGCAGATGTTCGCCGGTGCGATCATGCCCGCCTTCGGCACACGCCGGACACCGGGCCTGCACAATGCCGCCGGGCAGTTCGCGCACCTTTTCCAGTTTGGCCGTGTCCAGGCTCATTCGCTCACTCCCAGCGGCAGTGCGCCCCCCTGCAAAAGCTGAACCTTGCGCCAGCCGCGATTCGACTTCTTCCCGTTCCGCTCGATGTCATGCGACTTCGTGACGTGGAAAGCTTCGAGCATCAAATCCGGGAGCTTTCGCTCCACCAACGCGGTTGCCATCGCATTCCAACCGCGGTCCGCGCAATACTCCGCGTAGGCCTGGCTGATCTCGCTCGTCGTCACGTCGCCATACTCATTCCGCGTCATCCGCTCCTTCACGAACAACCGCAACGAATCCGACTCCGCCAGTAACGAATCCACGCGACCGCGTTGCGCTTCCGTCAGTTTGAAATCGCCGATCTCCGCGAACTCGGCCTGCAATTTCACGAACCCCGCCATCGCCCAGCGCAGAATCCCGCTGCCTTCCTCGCGCAACAACACATGGTCGAAGTCCAGAATCCGCTTCGCCACCGGCGGCTTTTCGTAACGCACCACCAGCAACCGCCGCCGCCATGCGCCGGCATCGTCTTCGAGCCGTACCCGCAGGCGCGAGTTGCACGTCACCACAATGTTGAACGTGCCAAACATCTGAAAATCCCCGTTCAACCCTTTGCCCTCGGCAGAAATCGGATCGCCCCCGACCAGCACCTTCAACATGCTCGCTCCGCGTTCCATCAGAAAATCCCCGCGCACGTCCGGCCCGATCAGCAGCGTCTTGCCGCGATACCGATACGTCTCGAATCGTTCATGCAGACATTCCGTGCGGAGTTGGTAGGTGTTGTTCAACCCGACCAGTGCCTGGACGATCCGCACCAACGTCCCTTTGCCGCCGTTCGGCGTGCCGTCCACGATCAGGAATCGTTGCGGCAGGTTGTAGCCGAACAACGCCAGCCCGGCCCAGCGTTGCAACAAATCGGCGTCATCCGGCTCGACGGCGGGATAAATCAATTCATTCAGGAAGCGCGGGCACTCCGCCGTCGAGTCGAAGGCGAACGGCGACTGGTTGCGCGAATAATCCTCCGGCGCGAACCCGCCGAACTGAATATCGCCATCGTCGGCAAATCGAATCACACCGTTGGCGACGTGGATGAAGCGTTGCTTGGTCTTGAACGCGCCGCGTTGTTCGACAATGCCCTTGAGTGCTGACACCACGGCGTTGAGCCGCGCCTGGGTAATCTGAATTTCCAGCGTGAACTGTCGCGACTCGCGACTAATTTCCAGAATCCGGCCCGAGATGGTTTCGCGGATGTATTCCGGCGTCACCGTTTCCCACAGGCCGGTGCGGTCGCTGTAGAGATAGAACGTCTTTTCGTCGGGATCATAGAGCACGCGGTTTTCGCGGGCGTAGAGCGCGGCCCAATACCGCTCATTGATTCCCGTCACCTTGCCGTCCTTGTTCGTGTAGAACGGACGGCCATATTCCTTCGCCAGCGCTTCGGCTTCGTCGCGTTCTGCCGCAGCCACCCAGGGCAATGCCCAGCCTTCCGGCCACTTGATCTCCGCAAACGGAAGCACCACCGGCTGATTGCTTACCGTCACGGTATAATCCATCCCCTTCGGATGCCGACCGTAAATCGTCGAAAGCCGTCCATTGGCCCGCCACTCGAACCGCTCTGTCGTCACACTGGCCGGAAAAGCAGCGGTGGGTGGCACAGGCGTCCCGCCTGTGGTTTCCGGCGTCGCGCCGGAAATCCTCACCCACACCATCGCCCCGCGTGATCCGCGCGTCCGCAATGTTCCTTCCAATCCCGGATTCACCGCCAGGAACGCCGCCAAATCTTCATCACGGTCGAAGTCCAAAGCACACAATCCGCCGGACATCTGACCGAGATAGACCGCGATGTTGAATTCGCCCGACGCCAGGGCAAACCGATACGCGGCCGTCTGCGTTGCCTCGAACGGGCGCTGCGTGTACGTGACCGCCGGCATCTTCGTGCCGCGAATACACGGCACGAGAAACGCATCGCCGCCGAGCAACGACTCCACCCACCCTAACGGCTCGGGTGGCACAGGCGTCCCGCCTGTCGTTGCGGGCGTCCCGCCCGGAACTGCGTTGACGATTTCAACATCCGTATCCATCCGTTTTCATCCGGGGTTAGTGCCCTTGCAGATACCGTCCGCGCACCAGATTCTTGTTGGCCAACGCCGCTCGCACCAACTCCACGTCGAAAAAGATCAATCGCCCGATCCGCACAAACGGAACGGTTCGCTCCCGCGTCTGCGTCCAGAGCCACCGGATGCTCGGACGTGATTCCGGCGTGAACAACGCTTCCAGCAATTGTTCTGCGTTCACCAGCTTGCCGCTTAACTTCACTTCGTTCATGCCAGCTCCTTGTAAAACTCAATCGCCTCCGGCGACACATGCACGCCCTTGAACCACTCTTTGAAATTCAATCCCGCCAACGACCGCACCCGCGACACCGCCACATACGCCTGTCCCGGCTCGCGCGCGGCGCGGATGTCGAGGTAAGCAGAATCCAGCGTCAGCCCTTGCGCCTTGTGAATCGTCATTGCCCACGCCAGCCGCAGCGGGAACTGGCTGAAGCTCGCCGAGTCCTCGTCGTTCTGGTCGTAGCGCCAGGTGAACCGCTCCACCGGAATCACCCGACCGTCCTTCACCCGCACCCAGACGGCATCACCCTCTCCGCCTCGACCGGGGAGAGGGCAGGGTGAGGTGTCGATTTTCTCCACCATCCCCAACTGCCCATTCACATAAATCGGCTCCGTGCCGCCCGGCTCGTTCTTGTTCACGGTGAACATCACCAGCGCGCCCGGCTTCAATCGGAGTTCCGCCGGCGTCAGGAGATTTTTCACCAGGAACTGGCGCTGCAATTCTGGTCCTGATTCGCAGGCGTGCAACACGCCCTCATCGCCGGGCAGTTCGGAAAGTTGGAAATTGTTCCACTTGTCGACCTGAATGTTGTGCGTGAACAAACGCGGCATCGTGGCCGGCGGATTACTCCGCACCCGCGATTGCAGAATCCGCGCGCTGTCGCCCCACACGCGACCGACCCGGAAATCCGCCAGTGCGCGGACGAACGCCGCTTCATCCTGCCGCCGCACCTTTTCCAGTTGGAACGTGCGGAAGTGCGCCGCCTGCCATGCCGCCGATTGAAACGCCCAATCATATCGCTCCGTCTCGCTCGTGCGTACTGGCGGCAGTTGCAGAAAATCCCCGGTGGCAATGACCTGACACCCGCCGAACGGCTCATCCCGCCCGCGCAACCGGCGGAACAAGTATTCGACGAACTCCAGTTGCCGCCCCGGCAACATGCTGATTTCGTCAATCACCAGCACTTCGCAGCGGCGCACGCGATTGAACCCCGCCAGGATGGAACGCCGCGGATCGCGTTCGAGTTGCGCGAAGTAATCTTCGTTCGACTGGCCCGCCGCCGGCCCGATCAGCATTCCGCAGAAGCGATGAATCGTCATGCCGCCGACGTTGAGCGCGGCCACACCGGTCGGTGCGGTCACGCTGACGCGACGCGGACACTCGTTGATGAACGCGCGCAGTTGCGTGCTTTTGCCCGTCCCGCCTGCGCCGGTCAGGAAACAATTCCGGCCCGCTTGCGCCTGCGTATGGAACAGGTTTTCCGGCGTCAATACCGCATCCGCCGCCGCCTCAAACCCCGTCCACCGATTCGGCGTCAGCATTTCGATTTGCGTAGCACCCGCTCCGCGTTGTCCCTCGCCCACGGGAGTGGGAGAGGGTGGCCGCAGGCCGGGTGAGGGATGAGTGGCCACCACCATCTTCTGCGGCGCGGGCCGCGGTGCAGTAATTCGATCTTTCATCTTCAATCCTCTTTTTTCCTAAAAGGGCCGCGTGACCCTTGACCTGTCGGAAATGTGGCGTAGGTTCTGGTTGGCTGACGTGGACGTAAGTGTTAGTTGACGAAAGTCAGTTAGTAGAAGCGCCCGCGCCAGCCATTCCATTTTCAATTCCCCTTTTGCGCCATTTGCACACCTTGCGGCTACGCCACCACTCCGAGCGCCGCCGCGATCTTCGCAGTCAATTCCAGGTCGTTGTGCAAGTAGGCTTCCGCTTGTTTGCGGTCGGTTTTCCAGAGTTCCGCGAAGGCTTTGCCCTCGCCGTTTTTACTGCCGACACCAAGATGCTTGGCGATGCTGTCGAGTGACCCTCGCGCCTGCCGATCTCCGAGTTGCCAATACTCGCGCAAGTCATGCAATTGATTGTCCCAATACCGCCCACGCCGCAGGGCGAAGGGCAGGGGAATGCGATGCTTCCACGACCGCCGCAACAGAAACGGCAGGTCAAAACTGAAGATATTAAAACCCACGAGCGGATTCATTCGCCCCATCTCGCCGCACGTCATGTCCCAAAACTCGCGCAGCGTCTGCGCCTCATCCTCATGACCGACGATGCAAAACCGCCCGCTTTCAATTCCCTCTCCGCCTCGATCGGGGACTACTGCCGGTTGGGAAGCGGCAGTAGGAATTTGCGAAGACGAAGGCCCTCCGGGCCGAACGAGCGGGCGCGAGTGAGTCATTGGGTCAGGGTGAGGTGTCGATTCCCCCCTGCCGCACTCCGCGTTCCGCATTCCGCGTTTGAACGGCCCGGCTTCGCCGCGCGCGTCAAACACGAGTAGTCCGATGGCCACCACGCGCCCCGTGAGCGGGTCGAGCGCCGCCTTGTCAAAAAAGTCGCGGCGATGATTCGCCTCCGCCTCGGCAATCTTCTCCGCGATCTTCGCGGGATCTTTCAGATTACCCGTCTTCACTTCCGCCGGATCAAACGGCGGCAACATATTTGCCAACTCCGCCTCCGGGAGTGGCCCGGTCTCAATGTCGAAAATAATCGTCGTCATATTTCCTTTTCAGTAGCACCCGCGTCCCGCGGGTCACCTTGGGCGTCGCGCCCAAGGTGACCCCCCCATCCGCAGATTTCTTCATTCCGCCTTCTTCACTTCTCACTCCGCAATCCGCACTCCGCACTTCAGTACGGCACGTCGTCTGCCTGTTCGCCCGTCCCAGCTTGGGACTGCCAATACTCCAGCGCGGCAATCAGCCGCTTGTCATCCGCCGTCGGCTTGGCATTCGCCTTCGCCGTCGGCAGCCAGTGTTCCACCAACGCACCGACCTGCTCGGGGGAGAGGTCGCGGACCTCCAACCCTTTGCACCGGCCCACATGGATCTTCGTAGCCAGCACATCGCCGCCGTCGCCACTCGGTTGTTCCGCGCGCCGATAACCCCCTTGCGCGCCAGCGCCATTGCTTGTCGGCGCTGCCGACCGGTCTTTCATCCGCACGAACTTCCCGGACGGCTGGAGCGGTTGCGCCGACTTATCCGGCTGAATCAACGCAATGTTCGCGTACACCTCGCCGTCGCTGTGCTCGTGGATGACCGTGATGTGCGCCGCGCGGCCGAGCAGACTTTCGAGATCAAAATCTTTGGCCTCGTCGTCGGTCATCTCGCGGCCCATCCACTTCTTGAGAAACGGCCGCAGGGCGGAGTTCTCGTGATAACTCGGCGTGAAGGGTGCGGACCACACGCACCAGGGCGTGCCATCGTCCTTTGTGTCGCCAATCTCGAACACGAACCGGAATTTTTCTTTCGGTCCGAACTTGGTCTGCACCGTTTTGAGGGGAGTCACATCCACGCAGACTGCCGACCCGGTGTATTCCGGGCAGGGCTGGAAGTTCCCACTATTCGTTTTGATTTTCATGATCTTGCTTTGTGTTCTCTGTTTGCTTCGTGATTCCGGCCTCACGCCGGAAAATTGTTTTCGGTAGGGCGCGACATTCCGTGCGCGCCGCCTTCTCCGCACTGGGGAGAAGGTGGCCGTAGGCCGGATGGGGTGTTTCCGCTCGCTGTCGCATCCGCCCCCTCTGTGCCCTTTGCGCCTTTTCGCGGCTCAAATTCCCGCAGCAGTTCGAAAAAGAACTCTGCCTCCATCGTCACCAGCCACTGCCGATGATTCCGCTTATGCGCCACCACCGGCACCTTTGCCGGCGCGGCTACCGCCGCATTGCGTCCAGACCTCGTCTGGTCCCGCCGCGCCTGTTCCATCGCGGCCTCGATGTTCAACCGCTCCACGGCTTTCACTTCGAAATGAATCCAGTCGAGTTCCTCGCACACGACATCCGGCGACTCAGCGCTTCCGGAAAACTGCTGTCCCCGGCGCGCGGAGTAACCGTTGGCACGAAGCTCATCGCGCCACTGCCGTTCTCCGCGCGCCCCTTTGTCACGTGAATTCACCCGCCGCCCTCCCTCTCCGCTTTGGGGAGAGGGCAGGGGTGAGGTGCATTCGTGTCGCTTGGTGTTCATTCGTCTCCTCTGCCTCCTCAGTTCTGTTTGCCCGTGGCGCTGCCACCCTCCTTGTTTTGCATTTCCCGCCGCGCGGCTTTCTGCGCTCGATCTTCGATGTAATCCTCCACCGCTTTGCCGAGGTAATACCCGATGAACAACAGGCTGCCGACGAGTACGAGGGCCAGGTAGGTTTCAATGAATGTCATAATGTTTCTTTCTGTTTTGGTTTGTGCTCCGGACCGTCGTGGCCCGGAAAATCTTTTGCGTTCGCCGCCGCCGCGCGCTTCGCGCGGCGCTCGGCCCGTTCTTCCCCGAGGACGAATCCGAGTCCGAATCCGTTGACCAACATCACCAGCGGCAACACCGCCTCGGCCACTTGCGAAAGAATCTGGAAAAGGCTCATACGTTTTTGCTTTGTGGGGTTGCCCGCGAGAATCAGTCCTGAACGGCGCGCGTCACGCGACAGGTCTGCGCCAGGTGCGCTTCCACCTCGCTCCACTTGAATGCGACGGACCGCCCGATCTTGTAGTACGGCAGCAACCCGCGTCGCATCATGTTGTCCACGGTGCGCGTCGTGTTGCCCAGCCGCTTCGCGACTTCGCGCTTGTTGATAAACGGCTCGATTGAGTTGTTCGCTGCCGCGCTGGTAAGAAGGTTCGGTTCAGATGTCATAGGAGTCGGTCTAAGGGTCAGCAGTCGAAGAGTTCGAAAGTGGGTTTACTTAACGCCTCGGCGATAAGTTGCTTTAGATTGGCGTCCGGCACCGACCGCCCGGTCTCGATTCGTGAGATTTCGATCTCCCGCGTGCCGACCTTGTCCGCGAGTTGCCGTTGAGTGAGTCCCTTGAGCACTCGCGCCGCCGCCAATCTTCGATTTTCTGCCATTGCGAACTCCGTCTGATTTCCGTGGCGAACCATTCGCCCCGGCAGAGGTCGCGAAAATCGCCAAATCAGGGCATAAAAACGGGGTTAGCGTAACCGCTAACCCCTTTCGGAGAATGAATTGCAACTCTTGGAACGAGTTGCCAAATTTATTGCAGGGCGTCTTCCTTGATCATCTCAATCAACTCCTGCCGGACCTTCATCCAGTTACCGGTGTTTTGGCGTTCGAGCGCTTGCAAAACTTCCGCAAACATCGCTGGGTAATCCTGATGGTCCGCCGTTGCGATTTCCGTCAGCACGTCTGCCATCGTTTCCGGATTCTCCGCCTGATCACCGGCGTCACCAGATTGCAGTGATGGATTCAATTCCACCTTGAGATGCCGCGAACTTCGCTTGCGCCACTCCATGTACCGCACCATGAGTTGATATTCCTTGCCGCGCGACTTCCATTGATCCACGCGGTTGTAGAACGTGCGGTGCGGAATTTTCAAATGGTCTGCTGCTGCTTTGCGATTCCCCAGCGCCATGATGACCGCGAAAGCCAGAAAATCCTCGCCCTTCACCCGCACGGCAAAATTGAAATACCCATCCTTGTTGAGTTGGCGCAGTTCCTCATTTTCCCTTCGCAGTTCGTACTGGTTTCGCGCCACGGCCTCAATGTCGCGCCCGATCTTCTCCACCGTTTTGACCAAGCCTGGGCCTTGGGCCAGACCCGTTACGAATCGGTCCAGCACTGGCTTGATCGAATTCGTAATCCGAAACTTTCCTGGACCATCCAACGCGACAAACGCGGAAAGCGGAATGTAGGCGCAGCGCAATCGCGCCAATAACAGGTCCACTGTTTCTGTGCGGGAGCGCGCGGTTGGCGCCAATATAATAAAAGGTTCCCCGCCCGCGGCCGCCAAGCCTTCTAGGTTGGCGATCAATTGCCCGGCGTTTGGGCAGAGCGCCAGATAGACTGGCGACTGTGTCGTCGGGTAAACCCCCACTTGCCGGAACTTCGGCGCGGCGTAGCGGATGCCATCCTGCTCCGTGAACCCCAACGCCCGCGCGACGGCACCGCCAAAGCGCAAAATGTCCAGCTCATGCACGATCAAGTCTGTCGGCGCTAAGGGGGTCGCCGGGCAATCCGCGTCCTCACACATGCACCGCGCGATCCACCGCTCGTCATCAATCTGATTGGGTTCGTGCCGGCAGCCGCAATCCGGCGCGCTCAGGCACGGAAAATCCCCTGCGAGTCTTTGGGTCACTCGCAAAAAATCGCGGAGCTGTCCGAAGTCCCCGTTTAACAATTGCTGCCACTCTGCCAACACTGCCGCCGGGGGATGTCCTTCGGCCAGGGTCTCAAGCGTATTCCAGATTCCAGCGTCCATCACTCGTCGTCTCGTCCTTGTTCGGCAACACAAAGCCCCGCCGCACTAACCACTCGTGGAGCACCACCGCGTCATCGTCGCGGCTGAACGTCGCAAAGTTCGACGGTCGGATCATGAAGCTACGCGGCTTTTTCGCATCCCGAAACAACACCGAAAACCGCGCCATGCGGATGTCGGCATCGGCGGGCACTTTGAAGCCGCGCGCTTCAAAAATGCGGAATACATCTGCCGCCCCCAGGCGCTCCTTGGCGGCGTTGTCGCCGCTCCCGCGATACTCGATCTCCCGCAAGACAATTTCCAACACTCCGGGAATGTCGCTCCACGTCAGCGCCGCGCGACCCAGCTTTAATGGATCGAGCGTGTACTTCGCCCGGCTCTTCGGAAAATAATTCGCGTCGTCAAACAGGTGCATCCCGAACGCCAGCCGGAAAAGTTCCGCTTCGTTCGGACAATCAGCGTGCACGCGCAATTCTCCCGCCTGCGTATCATACACCACCACATCGTGCCGTTCCGGTCGGTAGATGGTGCTCCCGGATTCATGATTCTTCAAACCCACGCAGCCATCCCGCTTGATCGGCTCCGCGTGACGCACAAAAAACCAATACTCCTTTCCCACCAACCGCCAAAACACCTTCGCGCTGCGGGCGCGTTGATGTGCCTCATACCAACTGTTCAAAGTCTTCTCCAAAGCCGCTAGGCTCTGGGGCGGCTGCCAATCCGCCCGTTTCCGGCGCGATACGAAATAGACAAAGGACCGAAACTTCGCCGCGCTCCGCTCCGCGAACAACTCCTGGAACAACGCGCGATCTCTCAGCAACAGAAACGCGGCGACATCTTCCGGCGAGCTATCCTTCGGAAACGCCAACGGCAGTTGCCGCCGCTGTACCGTGTCCAGAATTTTATCCATCGTCGCCGGAGACGACATCTGTTTCACCATGTGAAATTTCTCCACCAGCTCCGGCGGAATGTCATCTGGGGAGAGAAAAATCGTCGCCAGCGTTTCGTAGTTAAGTTCCGCTTCCGCGCCCACCGGCGGTAATTCCACCCCGCGCCCGGCGAGAAATTCCCGGTGCTCATCCATCAGTGCCACCAGCAGGCGCGGGCAGATTTCTTTTAATGTGTCGGGCTCTGAATAGCGTCTGAGATTGACTGTCACCATAATAATCCATTTCCTCCGTTGTTTTTCCTCCGCAGCGACTTCGGGCTTGTGTCTTCCTATTCCTTTCGCTTCACTTTTCTTGTGCCAATTCCGCCATCCCCACCACTACCGCTGGTAGCCTCGGCGGGTTTTGCAGGCGCACAATACTTGGTTGACAGAAAAGTATCAATTGATACTTTATCTTCATGACGGGCATCCGATATTATGGCAGGGCCTATTCCGGAATCTTGGAAAAACGATGTGGTTCGCATTCTGCGAACCTATAGCGACCGGCAGATAGGTTGGACGCCCCAGGCGTTTCAGCGATGGAAAACGGATTCTTTCGGTGGTTGGAAACAGGAAGCTTATGACGCTATGATTGCCGCTTTGTCCAACGCGGATATTAAAGGCGATGAAACCACTTCTGAAGCCGGACAGGTCGCAACTTACCAATTCTTATTTTGGCGCGGCAATACCCGCATGTATGGCAAAATTTCCCTGCTCAAGAATCGCGTCAACATCTTGATTCTTTCCGCCCACCGCGCCGAGCGCGACACCCTTTGAACCATGACTAAAATGAAACTGAAAAACATCCCGTTTGATGTCGTGATCCCTAACCTCGAAGGCGATGCTATCGCCGAGAAGGTTCAGATCACCGTCCAGGTTTGCACCGATCCCGAGACCGGCGAGGATATCCTCACGCCTGAGTCCATGGCGTTGATTGAGAAAACTCAGGCCCGCCACATGGGCCTCCTCAGCCCCGAGGAAATTCGCGCGTTACGCGAGCGCCTCATGCTCACCCAGGAAGAGATGTCGGAATTACTCCAGCTGGGCGGTAAGAGCTATACCCGCTGGGAGTCCGGCCGCGCTCGGCCCTCGCGCTCGCTGAACCTTCTGCTCTGCGCCCTTCGGGATGGCATCGTCACCGTGGAATACCTCCGCGCCCTCCGGCAGGGTGGTACCACCGGCGTCATCGCTGAGCGCTTGCTCGCCCCCGAGCAATGGGCCAAAGCCCATGCGTGGGTTTACTTCGAGTCTCCGGACCAGCCCCAGTGCTGGTCCGAGGCTTCGATTGAGCTTCAGACCCGCACGGGCGGTGGCAAATGCCATTTCCTCCAGATGCTGCTCGCCCGGCTCGAACACGCCTCCAATGCCACTCATCCCCGCCACTCGGCCCTGATCCCCGACCGCCTCCCCGGCGCCCAACGTCGTTGGTCTTGGGAACCATCGGAAGTCGAAGAAACTGCCACCTCATGAAAATTTCCCCCCTGCAACTCACCGCATACTTTGTCACCGAGTTCCATTTCACCCTAAACACCACGTTTAAGGGCGAAAAGCCGCTCGAACTCAAGCTCGACGAACTCACCGTCGTGACGGATTGCAAAAGCGCGCCGGACGATCCCCGGCGTTGGGTCGTCACCATGGAGCTTAAGTATCAACCCGCCACCGACACGAACACGCCTTACATTTTCTCCCTTGGCATGATTGGCATGTTTGAAGTCTCGCCCAAATTCGATGAGGCCAGGATTGAGCGCATCGTGTGCACGAATGGTCCCTCCGTGCTGTTCGGCATTGCCCGTGAAATCATCCGCCAACAAACCGCCCGCGGCCCCGAAGGCCCGTTCCTGCTCCCCTCCGCCTCGTTCCTGCCGGACGATCCGGAACTCGATCCGCCGCCAACCCTCCCGCCCGCGGCCGCGGCCCCCTCGTCACCAGTTGCCCCGTCGGTCACCAAGAAAAGCGCTCGTGTGAAACGTGCCGCCAAGAAATCCTAGCCCTCGACACGTTTAGGCATGACTCGTGAACAACTGAAGCAGCTCGAAGCCGACCTCTGGAGCGCGGCGGATAATCTCCGCGCCAACTCCGACCTCAAGGCCAGCGAGTATGCCACGCCCGTCCTCGGGCTCATCTTCCTCAAGTTCGCCGATAACAACTATCGGCGGCACGAGGCGGAAATCCTGGCCGAATACCAAAAGCTCAAAGGCACGCGCCGCGAGAAAAAGATCTCCGAGATCGCGCTCGAAAAATGCGGGTTCTACCTGCCCGACCACGCCCGCTACGATTACCTGCTCAATCTTGCGGAAGAAAAGGACATCGCCAAGGCCCTCAAAGAGGCGATGAAAGCCGTTGAGGAATACAAGCCCGAGCTCGAAGGCGTCCTGCCCAAGGACGAATACTTCCGGCTCACTCGCGACCCCAAAACCAAAACCATTCCCAACCAACTCCTCAAGAACTTCGCCAACATCCCGGCGGACTTCACCGGCGACCTGTTCGGCCAGATTTACGAATACTTCCTCGCCGAGTTCGCCCGCAGCGAAGGCTCGAAGGGCGGCGAATTTTTCACGCCGCGCTCGGTCGTCCGCCTCATGGTCGAGATCATCGAACCGCACGGCGGCAAGGTGTTTGACCCTGCGTGCGGCTCGGGCGGCATGTTCGTCCAATCCGCCCACTTCATCCAGCAGCACCGGCAGGAGCTCATGGAGGGCGACAACAGCGTCTTCGTTTACGGGCAGGAAAAAACCCAGGAAACCGTCAACCTCGCCAAGATGAACCTCGCGGTGAACGGCCTGCGCGGCGAAGTCAAAAAGGCCAACACCTACTACGACGACCCGCACGGCAGCTTCGGCGCGTTCGATTACGTCCTCGCCAATCCGCCGTTCAACGTGGACGACGTGAGCCTCTCCAGCGTGGAAAAGGATCGGCGCTTCAACACCTACGGCATCCCGCGCAATAAATCCAAGGCCAAGAAAGCCGACGCGGGCAAGGAAACCGTCCCCAACGGCAATTATCTCTGGATCAATCTCTTTGCCACCTCGCTCAAACCCAAGGGCCGCGCCGCGCTCGTCATGGCCAACTCCGCGTCCGACGCGCGCCATTCCGAGGCCGACACCCGCCGCACGCTGATCGAAAAGAACCTCATCTACGGCATGCTCACCCTGCCGTCGAACATGTTCTACACCGTCACGCTCCCGGCCACGCTCTGGTTTTTCGACCGCGCCAAGACCGACGACAAAATCCTGTTCATTGATGCCCGGAACATCTTCACCCAGATTGACCGCGCCCATCGCGAGTTCTCCGAGGAACAGATCCAGAACATCGCCCTCATCAGCCAGCTCCACAAAGGCCGGCGCGATAAATTCGTGACGCTTGTGGACCGCTACTTCGCCGCGGGCATGGAACGGCTCATTGAAAACAAAACCCGCGTCGAACCCGTCTCCACGCAACTGCTCGAAGTGCTGGACGATGACGCCGGGAAATCGGCCGTGGCCGAACTGGTCAAGCAATGGGCCGGCCTGAACAAACTCCAGACCCGCTACCAGCAATACCAGGATAAGTTCCCCTCGCCCCCATCGGGGGAGAGGGCCAGGGTGAGGGGGCAGCTCACGGACGACGCCATCAATCAGCGCAACAAAGCCCAGCACCAGCTTCGCGAAGCGTTCGATCCCTTCTTTGCCGCGCTGCACGAGGGCTTGAAACAACTGGACAAAACCGTGCGCCAGCATGAGAAGCAGCAGGCCGAGCAGGCGCAGAAGGACGGCAAACGCGGCACGACTGACCGCAAGACCAAGGCCCTCAAGTCCGCGCTGGAGGAATTGCACCAGGAAGTGAAGAGCGCCGAACTGTTTTACCAGCACATCCACTGGTTGCAGGAACGCTTTCCCAAGGCGGAATACGAAGACGTGACCGGCCTGTGCAAACTGGCCACGCCCGCCGAAGTGCAGGAGCAGGAATACTCGCTCAATCCCGGCCGCTACGTCGGCGTGGTGATCGAGGAGGACGGGAAGACGGAGGAGGAGTTCATCGCCGATGTTCTGAATCTCAATAGCGATCTCGCCGCACTAAATCGCAGCGCCGCGAAACTGGAATCGAACATTTCGGCAAACATCAAACAGATCGCGGGCGACGAATGAGCTCTTGGAAAGAAACTCCATTTGAATCGCTCCTCGTTGACAGCAAAGACGGCGAGTGGGGCGAAGGCGATTCTGCCGTTGGCTTGCGCGAGGCATTGATTATCCGGGGCACAGATTTTCCCGACTTGAACAATCCCGGCGCGGAGTTTCCGCAGCGATGGGTCAAAGATCATATTGTTGAGCGTAAGCAGCTACGACCGCATGACCTCATCTTGGAAACGGCTGGCGGCACGTCCACCCAATCCACTGGCCGGAGCGTGCTGTTGACGCAATCTTTCTTCGACCATCATCGGGATCTTCCGGTGCTCTGCGCGAGTTTCAGCCGCCACCTGCGATTGAACACGGAGAAGTATTCGCCGCATTTCATCTATTATCTCCTTCAGGCGCTGTATCGAACTGGCTACATGGCGGTGTTCAACATTCAGCACACTGGCGTTTCGAGGTTTCAATACACGGCGTTCAAGAATCACACGGAACTGCGAATTCCCGATAAGCCAGTTCAAGAAAAGATCGCCGCGATTCTCTCGGCGTATGATGAGCTGATTGAAAACAACCGGCGGCGCATCGCGCTGCTGGAAAAGTTGGCCGAGGAAATCTACCGCGAATGGTTCGTCCGCCTCCGCTTCCCCGGCCACGAAAAAGTCCGCGTCGTCAAAGGCGTGCCGAGCGGATGGGAGTTAGTGAAGCTGGAACAGGCTTTCAAGTTCACCGGCGGCGGCACTCCGTCGAAGGAAGTTGACCGCTACTGGAGCGGTGGCGACATCAACTGGTTCACGCCTTCGGACATCACCGGCGCGGACGGAATGTTTTTGGAAAAATCCGGCGACCAATGCACCGAAGAGGGATTCAATGACAGTTCGGCAAAAATGTTTCCGGCATATTCCGTCATGCTGACGAGCCGGGCGACCATCGGTGCAATCGGCATTAACACCACACCGGCTTGCACGAACCAAGGTTTCATCACCTGCATCCCAAACGAACGCTACCCGCTGCCGTTTCTGTATCATTGGGTCAAGTTGGCCAAGCCGCACTTTGAAATCCTGGCCGTTGGCGCAACCTTCGCTGAATTAACAAAGGGCACGTTCAAGCGCATTGAGATTTTGACGCCACCAGAACCGATTGTCGCAGAGTTCGCACGCATTGAATCGCCGCTGTTCAAGGCCATTGAAAATCTGCTCGCGGCCAACCGGAAACTGACGGAGACCCGCGACAAGCTTCTGCCCCGACTCATCTCTGGCAAACTCTCCGTCGAAACCCTCGACATCCAGTTCCCGCCCGGCATGGCGGAGGAATTGAAAACAACCTCCAGCGTAACCGCCCATGCCTAACTTCATCTCCGAGGATCAAATCGAGCGGGCACTGGTGCAGAAGCTCCAGCACTTGCACGGGTTTGATGCCTTGGAGTGCCACACGGAAGACCCGGAGGATTTGAACGATGGCTCAAATCGCGCCAGCAAGCGGGATATCATCCTGGTGGACCGCGTCCGCGAGGCCGCCTTCCCTCTCAATCCGCAAATCCCGGCGGCGGCCATCGAAGACGCGCTGGAAAAATTGCTGGATAAGCGCCTCGCCATGTCGCTCGTCGCCGCCAATCAGGAGGTTTACCACCTGTTGCGCGACGGCATCCCCGTGGAGTTCGACGACGCCCACGGCCAGAAACAGCAGGAGCGCGTCCGCCTGATTGATTTCAACGCCGCAGACCAGAACCGTTACCTCGCCGTCACGCAGCTTTGGATCAAGGGCGAGCGCGGTTTCCGTCGCCCCGACGTGTTACTCTACGTCAACGGCCTGCCGCTGGTGTTCATCGAGTTGAAGAACTCGAACGTGAAGCTCAAGACTGCGTTCACCGACAATCTCACGCGTTACAAAAACGAAATCCCGCAGTTGTTCCTGACCAACGCCTTTTGCGTGCTGACCAACGCCATCGAGACAAAGGTTGGCAGCATCACTTCCGAGTGGGAGCATTTCTTCACCTGGCTGCGCGTCGATAGCGAAAAGGAAAAGGTGGATCGTCAGGCCATCGAGCGGAAGGGCACGAGTCTGGAGGCCATCATCGCCGGTCTGCTCCCGCGCCAGCGGTTGCTGGATTACGTGGAGAACTTCATCCTGTTCTACAAGGAGAAGGAGAAAATCATCGCGCAGAACCACCAGTTCATCGGCGTGAACCGCGCGTATGACACGTTCCTGAAGCGCGAGGAATTGAAGGGTAAGCTCGGTGTGTTCTGGCACACGCAGGGTTCGGGCAAGAGTTTCTCGATGATTTTCTATGCTCGCAAAATTTTCCGAAAGCAGGGCAATCAATTCACCTTCGTCGTCGTCACCGACCGCGACGATCTGGACGGTCAGATTTACCGCAATTTCCTCCACACCGGCACGGTCACCAAGGCCGAGGCCGCGCAGCCCAAGGACAGCGAGGAGATGCGAAAGTTTCTCGGCCAGAACAAGCGGCTGGTGTTCACCCTCATCCAGAAATTCCGCTGGGACAAGGGCAAGGCGTATCCGCTGCTGTCACCGCGCAATGACATCATCGTCATCGTGGACGAGGCGCACCGCACGCAATATGCGGACCTCGCCGAGAACATGCGCGCCGGTCTCAAGAACGCGCAGTATCTCGCCTTCACCGGCACGCCGCTCCTGGGCAGCGACCGCAAGACGAATCAGTGGTTCGGCGATTACGTCTCGGAATACAATTTCCAGCAGTCCATGGACGACGGCGCGACCGTACCGCTGTTCTACGAAAAGCGCGTGCCGCAGGTGCTCATCCAGAACGACGACCTAAGCGGCGACTTCGCCGAGATCGTCGAGGACGAAAACCTAGACGATGCCCAGCAGGCCAGGTTGGAGAACAAATTCGCGCAGGAAATCGAAGTCATCAAACGCGACGACCGGCTGGAAACCATCGCCCGCGATATCGTCGCGCACTTCCCTAAGCGTGGTTATCTTGGCAAGGGCATGGTCGTCACGCTCGACAAATTCACCGCTGTGAAGATGTATGACAAGGTGCAACGGCTGTGGAAGGAGCGCATCAAGGAATTGCGCGGCGAAATCAAGAAAACCACGAAGGAGGACGTGAAGCAACGGCTGCAAAAGCAGTTGGATTACATGCGGTCGGTGGAGATGGCCGTGATCGTCAGCGAGGAGGCCGAGGAGGAAAAGAAATTCGCAAAGCAAAAACTCGACATCAAGCCGCATCGCGACCGGATGAACCGCCTGGACGAGCACGGCCACGACGTGGAATACAATTTCAAAGACCCGGCGCATCCGTTGGAGTTGGTTTTCGTTTGCGCCATGTGGTTAACCGGCTTTGACGCGCCCACCGTGTCCACGCTGTATCTGGACAAGCCGATGAAGGATCACACGTTGATGCAGACCATCGCCCGCGCCAACCGCGTGACGCCGTGGAAAATCAACGGGGTGGAAAAGAAGACCGGCGAGCTGGTGGACTACTACAACGTCTTCCGCAACATGCGCAAAGCGTTGAAGGATTATGCGCAGGGTACGGAGGGGCAGGAGAATCTGCCCGTGCGCGAGAAAAAGGAGTTGTTCAAGCTGCTCGACGACGCCATCGCGCAGGGCATGGTGTTTTGTTCCGGCTTGGGCATTGACCTCGCCGCGCTGCTCAAGAGCAAGGACGTGTTCAAAAACGTCGGCACATTCGATGACTACGCAGATAAGCTGCTGACCAAGGACGAGTGGCGCAAGGGGTTCGCCGTGTACGAAAACACGATCACCTGTCTCTACGAGGCGTGTAAGCCGGAAGTTCTCGGCAGCCCCATCGTCCGCTCCGTCGCCGTGTTCCAATATCTGCGCGGTGTGCTCGACGCCATCATCGAGCAAAAAGATATTGATGCCGTCGCCGTACGAGTGGGGGACTTGCTGGATGAAAGCCTGGTGGTGCAAGGCGAGTCGGCATTGCAGGACAGCAAGCCGGAGTTCCGCATCACGCAATCCGGCAAGACCTGGGACTTGAGCAAAATCAACTTTGACAAGCTCAAAACCGATTTCAAAGCCGCGCCGCACAAGCATATTGAAATCGCGGACCTCCGCGCTTTCATCCAGAAAAAGTTGGAGCAGATGCTCAAGGGGAATGCCACCCGCACCGACTTTGCCACCCGGTTGCAGGGCATCATTGACCGCTACAACGCTGGCAGTTCCTCGGCAGATAATTATTTCGACGAGCTCGTGAAGTTCGCGAAAGACATGAAAGAGGAAGCCGAACGCCACATCCGCGAGGGCCTTTCCGAGGAAGAATTGGAATTGTTTGACCTGCTCAAGAAACCGAAGATGAACAAGGAGGAAACGCAAAAGGTGCGTCTCGCCGCCAAGTCACTGTTGCATCGCCTGCGTGAGGAAGAGCCCAAGGTTCTGATTCAAGATTGGTTCAAGGACAGCCAAAGCCGCACGCGCGTTCGCTCCGCCGTCGAACTGGTCTTGGACCACAACTTGCCGGATACCTACGATCGTGGCCTCTTCGCTGAAAAGTGCAACAACGTCTTCGACCTGATGCTCCGCTACGCCACGCAGGGCCTGAAATGGGCCGC
The DNA here is from genome assembly GCA_964467455.1 of uncultured Hyphomicrobiales bacterium. Taxonomy (GTDB): domain Bacteria; phylum Bacteroidota; class Ignavibacteria; order Kapaibacteriales; family Kapaibacteriaceae; genus OLB6. Next base: position 11,736 of record CAYXQJ010000032.1, on the reverse strand, counting down.
GTAATTCGCTCGCACTATTTGTTCCCATTCGCAAATTCACTGATAAACGCCGCCAAGGTTTTCGGCGCCCCGGCTAGGACCTCTTCGATGCGCTGCATTGAGACATTCAGATGATAGCGATCCTGTTTGTCTCGCTCGTTGCGTTCTTTCGTCAAGATGCCCGCTTTGATTAAAGAGGGTACGTCACGTTTGAGGAAGGTTTCGGCCCCATCGCTCAGTCGTCGCAGCACCACATTTTCGTTCATGTACGTCTTCTGCCGGAAACCCCGCACCAATTTGCGCAGGAGTTTCATCCCTGCATCCTCGGGGACGTCCGCAGGAGTATTGCTTTCCACTTGGGTGACCGGCATCTCGAAGCCTGCCACCCTGAGTCGGGCCGGAATCAGCCCCGGCACAAACACGGCATCTTCCTTGCCCCAGGTTTGCACACACGTGATCTGACAATCTTTAATCACGCAGTTTCGAATCGCTGTTTTTTCATGCAGCGTGATCCGGTCAAAGTGACAGCGATCAAAACTGCACTGCTCCAAGTTGGTGTTCTCCAGCGACAAAGTGGCAAACCGGCACTCTTCAAACGTCACCTTTGCCAGACTTAGATCGCGCAGCGAGTCTTCGCCAAACGCCAAGCCCCGTAGTGTGAATCCCTCCACCTTGGCTTTGTGCAACACTTTCAAAATAAGTCGCGCGACGTTCTCTTGGGTGAACGAGGTGGGGCCATCCATGCCGGCCACCTCCTGCAAAAACTCCGCCACCAGGCCTGCATGGTCCTCCCCTGATCGTCGCACTACACCAACGGCCGCCTCGGCTGCCTGTAACGGTAAACTTCCTTTTCGCAATAGGGTTAACAGCTCGGCCCGCGCTTTTGCGTTTGCTTGCCCGCAAAGTCTTCCTACCGCTTCACCCAGGAAAAAATTGCGGAATTCATCATGGTCAAACGCAAAGGTTTGCTGCCCGCCGTTCGTGCCCACAATAAGCGCGTGTTGTTTGATCCGCTCCTTGATCTGTGCCGCGACCGCCGCCGGTAAATTTCGTGTTTCGCAAAACAACTCGGCAATCGTGTCCAGTAAGTCGACCTTGACGCTTTCCGTCGATAACAGCCACATCTCCAGTGCCACGCTGGATAACAATTCCACGTGCTCCGACACCTTGAGCAGGGGTTTGGCTGCCTCCCCCGAGGCGTCAATCCACTTCTCCTGTGCTTCGCGCTCCAAGATCGCATTGACAAACACGGAGAAATAATCGGTTGGTGAGTGTCCCAACTGCTCCAGCAGCTCAGCCAGCCCGCCGTCCTCCTCTGCCACATTCAGCAGGCGTTTCACCAGCACCGCGCGCGTCAGCAGGGGATGCTGCTCGTCCTTCAAACGCGCCGCCACTTCGTTGTGAATCGCCTCGCCCTGGTCAATGCACCGCTTGTCGCAGTAATCCAAAAACTGCGGCTTCTTCCACCGCTCCAGTGAGATGCGCGAAAACGCCACCGAACAAGTCCCGATCGAATCGAACAGGCGCGCCTGCATGCGCACATCTTGATAGTCAAAATACGCTTTTCGCGCCGCGATCAGCACTGTCCCCGAGGAATCCAGGGTCCGCATCAGGTTGCCCACCGCCGAAAGCGCGTCTCCGGACGCATTCACCACGAACATTTCTTCAAACCCGTCGAATGCGGGAATGATGACCCCCAACTTCACCAGCTCCATGAAACCATCAAAATAAAACATGGGAAAGCGCAACCGGTTGGACATGAAGCCGACCACCAAATCGTCAAACCTTAAGAACGGGCGTCCCCCTAGCGCGATTGGCACCAACAGCCAGTCCGATTCCTTTCGCTTGAACCGCTCCGCTTGTATTCGGGCCAGATGGTTGATGAGAGTCGTTTTCCCTTCGCCAGCATCCGACGTCAGATAAACCACACTCGATGTTCCGGCCGGTCGCTGATTCAACATGTCCAGCGATAAACTCACGGCATCCCCAAAACTCTCCGGGGTCGTGCTGGTATCATCCAGTTGATTCGTCAAGACGGCCGTCGGACTGATAAAACATTCCGCTTCACTCACTGCGGCCAGAATCCGGTCCGCCAGCAGCGGCATTCGCGCGACCCGGTTCAACAACCACGGCGCCGCCCGGTATTCATTGCCTTGCTCCTTGATAACGATGTCGCCATCCCGATTGACGACCTCGGCTTCGATCATATCGTTGTGAATCTCACAGATCAGTTTTCCCTTGGTGGCATCAATACTTGCCGGGGTGTCCGCAAACGCCGTCAGAATCCGCTTGAAGGTTTTGAAGTCCATAACGCTCTTTCAGATGAATAGTTGTTCGATTCCTCTTAACCCGCTGCTGTAATCGTTCGGCACCAAACGCTTTTTGGTATGCACCAGAGTGATCGTTGCACCCAGTTCCAACGCGGTGCGTATTCCCGGCCAGATATCATCGTCGGAGGACACCACCACCAGGTCTTTTTGCCCTTGAGTTGCCAGGAAGATCAAATCGGAGGTGATCATCGTATCAATCAGTTTTTGCTCCCCGCGGCGCAATACGTCCTCTTGTCGCACCGTGCAGCTTTCGCCTGGACACCGACGCTCGCGCAAGAATGCCTCCACTTCCCGCATTGGACACCAATCTTCCGGGCAATTCTCGAACACGACGGAGTTGCAACTGAGTTGAGTGCAGAAATTTCGTACCCGATAGGTCTGAAACAGGTGCCGTCGCGGCTCCACTTGCAAGCTAACCGCGAGCTCTGCCTGGGTGACACAGTTGGTGACCTTTCCTCCGGATTGCCATCGCATTGTCCCCGGAAATTCTCTGTCGATATCCGCCCCCAGACGTTGCGCCAGCCGCGTCAACTGACTGCCGTCATACCAGCCCCCATAAAGTCGCACCCGACATCGCTCCGGCGCTACCTGCCGGTGATTTGCTATGACGGAGCTGATTCGCGTGCATAATGTCCACACCCCATCGCGCGTTATCTGCGGATCTAAATTGTCGTAATCAACCAAAATTTCCATGCGCCCCCGGCCACTTGTTCGTCGTTGGGATTTGTGGCCGGATGATGTAACCAGCACCTCCTCAAGTCCATCCGAAATAGTGCCTTTCCACCTGCAATCATAAAGCGGAAGTGGGAGGAAGTGGCGACTCGTTGAGGCGCACTCGAACAAGACATCATCTGAACTATTGCCCTAGGAAAAGTCGCTGAATTTCCACCGGCGAAAGTGCCCGCTTGTAAATATAGACTTCATCCACCGCGCCATTGAGGTAGCTGAATCCAGCCGCCTGTGCTTCCCCTATCTGAAGTGGTTCGTTTCCGGGGATCATTGGTGTTGTCTGAGGGAATACCCCCACAGACACACCATCAATGTATAGCGTGATAAGCTGACCGTCATACGTCACCGCCACATGATGCCAAGAATAATCATTAATTGCCGATGACGACTCGGACACCTTCCAACCCCTCTCGCTGGGAAGGTAATACGCAAACATCAGCCGATTGTTGGGCTGCACTCTGAATTCAAAATGCGAAGTGCCGTTTGGTTGGTTGTTATCTTTGCAGACAATTGGACTGAGTACCCCCAATTGATTGCGCTTCAGCCACGCTGCAATCGTGATATTAGTGCGCACTTCAAACACTTGTGCGGGGGGGATGACTATTCGCTGCGCACTTCCATTGAAACTATAAGCATGACCGGGAGCACCCGACCGGTCGGCAGTAAGCGTGGCGTTGACAAAATTGGCATGATGTCCATTCCCACTCGCATCATTTGCGTCGCCATCAAACGGATAATATGCCAGAAGCTCGAAGAACCTTTCGTCAAAATTAACACGATAAAATCGCCTCGGATGATCGCTCCAGGATTCATCAGTCAACAAAATTGACCCGCTTTGCGGAATCCAGACTCTTCCTATCGTGTCCCAATCTACCAGATTCGTTGACACCTGCAACTGATACGGGTTGCCGACTGGACCGCTCAAGATGAACTTAACTATATTATCTGAGACGGTTGCTTCAGTCAGGTGCGGCCCTTCAAAAGAAAGTGTCATCACAATGTTTCCCGAGTTTCCCGACTTTCCATCCACTGCAATGTGGTAAGGTAATCCCCGCTGCACTGGAAAGACCACCTCGCTTTGCATGCTGCTGCTTAGATCGTCATTGGCTGCCACAAACGCAAGCTCGCCAACACTTTGGCCGGTGTACACCGCCAAAACTGTATCGAAGGAGCTGCCATCCGTCGTAATCGTTGCCGTTCCCGCTCGGGATGGGGTCCACGTCCACCACACCGATGACCCGCCAATCGCACCCGCATGGTGCGGTTCACCGGCCTCCTTTGTCGCATCCAGATTGTTTCCTGTTGTGATGCCAAAATCAGAATCGATAACTCGCCGTTCTGCAAAACTGTCGTTTGCCGGTCTTGGCACAGTAACCAACCACGGCCCGCCAACCGCAACTCCATACTCATTACTAACAATAACCGAATAACGTCCCGAATTTTGCACGCGGGCCAGACTAATCATCATTTGTGCATTTGTTTCCGCATTGATATTCACCCCATTAAACTGCCACTGGTAGCTTAATGGCGCCGCACCGCCTGCCATCGCATTCAAGACGAATTCATCCCCTGCATAGATGGTTCGGGCAATGGGTTGCTTCGCCAGTATCGGACTGCCATCGCCCAGAAGTGCGAGGCTGAAGGTGCCTCCCGCTGCCAAACTCACGATGTTCTTCAACCCTTCTGGTATTACTATTGGAAAATAATTTCCGGTCCAATCATCATAGAAGCTGCCCCACGCTGATACCGCGCCATCGTCACGCAAGGCCAGGCAATAATCTGGTCCAGAGGCAATCGCGATGACGTTGACGAGATCATCTGGCGGTTCCAGATCACCACTGTCAAACTCCCCCCAAAACACGGTCGTCCCATCGCTCTTCAATGCAAAAGTGTGGAGCCAACCGCAGGATATTGCCACCACATTACTTAATCCTTCTGGCACTGAAGAAAACCACTCATCTCCCCATGCCGTAACTGTTCCGTCTCCTTTTAATGCGACGCTGTGGTAACTCCCCGCCGCAATTGCCACCACATTGCTTAATCCTTCCGGCACATCTAATTGACCGGAACCGTTGTTACCCCAGGCGACTACCGTCCCACCATCCGTCAATGCCAGGCTGTGCTCCGCACCGCTGGCAATCGCCACAACCCCACTCAGTCCAGCCGGCACATTGGTTTGCCCGGCCCACCAGCCACCCCACGCTGCGACCTTTCCATCATCCCGCAAGGCAAGACTATGGTAGTCGCCTGCTGCGATTGCTACCACATTGCTCAAGCCGTTTGGAACAGTCATGGGCAATATCGCATCATCTGCAACGAGATTTCGAAACCCACCCCACGTGGCAACCGAGCCATCAGACTGGAGCAGCACCCCGTGGTTCTGTCCCGCTGCTATTGCCACCACATTCGTTAGGCCGGTTGGTGTCGTCATCAATTGCAATCCGTTGCTGGGATCATAGTATCCCCAGGGAACAACGCTTGAAACCGCTATCGAGGCAAGCTGACTCGTGCTGACGCCGAACAGATTGGTCACGACTACGAAGTAATCTCCCGCATCACCGAACTGTACCTTGGTTATCGTCAGTGCCTGGCTTGTGGCTCCTTGAATTTCATCGCCGTTGTACGACCACTGGTAGTTTAGCGGCTCTGCGCCTTGTGCAAACACCGACAAGGTCACGTCATTGCCGAGATAACAGACCTGACTCAGGGGTTGCCCCACAATCAACACCGGAACCACAGTCAGCTCGTTAGTCACGCTGGAAGCCACGCCCGCCGCATTGCTCACGATAACGGAATAGAACCCCGATTGGCTGAATTGCACATTGGTGAGCAACAGCGTTGCCTCGGTTGCTGAAGCCAAGTTCTGCCCATTCCATTGCCACTGGTAGCTCAGAGGCCATTCTCCGAAAGCCTCGGCTTTTAGAACGGCTAACGCCGACATTCCAATCGTTGTCGGGACGCTCAGCTTCCTGATGATGGGCGGGCCATTTCCTATCAGCGCCAAACTGTGTCTTTGTCCGGCTGAGATCGCTGCGACCCTAATCCCACCCAGTTCAATTGGTATATTTAATTGCCCATACCATTCTTTTCCCCAGGCGTAGATGCTGCCATCCTCTCGTAGCGCCAAGCTATGCCCTCCACCGGCGGCAATCGCCACGACATTGCTCAGGCCATCAGGATAAGGATATGGTTCATAACCATCAAATTCATATTCTCCCCATACTACGACCGTTCCATCGGATTTGAGTGCTACACTATGAGCCCACCCAGCGGCAACAGCGATTGCGTCAACTAAATCCGCCGGCACATCGGTTTGCCCATGGCGGTTGCCGCCCCAGGCAAACACCTTTCCGTCACTTCTTACTGCCAGACTATGTTCACCTCCCGCTGCAACTCCAACTACATTGTTCAGGCCGAATGGGCTTTGAGATTCACCGCCCCATTCAACCACCGTCCCATCACTCTTCAGCACAAGACTGTGAAATTCCCCTGCCGCAATCGCGACAACATTGCTCCGTGCTGCGGATGGAATGTCTTCTTGTTCCCAGCCGTCCCCCCAAATAAAAAGCCTTCCGTCGTCTCGCAATGCCAGACTGTGCCATTCACCTGCGGCTACCTGCACGATATTCGTTGCCTCTTCCGGAATACTGTCAAGATCCTCCCCCCATTCTACGACCGAGCCATCAGCCCGTAGCGCTAAGTTGTGAGTTCCCCCAGCGGCAATCCCGATTACGTTGGTTAACCCTTTTGGCACCTTGGCAATACCTCCTGGCTGCCCGTATTCATTATCTCCCCAACCGACCACGGCACTCGCTTCAACCCATGCCCCGGCGCTGCTAACGCTACCATAGGGATTACTGACGGTTACGTTATAAAGTCCCGATTGATTTATCTGGAGGTTTGTTAGGGTTAAAGTTGCGTCGGTTGCCCCCGAAATCGCGGCCCCATTGAACTTCCACTGATAGGCTAGGGGTGGAAATCCTTCTGCCACCACCGCTAAATTGGCGCTGCCGCCTATGAAAGAAACGATATCGTCAGTAAGTTCGAATATAATCGTGGGCGCCGGACTGTATAAAATTGTATCCAAGAAAACCGCACTTTCATTTCCGGCGTTATCCTTGTAGCGCACGTACACCGTCTTCGTGCCCGCGTTTGTATTGCCGCCGTTAGCAAACAAATCCCAGCCTGATTTTGTCGCCGCGTAATTCTCGTAGGCCGTCCAGCTCGTTCCATCGTTGCTGAATTTCATTTCCGCCACCCCACTGTGCCCATCCGATGCTCCCAGATTGTTCAGACTCACAATGGGCGACCAGGTGGAGGTTGCACCGCTATTCATGGAAATAGTTCCACTCGTTGGAGGCGTTGTATCCACCCTGATGACGAAACTGGCGACCGGTCCCCAATGATCCGCCGCGTCATACGACTTTACGTAGAAGGTGTGCGTCCCATCAGGAAGGCTGTCCGTTGGGAAATTGGTGTAGGGCACCGTCAAATTCACGACGTTCAGCGGCTGGGCATTTACGCGGGCGCTGTAACCCACCACCGGCGATATCGTGTTCGTGGTTCCCCACCAGAAGTACGGGTCATTATCTCGTTGCCAGCTGTTTGCGCTGATCGAACTACTGTTCACGCTACTCGTCTTCCGCGCCCGCAAATTTACAATCGGATCGCCACTGGTGTCCGGCGGCGGCGTATATTCTACGACCAATTCCGGTGGCGCACTGCCTTCCTTGGATTGAAACCAAATCGTTTCGACCTCACCCGGTCCAAAGTCGTCAAAAATCAGATAAGCGCCGTAGTTCGTCCCCGGACCATCAACCCAATGCTTCACAACCGTTTTCAAACTGGATAGCTCGGAGGCCGAGAACGTCCAAACCGGATTGCCACTCTTGTTAATGGCCCCAATCGATGCCGCCATGGGGGGACGATTGGTCCAGCAGACAGTGCTCTCTGTCCATGCTCCCAGCACGCGATGCATTCGAATATCTGGTCCGTTGTTCCCGGCATACGTCGTCATGCGGAGTTCCGCATCGGCAATAGTGCTTCCCGGGGGAATACTGCCAAGATTGAATCGGACTAGGCTTTGGTATTGATGCCCATCCGTATTTGCATATGAGACGGCAACAAAATTGTTCCCGCCGCTCTTCTGGCCCGGGTACTCGCTGATGACATGGGAATCAGCCACCGATTCGAATGATTTGGTGATAGCGTCACTCGTCGCGAAGATGGCCGTGTAGGAAGCGCTCCCGTTGTTGGTTATTTGCCGCGTCGCATTGAAGTTGTTGTCGCTCCACCGTTGAAAAACGTATTGCCGCCCGTCGTCGCCTTGCTGTGACGTTACCACCGAAAGGGTATGCACGCTTCCGTATGGCAATTGAAAATTCTGAATGCTGCTGAAATTCGTGCTCCCTAATGAAAAACGGAGGCCCTGATCGTTGGGCGCCGTTTGCACCAGCACTCCAACCGGCACAATCTCAATCGGCTCCCGCCAATAGTCGTACCGGGTCAGGCCGGAACTGTCTGTGATTTTAAGGCAAAGGTAGTAAATATTTGGCGTCACCCCGGTCGTGTTCGCGGAAATGGCTCTCGTGGCCGGATTGCTGGAGGTTGCCGTGTAACTCGTCGCGCTGGCCTGCGTCAGGAGGGTGGAGTTGTTGTTGTAGGGATTGCGATCTTGATCCAGGTAAACCGTGATGTTCCCACCACTGTCAGTGTCCCGATACCAACATGAGAACTCCAACGGACTTCCCACCGTCACACTCGTATCAGTAACCTCCTTGATGATGACATTCGGCCATTGGGGACTACTGTTTAAGGTCAGGGCCACACGCGCAGCACCACCCGCAAGGTAAACCGAAGAAATGCCTTCCACCGGTCGAGGATCACCAACTTTTCTGCTCCAGCAATAGCCAAGCTCCCATCTAGGCCCCGTTAGCGGCGTAGCATACCAACTGTTTGAGATGTAGCGTTGATCAATTGGCCCGAGTGTGTTCGTGTCAATGGTGCCGTGATAGTAAGTATGGACGTCGGTGTGTTTGCCTGTAACCCCTGGCGAATTTTCTAATACACTGGTCAGGATAATATTCTTCGCTCCCTCCACCGGAAAACCGTCCGGACCGCCCGTTAGACCATTTCGGTAATAATTGTCTGCAAACACCACATTCCTGTAAATCGCTACCCGGTCATTATCTCCGGGCGCATGCTCATCGAAAGGTAAAGGGTGGGGGTCGAGCGTGGTCACCTGATCCACTATGATTCCATTCTCACCAAGTATTCGCGCCAGACCAGTCACCAGAGACGCTCCTCGACTGTGCCCCACCATATGGATTGGAAATTCTGCCAGACTCTTACCGAGCCCGGGAACAAAACTGGGACTCAATAATTTTGGCACTACCTCTTCAGCCACTGTGGTCGTCCAGGTTTCCTCAGGTCCAACCGAATCAACGTCAGACCAGTCCAATAGCACAAAAAGCTCTCCGCTGTCAGAAAATGAAGGACCATTTCCTCCTTCCCAAGCGAGCGCCACCGATACCGTGCCAGGTCCATTTTTTGTTACTGAAATGCCATAAGCAGTGTACGTCGCACCAGGGAAATCGGCCCTTTGGACCATTGCCCAAAACATTTCATCGACCCAAGTTATCGTTCCGGAACGAAACCCATGCGTAATGATCGTCACCCCCGCAGCCTGAGTTGCCACCGGCTGCAATCCCAACCCACACACGACTAACAGCATCTTAAAAAGTCGAAGGAGGAACTTACCGGAGGAGTTGGGTGCTTGATTTTGCTGCAAGCCGATTGCTTTCATAAGCTTTTCCCTTGCGAAGATTTCTGAACGGTTATCTGCGCTGAGTTGTGCCGCTATCAGACGCCTCCTTTCCTATCCCGTCAAGCGATTGTTTCCGAAAAAACTATACATATTTTGCCTTTCCCCGGCAGCGGTCTGACGTTCATTTCCCACCACGCTGCCACTTTCACCGCCGTGCGACCGACCGGCCCTGATTCCCTCCCGGCACGCCAACACCGTTCCGAGCGCCACTTCCTCGCTCGGAACATTTGGCTTATCGGTCGCCCCCGGTAGCACCCGCGTCCCGCGGGTTCATTTTGGCGTCCCGCCAAAAACCGATCTTCACGCCGCCGCCGGCATCGGGATGACCTTCCCGTTTCCTTTCGGCGGCATGATCGCAAACCACGCCATTGCCTGTTTCGGTTTGACCCGTTGCAGATAGTTCGTGCGAATGACCTGCGGCGTGTTTCCACTCTCATCCGCCACGCGCGGCACATCCGCGCACTGCGCCACCCGATAGCTGATGCACGAATGCCGCAGCGCATTATGCTTCCATTCAGTGCCGGTCGCCTTTGCCAGCTTTAACAATTGTTTGGTGATGTTGGCATACCCGCAGACCGCGCCGCGCTCCTTGCGCAAGGGCTGCAACCACTCTGCCAGATTTTTCGCCATCGGAACTAACCGCCGCGTCGCCGTCTTCGCCTTGCTCGCCTTCACCTCGATGAATCCCTGCCGCTGTGCTTCCGGCGTTTCCTCGTCAAAATCGACCTCGGACCAATCCAGTCGCGCAATCTCCGCGTGCCGCAGTCCGGCGAACGCGCCAATGGTGAGGAAGGGGATTAAATCATCTTCCGCCCGCGCCAATAACGCGGCCAGCTCTTCCGGCGTATAAATTTCAATCTCACTATGACTACGCCCGGAATACTTCTGCACATTCTCCAGCCAGTCAGTGCCCTTGCTCAGATAGCCGCGCAGGATGCACCACCGATTGAAATACCCCAGGGCATCGCGATAATTTTTCCGCGTCTTTTCGGCGTAGCCCAGCCCGGCCAACCAGCGGGACAGAAAATCGGGCGTCAGATCGGCGACGTTCTGATTGAAATCCTCCAGCAACCGGTTCAAGACCGCACTTAGTTGTTGCTGGCGGCGCTGCGATTTCCCGTCCGCCTTGATTTGCTTCTCAAATTCCGTCTTGGCATCCGCCAGGGAAATCGTCGGCAGCTTGACATTATTCCGCCGCAGCCAATCCCGTCCTACCTCGAGCGGCGTGACGTCATGGCCGGTCAACAATTGGAGGAGTTGCGCCTGATCGCGCACCAACTGATCAATGGGCAAACCGACTTTGGCCGCCTCCTCCTTGGCGCGGAGATACTCGTGCACGGCGGTATTGGTGAGCTCCAAACGTTCGGCTTGGCCATCGGAGATGGCGTCGATGGCTTCATTGGCCGCCTTCTTGGCGTCGGCCAGGGTCGAACGCCAGACCAGCTTGCGTTTTCCTTTGACGCTGTAATCGCAGACAAAATACTCCGACCCATTTTTGCGGGTTGGCCGGATGCGCACCATGATCCCGTTCCGAGTGACCTCCGTCACGCGGCTGGAATTACCGTTGGAAGAACCCTTTCGAGAGGACTTGATTGCATCGGCTTTCATCGTGTTGCGATGATAGAAAACCGATAGAAAAACCGCAATACCTTGTTTTATTTAAGGAAAATGGTCGGGGCGGCGAGATTTGAACTCGCGACCTCTTGCACCCCAAGCAAGCGCGCTAGCCGGGCTACGCTACGCCCCGACCGAAATTTGGACTGAAGCCCGCGAAGATACTACGAACGGCGAATCCGTGATTCAATCACGAACTCGCGTTCAATGCCGTTTCTTCGCAATCGTATGCGTGGCGTGACCGTAGAATGCTTCGGC
>CAYXQJ010000031.1:0-36395 GCA_964467455.1 uncultured Hyphomicrobiales bacterium | reverse complement strand
CATCTACACAAACATTCTGACCGAGCTCACTGACAATGAACGTGGGGGAACCTCACACAATGCTCTCGTTGGGCTTAGTACCAACTAACATCTAACATCAAGCATCTAGCATCTAGCTTCTAGCATCTAGCTGTCTAGCTGACTAGCTGACTAGCTGGCTACCACACTTTAGAAATAACCACCCGAAACACATTCTCCTCATAACTCCCACCCAGTACTGGCGGAGCGGAGAATTCGTTGAAGCGGTTGCGTTCGGCGCGCACGTCGATATCGGCGAAATCGCCGAGGCGGGCGAGGATGGAGACGAAGTAGCCGTTGCGGTCGCCGTTGGTGTCGTCGAGGGCGAGGGTGATGCCGGCGGAGGCGGAGAAGATCTCGCTGAGGGCATAGTTACCACTGACGTCGATGGTCCAGATAGTAGCATCGGGGGCTTGTGTAGAGGTCTGTGCGATGTACCCCAAGCCCCCTGACAGGGAGAGCGGGAATTGGAAGGAGATGCTCTGCAGAGCCGTGATGGAGGTGACGCGGTAGTCGTAGAGGTTGTTCTTGGTGACGGCGTCTTGACGTGAGAAGGTGATGTTGGTGTTAGCGCCGAGATCGCCGATGCGATAGGGATAGCCGGTGGAGACGCTCCACAACACGGTCTCGTTGCGATACTTGAGTGTAGTGTCAGAAGCATCCGTCTCTTGCACGTAGGGGGCGTAACTGACGCGGAGATACGGCCACTTGCGGATGTTGAGACCGAAGGTGCCGCCAAGACTGAAGAGTGTCGACGTTGCTTTTTTGACAGGGATAAGGTTGTCTTGATCGCGACGCATAAAGAGGCCGAGACTGATCTGGCGCTTCCACAACCGTTGATCGAGGCGAACATCGTAGCGCAGATAGTCCGTGCGCAGGTTGGGCACGCCGAGGGCACGATAGCCGGGTCCGATGCGACGGAGTGAGCCGGTGATCTTGGTGTTGGTCTCGCGCAAGGTGACCACGGTACCTGCCGTTAGTGCCCAGTCGTAGTAGACCGATGTTGACGTATCAACAAGTTCAGCAAGGAAACTCGGGACATCATCGTTGGCGAAGGTTGGTGCATTCTGATCACCAACGGTCAACGAGCCATTCAACTCTGCTTCGAGCAACCACACACCTTCGATGGGCTCGAGTTTCATATCCATACCGGCAAGGTAGTTGGTCTGCGGTGTGAGTGCAGCGCCGGAGTCCGGCACCGAGATCGAGTTAGCATCGTCGATCGAATACAGGCCGGTGATGATGAAGTGTTCGCCGTTCTTTTGGCCAACGCCGATGCGTCCGCCATACAGTTTGCGGCCATAGTTGGAGTTGTCGACAGTGGTGTAGACCGTCGTGTCGACACGTATGGAGTCGACACGTTGCAACGGACGTAACGTGGTGCCGCCGACGCCGGCGATGTAGAATGCTCCGCCGGGATTCCATTCCACGTATCCGCCTTCGATTCGCGAACCGCTGAGTGTTGTGGGTGTGAACGTTGGGAAGACCGCACCGAAGCCCACTGCGGGCAAGTTCGACATCACGTTTTCAATGTCCGACATCAACCCCATGTTCGTGAGAAGATCGGTGTAGCTTGAGATGTCGCCTTGTCCAACATCTCTGAACTGCTCAAGCTGTCGAATCTGATCCAACTGCTTGAGTTTCTCCGGATCAAACTGAGCAAGCGAGTCTTTCACATTTTGATAGTCATTAAGCAACAACGCATCTTCCGAACGCGAGAACTCATCAAGAGCCCGATATGCACGCTGCGTCACGATCCTTCGGATCGCATCCGGATCCAACGCGATCGAGAAGGCATTGATGTTCTGTTGAAATCCCTGCTGCTCCGAGCTCAACAGCAAGTTGGCCGTGATAGGAATGCCATAGATCGCCAATGTGGGATTCACCTCTGCCCGCCAAAGGTCAGGGGGCTTATCAGAGAACGACCCTTGCCGAGTAGACGCTTGACCGATCAATCGATACGACCCCGTGATCGTCACCGGTGCCGGCCCCGCCTGCCCACCAAATGCAAACCACTGCGCACTCACCCCTACGCTCAGCCCTATGCACACCAATGCAAGGAGACCCCCACGTAGACCCCCACGCAGACCTCCACGCAGACCCCCACGCAGTCTCATTTCGACTCTGCCAAATGTTCCACTCTCACCGGTCCGAGCGGAGGATCAAGAGGAACAGGCAGGAGGTTGGTCACCGGGCCTTCGCCGAGCTGACCGTAGTCGTTAGTGCCCCAGGTCCAGAGCGAACCGTCGGCGCGGACGGCGAGCGCATGTGCGCCGCCGGCCACGATGCCTTGCACGGCGTCGACGCGGCCAACCTTCACGGGTTCGTATTTGCCGATGCGCGTACCGTCGCCAAGCTGACCGAGCACATTATTTCCCCACGCCCACACATTGCCAAGTGAATCCAGGGCTAGTGAGAAGCCACTGCCGGCAGCGATGGCGCGAATGCCACCGAGACCATTGATGGCATTGGCTTTCGATCGATCTTTGACCGTACCGTCACCAAGCTGTCCGCTGGCATTGCCGCCCCAAGCCCACACGCGTCCGTCCTTGGTGAGCGCAAGCGAATGATCAAAACCAGCTGCGATCGCCACAACGTTGCCCGCAACATTCCCGATCTTGACCACGGTTGCCGAGGCCGTAACGGGCTCTTCCATATCACGTCCTGTTTGCCCCTTATCATTGGTGCCCCAAGCAAGGACGTTGCCCGTGGCCGTCAATGCCAGCGAGTGGGCTTCACCGGCGGCAACATCAACGACATTCTTGAGCGGAACGCTCTTGAATAGAGATTGAATAGAAACCGGAGACGGTGTTGAATCGAATGCATATGAGATCACCTGACCCGAGGTGGCATTCACATTCTCGGTCTTGATCTTTCCAAGGACGTGGTTGACATTCCAGCCCCAGGCAAAGACGGAGCCATCATCGGTAGAGGCGAGTGTGTGAAAGGCACCGGCGGCAACGTTGTTTACTTTCGCAATGTTGTTCACGATGGTCGGTGCCGACTTCGAGACCCGGTCGTTCGTGCCAAGTTGTGCATGTCGGTTGCTGCCCCAGGCCTTGAGGACACCGTCGTTGCCGACTGCAAACGACTGCCACGGGCCGGCAGCAAGGGCCTGTACATCCAATAGGTCCTTTACCTTGCCCGGTTCTTTGACGATGTTGCCCAGCTGCGGTCCCACAGAACGATCGTCGTTATCGCCCCAGCCCCACACCATGTTCTTCTGTTTGATCAAACTGGCAAGTGAAGAAAGGATCATCGATTTCTCAGTGCCTTCCACAAGCTTCACGCTTTTGAGATTCGGCATGTCGCCTTCTGATTCACCGTCGCCACCAGCCGGCTGCGCCTGCATCTGACTCATCGCGGAGAAGACCTTGCCTTTGACACCCGGCGTGGTTTGATTAACAACGTTCGTTGCAGCAATGGTCTTTTTACCACCGCGAATGCCGGAGGCATCAGACTTCAGTTGATCAACGAGCGACTTAGACGGCTTCTCGGTAGGAGTAGCTGCCAACGAATGGTTTTCGCCGGCAGCCATGACCAAGACAGGGAACTTCACGCTGTCGGCATCTTCTCGATCGAAGAACTTGAAACGGTCCACATTCAAGTGCGCCATTTCCGAACTATCCCGCACCAAGATGCGACCATTGCGATTGAGGAACTTGAGCACATCCCACTGCACTGGCACCATGCGCTCACTACCGCCGGCTTCATTGCGTGCCGATGTGGATGCGGCCACATACCATGCCTTGGCTGAACCCGGTACTGCGCGCGTTGGGAAACTGAACGTGTCTTTCTCCAGTTTCTCGACCAACAGCTCGACACCGCTTTGTTGATCGGAGGCACCACCGAACAAGAATTCGATCGTCGAGTTTTGGATCTTGAACTCTTGCGACATCATAGCGCCCTTGGCCTTGTCGGCATCAAAGGCGCCATACGATGTCACCCAATACAGGCCGTTATGTCCGTTCGAGCCCAAGACCACGTGCGCATCCTTGATCGGCGATGATGCAAAGGCCTCACCAGTGACCTCCCAACATGCCAAGGATCCGATCTCGAAGTCCCAGTTCTCGCCCGGACATTCATCCGACAGTGCAACAACCACTGCACCTCCGGCCGCTTTGCGGTCGCCTGCCTGATCATCGTCTCCCCTTCCGTCAGGCGGCTGATACGTAAAGACCCACACTTCGCTCAGACCGTGATCGATCACCGCACTCTGCTGTCCGCGTTGGCCCAAACGATATTCGTAAGCCCGGATCATCCAGGCATATTTTCTTCCAACTTCAAATCCTCGCGAAGAGATCGGATACTGCAGGATCGTTCGTGTGAGATCTTTTTGCTTGAACCACGCCGGGTTTCTCGACACGGCATCTTGACCCGTCTGGGTGCCGAACACCTCGGCGATCGTGATCTCGTAGTTGATCACCTGTCCCTGCACCGGCGGCACCGACGCCATCCACGTGAACACCGGATACTTCTCCGGCACTTCACTTTCGTCAGGGGGCGAGATCAGGATCGGTACCGACAACCGCGAGATCGTCACGAACTTGCAATCTGTCCCGACGATCGCGCCGGACTCAACATCGATCGCTTCGCAGCAGATCTTGTATTCCCCTGTTGGGACCGTACCTGTGCGTAACAACGCATCGTAATAGCGCTGATCGTACTCGTCAACATCGATCGGCTGCACGTCGCGTCCGGTGACCACATAGCTGGTCGGCTGCACCACGAACTCTTTTGACCGAGCATCGGCGATGATGCCGTCAGGTACAGACAGTTCTTCCACGGTGCCGTGCAGATATACGTTGACCGGTCGTCCTGACCGATTGTCCAGCGACACCTTCCACAAGTCAGCGATCCTAAGCTGATTCGGCGGTGGCTGGGTAAGGCGTACGTTGACTACGACGGGAGCTTGCGCTGACGCCTGCATTGCCGTCAGCAAGCCAACGGCAAGAACAACGAGTGAAAGACACATGCGTTTCATGGCAGGGTCCTCGTGCGTTCCACAAAAAAAAGTTCGCCCGAACATACGGATGAAAATTCAAGTTGCAACAGGTGGGCAATTAAGATATGTTCGCTCCGTTCCGAACATGTTTCACTCGGGGGTGCGAGCATGCGTCGCGCTTTATCCGTCGCTGACATCAAGCGACATCGTCTCCCGCGCTTAGCGGCCGAGTCTGTCTCACCGGCCGTCGCCGCTCTGCAGCCAGCATCGTTCGCTCTGTCGCGCCGTCAAGCGCTCGGACTCGCCGGTGCGCTCTCCGTCACTGCCGCACCGATCGCCTCGGCCATCGAATCTGCGCTCAGCTCAACGTATGCCATGCACCGCCGCGGCGACCGTGTTGCCTTCAGCGTTGCCGGCATCGAACGCTGGGTTGTCGACCCTCGTGCGTTCGATGGCGAACCGTCGCTGAAGGTCACCGATGATGCCAACGGGATCGTGCTAGCCCTCACAGGCGCCTACTTCCCCGGCACCAACGTCCCGGCCGACATCGTTGCACGCATCTCCCGCGGCACCACGTCGCAGGTGACCTTCGAATTCCCGCGCCTCTCCGCTCGCTGCACCGCCGACTTTGTGCGGTGGCTGCTCGATCGTGATACTGCCACCTCGCCCCTTGACCAAGATCTACACTGGAATGTCGGCGATGGCGTAACGAACCTCCACGCCGAGGCCGTTAGCTATCGACCGTCATGGACGCTGCATGTGAAGGGGGCTGGCACGACCCGCATTGACGGCAAGACACTGGGTAGCACCCGCCTCGACATCGGACTACTGACCTCAGACCACCCGACCATGTTAGTGCCGTCGCCAAAGAAGCGATCGCTGACGCGTCTGCATCGTGGGACGTCACCGTGGGAGGTCTCACTCCGACATGCGAATACCGACGATTGGAACGTCCTCGCGGCCGACGATGCGTTCGAGACGTGTTCGATCGAGAGCACATCCGATGCCCGCACGGCTGTGGTGTTCGAAGGATCTGCTGACGGGCGTGTGACGCTGACGCCGGCTGCGTACGATGTGCGCCTTGGACTTCGCGAAGTGCGATATGCCTTCGTGAATGCCGAAGCGGGCCGACACGAGGTTCTCGTTGCACGGTATTCAGAACGTCCTACTTGGATGATCGCCCACGGCGTGAGTCTTGAACTCGGTGACCGCGCGAACATTTCGCCGCTGGAGATCGAAGCGCGCAACGGCCAGATCGTTCGATGTGTTGTGGCTCCTGCCTTGTTGCGCTACACCATCCCGGTCAATGGCGCTGTAACGGAACCAACACGCACACATCCGCTGGCGCAGTTGGCGTTGATCCCTACGAACCTTCCTGCCTCGGCATTGCCATCGCCGCATCAACACATGTCGGCGCTAAGCTTGACGCCAACATCAAGCTTCCACATCGCTTCCTATCAGCAGGGCATGCAACCATCGGTCAACACCAAGATCAAGGCAAAGCCCAAGCCGATGATGCCCGGCAAGATGAAGTCGAATCTGACCTTGGCCGGAAATCCAACGGTGACGGTGATCCGTCCGGACGACCTGCTGGTGCTGACGTTCGAGTTTGCCGGCCTCTCGATCAACAAAGCCGGCGGCACGTTCAGCAGCGGCGGCAATGGAAAGCTCATCGTCCACTTCCAGCCGCAGCACATTGCCGAGCGGGCTTTCTTCTACGTCAACGACAAGGACAAACCGGCAAACGACCCAAGCTTGCCCGACAGTGCGCCGAAGAATACCGGCTCCAATGAGCCACTGCTCGAGCCGCCGATCGATGCCGTGCTTGCACATCCATCGCGACTGGTCTTCACTGTTCCGAACGGACACAGCGGACAATATTCGATCGAAGGTCTCTTGGACTGGTCGAAGTTCACACAACGTGTCTCACCCAGTGCCAAGCCACCGGATCCGGAATACGTGTACTGGAAGCTCGGCTCATCACAGATCAGCAAGTACTCCGGTGTGATGGCGCCCAAAGACACCAAGGGTGTCACGGTCGCTCAAAAGCGTGGTGCCTTCACCCCGTCAGCGTCGAAGGGCACGAAGTACTCGATGAACAGTCAGGTGGCAGCCAAGCTACCGGCAACATCAAAGTCTGCAACGACGGATCTCTTCGAGAACTCATCGGACATCGCCAATGCCATCAAAGGCCCGATGATCTCCGACTATGCGGCCGCGATCAATGCCAAGCCACCGATCCGCACGCCCCTTGACGAAGAAACGGTGATCGAATATCCGTATCGTCTAATGTTGTCGCCCAATAAATATGCAGGATGGGCCCACAGCAGAACAGCCAAAACGAATGAAGCCACAGGACAAACGGAGCTGTGGCATACGCGCCTTGGTGTGAAACACTCCGACGGCACGGTGGATGAGAACGCTGCCTACTTCCGCACGGTACGAGCCATCTGGTCGCCCGACTTCGGCACGTTCTATCTGATGGACGCCAAATACAAAGAACGTCCGTTCCGCACATCGCTCAACCGACGCGACCGACATGAGATCGTGCGATTGACGAGTGACTACGGAATGCAGACCAAGGATGAACCGGTCGACGTGAAGCGCCTGATGTTGACGTCGCTCGGTGCCTGGGCCGACATGACGGGCGCATGGGACCCGCTTTCGGAGGATGAACTTGATGTGGAGCAATGGATCCAACGCGGTACACAAGGCCGCGACCATTTCGTCCGCGTCTGCTACAAGGGCTACCTCTTCCCGTTCGGCAATCGTGCAACGTTGGTGAAAGAAACGGAACGTAAGTTCAAGCGCACACCGCGTGGTGAGATGGCTGCCTACTTGATGCAGCGCATGTACATCATCCTGCGCGAGCCGGTGCGTGACTATCCGGCCAATGGTCTGCAGGGCATGCAGTACCAAGGTCGCGACTTCCCCTTCCGCAGGGTCACGATCACCACAAAGACGACGCCGAATCTTCGGCAGCCCTCGCTGACACAACTCTCGGGCATGTCGTCGAATTCCTTCTGGCCACAGTTCGAACTCGACAGTGGATCGCCAAGCGACGTGTTGTGGACGTGCATCGGCCGCGACTGGGACAACAACGACGTTCAGTTCTCCGCCCCTCTCGCCTTCATTGCCAACACCGATGCCGGTGGCGGCAATTGTGAGTCGTGGATCAAGAACGGTTATCCCGGACAAACGTCGCGTCGGACGCTCGACATGGCCGGTCAACCGATCGCCTTCGCTCCGTCAACAAAGAAGGGCGATACCACACTGCCGACGTCGACCTTCATGCTCAGCGGATATTACTCGTCAACGGTGCCCGCGAATACACCGCGGTTCTTCCCGTCGATGCAGAAGTCCAAGGTCAGCATTGAACAAGTGAACGAACTTGTAGGCACCGACGCACCAAAAGAGATCGAGTATTTCCTCCCCTATCTCAAGTATGCCTTCGAGAAGGGTGTGCCGGCGGCGAAAGGGGCGGCCACTGTCAATCTCGACCAAGTCAAGAACACGGCCCAGATCTTCGTCAACCTGCTCGATAAACTCGACATGGACTTTGGGGCCCAATCCGATAAGGCAGGGGGCTTGGCAGCACCCTCTATCGGCATTGGTGCACTGTCGCGTTTGCTTGGTCCTATTCCCGGCGACTTCAAGCTGCCGGGTGGCCTAGCCGACGAAGCCGCCAAGATGGCCGCCATGGCCGACAAGGTTAAGAATGCCGTCGTCGCGGCGGGCAACTTCGACCCGATGCAGTACTTCGAGAACCTGCTCAACACGAAGATCCTCGGAGACATCACGCTCAAGGATGTGCTCGACTTCTTGCAGGACGTGCTCAACAACGCCGACAAGATGCCGGGCCTTGGCAAGAAAGACGACTTCGGTGTCACTGACACGATCAAGGAAGTCGCATCGAAGTCCGAGGTGGCCAGCGAACTCACCGACAAACTCAATGCGAACGAGTTGGTGAAGCAAGCAGCAAAAGAGCTCGACCCGTATCTCTCCGAGATCAATAGCGAGGTCAAAGAGGCCAAAGAAAAACTCGAAGCTGAGATCAATGCCGTCAAGGCCGAGATCGAGCAGGCAAAACAAGATGTCATGAACGAGCTGGCCGGCGCAAAGAAGGCCCTCGACAACAAATTGCGTGAGTGGAAGAAGCGCGTTGAGGATGTGGCCAACGAACTCAAGAGCGAGATCGAGAAAGCCATCCAGCCCCTTAAAGAAGCCGGTAACGAGATCTACAAGAAATACGAACAAGCTTCGGATGCGCTCGAGAGTCTGAAGAAAGGCCTAAATCTCGTTTACGAGTGGTCGACGGAGATCAAGAACTCTCCCGGCGATCTTCTCACGCCGATCGAAGGCAAGAAGGCCGTGTTGTATTTGAAGGCCGAGATGAAGAAGAAGCTCGACCTTCAACCGCCGGAGATCTTGCTGTATGGTTCACTGAGCAACTTCGTGGTCAATCTCATCGGCACCGGCGCGGCTCAGATGATCATCATCAAGTTCAACCGTCTGGCTCTGTCGGCCAAGGTTGGCGAGAAGCCGTCGATCGACCCTGATATCGAAACAGTGGAATTTGCCGGCCCCCTCACCTTCGTCAACAAGCTGAAAGATCTGATCCCATCCGGTGGCAGCGGCGGTGGTGGCGGCGGTGTGGGCTTCTCCTTCGGATTCGATGTGACGCCGAAGGGCATTACGGCATCGATGACGATCACGTTGCCCAACGTCACGGTCGGCGTGTTCTCGTTGATGAACATGTCGTTCTTGATGAGTGTGACCGTACCGTTCGACGGACGTCCGTTCAGCGCTTACTTTGCCTTCTGTACCCGCGAGAATCCGTTCCGTCTGACGGTGATGATGTTCGGTGGTGGCGGCTTCTTCGGCATCGAGATCACACCGGCCGGCGTGCGCATGATGGAGGCGGCCTTTGAGTTCGGCGGCAACTTCGCCTTCGACTGCGGTGTGGCCTCCGGTGGTGCCAGCGTGATGGCCGGCGTCTACTACAAGATGGAGCAGAAAGAGTTTGATGATCCGGACAATCCGGGCAGTACGATCACGAAGCCCTATTCGGAGCTGACAGGATATTTCCGTCTCACGGGCAACCTGAGCATCCTCGGCATCATCCGCATCAATCTTCTGTTCGAACTCAAACTAACGTGGCAAAGCAACGGCAAGGTCTTCGGTACGGCAACCATCGAAGTCGAGATCGAGATCTTGTTCATCAGCTTTAGTGTTGGTGTCACTGTTGAACGACAGCTCAAAGGCAGCGACGGTGACCCGACCTTCAAAGACATGCTTCCCCAACCGTCGATGTGGGCGGACTATTGTAACGCTTTCGCCTGATCCGGAGATACCTCATGCCCTCACAAGAACTACAATGGATGGCAGTCCCGTATGATGTTGAACAACGGGACAGCAAGACGTATCTGAAGGTTGCCGTGTGCGTCACTCCGCGCCTTCAAGACGTCAACACCAACGACAACAAGTTGTCGGATTATCCCGAGTGGGTAGACTGGCCCGCGACGCTGAACAACGTCGGCATCGGCCTTGAAGTCCAAGGACAGCCGGTCATCTCCGGTTCTGCACTCACGCCGATCGATGAACAAGCCGACAGCGGTTCCTGGAAAGCGGTCTTCCAATCGGATTCACTGGTGCGTCCGTATGAGTATGTACCGTTCACCGATTTCAAGATCATGTCGTTCAATGTGAAAGACATTCTCGGCACGGTCAACGGCACGTATAAAAGTCTGCTCACGGAGTTTGGCGGTGATGAGCCGGTGTTAGAAATGCCTGAGGAAGACGGCAACGACAACAAGAGTCTTCTCGGTAAGGAAGCAAAACTGTTCACGGCTCTGAAGAGTATTACCCCCAACACAGATCAAGTGTCGAAGCTGAACACCGTCAAGCGTTCATGGGAAGCATCCGGTCTCAAGACCACAAAGCTGCGTTCGGCATCGCAGAAGTCGGGGCAGAAGAAGGTCGCAACAACAAAGCTCAACATCAAGGATCTTCAGCTGCCGTCATCACCGATCCAGATGATGTATGCTGCGCCGATGGACGTGAAGACGGCACTCGGCGGCCTGCAGATGGTGGATCTGTACCACACGTCCCGTTCGTTCGCGAACGAACGCAAGGTTGGCCGCAAGGTCTTCCGCGATGAGCGCCCGAAGGTGAAGGTGCCGGAGTTCGACTTCCATCAGATCGTCAGCGTCTTGCGTGAATTCCCCATCTTGATGCGCAAGCTCGGCCTTGTCCGCCATGTTGAATTCGAGCTGCCCGGCAGCATGCCAACGAGCGGCAAGATCCGTTGCAAGATCACATGGCCCAGTGGTGGCGCTACCACAACGAAGACCTTGATCCCGTGGACGGCCTACAAACTCGACAAGACCGGCGATGCTGCATACTGGCAATTCCTGCCGCGTCCGGATGCCGACTCCGAGATCATCGGCCCGGTATTGTGCCTCAACGACAACAGTCACTTCGATGTGGTGCAGGTGGACGTTGACACGGCGGCGATCAAAACGCTCAACTACACCAAGACCATCACCGATCGTGTGGCCGCTACGAAGGGCACGCGTGATGCCAACACCCGCGCCGAGCCGCCGAGTACGCGCGGTACCGGCCTACAACTCGTGCGCGTCAACCGCGGCCTCAAGCTTGCCAAGATGCTTCTGCGCAATGCCGACAACATGAAACGTGTTGTCAACAACCAAGAGGTCACGCTCTATGCCGACGATCTCCTGCGCGGATACCGCATCGACGTCTACGATGACACCGCAAAGACCTGGCAGTCGCTCATGCGGCGCAACGCCACGTATACACTTCCCAAAGCCACCGGTGCGATGAAGAGTCCGGGCATCACGGTGCTCGATGAAGAAGGCGTGCTCACGATGGCCGCCACGCGCTCCGTTGACAGCGATGATGATGACGATCAAAAGCAACTCTATGCCCATGAGACCATCGCCCAGTGGGAAGGCTGGTCCATGGTCGTGCCGCCGATCGGCAACTTCATCGGCACCGAAGATGAGTTGGCGCCGGCATCAACGAAACAAACGCCCCCTTCCAACTTTTCGTATCAAGTGGAGACGGACGTCAAGATCGTGCCTGGTTCGTTGCCTAGACTGCGCTTCGGACGCTACTATCGCATGCGGGCACGGTTTGTTGATATCGCCGGTAACGGTCCGAAGTTGAACGAACTCAACCCTACTGATTTCACGTGTGCCACAGAACTTGTTCGATACCTGCGTTGGGATCCGATCGTATCGCCAACACTAGCCCTGCGCAAACATCCGGTGGAAGGTGAATCCCTCGAACGTTTGGTGATCCGCAACTACAACGCCGATGAAGATGACTCCGTAGAAGTTGATACCACCGAGACCAACGAACGTCACGTTTTCCCTCCGCTGGCTGCGGGACAGATCATCGAACGTCACGGCTTGCTCGACAGCAGCGAAGTCGGCGGCATGAAGGGCGACAACGGCACGTACGACATGATGGTGAAGTTCAGCGGACAACTTCCGGCACGCTGGTACACCCGCAACGATGCCGGCGACCTCGTGCCCGAAGCCACCGACAACAAAGCACCAACAGATCCGGAGAAGGCCAAGACAGCCATCAGCTTCCCGTACGTTCCCGGCGGCAGCACAGAGACGCCGTACTTACCCGATCCGATGGCTCGCACCGTCACACTCAACGGCGTTCCCGGTGTGGCCGTAGGCCAACTCAAGCAGATCACCCTCTCCGGTGAGACCATGGCGTCGATCTCTTCGTCAAGCGGCGTGGTAACGATCGCCTTTGATGACAACACCTCGTCGCCCTCCAACCCATCACGTGCCTTCAAACCGGTCACCTCCATCCTCTTGAAGGTGGTAGGGGGCTCGGGTGCTCCCACATGGGATGCCGGCACACGCACGCTTACGATCCTGCTGCCGAAAGGTGAGCAGGCCTGGATCAAATTCTCCTCCGGCTTGGGCTCCGATCAGAACGAGGCCGACGAGAACTTCACACTACATGGGCACAAGCAAACACTCATTGAGAGTGGGTCGGCGGACGCTAAACTCAAAGCGGCTGCTCGCGGCTTGTCGTGGTTGATCTCTCCGGCGCGGACGTTACACATCATCCATGCAACACAGAAGCCGATCAAGAAGCCGCAGACGAAGAAGGGCGCGGTCACACGTCGTGACTTCGGCGATACGAATGCCGAGATCAACTTGAGTGAGATCTACGTGCATGCCAAGACGACGCAGAAGATCGACATGTTCGCCGAGTGGGACATGGAGGTCGACAACATCCGCAAGCCCGAACCGGAAGTGTTAAAGCAGTCGGCGTACTTCTTCGAACAACACGTTGAAAACCTCAAAGACGATACGCTGGCGACGAAGAAGGTGCAGGAATACGGCGACACGAAGTACCGCGCCATCAACTACGTACCGTTGGCAACGTCGCGCTTCCGCGAGCACATGCCTAAAGCCATTCGCAACGATTCAAAGAACCTCACGCGCAAAGGCATTGGCAAGGAACTGGACATTCTCAACAGCAAACGTCCTGACGGCGTCAAGCTTCTGTACATCATTCCATCGTTCCGGTGGGAAGGCGAACGCACGCTGCAAGGCAACATCGTGCGCAGCAAGCGCAAGGGAGGCGGCCTGCGCGTCTACATGGAACGTCCATGGTTCTCAAGCGGCAACGGTGAGCTACTTGGCGTGGTGCTGTACAGCACCGACAAGTTCGTTCCTGCGAAAACTGACAAGGGATCCGGTAAAGGTGTGAAGGGGTTCAAGGCGCCGGTCTACGACAAGAAGAGCATGGGCGCCAAGTATACGTCACAGCAGGCCGCGGCGTTGATGGCCGGCGGCAAGCTCGACATTCCGGAACCGGTGCAGCCATACGTAACGCAGTGGGGCTTGGACCCCATCTGGTTGTCGGCACCAACACCGTCCGACAATTCGCCGCGTCCGACCAACTTCCGCGATCCGGAGATCGTGCTGTCCAACATCTCCATGGCCGAGACCGATGCAAAGAAGCAACGTTATACGGTTGTTGGCTACAAGCCCGCTTATGACAAGGAGCGGCAGCTGTGGTATTGCGACATCGAAATGGATCCGGGTGAATCGTACTATCCGTTCATCCGCCTTGCACTCGTGCGCCTGCAGCCGAAGTCGTTGGAGGATGACGTCACCGGTGAAGACGTGTATTGCTCACGCATCACCCAATCCGAGTTCTGTCAGCTTGCGCCGGATCGTGAAGCCACCGTCCGCATCGAAGATGACCGTCGGTCGATCACGGTACAAGTAGTAGGCCACACATATCGCATCAACGCTGCCGGACAACTCGGCAGTGAGATCGAAGTGTCGGTAGAGAAGAAAGATGCCGGTGCTGGCGGCGACCTTGGATGGACGCCGGTCGTCACACAGCGTATCGACCGTATCAATGCTGCCGGCATGTGGGGCGGCTTGGTCAAACTTCCTGAATCGGTCGATGCAACTTCGTATCGCGTCGTGATCAAGGAGTACGAACAATTCTATTCGGACCCGAGTGATCCGAAGGAACGCGAGACCTCGCTCGGTTCCAAGACGGCCAACACGGGTGACGTGAAACTTGAATACGATCGGCGTATCGTCTATGCCGATGTGCTACCGCTCAGCTAACTGAATACCGACACGCTATGCGCATTCTTCGAAACGTTCTTCTCGTCATCGTCGGCATCCTGTTGCTCTTCGGTGTGATCGGTCTGTTCTTGCCGAGCAACATCCATGTTGAACGCAGCGGCATCGTCTCGGCCTCGCCAACGATGGTCTATCAATTGTTGAGTGCACCCAAGATCTTCAATCAGTGGTCACCGTGGATGAAGATGGACCCGAACATGAAGATCGACTACTTCGGTCCACCCACCGGTGAAGGTGCCGGTTATACGTGGAACAGCGTCGACGGCGACCTGGGAACGGGATCGTGGAAGATCATCGGCACAGAGTTCCCAAAACAGATCAGCATCGAACTCCAGTTTGGCGGCATGAGTCCGGCACTAAGCAAACAAATGGTCGAAGCCGCCGGCAACGGCACCAAGGTGACGTGGACGCTTGACTCCGACATGGGCTGGGATCCGTTGAGTCGGTGGTTCGGCTTGTTGATGGACGGAATGGTCGGCGCTGATTTCGAAGATGGTTTGCGCTCGCTTGACAGTCTTGCCAAGTCCAAACAACAAGGACGCCTCGACAAGATCGAAGTGCTCTCCGAGCCGGAGCGTCACGCCTACACCATAAGGGCTATGATCGCCCCCTCTCAGCTATCTACGTTCTTTGCGCGATCGTTCATGACCATCGCCCAAGGCACGGATGAGAAGATCGCCGGCATGCCGTTCGCCATCTACCACATGTGGTCAAAAGACTCTACCGACGTCGAGGCAGGCATGCCCATCGCAAACGCCGGGATCTCGACCGCCTCCTACACGGCCCGTACGTTCCCGGCAGGACAGATCGTGCGGGGCACCTACTTTGGTCCGTACGAAGGCACCGAGTCGGCCCACGCCAAGATCTACGAATACACGCAGAAGAACGGCCTCACCATCACGGGGTCGCCGTGGGAAGTTTATGCCAACGATCCCGGCACGGAACCTGATCCTTCGAGCTGGCTCACGTACATTTGTTATCCCGTGAGTCCCTCCAAGTAATCCTTCTGCATGCAATCTCGAATCGCTCTTACACTTGCCGTCCTTGGCGGCACGCTCTGGTTTGGCGCATCCGTGGCCCGCGCCATCGTCGGCTTCGACATCTTCGTCCCCGGCACCATTGAATTCAAAGCGGCCCAGACCGAGGCCATGCGCCTGCACACGATCTGGATCTACACCCTCCTTGGCGGCCTCACCGGCTGGTCCTTTGCTGCCATGGTGATAGGGGGCGTGTGGTCCGCCATCACCCTGAAACGTCGCTGGAAGACGAATGGCTGGATCCTGATGAACTTGATCCTGCTCCTCGTCATCATTCCCGGCCAGGCATGGATGATCAAACAGGATTATGCCCTCTGGCAGTTGTACGACATTTCCACAGGGATGCCGCTCGCCCCCTTTCAAGAGATCATCAGCGTATTTTCGCAACGGGTGATGGTGGTCGCCGCCAGCGTGATCAACGGGCTAACGCTCCTGGTGGCGATCACGATGGTTTTGGTGCTCACCTGGCACCCATTGACGACCACCAACCACAAACCATAGACGACAGACCACCGACCCCGGATATAATGAAAGCTGACAAGATCCTCGAAGAACTGATCAACCTCGCCAAGACGATGGACTACGACGTCCGCCGGGAAACGGGAACGTTCAAAGGTGGTGCCTGTGTGGTGCACGACAAACGTCTGATCCTCATCAACCGCTCCATGCCGTTGGAGGCAGCGTCGGTGATCCTGGCGCGGGCATTGGTGAAGATCGGCGTCGAAGACGACTCGTTCGTCAAGCCGGCAGTACGCGATCTGCTCGACCGTGAACAAGCATGGGTGAAGCAGCATCCGGAAGTGACGTTCGCCCTATGACCAGGTGCGGACACATTGCCATCATCGGGCGTCCCAACGCCGGTAAATCCACCTTGCTCAATGCCATTCTTGGCGAGCATCTCAGCATCGTCACTCCCAAGCCGCAGACCACGCGCAAGCGTGTGCTGGGCATTTACACGGACGATGCAGCACAACTGATCTTCGTTGACACACCGGGCGTGCTGAAGCCGAAGTATCGGATGCAGCATGCCATGATGGGCTATGTGTCCGACACGCTGGCCGAAGCCGACGTGATCTGCATGATCGTTGATGCGGTGAAGGCCGTCGAGCGCGGAACAGCGCTCGACCCAATGATCGCCCAGTTGTTGTCGGGTGCCAAAGAAACACCCGTCGTATTAGTCCTCAACAAGATGGACGTCGTACCGGTGAAGAAAGACGTCCTGCCGTTGATCGAGCAGGCACGTCTCTCCGGCATGTTCGCTCGGGCCATTGCCATCAGTGCGTCGGAGAACAAAGAGGTCGACGCCCTCATAGGCTACTTGAAGGACCTGGTACCGGAAGGCGACTTCATCTACGAACCCGACCAACTCAGCACGCTGCCGCAGCGGTTCTTTGTGGCCGAGTTGATCCGCGAGGCCATCTTCCGCAACTATCGCGAAGAGATCCCCTACGCCACGGATGTGAATATCGTGGAGTTCGACGAGCGCGAAGACGGTAAGTGGCATATCAATGCCGACATCATGGTGGAGCGCGACAGCCAGAAAGGCATCCTGATCGGCAAGAAGGGCGAAGCCCTCAAGAAGATCGGTATTCAAGCGCGGGAGGCCATCGAACGCCACCTCGGACAGGAGATTTTCCTGGAGCTGTTCGTCAAGGTCCGCACCGACTGGCGCAACGACCGCAGCCAGCTCCAGAACCTCGGTTATTGAGTCGACACACTCGGTCGGCCGTCAAACCGTTAACTTTGCCCGATGTACCTATCACGAACGATGCTCCTCTCGGCTCTGGCCGTCTTCGGTCTTTTGCTGACGTCCTGCTCCGGCACGGAGACGGTCGAAGGCAAACGCACCGTCGACGAGATCTTTGCCGACGCCAAAAAACTCTACGAAGAGAACGACTGGAACGAGGCCATCGCCCAGTTCGACATCATCAAGCTGCAGTATCCGGCCAGCCAGTGGGCCGACGATGCCCAGTATTATCTCGCCGAGATCAACCGTCGTCGTGGCGAGTTCGTCCTTGCCGCCTTCAACTACGCCAGCATCCGCCGCTCCTTCCCTACCAGCGAATGGGCCAAGCCGTCGGCCTTCAAGGTGGCCGAATGTTACGAAGAGCTGGCGTTACCGGCCGATCGTGATCAAGACTACACGAAGAAGGCCATCAACGCCTACACGGATTTCCAGACGATCTATCCCACCGACTCACTCGCATTGATTGCCCTCAACAAGATCCACGAATTGCGCGGACGTCTGGCAGAAGGATATATGCGTGTGGCCGAACACTACATCACCACAAACAGCCGCAAGTCGGCCGTGATCTATTACGACATGGTCATCAAAGAATATCCCGACACGGAGTATTACGAAGATGCCATTGTTGAGAAACTGAAGATCCATTTCGCCCAAGCCAAGATCGAAGATGCCCGCGCCACGGTCTCGCTCTACCGCCGCACTGTCACCACACCGACCCGTAAAGACGAGGTCGACCAAATGGAAAAGGAACTCCCATGACCGGCAAGAACGCCTCTGACTCCCGCGTGATCATGACGGAGCTTGTGCTCCCGAATGACACCAACCAACTCGGCAATTTGTTAGGGGGCAGGTTGATGCACTGGATCGACATTGCCGCAGCCCTCGCTGCTCAGCGTCACTCCGGCAAGGTCTGCGTCACGGCCTCGGTCGACGAGATCTCCTTCCACGAGCCGATCAAACTTGGCCACGTCGTCCACATCACGGCCATCCTCACGCGTGCCTTCCGCACGTCGATGGAGATCGCCGTCGAAGTGGAACGCGAAGACCCGCTGCACGGCTCACGCGCCCACACCTCCACGGCCTTCCTCACGTTTGTAGCCATCGATCAATATGGCAAGCCGCTGCCGGCGCCGCCGGTGATCCCGCACTCGGACGACGAGAAGCGTCGCTATGAAGAGGCCGCCATCCGTCGCGAAGTGCGCCTACGTCAGCGCGAAGTGATCAAAGGACATCACGGATGATGCGCCTCGCTGCGCTGTTCCTTGTTGTTGCTGCAACGGTATCGTGGGCGCAACCTCCCGACCCGTCGGTGGTGGTGCGTCTTATCCGCGCCTATGGCGGCGCCAATGAGCAAGCGCCGCCCGTCGTGCTCATGCGCCTCGTCGATGACCCAACGGTTCCGGGCTATGATTTTGCGACGATCGAATTCGATGTCTCGGCATCGAACATTCCCAACCTCTATGCACGCATGGTCCACTGCAATGCCGACTGGACCGAAGATGAGAACGGCTTCCTCAACGATGTGATGAATCGCACCAGTCTCTTTGACTGGAACATCGCACCATCACGCTCGCGCTACTACACCTATCGTGGCAAACTGCAGATCCCCAATCCGCAGATCCAACTGCGCTTCAGCGGCAACTGGAAGATCAAGATCTACGACATGGAGACCGATCTCCAACTCGCCGAAGCGCGCATCTTCGTCGTGGACCCGCAGGCCTTCTGTCGGTTCAATTTCATGACGGATTTCTACGAGCCCACGTATCGCGTCTCCGCCATCGCCCTCACGCTCGAAGCCGTCATCGATGCACCGCAGGCCAACCTGATCGACGCCTTGATGCATTCCGTCGTCTTCTACCGCAACCACCGCTGGGGCGAGCCCTTCATGGTCTCCAACAGGTATGACGGCACACTGAATCCCTACGGCGTCGGCACGGCCATCGCCGGCATCTTCCCCGCCGGCAAGATCTTCCGCGTCTCTCGCATCCCTGCCCAGAACGAATACCGCATCCTCGACCTCACCAACCTCGCCATGTTCCCCTTCACCGGACAACCGGTCCGCCTGCCCCTTGCCGATCTCCGACGCAACGGAACATTCTGGGAACGCGCCGACGATGGTGCGATGATCACGCGCATGGTGCCCAGCTCCGATGATGAATATGTGCCCCTTGAATTCTTATTGGACCCTCAGCCCAGCACACCATCGGAACAAGATGTCTTCGCCGTCGGTTCGTTCAACAACTGGACGCCCTCACGTGACTGGATGTTGTTCTACGACGAGACGCTTCGACTCTATCGCCTGCGTCAATGGGTGAGAAGGGGCAGGCACAACTACATGTATGCTACCGGCACCCTCAACGCTACCACCGGCGCGATCGACAACGTCAACTTCGAAGAGTGGGAAGGCAATACAGCATCGGCGTCGAACTCGTACATTGCATTCGCCTACTACCGCGTCCAAGACTACGGCGGTTATGACGGCATTGTGGCGGTAGGGGCGTCGAATATTTATCGATCAGGCAGATAAAGCTAGTAGCAAGTAGCCAGCAGCGAGTAGCGAGTTTACCTGGCACTTGGCACTTGGCACATAGTACATGGAACGCAAAAACGATAACATACGATCTCAGCGACTCGATGACGACATCGACGTATCGTTGCGTCCGCCGACGTTTGATGAGTTCACCGGCCAGCCGAAGATCGTCGAGAACCTGAAGATCTTCATCGCTGCGGCGCGCAACCGTGGCGAAGCGTTAGACCATGTGTTGTTGACCGGGCCTCCCGGACTTGGCAAGACGACGTTGTCACACATCATCGCTCGCGAGATGGGCGCCAAGATCACGATGTCGAGCGGACCGGTGTTGGAGAAACCCGGCGACCTGGCCGGATTGTTGACGAGCTTGGAAGAAGGCGACATCCTCTTCATCGACGAGATCCATCGCCTGTCTCCGGTGGTCGAAGAATACCTGTATTCAGCGATGGAAGATTTCCGTCTGGACATCATGATCGACAGTGGTCCGGCTGCACGCAGCATTCAGCTCTCCATCCCACGCTTTACGCTCATCGGTGCAACAACGCGTCAAGGCCTTCTTACGGCGCCGCTGCGTTCGCGCTTCGGCATCACGAACCGTCTGGACTACTACAACGCTGAAGACCTTGCCAAGGTCGTCAAGCGCTCTGCCGGACTCCTTGGCGCAGCCATTGATGCACAAGGTGCGATGGAGATCGCGCGTCGCGCACGAGGCACCCCACGTATCGCCAACCGGCTGTTGCGTCGTACACGCGACTTCGCTGAAGTAAAAGGCACAGGTGTGATCGACATCGACATTGCCAAGATGGCGCTGACCGCACTTGATGTGGATCAATACGGTCTTGACGAGATGGATGCCCGCATCATCCTCTCCATCATCGAAAAATTCAACGGCGGCCCGGTCGGTCTAACGACCATCGCCGTCAGTGTCGGTGAAGATGCCGGCACCCTTGAAGAAGTCTACGAGCCCTACCTGATTCAGCAAGGATTCATCCAACGCACTCCGCGTGGTCGTGTCACCACGCCGTTGGCCTATCGACATTTCGGGATCTCACAACCAGCCCAGAGCGGTGGATTATTTGAACAAGGTGACCTATGATCGTCCTTCCAAGAGCGTCCAACGTCCGTCGTCCGTCGTCCTCACTGTTACGTACGACTCCAAAAGTTCTCAGCTTCTTTCTCAGCTGCTTTCTCAGCCTCTTTCTCGTGCTAACTACCAGCTGCGTCGCGCAGACCCAGGATGCCGCACCGTTGCCGAAGCAAGCGTCATTGCTTGGTGCGCAGACGCGGCTCGTGTTGTCGTGCAAGAACGTGATCGAATCGCTCACGTGGTGGTCGCGCATCGGCTTCCGTCCGGCAGGTGTGACCTCGCCGCGTCCCGATTCAGTGATCACCCTCACGGATGGACAGGTCACCATCACACTCATCAAAGACCCGCTGCCGTCGCCGATCATGATGTTCGCTTCAGCCAACATCAAAGCCCTCAAAGACTCGCTCGATCAGTTGGAGATCGCCACTACGGTAGATGTCAAGGGGCCGACACTCGGCGAGATCCGCCTCGTCTCCCCCAACGGAGTTCATATCGCCGTCCGTCCGGGCATTGACGAACCAATGATCCCGATGCCGGGCGATTCCAATATGATCTGCGGCAAGCTCACCGAACTCTCCGTCGGCACCAGCTATATCAAGCGCGAGGTCACCTTCTGGGAGAAGCTCAACTTCACCACTAAGCGTAGCGGCAAAGAACCCTACCCCTTCCATCTCCTCACCGACGGCTCCACGGTCGTCGGCCTCCACGAGAACCGCGACATCCCGACCCTATCACTCACCTACTTCGCCAAGGATATGCGTGAGCGCATCGACCGTCTCCGCAAGTCAGGCATCACCTTCTCCGAAGAGATCCCCGCCGCCGACGGCGCAGTAGCCAACGTGATCATGTTGAGTCCGGAAGGGACGAGGGTGCAGTTGTTTGAAGGCGAGCAGTAATGGGAGAATGGGAGAATGGGAGAATGGGAGAATCCATAATCCATAATGCATAATGCATAATGCATGAATCATATGGCAACGTACCTGATCTCTTTTCCTAGTGCTGCGATGAAGGTGCCTCACGAAGAACTCGAGGCTGTGGGTCGCGATGCACGTCAGGTGATCGCTGATGCGAAATCCGCGGGAGTCTATGTGTTTGCTGGCGGACTTGATGAATCAGTATCGTCGCTTCTTGTATCGGCAGATGGATCACACACTGAAGGCGGCTATGAATGGGCACCGATGCTGAATGGCGGATTCACGGTACTTGAACTTGCATCTCGTGAGGACGCCATCATGTGGGCGGCACGGATCGCAAAACATGTCGCTGTGATCAGGAACTTCGCGTTTTCGCGTTTGACCCAGAGTCGTGAGCGATATGGCTGAAAACAAGACCAAGCAAACGACCGCTAGCGTCAAGAACTATATCGATTCACGCGCCAGTGATGAGCAAAAGGCAGATTGTGCGACGCTGATGGCACTCTTCACGAAACTCACGAAGCATAAGCCTGTAATGTGGGGTCCAAGCATCGTTGGATATGGGCGAACGCGCTACACACTTGCAAGTGGCCGAAGCGGTGAAGTGCCTCTCGCCGCGTTTGCCATTCGCGGTAGACAACTCTGCATCTATCTCGATTGCGAAGAGCCAGCCCAGAATGCGTTGTTAGCCAATCTCGGCCCGCACACCCACGGCAAGTCCTGCCTCTACATCCGGCGCCTTACGGATGTTGACATGCAAGTACTAGAACAGCTGATCGCCGTGTCGATCACCAACTCATCGATGGCAGATCAGAAGGCATAGCCGATTCCAAATCCGAGTGCCGGGACAAGTCTTCCAGCTCCTCACCGACGGCGCTAATGTGAGGATGTGAGAATGTGAGAATCCCAATTGTCCAGTTATCCAATTGTTTGATTCTCAAATTCTCACATTCTCACATTTGCCCATTGTCACATTCTCTTCGCTGTTGAGATCGACTTCCCGATCAACTTCGCCACCTCTTCACACAGGTCGAGCAGCAGCTGTTGATGCTGTTTGAGCAGCGGAAATGCACCAGCTTCTGTCGCAATCATACCGGTTGCTTCATGCAGTTCTTTATCGGCGATCTTGAGTTTATGAACAAAGTCCTTGCGGCTTTCCGGAGACTGTGCCTCATTCACGTTATTCTTGACCGATCGCACACTCCGGCACAATTGATCGCTAAGCCCTCTTCGCTCTTCATCGGGCATCGGCGGCAGTACCGCCAGTACGTAGACGTGTAGCAGCATCGCCTTTACATATAGCGGATTCGGTCGATTCTCGATACTCGGGTGGGCCATCACGCCTTCGTACCACCACCACCCCATTTTGTGACATTATACATTATGCATTATGGCATTAAGGATTCTCCCATTCTCCCATTCTCCCATTAACTTTGCTCATGGCCAAAGACATCACCTCTCG
This sequence comes from uncultured Hyphomicrobiales bacterium, assembly GCA_964467455.1. Taxonomy (GTDB): domain Bacteria; phylum Bacteroidota; class Ignavibacteria; order Kapaibacteriales; family Kapaibacteriaceae; genus OLB6. Next base: position 12,990 of record CAYXQJ010000031.1, on the reverse strand, counting down.
CTCCGACGATTACTCCCAATGGTATATCGACCTTGTGCGCAAGGCCGGACTTGCCGACTATTCAGCCGTCAAAGGCTGTATGGTGATCAAGCCGTACGGCTTTGCGATCTGGGAGAATATGCGCGATACACTTGACCGGATGTTCAAAGACACCGGACATGTGAACGCCTACTTCCCACTCTTCATCCCGAAGAGTTTTCTGAGCAAGGAGGCGGCACACGTCGAAGGTTTTGCCAAAGAGTGTGCGGTGGTCACCCACTATCGTCTGAAGAATGCGGAAGATGGATCAGGCGTGGTCGTCGACCCCGACGCAAAGCTCGAAGAAGAGTTGATCGTACGTCCAACAAGTGAGACGATCATCTGGAACACGTATAAAGATTGGATCCAATCGTATCGTGACCTGCCCCTTCTCATCAATCAGTGGGCAAATGTGGTGCGTTGGGAAATGCGCACGCGCTTGTTCTTGCGCACGGCGGAGTTCTTGTGGCAAGAAGGACACACCGCCCATGCTACGAAAGAAGAAGCCGTTGATGAGACGGTGAAGATGTTGAATGTCTATGCCGACTTTGCCGAGAACTGGATGGCCATGCCGGTGATCAAGGGCGTGAAGACGGCGAATGAACGTTTTGCCGGCGCCGAAGACACCTATTGTATCGAAGCGTTGATGCAAGACGGAAAGGCATTGCAAGCAGGGACATCGCACTTCCTTGGACAGAACTTTGCCAAGGCCTTTGATGTGCAGTTCAGCACCAAGGACAATACGCTTGAATATGTGTGGGCAACGTCATGGGGCGTGAGCACGCGTCTGATGGGTGCACTCGTCATGGCTCACAGTGACGATGACGGCCTCATCATTCCGCCGAAGCTTGCGCCGACGCAAGTGGTGATCGTACCGATCCCCAAGCCCCTTCCCGAACTGCAGGAAGCTGCCGACAAGATCGCTGCTGAGTTAAGGGGGCGTGGGGTGCGTGTCAAGATCGACAACAACGATCAAGATCGTCCGGGCTTCAAGTTCGCTGAGTATGAGAAGATCGGCATTCCGATCCGACTTGGGCTTGGTGCGCGTGATCTCGCAAACGGGACGATCGAAGTGGCACGTCGTGACACGAAGGAGAAGTCAAGTGTAGCTGTGGATGGTCTTACCGATCACATCGTCGCATTGCTTGACGAGATCCAGCAGAACATGTACGATCGTGCGTTGCAGTATCGCGATGCACACATCACGAACGTCAACACGTGGGATGAGTTCATGGACGTGCTCGATAACAAGGGCGGCTTTGTGAATGCCCATTGGGATGGCACGCCGGAGACCGAAGACAAGATCAAGGAACTGTCGAAGGCCACCATCCGCTGCATCCCGCTCGAAAACGCACAGGAAGCTGGTGCGTGCATCCTTACCGGCAAGCCGTCAACGCAACGCGTGTTGTTCGCACGGGCGTATTAAAACTACCGGCGTTCTTTATGCCGTTTTTATACCGACGGCTGCGTTTCGTATGGTGAACTAATACGGATGGCGGGAATTTTGTCCCTGAAACATTTCAGGAGACATTATGGACTTCGTGTCCCTCTTCCCGATCGCGGTCTTCTACGTCCTTTTGGCCGCGCTCGCCCCAGTGCTTGGATGGTATTTCGCCCTCCTTCTCGGAGATCGGCATACTAGCGGCAACTCATGGATCCACAAGGCTGAAGGCACCTTCTACAAGGTGTTTCGGATCGATGCAAACCGCGACATGGATTGGAAGGACTACCTCAAAGCCATCTTGGTGTTCAACACCGTCGGCTTTGTTGTGTTGCTGCTGATCCTTCTCACGCAACACCTACTACCGCTCAATCCCGATCAGGTAGGGGGCGTGGGGTTTGCGCTGGCATTCAATGCCGCCGTTAGTTTTGTGACCAATACGAATTGGCAGAGCTACGCAGGCGAGACCACGCTCTCATACTTCAGCCAGATGATCGGCCTTGGCGTTCAGAACTTCGTCAGCGCCGCAACCGGCATTGCCGTTTTAGCCGCACTCATTCGCGGCATCTCACGATCCTCGTCAACAACGCTTGGCAACGCATGGCGTGACCTTACGCGTGTTACCGTCGGCGTGTTGTTGCCGCTCTCATTCGTGTTTGCTGTCTTCCTGACAACGCAAGGTGTCGTGCAGACCTTCGATGCTGCACAGACGGTGCAGACGGTGGACGGCGGCGAGCAGGTGATCCCGCGAGGACCAGCTGCTTCACAGGTTGCGATCAAGCAGCTCGGTACGAATGGCGGAGGATTTTATAATGCGAATAGTTCACATCCTCTCGAGAACCCCACGCCCCTTTCCAATCTATTCGAGACACTGGCACTAGTGCTGATCCCCGGGGCTTTGTGTTTTACGTATGGCTTCATGTCCGGCAGACATCGACACGGCCTAGCACTGTTCGTCACCATGTCGCTGCTGCTGATGGTTGGCCTCGGCATATCGATCTGGTCGGAGGTCAACGGTGCAAGTCAGCTCGGCCAAACGGCCCTGATGGAGGGTAAGGAGGTGCGGTTCGGCGTTGTGGAAAGTGTCTTGTGGTCGACAACCACTACGGCCGCATCCAACGGCTCGGTCAATGCCATGCATTCGAGTTTGTCACCGATCGCCGGCGGCGTAGCGATGTTGAACATGATGCTGGGTGAGATCATCTTCGGCGGCGTCGGGTCAGGTCTCTATGGCATGATCCTCTTTGTGATCCTAACGGTCTTCCTCACCGGCCTGATGGTGGGCAGGACGCCCGAGTACATGGGTAAGCGGATCGATGCCGTAGATGTTCGATGGGCAATGGTTGCCATCATCTTGCCGAGTGCGTCGTTGCTGCTTGGAGCGTCGCTGGCGCTGATGACCGACAGCGGAAGGTCGTCGTTGTTGCACTCCGGCGTCCATGGTATCTCCGAAGTGCTGTATGCCATGGCGAGTGCAGCGGGCAACAACGGCAGTGCATTTGCCGGCCTGAATGCGAACACCGATCTCTACAATACACTTCTCGGCATCTTGATGTTGATCGGTCGGTACGGCGTGATCATCCCCGTGATGGCGATCGCCGGCAGAATGGTCGGACGCATCAGAGTTGCCGATCACGCCGGTTCGTTCCCGACCCACACGCCCCTGTTCGTTCTTTTGCTGTGTGGTACGATCGTGATCGTAGGTGCGCTAACGTTCTTTCCTGCTCTGCTGCTAGGACCACTCGCAGAGCATGTGTACTTGATGACAGGAGGATTCTAAGATGACGACCACTCCTTCCCTTTTCGATCGCCGCATCCTACAGCAGGCGCTCATTGACGGGTTGTTGAAATTCCATCCCAAGGAGCTGAAGCGGTCGCCGGTGATGGCGATCGTAACGATCGGTGCCGTTGTGACGACAGCGTCGATCATCTACAACATGCTGAATGGCGAGTTCAACGGTGTTGCTGTGCAGATCACCCTCTGGCTCTGGGGAACGGTCTACTTCGCCAACATCGCGGAAGCAATCGCCGAGGGCCGCGGCAAAGCCCAAGCAGATGCGTTACGTCGCTCGCGGCAGACCTCTACGGCTCGGAAGCTGGTCAGCGGCATCGAGCAGAGCGTTCCCGCCACCTCGCTGCACGTCGGCGACATCGTGGTCTGCGAAGCCAACGACATGATACCGCTTGATGGCGAGGTGATCGAAGGGATCGCCTCTGTTGACGAAAGTGCGATCACGGGTGAATCCGCACCAGTGATCCGCGAAAGTGGCGGCGATCGAAGTGCTGTCACAGGCGGGACGCGGGTCTTGAGCGACCGCATCGTGATCAAGATCACGGTCGAGCCGGGCCAGGCATTCCTCGACAAGATCATCGGTCTTGTTGAAGGGGCTGAGCGGCAGCGTACGCCAAACGAGATCGCCCTTGGTACGCTCTTGATCGGCCTTACGGTGATCTTCCTGCTTGTTGTGGCAACCTTGCCGGTCTTCACGAATTACATCAGCAGCGTCGGCCTCGGTTCTGCTGACACGTCGATCGTTGTCTTGGTTGCACTCCTTGTGTGTTTGATCCCCACCACGATCGGCGGCTTGTTGAGCGCCATCGGCATTAGCGGTATGGACCGTCTCCTGCGCGCCAACGTGGTTGCCATGAGCGGTCGAGCCGTCGAGGCGGCAGGCGACATCGACGTGTTACTACTCGACAAAACGGGTACGATCACACTTGGCAACCGCAGCGCTACGAACTTCACACCGGCACCGGGCGTAGAGGTGCGCGAACTCGTCAGAGCGGCCTACATCGCCTCATTGGCTGACGAGACACCGGAAGGACGCAGCATCGTGCATCTGGCTCGTCACGGTTACGACGTCCGTGATGCTCACGAAGATCTCACCGATGTTACGGCATTGCCGTTCTCAGCGGAGACACGCATGAGCGGTGCCGACTACGTTGATGCCAACGGACAGAAGCACGAGGTTCGCAAAGGCGCGATCGATGCAGTAGAACGCTCGGTGAAGGAACGCGGCGGACAGTGGCCCATGGCCGTGCGCGAGGCCGCAGAGACGATCGCACGCTCCGGTGCAACACCTCTCGTTGTCTGTGACGGCAGCCGCGTGCTTGGCGTTGTGGAACTGAAGGACATCGTCAAAGGCGGCATTCGCGAGCGCTTCGAACGTCTCCGCATGATGGGTATTCGCACCGTGATGATCACCGGCGATAATCCGCTGACGGCGGCGGCCATTGCTGCGGAATCGGGTGTTGACGACTTCATTGCCGAGGCACGGCCGGAAGACAAGCTTGCGCGCATCAGAAGCGAGCAGTCGGAAGGCAGACTGGTGGCGATGATCGGTGACGGCACGAACGATGCACCTGCGTTGGCCCAGGCCGACGTCGGAGTGGCGATGAACAGCGGCACCCAGGCCGCGCGCGAAGCCGGCAACATGATCGACCTCGACAGCAATCCGACCAAATTGATCGAGATCGTCGAGACCGGGAAACAACTGCTGATGACGCGCGGCGCATTGACCACGTTCAGCATCGCCAACGATGTGTCGAAGTACTTCGCCATCCTTCCGGCCATCTTTGCCGGACTCTACCTGCGTCCTGACGGAACGTCGGCGATGGATACGTTCAACATCATGAACCTTCATTCGCCGCAAACAGCCATCCTCAGCGCTGTCATCTTCAATGCTATCATCATTCTCGCACTGATCCCGCTTGCCCTCAAGGGTGTGGCCTATCGTCCGGCAGAGATCAGCGCCGTCTTACGTCGTAACGTCATTATCTACGGCCTTGGTGGCCTTATCGTGCCGTTCATCGGCATCAAACTCATCGACATCATCCTCACCATTCTTGGAGTTGGGTAACATGCGATACCCGTTGCTTTCTCTTATCATCCTGTGCTCGTCCCTCATGCTTCGCGCACAAGACAGCACAACCGTCACAGTTTCGGCGATGGCCGACGTGGCCTACTCATATTCTTTCAACACACCGCCGGATCATACGCGCGCCTATACGACGCAACCCTCCCGTGATCGCGAGTTTGGCCTTATGCTTGGACACATTGCGGTCGCCGTGACAAACAACGACTTCCGTGCCCGTGTTGCGGTACAAGAGGGTTGGTTCACCCGCGCGAACTATGTTGGCGATGATGCCGATTGGCGCAACCTGCAAGAAGCCAGCGTCGGCCTAAGGATCACCGATGGTCTTTGGCTGGATGGCGGCGTGATGTTCTCGCACATCGGCTATGAATCGTTGATCTCTCGCGACAACCTAACCTTGGGCCGGTCACTAACCGCCGACTATACACCATACTACTCTACCGGAGTCGCGTTGGCATGGTCGCTGACCGATGATCTCACCATTACCGGACTCGTGTTGAACGGCTGGCAACAGATCGTCGACGTCAATACTGACCTATCGATCGGAACCCGCGTATTTTGGAAGGCCTCACCGAAGATCTCCGTCAACTGGAGCACATACTATGGTAACGACCAACCCGACGGCATGGCATCATTGATGCGATTCCACAACAATTTCTACGTCGAGTTCAAGCCCACGGACGCCTTGACTGCCGTTGTTCTTGGCGATCTGTGCCTCCAGGATACGCCTGACGGAAACACCAACCAGCAATGGTATGCCGGCGTGATCGGTGCCTGGGCATTCGCCGATAACTTTCGTCTTGCTGCCCGTGCCGAACGGTATGTTGATCCCGACCAGATCTTCATCGTCCCGATCAACGGTGCATCGTTCGAGACAACAGGCCTCTCGGTGAACCTCGATTTCCGTCCCACAGCATATTCGTTGCTCCGCTGCGAGGTACGCTCGCTGATGGCCGGTGACGAAGTCTTCCCAACTGACACCGGTTTCTCGACCTCTGACACCTACGCAACGTTCTCCACTTCGATCGCATTCTGAGAAACACCATGAAACGCGCACTCGTCAGCTCGGTCTTATTTCTGCTCTCCATGACGCTCCTCACCGGCATACTCTATCCCTTGGCGGTGACCGGCGTCTCCGCGATCATTGCCAGCGAAGAACGCAGAGGGTCGATCATCAACCACCGCGGCGCCAGCGTTGGCAGCGCGCTCGTCGGACAACTGTGGACATCTCCGAAGTACTTCCACGGCCGGCCAAGTGCGATCAACTGTGCACCCCTGCCCAGCGGTGGCAGCAACCTGTCGGTCTCAAGCAAGGAGTTTCGCGCCAAGGTCACCGCACAACGCGACTCGATGGCAGCCCGATTCAACGTCGCCAAGGAACAGATCCCGGCTGAGTTGTTGATGGCGTCATCGAGCGGCATCGACCCGCACATCTCACAAGAGGCGGCCCTGCTACAAGTTGACCGCATCATGACGGAGCGTGGGTGGCCCCTTTCCAAAAGAGATGTTGTGTATTCTCTGATCCAGAAGCACACAACAACACCAGTGTTCGGTATCCTTGGCAAACCCTATGTCAACGTTCTCTTACTGAACCTTAGTCTTGACGATCTTGGTGCGTTATGAACGAGCGACGACGTGATCCCGATGCCCTCTTGCGAGCGATCACTGCAGAGGAACGATCTGCCGAACGCGGCAAGCTGAAGATCTTCCTTGGCATGTGCGCTGGTGTGGGTAAGACCTATGCCATGCTTGAAAGTGGGCATCGGGCATTGGAATCCGGTGTTGATGTTGTGGTCGGGCTGGTTGAGACGCATGGCCGTGTGGAGACCGAAGCACTATTGCACGGACTCGAGATCCTACCTCGACTCACGTTCACACAACGTAGCTCGGTGATCGAAGATCTTGACATCGATGCCGTGATCGCCCGACGACCACAACTTGTTTTGGTGGACGAACTGGCACACACCAATCCCGATGGGGCACGTCACAAACGACGCTATCAAGACATCGAAGAGATCCTTGACCAAGGGATCGATGTATATACAACGCTCAACGTCCAGCATCTCGAGAGCAGGGCTGATGCCGTTGAACATATCACCGGTGTGCCGGTGCGTGAAAGAGTTCCCGACACGATCCTCAATCTCGCTGATGAGATCGAAGTGATCGACCTCACGCCGGACGAACTCCTTGCACGCTTGAAAGACGGCAAGGTCTACACTCCTGAACGATCCGCTGTCGCCCGATTCAACTTCTTCCGCCGCGGCAACCTTGTCGCACTGCGTGAGATGGCCCTGCGTTCAGCAGCCGAACGTGTCGACCAAGACCTGCGCACCTATCGCGAGCGTTATTCGATCGACGCGACATGGCCGACCGCTCAAAGTCTGCTCGTAGCCGTCGCACCGGGGCAACATGCTCTGCGTTTGATCCGATGGACCTGCCGCACTGCACAAGAACGAGGTTTGCGCTGGACCGCTGCATGCGTCCGTAAGTCGAGAACACTCTCCGCCGACCAGCAACGACATCTTCAGACCGCCATCACGCTTGTTGAAGAGTTAGGGGGCGAGATGGAATGGATCGATGATGACGACGTTGTGAACGGCCTGTTGACGATCGCCCATCGCGTCAACGCCACGACGATCGTTGTGGGCCGACCACGACATCGGAACATTCTCTCGTATTTCATGGGCGTTGGCATCGTTGCCAAGTTGATCGAGAGATCACATGAGATCAACATTCACGTTGTTGCCTCCGGTGATGAACAAGAAATGCGATCCGACTGGGTCCAGCCCGATCTTCAGTTCGTCAGCCGGCCATGGGCCTATGTGATCACCTTGCTCTCTTCCGTCGCCATGCTGCTGGCGGGGCTTGCCATGTTGCCGATCATCGGTTATCAGGCCGTTGGCATGATCCTGCTGTTGTATGTGATGATACTTCCGGCTTTCGCATCGCGCGGCCCCGTCTTCCTCACGGCCGTGTTCACTGCCTTCGCATGGAACGTGCTCTTCATTCCGCCGCGGTTCACGTTACAGATCTCTCGTCTGGAAGACCAACTCACGTTTGCCCTCTACCTTGCGACGGCGATCACGTCGACCTGGCTATCCACGCGGATCCGACGTCGAGAAAGCGTGATACGACGTCGAGAGGAACGCACAGAACAACTGTACGGCCTTGCTGCCGACGCCAACAGTGCACTCTCGATCACAGAGATCATCGCCGTGTTTCAACGACGGGTCGCTGAGATCATCGATGCCGATGTTGTGCTCTTGCTTCCGCGAGAAGGTCAAGAGTCGACGGCGCTGACGCCGATCGGCAACTTCACTCCCGACGAGAAGGAAGTGGCTGCTGCTACGTGGGTCTTCGATCACGGCCGCGCTGCCGGCATCGGTACGGAGACGCTCCCGTTTGCCACCTCCCGCTACATCCCGCTGCTCGTTGAGCACAATAAGGTTGGCGTGATCGGCTTCCGTCCACGATCTTCGGCCGCGCGATCCTTCTCCGATCAAGGTGTGCTCGATCGCATCGTCCGACAAGCCGCGTGGTCGCTGGAGCGCATTCGCCTCACCAAGGAGGCAAGCCGCGTTCAGAGAGCCGAAGACGCCGAACTGCTGTCGCGCACCGTCCTCAACGCCGTCTCCCACGAGCTGCGGACGCCTATGTCGTCCATCATTGCTTCGGCGTCAACACTTAGCGACCTTCTGAGTGAAGGACTCTCTGAACCGCAACGTCTTCTGGCACAGGATATCCAGCTATCGGCCATCAGACTCAACGGCATCGTCACCGACCTGTTGGACATGGCCCGCATCGATGCAGGGAAGTTAGAGGTACGTCAGGTTCCGACCGACCTTCGTGAGACCACCGATGTTGTGATCAGTACGTTGCGCGGACGTTCGGCAGATCACCGCTTGTTCGTTGAGCTTGATCCACCAGCCCCTTCAGAGATCTTGACGGATCCGACGATCCTGACGCAGGTGTTGAGCAATCTGGTTGGCAATGCGATTCGACATACGCCACCTGATACGTCCGTGAGTCTTACCGTTCGACTTGAAGATGACGAACTGTTGATCATCGTCGATGACGATGGACCCGGTATTGCCGATGCTGATCTGCCGCATGTGTTCGAGCGTTTCTGGCGTAGTGCCCAGTCTACGGGCAGTGGTCTTGGCCTCTCGATCGTCAAAGGTTTGGTAGATGCCCTTGGTGGTCGTATCGTTGCATCCAGATCTCCGATGGGTGGTGCGCGATTTGTGGCTACCCTGCCAGTTCAACGTTTGTAACACTCCTCATGCAGCAAGCCGCACCAACGATCTTGGTCGTTGATGACGATGTGCCGATACGACGCGTGATCCGCATCGCGGCCGAATCTGTTGGCTATCGTGTTGTGGAAGCTGCAACGGCAAATGAAGCGCGCGTACGATCGGCGCTTGAGCGTCCGGACGTCATCATACTCGACCTCGGACTTCCGGACGGTGACGGACTTGATGTGTTAGCATCGATACGTTCGTGGAGCACCACACCGGTGATCATTCTTACGGCGCGTGTTGACGATGATCTTGTTGTACGTGCCTTGGATGCCGGCGCAGACGACTACATCGAGAAACCCTTCAACATGCCTTCGTTGCTGGCACGAGTACGCGTTGCACTGCGTCATGCCGCTAGCAATGCCACCACCGATCCGGTTCAGGTCATCGGCCCGATCACGATCGACCATGCAGCACATAAGGTGTTTCGTGGTGCAGAAGAGATCCATTTGACGGCGACGGAATACGATCTTCTCATCATCCTTGCGCGACACTCCGGAAGGATCGTCACCCATTCCATGATCCTTCGCGACGTCTGGGGTTCACCCGAAGCCGACCCTCAGCTCGTGCGTGTGTATGTGCGTCAACTACGCGCAAAACTTGAAGATGACCCTGCCCATCCGAGTCTGATTCGTACAGAGATCGGCGTCGGCTACCGACTCGAAGCCTAGTAGCGGACGGTGTACATTACCTCGCCAGTTGCCGGATCTCTTGCGGCGACAACACACGATCAAATGCCATGAAGTCATCCACATCTCCGCGCCACGGATTTGGCGGCATGGTGGGATGTACTGACGGAATGATGCCAAAACGCAACGGCGCATCCGTGTTTGCCATTGCAGGTTTGCCGGCCCAACCGATGAAACCGGACCGCTCTCCATCAACATAGGTCGTCATACCACTGGCGTCGATGGTGAAGGCAACATGATGCCAACGCCCGTCAGCAGGCAGGGTTCCGTTATGCCGACAGTAGTTGTTGAAGGCGTTGGCGGAATAGAAGTTCCCCCATTTACCGTTCTCATAGAAGAAGCCGAGGCCATCACCGCTAGGATGAAGGTACAGACCAACAGGCCATTCGTTCTTCGGCATGCCTTCGTGACGCACCCAAATTGACCACGTAAGCGGGAATTGCTTGAGGCGTGGATGGCTGAACACATCAACCTCGATGAAGTCATTCTGTCCGTCAAAACGCATGGCTTTGCCAGCTTCACCGCGACGATTCGCCGTCGGCATCGCGCCACTGATACGTCCTGTTGGCAGATGATTACTCACATCAAACGCATTGCCGTCTAACGGGAAGTGGGCGATCACACCCGGCATCGGGTTCGGATCACCAGGTCCGCCGGTCGAGTCGTCGTCGTCGTCGCCTGTGGAATCATCATCACCGCCGCCGTTGTTGTTGTCACCACGTAGAGCGATGTCGGCACGTCCGGTCTGACCCGACGTTACGCTCACGCTAGCCGTACCTTGGCCGAATTGTCCGTGTGTGGCCCTGACAATGTACGTACCATTCGGCACGCCCTTGATCTCATACGAACCATCAGCAGCCGTCAGTACGGTCTGCGTCACCGGTTCCGTGGAGATCTGCGCCCCTGCTACCGGAGTATTGTTCGGCATCGCAACCACCACACCCACGATCCGCGCCGTCGGCATCGGATTGGTGGGGTTGCCGTCACCATCTTCACACGATGTGAGCAGAAGTGCAGAAAGCGTCATCACCGACAACGCAACGATCATCGAAAAGCGCATATTCATCATGGGGTGGTCCAAATGGTAGGGGGCGATCACTTCGTACTCATAAACAGCTGCGTCCGCTCGGCTTCCGTCAACACTCGGTTATAGACCGCAAAATCAGAGATCGAACCTTTGAACGGCAACGGCTTCTTTGAAGGATGTTCAGAGTTGATGATACCGAAACGCAGCGGCTCGGTGGTCTTGGTCTTGGCAACCTGGCCCGACCATCCCGAAAAGTCGGCTCTTACGTTGTCGACGTACACGATCATGCCATCGACGATATCCAACGTCATCACAATATGATGCCATACATCTGGTGCGACCTCGCCCGGCTCCAGATCGACACGGCAGTAGTTACCAAAGAAGTTCGTTGTGTAGAGGGAGCCGAAGATGCCGCTCTCCCAGAACATCAACATTCCGTCACCATTCGGGTGGAGATACTTGCCAACCGGCACGAATAGGTCACCGTTGAAGGTGTTCTGAGGTCCATCCGGCTTCACCCAGAACGACCACGTCAGCGGCCACACCTGGATCGTATCCAGACCCGGGATCGAGATATAGTCGTCCACGCCGTCAAAATACATGGCCTTGCCCGCCGCACCCGTCCGGTCCGACGTCGGCGTCACACCCACCTTGGTGATCGTAGTGGAGTCCACCTTCCCGGTCGACTCAATGGCCCGCCCATCCAGCGCCACATAGGCCACCAGCCCCTCCGTCACCACCGGCATCTCCGGCGCCGCCCCTTTCGGCGTATCGTCCGGATTCGTAGAATCTTCGCTACATGCCACCAAGGCCAAACATGCCACACCCGCCGTTACCAATGCTCCAAACCGCTTCATGTTCTCTTTTCCAACGTTTTGTGATGAACAGAAAACTAAACTACCATTTCTTCAATGACAATCTCCCTCCCACTTCGTCCCATTCCCAGTTCCCTGTTCCCAGTTCCCTGTTCCCAGTTCCCAGTTCCCTGTTCCCAGTTCCCTGTTCCCAGTTCCCTATCTTTGCAGCTTACCATGAAACACTTCCGCAACTTCTGCATCATCGCCCACATCGACCATGGGAAATCCACCCTGGCCGACCGACTCCTGGAGCGCACCGGACGGGTGACCCAGCGGGAGATGGTGTACAATCAGATCCTTGACGATAATCCCCTTGAGCAAGAACGCGGGATCACGATCAAACTGCACGCCATCCAGATGGACTATAAGGCCCAGGACGGCGAGACCTATAAGCTCAACCTGATCGACACTCCCGGCCACGTCGACTTCTCCTACGAAGTCTCCCGCTCGCTTTCTGCATGTGAGGGGGCGCTCCTGGTTGTGGATGCTACCCAAGGCGTGGAAGCGCAGACGATCTCCAACCTCTTCATGGCCATCGACCAAGGACTGGAGATCATTCCGGTGATCAACAAGATCGACCTACCGGCAGCGGTGACGACGATCGACAGCGTGAAGCAACAGGTGATGGATCTGATCGGCTGCAAGGAAGAGGATATGATCCTCGCATCAGCCAAGGCCGGGATCGGCATCGACGAGATCTTGGAAGCCGTGATCGCGCGTGTTCCGCCCCCTACCGGAGATCCAAACAAGCCCCTTCGCGCCTTGATCTACGATTCCATCTTCGA
>CAYXQJ010000030.1:0-38344 GCA_964467455.1 uncultured Hyphomicrobiales bacterium | reverse complement strand
AGCTAGTCAGCTAGTCAGCTAGTCAGCTAGTCAGCTAGTCAGCTAGTCAGCTAGAGAGCTAGAGCGATGCTGTCGATTGTTTGTGGTCAAATGCACGTGGCAAAGCGCGCAGAATACGGAGGTCTTCTGCGGTAGTTGCACAACATTTCACATAGGATACACGCGATCATGACCATGCATCGCATGACGAAAGTTCACCGATCGGGTGAACTCTTTCACCACTCCACATCGATCGATAACATGAAATACGGTTCGTCCGAGGCGACGCCGAAGGCGTAAAGCTTTGGCGTGACGACGCCGATGGTGGCACCTGCAAACGCACCGGGTGAGATCACAACATCTTGATGCACCTCACGCAGACGTTGTACAGTGAGGCCGACAAGGACCTGCTCCCATAACGTGGCCGTGAGATCGGCCCACAAATAGAAATAGTCTGACGTCCGATCCGATGGTACCACGACGTATTCAGCTTCGGCGTAGAGTGAGAAGACATCGAACGTTGTCTCGGTCTCAAGGCCAAGTGCAACGCCGGTGGTGTTGCCTACAACAAGGCCACCGAGTGGTGCTACATATCCGGGCACATCACCGCTCCATTCAAAGGTGGGGCCGGCCCACACCGATACGGTGCGGACGTCTTCGTAGTTGTATCGTGCTTCGAAGTGCCAGTTGTTGACGTCGACGGCCGCCACGGGGATCATGTACAATCCAAGTCCGACGAGCCAGTCCATCTTATCCTCCCATGACGATGGCCACAAGGCCGAGGCCGCCCATCAGATCTTGTTTAGTGAGTGATGGACGCTGGATCGGACGTGTGCTCACCGTTTCGATTCCGCATCTGCCAACCACGCTGAAAGAGCGAGTTCAACAGGAAGATCGTGAAGTCAATGATGCCCCACGCCACGGCACAGCTAACGGCACCAAAGATCAACTCACTTGCATCGGCCTTCGCAATACCACCTGCTAACGTGAACGTCAGCAACATGATCAACCCGCACAAGATCTCGGCAAATCGATTGGAAGGGGGCGTGTATTGGCGGACAAAGTTTTTCATGTGTCGTAATGATAGCACGTAAAGGTGACTTTGGTCATTGTACCGCCCCCTACCACCCCGTACGTTGCAGTGCACACTTACGGAGGCGATCATGTCAACCCCACTTCGTGTCGCCCTTGTTACTGGCGGCTCCTCAGGAATTGGTAAAGCCATTGTCGAGCGGTATGTCCAAGACGGCGTTGCTGTGGTGATCGCCGACGTCCAAGATGAGCTTGGTGAATCACTTGCCGCCGCTCTTCGATCGAACGGTGGACGGGTGGTGTATGTACACTGCGATGTGTCGACGTTAGAAGACAATCAGCGCGCCGTTGATGTTGCGATGAAAGAATTCGGCCGACTCGACATCGCCGTCAACAATGCCGGCATCGCCGGCGCATCGGGTCTAGCCGCCGACTACGGCGTTGCCGATTGGCAGCGTGTGATCGACGTCAACCTCACCGGCCCCTTCCTTGGCATGAAGGCTCAGATCCCGGCCATGATCTTGTCAGGGGGCGGATCCATCGTGTGCATGTCGTCGATCCTTGGTGCTGTCGGCTATTCCGGCGCGCCCGCCTATGTCTCGGCCAAACACGGTCTTGTCGGCCTTGTCAAAGCCGCGGCACTCGATCATGCATCTCAAGGCATTCGCATCAACGCTGTTGGTCCGGCCTTTATTGAGACGCCGATGATCGAAGGGGTGATGCAGGATCCCAACATCAATGCCTTGATCAGCACGCTCCATCCCATTGGCCGCGTCGGACGTCCGGAAGAGGTTGCAGCCTTGACGTGCTTCCTCACCTCTGCCGACGCCAGCTTCATCACAGGCTCGTATTACGCCGTCGACGGCGGGTATCTGGCGCGATAGAAACTGACATTGCCTCATTACGTTCTGCCAGTGTGGCCGTCAGGTCACGTCTCTGGTGAATCACGGCGATCACTGTAACAACTTCTTCATCGACCACATAGATGATTCGACAGTTCAACTTTAGTAGTTGTCGAGTTTCGCCGAACACAGTGCTGTCAACGTCCGTAACCGCAACGCCTCGACGTGCAAGAGTTGAAAGGGTTGACATAGCTTTCAGCATTACGTCAACAAAGTGATCCGCCTTATCGCATCCATCATGCGATTCGATCCAGTTCGCCAGTTGAGCAACATCATCTTCAACAGTTGGAAGGATGTCTACGCGAAAGGGCTTCATTTCTTTAGCCGTGCACGTTGCTCCTGAATTCTCGTCTTGGCATTGTCAAGAGATCTTCCTTCTCCCCTGAGATATTGCTCTTCGCTGATCTTCATGATCTGTAGCATCGTCAGTGTACGCTGCAGCTTATCATATTCATGAGCATCCATCAGTACTGCTGCGGCCTCGCCGTTCTGCGTCAGCACATACGGCTGACCCGTTTCGCGCAACTCCCTAAGCATCTCCGCCGCATTGGCTTTGAAGTACGAGATAGGCTTGATCCGATCAAGTGATGGCATGATGGCACCTTGGTGAATGTGTCGGACCAAATTAAGACTTTTATCGGTTCTGTGTAACTTGTCCATTCACCAACTAAAGAGTCCCCATGGCACACATCGATCTTCCCGTCGGCCTGCCCGGCATTACCGGACCGCTGGCGGCCTATCCTGAGACTGCTGTCCACCTGAACGGACTGGCTCAGCAGCTCCTGCGCGGAGCATCATCGCTCACGCCGGCAGAGCGTGAGACCATCGCCGCTCGCGTATCGGCCGGCAACGAATGTTACTTCTGCACCAACTCCCACGCCGCGGCGGCCCGCGAGCTCTGGGGTTCCGATGCGCCGGTGTTGCGGTCGGTTGTCGACCACATGGACCTCAAGCCGATCGACGCATCACAGGTCTCTCCCAAGCTCAAGGCGTTGCTCAAGATCGCCGACAAGGTCCGCGCCGATGCCCGCACCGTCACCGATGCCGACATTGCCGCAGCCCGCGCCGAAGGCGCCGACGACAAAGCCATCCACGACACCGTCCTCATCGCCGCGGCCTTCTGCATGTACAACCGCTACGTTGACGGTCTCGCCACCTTTACCCCTCAGGGCGAAGAGGCCTACGATGGCATGGGTAAGATGTTAGCCGAACGCGGATACGGCGGAGCGTGATCGATCACCGCACCACGTTGATCAACCGCGTGGTGCGGTTTCCGTTTAACGTCGTCACTTCAAGGTAGACACCGGAGTGCAGCATCGTCTCACTGCTCACGAGCTCGCCCTGCATTGTATATCGTTGTACTTCGCTTTCGTTGTTTGTAAAGGGCGTGCCTGCCCCTTGACCATCAGCAACCGATGCAATGGTCGGCAGCACGAGTCGTGCGAAGGTCTCGAAGGTCGTGGAGTCGAGCTGTTGAGATGCCATCGATGAGGCATATTGCAATACTGCTGCAGCGGCATAACCGCCGTTATATGAGAGGACAACGGATGAACCACTTTCGCCGGGAATGCCCATTGCGCCTTCGGTGTACAGAGTGTGTTGTTGCTTGACCACAGAGCCGTAGCGATACCAGAGTGTATCGCCATCGTAGTAGCGTGATGGATCGATGACATCGAAGTAGGCGGGATAGCTGAGCCGATGGGCGATAGCGTTCTCTACTACATCGTCGTTAGGGAACGTCATCATTCCAAGCCAACCCAGTTCTTCACCGATCGGTTCATCAAGTTCCAGCAGTGCGACATCATTTTCGATTGGGCTATCGCCAGGTACTCGCACCGTGTATGTTCTGATCACGCGGGAAAAGTGCACCAAGGTCTGTGATGAGGAGTCGTCCCATGCCGGATAGAATCTGTAATCCCAGAAGAAATGTCGTGGTGCGTTTTCGACCTCGTACAGACAGTGCGAAGCCGTGAGCACCCACTTCGGTCCGACCAACGTTGCGGAACAGGATGGTCGTGGAATACCATCACGCATAATGCGCAACGAGCCCACGGTGCGAGCGGGATAGTGTGCAACGTTCGTGAACTCGCGAGCGGGGCGCATCTTACTCATCGTCCCCACCATCTCGTCGGTGGAGGGCATCTGCATCGGCAGATCGGTCCGCCCCGTCATCCGTCCGACGTTCCATGGCGTGGAGACTGCGAACCACATCGGCACCTCATTCACTGGCATCGAATCGGTGGACATGGACGCATGGTCGTAGATGTAGAGATACCGTTGCTGAGCGCGGACCGATGTGGCCGACGCAACGATGGCAATCAGCAGAACGAGTTTAGATGTTGTGTGCATAGCCCTCCCTGAAACAACCGAGGGACATCGACGTTTCATGGCACTTTTATTGAAAGGGCCCACGTATGAAAGTGATCGTTGTCGGCAACAGCGGCAGTGGCAAGTCAACCCATGCGCGTATGCTCGCACAGGAGCACGGTCTTGAACATTTGGATCTCGACAGCATCATGTGGGAGCCGAATCAGATCGCCGTCCTGCGTCCAAGGGCCGACGTCCATCTCCACTTCCTCAACCCCGGCTTGGACGTCTGTTTGCGCAACAATGCAGCACGTCCGTGGGAACCGGAGAAGTATGAGACGCCCGAGCTACAGCAGAGCATGTACGAAACGCTCATCGATTGGGTGAAGGGCTATTACACCCGCGACGATGCGTGGTCATATGCCTACCACCGCGCCATGTACGATGCGTTTTCTGGCACGAAAACTGAATATGCCATTTGACCAAGGAGGTCACCATGCGTACTCTGCTGCTTGCCATGTTGATGATCGCTGCCATCGGCTGCAGCGACGACGATGATGATGATGACGATTCAACGCCGACCGGTCCGGACACCAACACTACCGGCACGGTCTACGGCTCAGCACTGATCTACAACCAGCATCTCGAGCCGCAGGATCTTCATGCCGGCATTGTTGTCAGGTACGTCAGCACCACAGGACGCGCCTACACGGCCACCACGGATGCTGCTGGCGAGTGGAA
Organism: uncultured Hyphomicrobiales bacterium; assembly: GCA_964467455.1. Classification (GTDB taxonomy): domain Bacteria; phylum Bacteroidota; class Ignavibacteria; order Kapaibacteriales; family Kapaibacteriaceae; genus OLB6. Next base: position 33,383 of record CAYXQJ010000030.1, on the reverse strand, counting down.
GCTTCAGCTCCCGTTCGGCGTCTACTACATCGACACGATCTACCATCCCACGCTGCAGATGTTCCATACGGGCTGGAATCCCTACAGCGGATCCTACTCACCGATAGATTGGATGGGCCGCGGCAGCCGACAATACATGGCCTTCACCCGTTTCGCCCCTTCAACGCTTGACAGTGTGATCGCCGTCAAAGACCTCAGCGTTGTCCCCACAGAGGTCTCAGGTTTACACTACCTCAAGATCGACCACACCACCCAAGCCGGTCTCAGCGCCAGCGTCAAAGCCAATTTCACCCTCACCAGGTCCGACGGCTCAGTGGTGGCTACGATGGACAGTTGGTACACACTTCCGGAGAACAAACCTCGAGCTGAGAATCAGGTCTTATACACTGGCCTCAGTCCCAACGCCAACATGAGCGGCATGAAACTAACGGTCACCTTCAGCACCGCCTACCTCCGAGAGCAACTCTACTCCACCACCGAAGGTCGGTACGGCACCATGTACGACAGTGCTGCTCCGCGCAACAGCACCATCACCTACACATGGTAGGGGGCGATCAGTTCTTCGCCTTCTTCAGTTTGAATGCATGCTCAAAGGATGATGCAGAGAAGCCCGGCGTCACTTCGCCTGTGGTGGCATAGCGGTAGAGTCCGGCAAGAAAGATCTGGTGGAGCGTGCTATTGATCACGAGCGACACGATCAGCGTCACGATCAGCACGGCGGCCATCACGATGATCATTGGTATGGAGTTGTTGATGAAGGCCACGGTAAAGCCGATCGACGTGACCAAGACGATGAGAGCGATGAGTGTTCCGGTGACCAACCCCAGTGCCATATTGCCGACGAGACCTTCGCCCCAGTGTTTGCGTAGCAGTTGTGCCGAGCGCTTGACAGAATCGACAGGGCCGAGTCCTTCTGCGGCCAGGATCGGCACCACGAAGTACGTTGCGATCGTCCATGCCACGCCGATCAATTTCACCATGATGCGTCCGACGAATTCGAGTCGCGACTCGATGGCCGACAGCAGCGCACCCACGCCTGCGGAGAGCAGCGTCCACTTCACGATCTGCGGCAGCCGTTCATTTGCCATACGAAGACCATCTGATACGGTTGGGTCGCCCCCTTCAAACCGCATCAATGCACACGACACCAGAGCCGTGTTGAAATAGATCACCACGAAATATTCGACGGCATAGATGGCGAACATGATCAGCAGTCCCAACACCGGATCGATGCCGAAGGTCACCTCTTCATTGACCATACCATCCAGTGACATCATTGCCCATTCACCGAAGGGCTCGAACAGCCATCCCGACAGCACGACGGTCACAAGTACCAGTGTCGCGGCAACGCCGCTCATCACGGGGAACCACACAAGCTCAGCATCTTGCTTGAGCACGCTCCAACTTTCACGAAGGATCGAAAGGCCGGTACGGAAGGACATCGTGGTGCACTCCAAAAAGGCAACATACGACCTATCGGCTATTTACACTCATCCACCGTTCGATGTCGCTTGTCGCGCTCAGCCACCAGCGCACGTTGGCACTCCACCATTCTGTTAAACCCGCTGGCCTTGGGTCCGCCGATCGGCCGCATCATCGCCAGGTAGTGTTCTGCTCTTTCGAACTTGCCCAGCAGACGGTTGAGTTCAATGCACAGATACGCTGCGACCTGAGCATCAGTAGGTGCTGCAGTCGTATCAGCGAACGACTCTTTTGTCAGGTCTCGACTCACCACAGAATCCAGCAGCGTGATCGCTTCTGTCAGGCACGTCGCATACCGTCCAGCATCCGACTCCACCTGCCAAGACGCTTGCAGCAGCACCCACGCCACGTCGTAGGCCGGCATCTTCAGTTTTCGGTAGATATGGGCCAGGCAGTAATATGTCGACCCAAGTTTTCTAGCCTTTCGGTATTCAACTGTATTCACGATCTCCAGAAGCACGACCTTCTCCGAGTCCGTGTACTCTTTCTTATACAGCACAAATCCGCACGATGGGCACTGCCCTATTCTCCACGGTGCCGGTGTTGGCCCCATCGGCTTCATATCGAGTCGTCTGGTGAACGACGTCCCCGACCCATCCAGTGTATACGTGAACTGCTTGTGATCTAGGGGGCATACCAGGTTCGCCGTGTATTCCGTGTGTGCGCTCACGGACAGTCCGCCGAGCATCAGCAGCAGGATGAAAACAAGCATGATCACCTCCAGGGAATTGTCTCTACTGTGAAGTGTACGCCATGGCGTGTTTGGTTACGACAGTGCGAGCATTCACTTAGATACAGGCAATGACGGACCACCACAACGGGTCGTTATTTTACCTCTTCACGCACGAATGCACAGAAGAGTTTGAAAGGCGGATTAGGAAAGGAGACGGGGTAAAACTATATGGAGATTTTCTGGCGAGGGACCTAACTAAATCGCAGCTGTGCATTCAGATCGATAAAGTAACGTCCATTCTCCGAGTAAATCTCGCCAAACCGGTGCCTACCAGTACTCGGTGTATCAAGTTTCAATACCGTTAGCAAGTAGGACCAATAGTCCATTCGATTCTCTGGCTGCATTGACACTATTTCAAGGTTAGGCAACACGATGACAAAACCGCCAGGCACCTCTACAGCTCCTCGCCAACGCGTCGCTGGGCGCATTCCCTGCGACACCTCTGAAGCGAACTGCGCCAACCTATATCGATACAAATCGATTAAATCCTCTCCCTCGTATTCTAGTACATCCTCTGAAGCCGCCATCTCGGCAAGTCTTGCGAGCATATGTTCTCCCTCTATATAGTATGCTTTGACCATAAATGCCCATAACTCGGGCATTAGACTGTCGATCATCCTTAGATTCATTTTGAAGGTAGGATTCGTATAGTCGGCATATGCGATAGAAGAACCTCGGCGTGTTAGCTCCTTGAGTCTACACCTGAGCGCACTCCCGCATTCAGTGTTCTCTCCGCGAAATTCTTCTGCGTTAAGTAGAGCCATATCTTCGGCTGTAAGCTGCAGTCCAATCTCATACTTGACACGTGTCGATTGACTTGCATTCATCAATGTTGGCTTTGCTCCTGCAAATGATTTTACGGAGAAGCCATTCACGACTGTTGTACCACTAACACTGTCTTGTTGCTCAAAGTACAGATCTACCTTTGAGTTGGTCGCGTTATGCACTGCAACTGGGATGCCTAGCGCGAGCATGGCGTTCTTTGCTCCTTGTATTTCAAAAGACGCACCTCGGCCAGGTCGATTACGAACACCGTACTTAATTGCTTGGCACGCCTCCTCAACCTGCGCGATGCTATAATGACCCAACATCGTTCCATCGAGACCACGCGACTCAATCCGATCATTCACTCTCGCGATTCGTTTCGTACCCGTTCTCGTTTCAAAAAGCACGGCTGCGATTCGCAATTCCGAATCTTCCTTACGACTCAACTGGGAGTCAACAACTGGGATCACACCGTCAACAACAGATCTCAGCAGAACAAACACTTCGGACCACTCTCCAACATTGCGCATTACCCATCTCCTAGTGGTGAAAGACCATTCCTGGTCGACTATAATCTATTAGACAACATCCAACCTTTTCACAATCAACTTCCCAGTTGCCTGAACCGCGGGCACCGCCACACTGTTTCCAAACTGTTTGTAAGCCTGTGCATCTGAAACCACGATCCTGAATCTTTCGGGCAAACCTTGAAGTCTAGCCCATTCGCGAGGTGTCATTCGCCTTATGTACTCGTCATTAATTGGACCAGTGATGTTGGTAGTTGGCGTGAAGTCGCGAAGCTTTCTATCAATGACTAAGTTTCTCTCTCTACCCATGCCCCCTACAACTATGGCATTTGCAATTCCGCTGGGTTTAATTATCTCATAACCAAACCCATGTCCTAGCTCTTCGTGTCGACGTCGATGTTCTCGTATTGACCTCAGATACCGAGCGGACAAGTAGTATTTAGCTTCAACAGCCTTCTTCTCAAGAATATCATCAAGCTTATGCGATACTTTCGTCTGTTCCGGATAGCTAAATGCTCTTGCTGCTTCCTCAGATCTAAACCCAACGATGAAGACGCGTTCTCGATTCTGAGGGACGCCGAAGTACTTAGCATTGACGATACGAGGATCTGGGACAAAGTAGCCTAAATCTTCGCGGAGAATCTTCAGAATCGTCTTGAGCGTCGCGCCTCCCTTGTGATTCATCAGCCCCTTCACGTTCTCTAGAAAGAAGGCAGCCGGGCGTTTCGCAAACAGAATTCTAGCAATGTCGAAGAACAGGGTGCCTCTCGCTTCTTCGAAGCCAAGTCGCCTCCCTGCAATAGAAAATGCCTGGCAAGGAAAGCCAGCAACTAAGATGTCGTGATCGGGAACATCATTCTCATCAACCTGAGTGATGTCCCCAAATGGCACCTCTCCGAAGTTTGCCGCATATGTCTTCTTCGCGAAAGGATCAATCTCAGAAGAGAAAACGCACTTTCCTCCGAGCTCCTGAAACGCTATGCGCATGCCACCGATTCCAGCGAACAGGTCGATAAATCTGAATTTCGGGTTCTTCGGTGGCGGAAACGGAATATCGAAGTTGACCGCTGAATCGATGGGTGTATCTAATAGGTTACCAAGCGCTAACTGCTCAGCCTTACGCTTGGTCAGCTTTGAAGCTACGAATGTGTTGTATTTAGCCACCACGTCACGACTAGTCATCCCTTTAAATGTCTCGCGGGAATCGTCCAAGTTGCTTTGGAGATAGTGTGTGAGGGCCGCATACGCATCGCCGGTGGGATCACGTAACTGTTTCGCCTCGTCAAGATTCAAACTGTCGGCAAGGTCACTGTAATTGATTTTTATCACTTTGTTTCAATTGAATAACGTGTTGAATCTGTTTAGCAACTCCATCGGGATCTCGCTTGATCTCTTTGCCCCAAAATCGTAGGACAGTCCACCCAAGATCTGCCAATGTTTGATTGACCTCTTTATCCCTCTCGATATTCCGCTGAATCTTCATAGTCCAAAACTGTTCGTTATTTTTGAACTTTGGCTTAGCATTATTCCAGTCTTTTCCATGCCAAAATTCCGAATCCACAAAGACAGCAATCCGGTACTTGCGGATGACAATATCAGGCTTACCGATAACAGATGAAACATGAAGTCGGTACCTCACGCCCAATTGCCATAACGCAGAACGAAGCAGCAACTCAATCTGGCTGTCCTTGCTTCGAACCGCCTGCATATTCTTTCGACGCGCATCGCTTACAGAAGTCGTTCCGGTCATTTGCGATTGAAAGGTGAGTGAACAATCGAAAGTTACGCATCCTGTACACTTGCCGAAACGTCGAATTACCACCCGCCCCCTCACGTCTTCTGAAACAGCTGCATAGCGAGGATCAGTGAGGCGCTGCCGGTGTTTCCATGGTCACTCCTCCTCCGGTTGGTAGAACACATCCATCCCATACACATCTAACTGCGCATGGACCTCTGCAAGGGCCTCGGCGTCCGTGACAAACGGGATGTCCCATAACCAGGAGGTGTTCTCGTGGTTCACCACCTCCAGCGTCCACTCCTTCTCCCCCGCCGGACGGAAGATGTAGACCTCGACGGCACGGATCCCATCCGCATCGTCAATGCGCCTGTTCAGCTTACTGTATTCTACGTCGCTTTCCATACACCGAATTTACAACTTCCCAGTCGCAGACTTAGATGTCGCGGATTTTGATGACGCTGTGCCAGATGTCGCAGTCCCCGATGTCGCTATATTAGAGGCTATGGAAGCATTGATCATCGGCGGCTCCGGCCTCGTTGGCTCCGAGCTGGTGCGACAGCTGCAGGCCGACCGTTCTTTCACCAAGATCACGTCACTATCACGACAAGATCTGGCGAACCCCCTGCCCCCTTCCATCTATCCGGAAGTGGTGTTCTGTTGTCTGGGGACCACCATCAAAAAAGCAGGGTCGCAAGAGGTGTTTCGTGAAGTGGACCATCATCTGCCCATTCGTATCGCCCGTGAAGCTCGAAGGAAGGGGGCGAGACATTTCGTCGTGGTCAGCGCCATGGGGGCCGACGCTACATCGTCGGTGTTCTATAACCGCGTCAAGGGCGAGATGGAACGGGAACTGCAGACGCTGGGCTATCCGCTGGTGACGATCATCCGTCCGTCGCTGCTGCTCGGCGAACGCAAGGAGTTCCGACTCGGCGAACGGATCGCCGCACCACTGATGAAGATCTTCCGTCCGATCATCCCCCACAAGTGGCGCGCCGTCCAAGCCCGCGCCGTGGCCACAACGATGCGCGAGATCGCGTGGAGTCCAGGGTGTAAGGGTGAAAGGGTGAAGGGATGGAAGGTGGTCGAGAATGCAGAGATGGTGGAGTGAGGACACATGACCACGCTTGAAGAACTTCGGAAAGCAGTATCGTCGGCATTTCGTGAACAAGATCTCGAAACGCTCCGATCACTGCTTGTGCAGTATCGTCAACTACCAGGGAACGCCGCGGCTGCCGACACCCTGCGCATTCGGGCGATGATCGCAAAGAGCAACGGAGAGGTCGAGTATGCACTGAACCTCTACGACCAAGCTCGATCACGTTATGAAGATGACGGCGATGTTGTCGCAGCAGCGCTGACACTCAACGATCTGGGCTCCGTCTATTCACAAACAGGCAGGTATGCCGAAGCTGTAGCGCGATATCAAACGGTGGTCGAGATCTTGTTGGCTAGTGGACACATCGCCGACGCCATTCCTGCCATGCACAATATTTCCATGTGCTACAACATGATGGGCATGGCAAAAGAAGCGCTTGACGGTTATCTGCGATGCATCGAAGTGTCGATCGAGCACAAAGACATGCATACAGCCGGCATGTCCTACAATGGACTTGCAAACGTCTACCAATCTCAAGGCGAATACGCCCAGTCGATAGAAGCCGCTAACAAAGCACTTGATCTTGCACGCCTCCATGAGTCTTCGAAGGTCGCTTTTTTTGCCTATCGGAATCTTGGATTGGCTTATAGTGAGCTTGCCGACTACCCAACGGCGTTGAAACACTATCATGCTGCACTCGACATCGCTCAGCAACAGCAGCAGCATCATCGGCTTGGTCAGATCTCGACAGCGATCGCGAACTTGTACTTCGCCCTGAACGACCTCAACGAATCACAGGTATGGACCGAACGAGCACTGCCTTATTTTGAGCACGTCGGTGATATTGCCGGTGTGGCCGTATGTTCCGTCAACCTTGCGAATGTTCACAACAAACGAGGTGAAACAGAAGCTGCCGTTCGCAACTACGATCGAGCACTAAAGATCTACATCGATCTCGGGAATGAAGAATACGTTTCGTCGACCCTATGTAACATGACTGCCTGTTTATTCGAAGCTGAGCGATATGATGAAGGGCAACTCTGTCTAGATCGTGTTGATCCATCGAAGATCCAGCACCCGGCCACCCTCTTTCTCTACAAGCAACTTGTGGCGGGAGTTCATAAACGATCGGGTGACGTCGAAGGTGCGGAAGCCATCTACCGTAAGTGTCTTGCGATCGCCGAGGAGCATCGTATGCAAACGTATGCTGCTGAGGCACACAACGATCTCCGCGAGATCGCCTTGCTCAAGAACGATCTTGCAGGGTACGTCCACCACAATACACGCTCAACGCAGATCACGGAAGAACTCAACGGCGTTGCCACAGCACAAAAGATCGCGGCCCTTACAGCGGAACGTCAGCTTACTGCCGAGCGCCAAGAACGTGAGAAAGAACGAGCCGTCCTCTACAGCACTCTCCCCAAGCACATCGCCGATCGCATTGTAAGGGGCGAGCAGGTCACCGGAGACCACTACGACAACGCCGCCGTCTTCTTCGTCGACATCGTTGGCTTCACCGCCATCTCCGAACAGCTCTCAGCGTCCGAAGTGGTCAACTTCCTCGAACGCCTCTTCTCCCAATTCGACGAGATCTGCAAACGCCACGGCGTAACGAAGATCAAGACGATCGGGGATTCGTATATGGCAGTCTCTTTCCCGAGTCAGCAATCGAACAGCCAGCAGCAAACAGCAAGTCCAATCCAACGAGCAGCAGCCGCAACACTCGACATCCTCCGTGCCGTCAACACCTTCAGTTCTCCTACAAGGTCTCCCGAAGGGTCGCCTGAAGGGTCGCCTGCAAGGTCGCCTGTCGAGGTAAGGATTGGAGTTCACTGCGGAGCACTAACTGCCGGCGTCATCGGCACCGAGCGCCTCCAGTACGACGTCTGGGGCGACACCGTGAACGTGGCATCACGACTCGAGAGCACGGGAGAGCCGGGGAAGATCCATGTCAGCGAGCAAGTCGCTTCCGCACTGCGACAGCTCGCACAGCAACAGCTCGCACAGCGACAGCAAGGTCAGCGACCTCAAGATTCGCGACATCAAGATCTGCGACAAAGTGTGGTTGAAACAACCGGGGGCTCTGTCATTCCGAGCGATAGCGAGGAACGGGGTGACAGTTCCCAGATCCCAGTTCCCTGGTCCCTGCTAGAGCGTGGCCAGGTCGATTTAAAAGGCAAAGGCACGATGACCACCTACTGGCTTGAGGTAGCAAACGTCGAAGAGGATCAATGATGTTCAAAACGGAGCGGGATAACTACACACTCTACGGCGCGGTCTTTGGACTGCTGTTCCCGATCATCGCAACGGTGATCGAAGCGAATGTAGAAGGGTTGAGCTTTTCACTGGATGGCTTACTGAAGGCCCAATCGAAGTCGCCGCTGCTGTGGATCATCGATACGGCGCCGTTCTTCCTGGGACTCTTTGCCCGCTTTGGAGGCATTCAGATGGATCGCGTGCGCGAGCGTGCGCGCGAACTCAAAGCAAACAATGTGATCTTGGCGACGCTGGCGGAAGAAGCGCAGGCAGCGAATAAGGCCAAGAGCGACTTCCTTTCGAATATGAGCCATGAGATCCGCACACCGATGAATGCGATCCTCGGGCTCTCCTACCTGATCTTGAAGTCAGACACCCTCAATGCCGAACACCGCAAACACCTGGAGAGTGTGAAGCGCTCTGCAACATCGTTACTCCGCATCATCAACGACATTCTTGATCATTCAAAGATCGAGGCCGGCAAGCTGACGATCGAACACACGGAGTTCAGTCTTGAACCACTATTCCAGAACGTGATCGAACAGGCGAACGTCAAACTTGCGCGCAAGCCCGACGTAGAGCTTCAGCTGCGACTCGACAGTGAACTGCCGACCATGGTTCGTGGTGATTCGCTGCGACTCCAGCAGGTACTCACCAATTTGATCGACAATGCCATCAAGTTCACTGATGCCGGTGAGGTGCGCGTCAACGTGACGTCCAAGCTCATCGGCGACGACTATCAACTGTCGATCACCATTGCCGATCAAGGTATCGGCATGTCGCCGGAGCAGGTAGAACATCTGTTTGAGCCATTCACACAAGCCGATTATTCCACCACGCGCAAGTATGGTGGAACGGGGCTTGGGTTATCCATCGTCAAGAATCTGGTCGAACTGATGGGTGGCAAGATCAACGTGACCAGCCAGCAAGGTATGGGTACCACGTGTGCCTTCACTGTCAACGTTGGCCGCACGGCATCAACGGAGCGGATCGTTCGCACGGACACGTCGTTCAACAAGAAGGTCTTGATCATCGACGACAGTCAGACGTCGCTCGACATTCTCAAGGACATGATGGAGAGTCTGGGCTTCGTGGTCGCTGTGGCTCATTCAGGGGAAGAAGCCGCGATCATGTATCACGAAGCGATCGTCGAGAAGTCTCCCTACGAACTTCTTCTTGTTGATTGGCGGATGCCACGAATGAATGGATTTGAAACGATCAAGGTCTTGCGTCGTGATTATCCAGAGCATGTGCCAACGATCGTGATGGTGACGGCCTATGGTCAGTCTGATGTCTTTGAACAGGCATCTGCGCTCGGTGCTGACGGATTCCTGGTGAAGCCCGTGAACCCTTCGTTGATGTATGATACACTGGTGAACATTTTTGGCAAGCGAGTGATCTCAGATTCAGCGACGGCAGCGGAACGAAAGAGCAAGATCGACACGTCGGCACTTACCGGACTCCATGTCTTGGTCGTTGAAGACAACGAGATCAACCAACAAGTGGCGAAGGAACTCTTGCGCATTGTAGGCATCAACGCCGACATCGCAGAGAACGGAGTGATCGCACTTGACCGCATGTTCACAAGTGACTACGATGTGGTCTTGATGGACATTCAGATGCCGGTGATGGATGGTCTAACAGCTGCGCGGACGGCTCGTGAGCGTGGCTACACGAAGCCGATACTTGCAATGACGGCCCATGCAATGGCTGGCGAACGCGAGAAGAGCATCAATGCCGGCATGAATGACCACCTTACCAAACCCGTTGATCCCGAAGCGCTGTACAAAGCGCTGTACGTCTATGGCATTCACAACGTCGACGCCTCATCTGACATTGTGATCAATACAAGATCCGCACTTCAACGCAGGGAAGCCCACAACGACCTCGTCACAGATGTTGCTGCCCTGGTCAACGGCTATGATCTTGACGGTGCACTGTCGCGGTGTGCTGGCAATAGGATCTTGCTGCGAACACTGATCTTGCAGTTCGAAGCGCAACAGCGCGATCTTTTGGACCTTCTCGCCTCAAGCGTTGAGACGGTCGATCAAGAACTGTTGCGCTCTCGCATCCACAATCTCAAAGGTGTTGCTGCAAATCTTGGCTTCACCCATTTGAGTCGGAGTGCTGCCACTGCCGAGCGTGCCGTGCTTGAACAAGACCTTACGACGCTGCGCTCAAGCGTCACCTCGCTACACAACGAGACGTCGACGATCTTTGACCTCATCGCTGCGTACCGGACGGCTGACAACCAAGAACAGATGACACGAACTGCCTCGCCCCCTGAAGAAGTGCGAGAACAGATCACGGCGATCATTCGCGATCTGGAAGTTGGTGATCCGGATGGTCTCGAGGCGTTGGAGGCGTTAGGTACGGGCGTCGACCCGTCGATACAAGACGACATTGAACGCGCAGTTGCATCGGCGCGCAATTGGGATACGGACAAGGCGATCACCATTCTGAGGCGCGTCCATGAACGGATCTAAGAAGAAGTACCATGTTGCCGTCATCGACGACTCACCAGAGAATCTCAACCTCATCAGTTCGATCTTATCACCCGAATACGAGGTTCGTTGCAGCAAGGACTCGGTCCGGGCGGTGGAGTTTATCAAGCGCTCCAAGGCCGACCTCATCTTGCTGGATGCCGTGATGCCGGGCAAGGACGGATACGAGATCCTCATGGAGTTGCGTCAAGACCCGTTAGCGCGCGACATACCGGTGATCTTTCTCACGGCGCTCACCGACGACAAACATGAGCAGCGAGCGTTTGAGATGGGCGCGGTGGACTTCATCCGCAAGCCATTCAATCCGGTCATCGTCAGAGCCCGTTTGAAAAGTCAGGTCGACCTTTTGCATGAACGTCGCGAAGTAGAACGTTTGCTCGAAAGCACCTTGCCTAAGAAGGTCATCATCGATCTTCGCGACAAAGGCGAATACGTTCCCGAGATCGTGCGGTCGGCAACGTTGTTGTTTACCGACATCGTACACTTCACCGACAAGGTAGCCAACATGAACCCGGTCGATGTGATCAGCGAACTCACTGATCTGTTCTCGACGTTCGACGAGATCACGCAGAAGTATCACGGCACACGGATCAAGACGATCGGCGATGCTTACTTTGCTGCATGCGGAGTAGAGTCTGTTGTTGCCAATCATGCCGACTCCGCTGTCCAGATCGCCCTTGACATCATGGACTACATCCGCGACCGCGAGCCCACCAAGGGACACAAATGGCAGATCCGCATCGGCCTGTGCTCCGGCAGTGTCACGGCAGGTATTGTCGGCAAAGCCAAATACCTCTACGATGTCTTCGGCGACCCCGTCAACATCGCCTCGCGCGTGGAGAACAGCGCCGACCCCATGCACATCTCGGCTTGCAGATCCACCGTGGACCAGCTCACGTTGGCGTCCGTGCGTGCAGAGTCCCGAGGATTGATCGATCTTAAGGGGCGGGGGGCACTTGAGCTGTTCTACCTTACTCGTAGATAGGCCACAAAAGAAAGTTGTCGGGGGTACTCTCACCCGACAACTCTAACGGAGGAGGATCATCTGATGTTCGCCCTGCACCACGCCGTCCACCACCATAAAGCACGGGTCGGTGCCGCAGGTCTCGAAGCCCATCGAATGATACAATGCGATCGCTGATGTGTTTGCAACATTTACGCCGAGCACCACGCACAGCACGCCGTCCAGCGTCCACGCGTGATCGATACATGCCTGCATGAGTTGTCGTGCCAGCCCCTTACCACGATGGGAGGGGGCGACCCAGACACCCCACACTTCGCAGCGGTGACGGAGTTTAGGCCACGATTCGCGGGCGATGCCGGCGGTGGCGACAACATCGTCCGCATCGAAGGCCGCAAACACGGCGTTCTCGCTCGCGGGGTCGAGCTGCGCTTGGATCTCGCTGAGCGGTCGGCTTTCTTCTTGCGGCACGCTCGACGCGAACGACGTGGGATGGTCGGCCAGTGCGCGGAGTCGCGCACGCTGGTAGGCGGCGGCATCGGCAGGGCCGGCGCGGCGGATGAGCAGTTCCATCGCCCAATCTATCACTCCCGGCGTTATAGTTTCCCGGCGTCACTCCCGGCGTTATACTCTCCCGGCGTCGGTTGTCGGGTGAAAGTACCCCCGACAACTTTCTCCCGACAACTTTTAACTTGGGCCATGCTCCTCATCCTCCTCCTCCTCCTCGCCCTGCCCCTGCCCGCCCAGGTGGAGCGCATCTACCGCACCGCGCCGGCCTTCAACGGCCGCGTCGACACGCTGCGCATGCACATCTGGCCGTCGGCCACGGACGGACTCAACAACCCACTCATCGTCTGGATCCACGGCGGCGGCTTCATCGAAGGCTCGTATCGCGCTCTCGACTCCACCTGCAAACGCTATGCGATGCGCGGATATACGGCCGTCACTGTCCAATACCGACTCGGCATCTACGGCCCCTTCCCGCTCGACCCGCCGTTCTCCTACGACCGCGCCGAACCCGTCCGCGCCTGTTGGCGCGGTGTACAAGACATCCGCGCTGCGCTGCGGTTCTTGATCGACCATGCAGGCGAATTCGCCATCGACACCACATGCATCACCCTCGCCGGCGAAAGCGCCGGCGCCATCCTTGCCCTGCAGACGACCATTGCCGATGCGTCCGACAGCATCCCGCGCGAAGTTGGCACCATCGCCGATGTGCAACGCGGCTTCGACCGTTTCCCACGCCCCGCCCTTGGCGCGCTCGATACGGATCCTGCTCGCCCCCTACCACCCATCACGTCGGTGGTGAACTATTATGGTGCGCTCATGCATCCCTACATGCTTGATGTTGCGGCGTTCCCGGCCGTGTTCAGCTATCATCAGACCGGCGATCTCGTGGTGGCCTGTGGCGCCAACCGCGCCTTCTGGGGTCTACCCCTTGACGTCGGTGCAAACTGGCCCGTGCTTAACGGCACATGCACCATCGAACAGCTTTTGTCAGGGGGCGGGCACGACCCATCACGACGCGTTACGATGATCCACGAAGGCCTCGGTCACGAATTACACAACCCACGTCTTGTTGATAGTCTCACTGCGGCGTTTCTTGATGTGCATCGATGTGATCGGGCGACGTCGGTGAATGAAGAAGGGGTGAAAGGGTGGGAGGGTGGAAGGTCGGAAAGGCGAAACCGCGAAACGGACAACGGACGCTGGACGTCGGACGCTGGATACTGGACGGCATACGACGTAATGGGTCGCGTCGTCGCCGCCGGCGACGGAGGGATGAACGCGGCGATCGAGTGGCACTCAGAGCAGCACGGAGGTGTGGTATTCGTGGTGTGTGGTACCCAACGGAGAACGTTAGTTCACTAACAACCTCCTTTCCCGGCACCAGAGATGCCCGGCATGGCTCTTCCCGGCATCATAGATGCCCGGCATGGGTGGCGTTAGCGGTGACCGGCGATCTCGCGGAGCAGGGAGATGATCACGTCCAGCTTCTTATCGATGGTGACCAATGCAGAGTTGTCGGGGGTACTTTCACCCGACAACTTTCTCCCGACAACGAATTCGCGTTTGAGCCGATCCCTCGCCGCCAAGATCTGATCCCGGAACTCATGCGCATCGATGATGCCGATCAAGTGCATATCATGTGCCTGCCCGGCACTCTGTCCGGCAGTTTCGAACTTGAGAATACTCAGGTGGAACCGCTTTAGCACCGGACCTTCGACGAACGTCACATCTTGAATGTTCTCCAAGGGAATGGTCTTCTCCACCTGGAACAAGATCCCCTTTCGGAATCTCAGCGACCGCTCATTGATCTCGCAGTAGAGTTTCTCGAAGTAATGGCGCGCCCACCACTGCCCCACGCCGAGGAACCAGATAAGCGCGAGCGGAATGCCGATGATGGTGACCGCCATCGCCATGCCGACGCGGAAGACCAGGTATGGGCGGATAAGTGTGTTGAATCGTGCGACGATCGGAGTGTTCATGCCTTCAACTTACAACCAATCGCTCATTCCTTTCCCGGCACTAGAGATGCCGGGCAAGGATGCCGGGCAAGGATGCCGGGCGTCTATGACGCCGGGCAAGGTCTTCAGCAAGGTCTTCAGGTCTTCGTGTAACCGGGGGCGGGCTGGCGTAGTTTTGACGCTATGCCCCGCCGCCCACCCTACCTCGCTGCCCTGACGGCCGTGCTCGCTGCCTTGACGGCTGTGCTCGCTGCCCTGACGGCCGTGCTCGCCCCCGCCACGGCGGTGGCGCAAGAGCCTCGCTTCACGGTGCTCGTGCCGGAGAATGGCTCGCTGCTGATGCGGGCGAAACTCGGGGAGACGTCGAAACGACTCATCATCATTACCCGACTCTCCAAGAACGTGCGGGCGCTGAAACTGGATCTGCCCGATGCGCCGTTCTTCCTGAAGGATCTCACCGGCGACCGCATCGATTTCGGCGACCAAGATACGGTCGAGGTCGAGGTGACGTTCGAACCGACCCTCCGCGGACGCTTTCAAGATACCGTGCACTTTACCGACGGCTCCCACCGCGCTAAGGTCGTCCTCTACGGCGAAGCCGACCCGCCCGATCAACGATGGTCGCTCCTGCTGGATAAGATCGACTTCGGCATCCTCGAACCGGATCAAACAGAAGAAGCTCGCTTCGGACTCCAAAACAACAGCAACGATCCGATCACGCTGAAGTGGAACCGCCCACTAGCCGCCTTCACCACACACCGACCCAACAACGGCCCCCTCGAGCCGGTCACCGAAGTGCGCCTCAACCCCGGCGAAACGGTCTTCATGCTCACCATCGCCCACGGCGATCGCGCTCTGCCCGGACCGAACATCGACACCCTCGAGATCTCCGACGGCAAACCGTACGATCAACGCGGCAACATCGTCCAACGCCTGGTCCTCATGGCCTACCTCGGCGATACGTCGGGCACCCGACCCGGACGCTTGGTCTTCATCCCGGGCGTGATGGAGTTCCCGTCACAACCTGCCTCGGGCACCACCACCACACAACGCGCCAAGCTGATGTATGCCGGCAAAGGCTTCGCCCGCGTCGGACAGTTCAACGTTGTGGGCATGAGCTCGCGCAACTTTACGTTCACCACGTCGCCCCTTCCCAAAGACCTCTATCCAGGGGATTCGGTGGTGGTCAACGTCACCTACGATCATCAGGCCGAACCCTTCGCACGCGCCGTCTTGAACGTCCGCGGCGTGATCTTCGACGGTTCTCAACGCGTCGATGGCGCGGGCATGATCCTCTTCAGCGGCGACACGACCCGCACCCGGCAAGTTGATATCGAACTCACCGCCAACGATGCCAACATCGGCGGAACATCAACCGCAACGTTCACCAATCGCACCAACCTGCCGCAAGACTTCGCCTACGGCGTGATCTCCCTCCGCTACAATGCCTCGGTGCTGGCACCACTCACCGAAACGATCGACGCCGAAGACCCCGTCGAAGAAGGCCTTCGCACATCCCGATTCCGCATCAACATTGCCTCGTTAGAGGAAGGGGGCGAACTGGGCTCGGTACCATTCCGTGTTGCCCTCGGTAATGCTGCCTCCACACCACTCGACGTTGTGGGCGTGCAGTGGTTCAACGCCGATAACCTCGCTCTCAATGTGAACACCACGATCAACAGCACCAACGTCACCGTCCTCGACGCCGTCGGCAACGAAGTGAACGTTGATGTCGGCCCCCTCTCCCTTGCTGTCACCCCCACACCCGTGGTCGACAACGCCACCGTGACTTATGCACGCGGCGAATTACCGGCCACCCTCAAACTCTATGACCAGATGGGCTCGATGGTCATGGACCTTACATCGCAACTTCAAGGGGCGAGTGGCTCCTTTACGATCTCAGGATCAACCTTGCCGCCGGCTGTGTATCTTCTACATCTGTCCGGTGGACGGTATTCATACGTGATCCGAATGCTCGTGGAGTAATATGCCTCTGTTGTGGTCCATCGCCATGTGCTTGATGGCGATGAGCATGGTCGCCAACGCACAGGACCAGGCCCACATCCACCTAGGTCCTGTGCTTGGTTATCGGTCCGTCGATGCGGCGTTCTCAAATGCCGGCCTCGAGAACCAACGCATCAGCGATCCTGCTTCGACCTTGGCGACGTTCGCCGGTCTCTCCCTCGGTGCATCCTCACCGGTCAGTTCCTCTCTCGCCCTCCGGTTCGATCTCGAGTCGTTCTGGGGCTGGGGCGCGGCCTCCACGTCGCGTAATGTAACGTTCATCGTCGGCGGCCAACCCACCATCGGCACCATCCGTACCGATCACGACATCACCACGTCGTGGTTGATGCTCGATGCCGGCATCGATTGGAAGGTCGCAGACAAGGTCACCGTCGGCTTCGTAGTTGGCAGTCAATTCGTGAACACACTCGACGGTACGTGGACGGAAACGATCGAGTCACCACCAGGCGCTACGTTCGTGTCGAACGGACAGAACACGCGTACGTTTAACAACGTCGGCACCGAAGGTTCCCTCGGCTCTCCGAGTTTCATCGGCGGCTTCAACGTGTCGACCACCGTACCCATCGCCACCAAACTTGATCTGACGCCCATGCTGCGCTTCCGCTACAGCATCACCGAAGCCGTGACAAACTCGGATTGGCATCCGTTCGACATAGCGCTGGGTGTAAACCTCTCCATTCCCGTACAGCCTTACCAAAGAACCTTGCAGGCGACCGTTCCGGCGACCTCACAGGCGACCGTTCCGGCGACCCTGCGGGAGACGTTGCGGGCGACCTTCAGGGAAGATGATACGGTGACCATCGTCGATGCCTTCGTGCCGGGACGCGTGGACACGTTGTGGTCATCACGTGAGCGGTTGTTGATCGATACCGTGAAGGGTGAGAATGCCGACACGATCATCACCACCACCTACACTTCTGTTGAGCGGCATCTTCCGGGGCCGCCGCCATTCTTGTCAACGATCCTTGATGTGGCGATCGATCAGAATAGTATCGACTCAGTGGCCGTTGTGCGCATCAGTGCCGAGATCGAGAGTGATGCTTCGACCACGACGGATCTGCGCGCGATCGTTGATAGCGTCGTAACGTGGTCCAGCACGCACCTGGCGAAGAACATCCGTCAGAACATCTCACTCTCAACCATCGTGCCCGATGTGAAACGTCGCAACACGATGGAGATCGAGATCCAGGCCGTCACCACTGACGCATATGGTCAAAAGAAAGAAGCCGTTCCAAAACGTCTTGTTCTGAAACGGCTCCCGACTTCTGGTCGACTCCAGCGCGAGTGATGTTAGGGGGCAAGCAATCCCTTGATCTCTTGCAGCTTGGTCTCGACCGAATGCTTCAGGTTCACGTCGCCAACTTGATCGGCCAACACCGTAGCACGTTCGAGTGCTGAGACGGCGTGGGCATATTTTTCACGACGCTCACACATGCGCACAAGGCCCATGTATTCGTTCACGGCGCGCAGTGGATCGGTCGCTTCGTACGAGATCGCTTGGCGTAACACGCGTTCGTATTCTGCCGTGAAGCCATCAACGTCGCCTTCCACCTTCAATCGCGTGGAAGGTGCCTGCGCTTTGGATTCGCGTACGACATTGGAGTGCTGCTGTTTTGCAATGGTCGTTTCAACAACGGCAGGGTGTTCAACAGCCGGCTGTTCGGCTTGTGGCTGCGCAACGTGTGGCTGAGCTACGATCGCCGGTGTTTCGCGCTTGGCTGTTGGTGTTTCGATCGGTGCAGAAGAGAACGGATCGACATAGGCCGTCACAGCAACAACGATCCCCAATCCAAGGGCACCAAGGCCCCAGGGGAACGACCACCAGCTGCGCGGACGCAACGTCTTGGCGATGGCGTCAGCCGATGCCACGAGGGTGGGTGTTGCATCCTGCGACCAAGCTTGGGAAGCGTCGCGGAGATGTTCATCGAGAGATTTCATGATTCAGGTCCGATCAATGGTCCAAGGATAGATGCCAGGCGCTCACGAGCGCGGAACAGGCGGATCTTTACAAGTGATTCCGAAATGTTTTCTGATTCTGCGATGTCCTTCACACTCATGTCGCCGAAGTAGCGCAGGAGGATCACGGTGCGGAACTCTTCCGAAAGAGAGAGGATCGCTTGTTGCACGTGCGTCACCTCGTCACTGTCCGGGAACGGCTCCGGATCGGCCATCGTCAGCAGCACGTCGTCGACGGGAACAAAACGCTGGGCCTTATGCTCCCACGTGCGTCCGGTGTTGCGCGCGATGGTGAAGATCCATCCCATGAGATTGCCTTCTACGTACTTATGACGGTACTCGAAGACCTTCACCATGGTGTGTTGGAAGAGATCCTTCGCCGTGTCCATGTCTCTCGTAAAACTCAAGCAGTAGGCCATGAGCGGCTTCGACACGATCTCATATAGCTCCCTGAAGGCGAGTTCGTCACCTTTACGCACCCTGCCGTACAATTCGGCCAAGTGCTGGTCGTCCGCTGGGGCGCTATATGTGCGTTTCAGGATCGACATCTGGACACATAACTATGGCTGTTCTCGGCGGTTACATCTCTTTCTTTGGCAAGCTAACATTCATCATACCACTCTACTTTGGGGAGCCCTATGTTCCGTACGTCACTAGTACAAGGGATATCAGCCATGACGATCACCAATCACCCCCTCCTTACTGAGGTCCTCGAGAATACGGCGACGCCGTGCTTGAGTCTGTACCTCCCCGTCCACCGGACGCAACCTGAGCGTCGTAACGACCTTACGCGCTATCGTGCCTTGGTTCGACGCCTCAAGGAGTCGTTGGAATCAGCGTATGCAAAGTCGGATATCGAGACCCTGCTCCGCCCCTTTCATGATCTTGAGAACGACGATACGTTTTGGAATGCTCGGAAAGAGGGGATCGCCTTGTTAGCATCTCCCACGATGGCCATCGCGCATCACCTGGATCGCCCCGTGCCCGAGATCGCCATTGTTGCCGGGAGCTTCCATCTGAAGCCACTTCTGCGGCTGATCCAGACCCGAGAAACGTTCACGATCCTGACGCTGACGCGGGAGTCCGTGAAGTTCTATCGGGGCGACCGTGACGGCATCAAGGAAGTCGATCTTGGTGAGGAATTCCCCTACACGATCGAACAAGCCCTGGGCGAAGAGGTCACCGAACCTAATATGACCATGGCTTCTGCAGGGGGCGCTGCATTACGTCACGGACACAGCACCGTACAGGAGCAGAAGGACATCGACACGGAACACTACTTCCGCATCGTAGCCAAAGCCCTTCATGGTGAGGACGAGCCGTTGATCGTGGCAGGCCTGTCAGAACACATCGGCTTGTTCCATCGCGTGGCCAAACTGAACAACCTGTTGTTGGAGGGTATCGCGTCGCACCCGAGTGCGCTGACGCAAAAAGACCTTGCCCAACGCGGATGGGCCATTATCAAGCCCTATCTCGATCGCGAAAGTCTACGCCGTACGGAACGATTCGTCGAAGCCGCAGCAAAAGGCGTGGGGATCGAAGACCCTGTCGATGTTGCCCAGGCGATCGTGCAAGGTCGTGTTGACTTGTTGATGGTCGAAGCCGACCGTCAAATCCCCGGCGTCATGGATCCGATCTCCGGCGAGGTCGATTTTGACGACCTCAACCAGCCGGACGTCGACGACCTCTTGGATGACATGGCCGAAGCAGCCCTGAAGAAGGGTTCGAAGGTTCAAGTCTTGCCATCGGAGTATATGCCGACGGCAACGGGTATCGCCGCTATCCTACGTTGGTGATCAGCCGACGAGATAGATGCCGGTGGCTAAGATGACGTAGGCAAGCACCATCAACGCGCCTTTGAACCAAGTGGAGCGTCCATCAGAGGATAACTGACTGACGATGACCACAGAGAAGAACAGCAAGATCACGGCCGGCCCTTTGAAGATCAATTCGATGGGCCGGTCGCCGATCAAGTAGCTGGCAAAGACCAAGACGGGTGCTACAAACAAGGCGATCTGCACACTTCCGCCCATCGAGATCGAAAGCGCAAGATCAAGGCGGCCTTTGTTTGCGGCACGAATGGCAGAGGCGATCTCGGCAGCACCGCCGATCACGGCGATGACGACGGCGCCCACAAACATCTCACTGAGGTCGGCCGAGGCCACAACAGCTTCAACAGCGCCGGAGAGGATCTCGCTGACCCATACTACCAGCAACGTGACGACCGTGAGAATGCCAAGTGCCTTCTTGAGCGACCATGTGTCTTCGTCGTCCTCACTGCGCGGACTCTCAAAGAGATCCTTATGCGTCTTCATGCTGTAGATCAGATACATCGCATATCCCAGCAACAAGAGGCCGGAGACCACGGTCGAACTCTGTGGCATCGCCTGCGCTACGTCTGCTGTTTGACGCATGCTGATCACGGAGATCACGGCAAGGCCAAAGACGGCGATGATCAACAGCGTTGCCGCATCGCGTGAACTCTCGCGGTTGTACTCTTGGATGTGATGTTTCACACCGCCGATCATCATCGAGAGTCCCGACGCAAGTAGTCCGTTGACGAGGATGCCGCCAAGGATACCGGCGAGGACGATCTCATGAAGGCCTTTGCTGAGCATGGCGATCATGATGATCAGTTCGGCCATGTTGCCGAATGTTGCATTGAGCAACCCGCCGATGGATTGTCCAACATGGGCGGCCACGTGTTCCGTGGACTCGCCCATGAAGGCAGCAAGCGGGATGAGTGAAAGAACTGCAGCGACAAAAACGAGGATCGGTCGATCAGGGAACAAGAACGACAGACCGATCGCAACGGGGACGAGTAGGGTGAGCCATTTCATGACTCAACTTACACACAATACCTCACCCGTGAATGACGATCACCGTCACTGGCCGTGGGCGCGTAGACTGGTTCACTTTGTACCTCCGTTCGGGAATTTTGGCACGAATTCGATGTAGGGTGTTGAAGGCGTCACACCGGGTGAAAGTGGTGCCGGTGCCTCTTCGCCTTTCGGACCGAGTTCATGAATGAAAGCGTACATGGCTCGCAGATCTTCTCTGGTCATGGCATGAAGGTTGAACCACGGCATCGGCGGCAGCGCCTGCGCCGTTTTTACCTGATCGATCCACTCATCTTCGTCCATCCGGGCGACCATGTTGCGCAGGTTGATCGGATACGATGTACCCCATGGACCACTGAATCCAACGGCGGCACCCACGAGCCATTCCGATTCGGGTATGTCGCCTGCCGCCTCGGCATAGCCCAAGGTGTGGCAGTCGTTGCAGGCGCCGACTTGGACTAGGTACTTACCTTTTTCAAGTAAGTCTTTCGAGTAAGTCGATGAGTTAGTCGATGAGAAATTACTGGCCGTGGCCTTGTCTGAGTGAGAGAACAAGAGCAAGAACAGGGCAAGAGCGATCATGCCGAGAAAGAGACGAAGAAGAAAGTACATGTTAGACTCCAGAATAACCGAATAACTGAATAACCGAATAACCGAATTGAACGTGGCACTTGGCACATGGCACGTGGCACGATTTGACAATGCGAACCTACGCGGCCTTGAATCCAGGGTTCGGCGAATTTTCCGATATTTATCCGATGTCAAGAGACCCCTCTACTGACCTGTTCGACTTGATACAGGCGCTAACACAGACAGAGAAGCGCTACGTCAAGCAGGAATTGCAGCGCCATGTGATCGGCGAGGTGAACCAATCGGAGCTGTTGTTCGATGCCGTGGCAGGCCAAGACGCCTATAGCGAAGAGGCCATCAAGCGTCGATTTGCACGCTATGGCTTCGTGAAACGACTGCCGGAAGCGAAGCGCGAGTTGATCCTGGTGATCTTGCGGGCCATGCGGCAGTACCACGCCGAGCGGACACCGATGCGGCGCGCGATCTCGGGATTTGCCGATGGTGAATTCCTCCGCTCGCGCGGACTCTTCAACTGGTCGGAGCGCAAGTTTCGCGAAGCCGCCCGCGATGCCGACCTCATCCACCACCACCAGCTGCGGGCCTTGGCGCTTTACGGCCTCACCGGCTTGCAGCGCTCGCAAGAGATCAACCCCGAGCCTACATCGCCGATCGAGCTCGACGCCGCGTATCAGGAAGCAGTGGCCATGCAGGAGGTGGCGTTCTTTGAAGGACTCAGCGACCGCATGCAGGCCGTGATCTCGCGCTACGGCGCTAGCGGCAATCCTGCTGCCGTTGCACTCGCGAACGATCTTATTCGCAACGGACAACAACGTCAACCCACGACCACACTCGCAGCGCAGAACTTCTGGCTACGAGCGCTGAGTCTCAAGGCCTTCTTCATCGATAACGACGTCAAGCTAGCTCTGTCTTATGATCGGTCACGACTTGACGTGATCGAACGCGACGACAAATACCGTCGCGCCAATTTCAACGCATGGCTCAACCTCGTCCATGGCACTGCGCTGCGCACCGTACTCTCCGGCGATGTGGAGAGTGCTCGCCCCCTACGAGATAAGCTGCGTGATTTTTGGCTGCATGATTCGAAGAGCATCTCACCACGCAATCGTAACGCCTCGATCGGCAACTACGTCAACATCGAACTGCTGATCTCGATCTACGAACTACCGACGTCAACTGCAGAACCGCCCATCAAGATGTTGCGAGAGTTGCTTGACGAACATGAGCGCAAGACGCGTTCGGAATTGGGCATGGTGTGCCGTCTCAATCTTGGTTTGTTGTTGTTCGGACATCAGAAGTACCGCGATGCGATCCGACAACTCAACCTTGTTGACGAATATCCCGAAGACCTCCGCGCCGAAGTGCATCGTGCATCACGCTACCTGCGCATCCTCTGCCACATCGAACAAACACACGAAAGCGTGGTCACGTCCATGATCCGCAAAGAACGTCGTCTTTGGAAAGGGGCGAGCATTCCACCGGATGAGGATCAGTTTCTCACGATCTGCGGACGCTACCTGTTGCAGACGCCCGGAAGACAACGCACACAGTTCTTACAGCGAGCCATCACGTCGTACGAAGCAACGCTCAGCGGCAAGGGTGCACCCACCACCGACATCTTTGCCTTCAAAGCATGGTTGCGCGCCAAGTTGACGAATCAACCGTGGAAGAACTTTGTTCAGGTTTAGTAGTAGTATCGCCAGTCGAAGGCGATGCGAAAGCCAATACCCCAGATCGTCTTGAGATTATAGACAGATGGAGGGGTGAGTTGACTTTTGTAATAGACCGGAATATCTGCCAGGCCGAAGAGTTGGAGGACCATGCTGGAACTTTGGTCGACGGAGAATGTTCGGAACGGCCTCCACTCCACGATCGGACACTCAACCTGAATCGAGCGTATGTCGATCAATTCGCCGGCTCGCGTACTGTCTCCTTCGAGATATGGCACGAGGATCTTTTGACTTGAGCCGCCGAATCCATAAAAGTTGACCCCCACTTCGCGACCAAGGATGAACTGGAATCGACCAACCGATGTCGCGATGCCGGCTTGCCAAGGGATGAGGCCACCGTTGCCGGCCACCACCGCCATCTCTGTGAATGCTTGAAGCGAAAACGGAGCAACGAAGATCGCACCTAGCAGCAAGTCACCCGGTAGAACATAAAAAGGGAGGCGGATTCTTGTGGCGATCGATGCTCGTGACGGAATGGCAGCGAGGAAGTCACCCCAGTCTGTGATCGTTGTGTCGGTGATGAAGTTGGCTGTCGATGCGTTGTCGTGTGCGATACCCACTTCGACGAAGACCAGGCCGTCGCCGGCGTCGCTGGTGACACCGTCAAGACCAAGGCCTAAACGAAGGTTCAGACCCAGCGTTCCCGTACCCATTGCCGTTGTTTGCGCAACGTCGAACCCACCGCTCAGACCCGTCGCTCGCAAGTACGGCGAGATCCCGATAAAGCCGCCGAGTTCGGTGCGGAAGCGGGGCAGTTCGCCATAGCCGGCTTTCAAGGCGGGTACAGGCGTTTGTTCGATGACATCGATGTACTGTTCCGCGAGCGCCTTGTTGGCGATCTTGCCTGGAATGTCATTGTTACGACAGACGTTCAGCGTATCGGCTTCGGTCATATACAGACCATCGACCTCACGGTCATTGAATCCGTGCCCTGCATACGGCTCTTCGCCGAGATAGGCGTCGATGAGTTGCTCCAAGCTTGTGCGGACAGCACGTGCAGGTGCTTCGATGTCTTCGTGACGCATGTAGGCATCACCCATCAAGATGACCTGCTTACCTTCCCATGTATTGGTCTCGTAGCCGTGTTCGTTGTAGTAGTCGTGCGTGCCCTTTCGTAGTGATGCATTGCCCCAGGTACCGGCAACGTGACCGGCGGCGAACGCATCTTCGAGAAAGTGAATGCCGAATGCTTCATCCGCGAGTGCGGCTAACGCAAGTTGACTACGTTGTGCGCTGGTGAGGTTCGGGTCGCGTAGTCGCTTCATCTTCGACATGGCGCGATAGTGATACCAGATGTAGACACCCAGTGCGTTGATCTCACCACCTTGCGAAAGACTTCCTTCGAGATATTCGAACGGCGTGGTCTTTACGGAGCTACGTGCCAACAAGAAGTGAACATTGTTCGAACCGGCTCGAGTTGCATAGTCGGGATCGGCGCGTTGCAATCGGAGGTCCTGATCACGAAGGGCATTGAGTCGCTGCGACTGATCTTTCGCCGAGATCAGTTTACGCTTGAACTGTTCTGTGATCCGCGCAACATCAAGGATCCAATCCGTTCGCAAGATGTTGTCGAGCATCTGCGACGGAGAGCATGAGTGATCACCGCCGATAGCCGGCCACGCCCCCCAGTCGATGTAATTGGGCTTTTCCGGAAGCTCGGGGATCACGATCGATGACGGAAGTCGGCTCTCATATCCGACGCGCGCCCAACTCCAGATCGAGTCCAACTGCACACGTCGCGCCGAATCCAGCTTAAGAACGGCTGCTACGGCGATGTCGCGGTGTTCGGGATAGACCCACGCGTACGACGGTGTTGATTGAAGAACAACGATCGCCACTACCACGACGTAGAAATAGACCGCTCTCATGATCTCCCCTTTGAGTGTCGTCAAATCTACGAGACGGCGTCAGATACTTCGAGCCGACGCAGCAACGCCCGCTTCTTGCTTTGGTGTGCGGCCATCCGACGTAGGATGTCGCTCAAGAATCGTACGGTGTCAACGATGTACGGTCCTTTGTTGAGCATCACACACTCGGCGCGTACCGACATCGCAGCATCGCTGACCTCGGCACGTGTTGGACGTCCCTTCTTGGCCATGCCCTCAAGAACCTGTGTTGCCCAGATCACGGGGATGTGGGCTGCCTCGCACAACCAAAGGATCTCTTCTTGCACCTCAGCAAGCCGTTCGAAGCCGACTTCGACCGCCAGATCGCCCCTTGCAACCATAACTCCGAATGGTGGCGACGTCAAACCTTCAAGCAGAATACGCGGAAGATGTTCGAAGGCGTCACGATTCTCGATCTTGACCACAACACCACGGCCATGAAGTTGATGACTACGGATCTGATCGAAGAGTTGTGCGACGTCGGCGGCGGACCGCACAAAGCTCATCCCGATAATGTCGGCATGACGCCCCATCACAGCAAGATTCTCAAGGTCGGCCTTGGTCAGTGCCTCTGTGACCAGTCTCGTCTCCGGCACATTGATGCCCTTCTCCTCCCGCAGCCATGTGCCGCCTGTTCTGACACGGTTGATCTCGACTTCGAAGCCACCATCATCGACACTCCGAACGATGCCGCCGATCTTGCCATCGTCGAACCAGATCGATTCATCAACGGCGATACCATCGAACACGGCGTCAAGCGTACAGCTCACGACGGGGATCACACTCGGCAGCGTCGGATCACGCTGGATCCGCAGGCGATCACCATTGTGCACGCGGATCTGCTCCATCGGCCCGGTGCGCAGTTTAGGTCCGGCCAGGTCGACGTAGACCTTGCACGTCCGCTGCAGTCGACGTTCTGCCGTCCGCAGATGCTGCACCATCCGCAGCCACGCATCCGCTTCGTCGTGTGCACAGTTGATCCGCATGATGTCCATCCCGGCATCGACGAGGTCATAGATGACCCCTTCATCATCGGCTGCCTCTGATGGCATGGTGACCATGATCCGTGACGCACGATGATCTCCCGGCGGACCGAGCAGCGTCTGCGCATGATCCGTCAGGTACATCGGTCCGGTGCGCGCATCTACCGTGGTCTCCGTCCCCGGTACCGACACGGCATCCATGCCCTCAAGCCGGTACAGGGTGCCGAGGATGTTCTCCAACGTGGACATCACGCACGATTCGCTGCGGCCCATCGACGAAAGTCCGAGATACGTCAGTTCGTCTTGCAGATCCCGCACATCCGTCCGTCGCAGGGCGAGATAATGAGCCAGGTTGCGGGCAGAATCTCGATAGCCGAGGTGGACGCGTCCGATCTCTCTGGACAGGTCGGCCTCCACACCAAGCGCCCTGCCCCGCAACTCGACCATTGAGGGGATCAGTTGTTCCTGGATAAAGCCATGATTGCGTTTCATGGACGCAACCTACCGCCCCCTACCACCTTACGACTATGACGAACGTCAGGACGCCATGTGAAGTTTAGGTAACGCGTCTAAGACCATATGCTCCATGAACTTGAATTCATGGAACAATAACCGTTTTTGTTTGGTGTCCTACCCCGGCAGCCCTATTTTTATCGGAAGCAACGGAGGACGACGATGATAGCGATTCGAAAACTGTGGATAACCGCGGCAGTCGGCCTTGCGACGGCACTGCCCTTTCACCCTCTCACCCCTGCACCCTCTCTTTCCGCCCAACAGGTCTTCCCGGATCAGTTCTCAGATCTGGATGAAAGGGGCAAGCAAGCCCCCTCACAGGCCCTTGATGCGGATGTCCAAGAGAAGCTGTCCAAGGCGCGGCATCATTATCTGAACGCCATGGCCTGGTTGGAGAAGAAGGATACTGCCGAAGCCGTGAAGGAGTTCGACAAGTCGATCGCCTTCTTGAACGTGCTCTCCAGCGAACCGAAGATCGACAAGGTGCGCGATTACACCGAACTCGTCCAAGCCGTCATCGATGACTATGAATCGAACGTGACGGATATCGACAAGCTCGATGATAATGCACCGATCTTCGTTCTGCGCGAGCGCATGGACGCCGAGGTGAACAAGAAGCCGAAGGTGGAGCCGATCGCCAAGCCGAAGAAGTCGATGGAGACGTCGCTGGCCGGGCCGATCGCAACGACGATCCCGATGGACATGAACGACTATGTGGAGAAGAACATCCAGTTCTTGTCCGAGGCCAAGGGCCGGAAGTTCATGAAGAAGTGGCTGGAGCGCACCGGACGGTGGATGCCGACGCTGCGGCGGATCGCCAAGGAAGAAGACATGCCGGAAGAGATCGTCTACCTGGCCATGATGGAGTCGGGCCTCAACCCGAATGCCGTCTCGTGGGCCAAGGCCGTCGGCATGTGGCAGTTCATCGCCTCGACGGGCGAGATGTACGACCTCGATATCACTACGTGGGTCGACGAACGTCGCGACGTAGAGAAAGCCACCCGTGCGGCAATGCGCTTCCTGCGCGACCTCTATAACGACCTCGGTGACTGGCACCTGGCCCTTGCGGCGTATAACTGCGGTCCGGGCGGCGTACGCCGTGCACTGCGCAAGTCGGGCAAGCCCGACGGCAACTTCTGGGACATCCGCGAAAAGCTCCCGCGCGAGACGCGCAACTACGTGCCGCTCTATATCGCCACTGCATTGATCACGATGAATCCCGAGAAGTACGGCTTCCCGAAGGACTCGCTGGAAATGCACGCCCCGTGGGCATTTGACGTTCACGTCGTTGGCGAACCTGTCAACCTCGCCGCTCTTGCCACGTGTGCCAACATCTCCTTGGATTCGCTCAAGAACCTTAACCCTGAGCTGACGAAGAACTGCACACCGCCGAACACCAAATACAAGCTCAAGATCCCGGCCGGCACCAAGGAACAGTTCGGTCGCAAGTATGCCCTCCTCACCACCGAAGAAAAGCAGCCGTGGCTTACGCACACGGTCGGCAAGAAAGAGACCCTCACCCAGATCTCCGAGCGCTACGGCGTCTCCGCCCGCGAGATCGCCAGCATCAACAACATCCAGGGCTATAAGAGCCGCCTAAAGCGCGGCGCCAAGATCCGGATCCCGGTGACCAGCCCAGGGTACCTCGCGCAGACGCTTACGGCGCAGACCGCGACAACTAGCACGGCGACATCTAGCACAGGGACAACGAAGTCAGGGACATCTAGCACAGGGACAACTAGCACAGGGACAACGAAGTCAGGGACATCTAGTATTGCGACGTCGCAGACCGTCTCAGAGACTAACTCATCGACTAACTCATCGACTAACTCAACGACTAACTCAACGACTAACTCAACGACTAACTCGCAGACTAACTCATCGACTAACTCGCAGACGCACGTCGTACGCAAAGGCGAAAACCTTTCCTCCATCGCCAAGCGCTATAACGTGTCGGTAGAGGATCTGCGCAAGTGGAACGACATGCAGCGTGGGACGGAGACCATTGTGATCGGCGACGAGCTGATCGTCTCGGTCACGGACCGTCCGACGAGTGCGCCGAAGGCCGAGCGTATTGCCGTGCCGAAGGTCGTCTCATACAAGGTGCAGAAGGGCGATAACCTCGCCGAGCTGGCAGAGCGCTATGGCACCACAATCGACGCGATCCGCGACCAGAACAACCTGGGCACGAAGGGCGTCATCAAGGTCGGCCAAACGCTGAAGATCGAGACCACCTCGGCCCGTGCCAGCAGCCTGGCGAAAAAGAGCGCAACACCCAAGACCTATAAGGTCAAACGTGGTGATACCCTCTCCTCCATCGCCGAGCAGTTCAACCTGGACATCGCCGAGATCCGCAGCAAGAACCCTTCGCTCCGCCGTACCACCACCGTCCGCGTCGGACAGAAGCTGCGTCTGCAGTAAGTTTGCAGACAATGCACGCGATCATTCCCGTTGCCGGCATCGGCACACGTCTACGACCCCATACATACACGCTTCCAAAGGTACTGGTCAATGTGGCCGGGAAACCCATCTTGGGTCATATCATGGATGCGTTGGAGAGCCAAGGCGTCGATGGTGCCACGATCATCACGGGATATAAGGGCGACCTTGTAGAAGAATATCTGCGGTCGACCTATGCGATGCCGTGCAACTTCGTTGTGCAAGATGAAATGCAGGGCCTCGGCCATGCGATCTGGACAGCACGCGAAGCACTGAATGATGAGCCGGTGCTGATCATTCTTGGCGACACGGTCTTTGATGTAGACCTCAGCGTTCTCAAGACCTCGCAGTTCTCTTCGCTTGGCGTCAAACACGTCGACGATCCCCGTCGCTTTGGTGTAGTGATCTCCGACGGACCTTTCGTCACACGTCTTGTCGAGAAACCCGAAACACCGGTATCGAACAACGCCATCGTTGGCCTCTACTACATCGCCAACCCACGCGCCTTGCGCGACGCTCTCGATGAGCTGATCGCCAAAGACATTCGCACCAAGGGTGAGTATCAACTCACCGATGCATTGCAGCTCATGGTCGACCGCGGCGAAAAGTTCACCACCTTCCCCGTCGAAGGCTGGTACGATTGTGGCAAACCCGAAACGCTGCTCGAGACCAACCGCTTCTTACTCACCAAACGCTCTACCAAAGAAGCCCCCACCGGCTGCGTGATCGTCCCTCCCGTCCACATCGATCCCACTGCCATCGTCGAACACAGCGTCATCGGTCCCTATGCCTCGTTGTCGAAAGGCGCCGTTGTCCGCAACAGCATCATCCGCGACTCCATCATCTGCGACCATGCAACCGTCAGCGATATTGCCCTCGATCAAAGCATCATCGGCGAGAACGCCATCGTCTCCGGCCGCTTCGCCAGCATCAACATCGGTGACGCCTCCGTTGTAAAGCTCTCTCAATAACTAGCATTCTAGCTCACTATTCTAGCCATCTAGCCATTTAGCCGTTTAGCTATGTTCCTTTTTACTTCCGAATCCGTCTCCGAAGGCCATCCCGACAAGATCTGCGATCAGGTCTCTGATGCCGTGCTCGACAAGGTCCTTGCCGACGACCCCATGGGTCGTGTGGCCTGTGAATGTTTCGCCGCTACCGGCATGATCGTGGTAGGGGGCGAGATCACGACGAACACCTACATCGACCTTCCCGAGTTGGTGCGCGGTGTGATCGCCGACATCGGCTATACCGATCCGCATCTTCGCTTTGATGCCGAATCATGCGCCGTGATCAATGTGATCAACCGTCAGTCGAGCGACATCGCCCAAGGCGTTGATACCGGCGGTGCCGGCGACCAAGGTATGATGTTCGGCTACGCCTGCCGCGAGACCGACGAATACATGCCGGCGCCGATCTATTACTCACACAAGCTCGTCAAGCGTCTTGCCGACATCCGCAAGACGGACTCCATCCTGATGCCCTACCTGCGTCCGGATGCCAAGGCCCAGGTGACCGTGCAGTACGACTCCGAAGGCAACATGGTCAGCGTCCCGGCCGTTGTGGTCTCCACCCAACATGCCGAGTTCGACACGAAGGGCTCGGAGGTCACGCAGTCGCGCATCAAGGAAGACATCATCGAGAACGTGATCAAAGCCGTCATTCCGGAACACCTGATCACCAAGGACACGGCCTTCCACATCAATCCCACCGGACGCTTCGTGATCGGCGGTCCACACGGCGACACCGGCCTCACCGGACGCAAGATCATCGTAGACACCTACGGCGGCCGTGCACCACACGGTGGCGGCGCCTTCTCGGGCAAGGACCCGACGAAGGTCGACCGTTCTGCCGCCTATGCCGCCCGCCACCTGGCTAAAAACCTCGTTGCTGCCGGTGTTGCCACAGAGTGCACCATCCAGCTGGCCTATGCCATCGGCGTCGCCCAGCCCGTGTCGATCCTCGTCGACACCCACAGCACCGGCACCGCCCCGGATCACGAGATCGCCGCCTACCTTCAGAAGAACATCGACCTTACGCCGGAGGGCATCATCGAGCGCCTCAACCTGCGTCGCCCGATCTACCGTCCGTCGGCCGCTTACGGACATTTTGGACGTCATCAATTCCCGTGGGAACATCTTGACCTGCAAGAGTTGTTCTCAGCGGCATTCGCATAACCGGAGCAATATCACTCATGACCACGACCGCAAAGAAGAAGAACGGTATCAAGGCCTCGACGAACGGCGTTCACAAGAACGGCGCTTCGTCCAAGCCATCATCCAAAGCCCTCGCCGCACCGAAGCGTGTTGTCAAGGGCGACATCGCCTACAAGGCCGGCCAATATGCCGTCAAGGACCTCTCGCTAGCCGACTTCGGACGTCGCGAGATCGAACTCGCCGAAGCCGAAATGCCGGGCCTCATGGCCTTGCGTGCCGAGTATAAGGGCAAGAAGCCATTGAAGGGGGCTCGCATTGCCGGCTGCCTTCACATGACCATTCAGACGGCCGTGTTGATCGAGACGCTTGTCGACCTTGGCGCTGACGTGACCTGGTCGAGCTGCAACATCTTCTCCACGCAAGACCACGCTGCTGCGGCCATTGCCAAGGCCGGCGTCCCCGTCTATGCTTGGAAGGGCATGAATGCTGAAGAGTTCGACTGGTGCATCGAGCAGACCTTGTTCTTTGGCAAGGACCGCAAGCCCCTTAACATGATCCTTGACGATGGCGGCGACCTAACGAACATGGTGCTGGACAAGTATCCGGAGTTCGTTGACGGTATCCGCGGCTTGAGCGAGGAGACGACGACGGGTGTGCACCGTTTGTATGAGCGCATGAAGAACGGCACGCTGCCGTTGCCGGCGATCAATGTGAACGACTCGGTAACGAAGAGCAAGTTCGACAACAAGTATGGTTGCAAGGAATCGTTGGTTGACGCGATCCGTCGTGCTACCGACATCATGATGGCCGGCAAGGTTGCCGTTGTTGCCGGTTATGGCGACGTCGGCAAAGGTTCTGCCGCTTCACTGCGTGGTGCCGGTGTCCGTGTGATCGTCACGGAGATCGATCCGATCTGCGCATTGCAAGCAGCAATGGACGGTTATGAAGTGAAGAAGATGAAGGACGCCGTCAAGGAAGCCGACATCGTCGTTACTGCGACGGGCAACCGCGACGTTGTTACCGGCGAACACTTCGTCCACATGAAGGACAAGGCCATTGTCTGCAACATCGGCCACTTCGACAACGAGATCGACATGGCTTGGTTGAACAAGAACCACGGCAAGAGCAAGGTCGAGATCAAGCCGCAAGTGGACAAGTACACCATCAAGGGCAGGGACATCATCGTCCTTGCTGAAGGTCGCCTGGTAAATCTCGGTTGCGCCATGGGTCACCCATCCTTCGTGATGAGCAACTCGTTCACCAACCAAACGCTTGCCCAGCTCGAGCTCTGGCTCAACACCAAGAACTACGAGAACAAGGTCTACGTCCTTCCCAAGCACCTCGATGAAAAGGTCGCCCGCCTCCATCTCAAGAAGATCGGCGTGGAACTCGACGTCCTCACCAAGGACCAAGCCAAGTACATCGGCGTGGATGTGAAGGGGCCGTATAAGCCGGAGTATTACCGTTACTAGTGTGCTAGTGTGTTAGTATGCTAGTGTGCTAGTGTGCTAGTGTGCTAGTCAGCTAGAATAGATAGCTAGAGGGCTAGAGGGCTAGAATAGAAAGTTAGATTTATAGAGAGAGCGGTTCTTGAAAGAGGGCCGCTCTTTTCTTGTTTGGGCAGACATCAGTTAAGAGTGTCTGAACGTTAGAACGCCTGCCCTATTCCGAAGTAGAACAAACTGAACTGTTTCTTACAAACTAGGTCATCCAAGGAAAAGATCTAAGCAATAGATT
>CAYXQJ010000029.1:25735-39751 GCA_964467455.1 uncultured Hyphomicrobiales bacterium | reverse complement strand
GCCCGGCACGAATCTGAACTGTGTTTGGGAACGCGAGGGGCGCGTCTGGTTTTTTCCCACCAATGCGGACACCACGGAAAAATGGCTGGTGCTCGACTTGAGTTATCAATGTCAGGGTTGGGATGATTCGGGTTTGTTGAATCTCGCCTTTCATCCCGGATTCGCGACGAATCGCTACCTGTTCGCCTATTACACCTGGGTCGCGCCGGGCACAGTTATCGGCAGTCCCACCACGCGGCCGCCCCATACTGTGGCCAATAAATATCACGACCGCCTGTCGCGCTTCACGTTAACCGCCGCCGGCACCACGACGACCAACACCGAAGTTGTGTTCGTGGATCAAACCGGCAACGACACCTGGCACAACGGCGGCGGGTTGTTTTTTCATCCGGAGAACGGATTCCTCTACTGGACCGATGGCGACGATGCCAACACCGCGAATACCCAGGTCATCACAAACAAACTGTTCTCCGGCGTGTTCCGCATCGATGTGGACATGCGCGGGGGAGTCATCAGTCACCCGCCGCCGCGCCAGCCGAATCTTGGATTCACGGCGAACTATTATATTCCCAGCGACAATCCGTTCGTCGGCCAGCCCAATGTGCTCGAAGAATTCTTCTGTCTCGGCTTGCGCAGTCCGCATCGGATGACAATTGATCCGCCAACCGGGCGCATTTACATCGGCGACGTCGGGCAGGGCGCACGCGAAGAGATCAGTCGCATGGAGCCGGGCGAATCCGGCCTCAATTTTCAGTGGAATCATGTCGAAGGATTTGTCGGCACCATGCCGGTCAATCACCTTGGCGTCAGCAAGCCGCCGATTCTCGATTATCCGCACACGGATGGCCGCGCGATAATTGGCGGGCACGTCTATCGGGGCAGTGAGTTCGCCGCCGAACTGGGCGGACGCTACATTTTTGGCGACAATGTCTCGCGCACCGTCTGGGTGATGGACGAATCCGCCACGCCCGCAACCAAGGTTGCCATCGGTATTTTGCCCAAGGGCGACGGCCCCAACTCCGGCTCGGATTACACCGGCCTGTCTTCGTTTGGCCTCGATGCGAAGGATGAAATTTACCTGTGCCAGATGAGCAGCATTGGCGGCCGCATTTACAAATTGTCCAAGGGCGCGCCGCCCGCCAGCCGGCCGTTGCCCACGTTGTTGTCGGAAACCGGCGCGTTCACCGATCTCGCCACCCTCGCACCGCATCCGGGCTTGATTCCGTACGAAGTGAACTCGCCGCTTTGGTCGGACGCGGCGCACAAGACACGCTGGATGGGCATTCCGACCAACACATTTGTCACCTTCGCGCCCACGGGCAACTGGACGTTTCCCGGCGGTTCGGTGTTTGTGAAACACTTCGAGCTTTCCGTCAACGACACCAATCCCGCCCTGCGGCAGCGCCTCGAAACCCGGTTGCTCGTGCGCGACACCAACGGCTTGGTTTATGGCGCGAGTTACAAATGGCGGCCCGACTATAGCGATGCGGATCTGGTCAATACATTGACCAACGAAAATGTGTTCATCACCACGCCCACCGGCATTCGCACGCAACTCTGGTCGTATCCTGGGCGGCAAGATTGTTTGACGTGCCACACCATTCCGTCCGGCGGCGTGCTTGGGGTCAACACACGCCAGCTCAACGGCGACTTCAACTATTCGGAAACCGGCGTGTCGGACAACCAAATCCGCGCGCTGAATCACATCAACCTGTTCGCGGCGCCGCTGAACGAAGCCGCCATACCTGATCATCCCAAAGTCGTTCCCGTGAACGATGCGAACGCCTCGCTCGAATTGCGCGTGCGGTCTTATTTGGATGCGAACTGCGCGCATTGTCATCGCCCCAACGGCGGCGTGAACGCATTATTCGACGCGCGCTTTGACACGCCATTGACCAACGCCGGCATCGTGGGCGGTCCGGCCTTGAATCATCTCGGGATTCCCGGCGCGAAAATTGTCGTGCCGACGAATCTGGCGGCCTCGGTGCTGTATCAGCGCGACAACAGTCTGAGCACAATCAAAATGCCGCCCCTCGCGAAAAACTCGATTGATGAAGAAGCGATGGCCGTGATCGCGGCGTGGATCAACGCATTGCCGCCGTTGCCAACGGATTTGCCACCGCCATGGGAACACACGGACATCGGCAGCGTGGGTTTGCCGGGCGATGGGACGTTTGCTGACGGCGTGTTCAGCGTGACCGCCAGCGGGGGTGATATTTGGGGCGCGGCGGACGGCGGTCATTTCACGTATTTGATGCTGACGGGTGACGGCCAGATCACGGCGCGCGTCAGTTCACTGCAAGACACCCATCCGTGGGCTAAAGCCGGCGTGATGTTCCGCGAAACGCTGGCCAACAGTTCGCCGCACGCGTTCATGTTGATTTCCGCTGCGAACGGCGCCGCGTTGCAACGCCGCACCACCACCGGCGGCAGCAGCAGCAACACGGGCGGACCAGCGGTCAGCACTCCGTATTGGGTGCGTCTGGTGCGCTCCGGCGACAGCTTCACTGGGTTGGTTTCCTCCAACGGAATCAATTGGACGCAAGTCGGCAGCGCCACGATTTCGATGGCCGCAACGGTTCACGTCGGGCTGGCTGTCACCGCGCATAACAATGCCGCGCTGAACACGTCCACCTTCGATAATGTGCTGGTGGTGCCCGCCGTAAATCAGCCACCCACCGTCGCCATCACTTCACCGACGAATGGCGCGGTGTTTCCCTACGGGGCCAACATTCCATTCGCCGTCAGCGTTGCGGATGATCTCAACAGCGTCACGAACGTTTCGTATCTTCGCGAAATCACCAAGCTGGGGCAGGGTGCGGCGCCGCCGTTTAATTTTACTTGGCCGAACACGCCGGCGGGAACATTCGCGGTGCGCGCCACGGCCACGGATCATTTGGGCGCATCCGGCACGTCCGCGCCGGTGAACGTTGTCATTCTCGCGCCGCTCGGCTCGAATGCGTTCACCGTCAAAGTGAATTTCCAGACCAACACCTCGCCGCTCGTTGCGGGGTATCTGCCGGACTTCGGTTACGTGTTTGCCGACCGCGGCAACGGGTTCAGTTACGGCTGGAACGTGGACAACACCGCATTCAGCCGGTATCGGAACTCGGCCAATTCCTACGATCTCCGTTACGACACATTCAATCATCTGCAAAAACCGGGCGGCGCCACCACTTGGGAAATCGCCATCCCGAACGGCACGTATCAAGTGCGCATCGCTTCCGGCGACGCCACCGCCACGGACAGTAGTTTTCAAATGGATGTTGAAGGAGTGTTGATCGTCAGCGGTGTGCCGGTGAGTGCCGCACGGTGGGTGGAAGGCATCGGTATCGTAACCGTTGCTGATGGGCGATTGACCGTGGGCAACGCCACCGGCGCGAGCAACAACAAAATTTGTTTCATCGAAATCACGTCGTTGGCCCCGCCATTGGCGCCGCAGTTGTTGGCGCCGCAAGTATTGCCTGACGGCATGATGCGTCTGCTCGTTCAAGGCAGCGACGGAATCAACTACGTGGTGGAAGCCTCGACGAATCTGTCCACGTGGACGCCGGTGTTCACGAACGCGCCGGTGGGAAATTTCTTCGACTTCGTGGACCCGGACGCGACGAATCATCCGTTCCGCTTCTATCGTGGGCGCGGTCTATAGTCGCAGGGGGGAAGGTGGGCAAATGTGTGGCCAGCGCCCGGAAACGTGGATTGTTTTGCCCGGAGATTCGTGTTATGCGGGAGGCCGCAATTGCCTGTGAAACCTGTTCGTCGCATTTGGGGCTCTGTCGGCTTCGCCATCGCGTTGGCAGGAGCGGGTGAACTGGGGGCAACGGACGCCACCGCGTTCGGTCCTTGGCCGAGTTGCGGGCTGCGGTTTCCGAGCCGGGCCGCCTCATCGCTTCATTTCAACTGGAAGGGACGGTTTGTGCGCTGGCGGTCGAGCCTGGGATCGTGGCTTTGCAAGATGAAAGCGCGACGGTTCTGTTGGAACTGCCAACGTTGCCGCCAGAGTTGCGCGCGGGTAACCGGCTGATGGTGACGGGCCGGCACGGTGCAGTGACGCGGGGGCGATTTGCCCTGCAACTGGGAACCGCTCCGGTCGTGGATGTGGATGGGCGGCATCCGCCGTTGGTCCGCTCCGGTCAGGTATATCTTGAGGCCGGAAAACAACCGCTCCGGCTGGATTGGTTCAATGGAGTTGAGGGTGCGTCGGTACGCTTGGAATTCGAAGGGCCGGGACTGGCCCGCCAGGAAGTCGCGAAGGACATGTTGTGGCGGAACACGCCGGAGGGATTGCAATCCGGACTGGATTACGCGGCTTACGAGGGAGAACGCTGGGGGCGGCTGCCGGAGTTCGACGTGCTCACGCCGGTGGCGCGCGGAGTGACGGAAACTTTCGACGTGGGCCGACGGACGCGGGACGAGGAGGCGGGTTTGAGCTTTCGCGGATTTATCCAAATCACGACGGCGGGACTTTATACTTTTCACTTGAGTTCGGACGATGGCGGGCGGGTGTTTATCGGGGGACCGGAGACGGCGGTCAAGAGTTGGGTGACGGAACACGAACCGCTCGCGCCGGTGACGCGCGGCCTGCCGCAGGTTTTGGCCGGCGGGGGGACTCCGCATTGGATGGCGTTCGAGGGGCTGGTGACGTTTGCGGCGGCGCGGGAAGGGCGGCTGGAATTGGAGATGAGCGACCGCGGCATACGGCTTCCGGTGACCGTGATGGATGCGGCGCCGGAGCGAGCGGCGACTTGGTTGCGGCAACGGGTGCGCGTGACCGGCATTGGTGAAGCTATCAATTCCCCGGAGCAGGAGCGGGTGGCGCGGCTGGTGGTCGTCCGGGAGGAGCAAGTGGAACTGCTGGAAGAGCCGCAAGCGTTCGCCCCAACGGACTTGCTGACCACCGCCAAGCAAATTCGCAGTTTGTCGCCGCCTCAGGCGCGTCAGCCGTATCAAGCCCGGGTGCGCGGGGTGGTGACAATGACCACGCCGGTCTCGCTCGTGTTGCAGGATGAGACCGGGGGCGTGTTCGTGCATTACGAGTCGCCCGATTGGGTGCGACAACCACGCCCGGAGGAGCTTTGGGAGATCGAAGGGCGAACGGATCCCGGGGATTTTTCCCCGGTCATTCGCGCGGCGCGAGGAGTGGGATTCGGCAGTGCGCCCGTCCCGGAACCGATCCAGCCCACGTGGGAACAGTTGATGAATGGGAGTCTGGATGCCGAATGGGTGGAACTGGAAGGCGTGATCACGGCGGTAACGGCGACGGAAATTCATCTGCTTACCCGCGACGGTCGGGTGCGGATCAACAGTCATGAGTATTATCCGTTGCCGCGTCTGCTGCTGCCACCGGCGCAACTGACGGGCAGTATCGTCCGGCTGCGCGGAGTGTTCACGGCGAATTGGGATTGGACCACGGGTCTGGTCAAGGGCGGCGAGTTTTTTCTGGGTAACGCGGTATTGGGTG
The DNA here is from genome assembly GCA_964467455.1 of uncultured Hyphomicrobiales bacterium. Lineage (GTDB taxonomy): Bacteria > Bacteroidota > Ignavibacteria > Kapaibacteriales > Kapaibacteriaceae > OLB6. The sequence goes on along the minus strand of CAYXQJ010000029.1, from coordinate 34,290 downwards.
TGGATGAACTGATGCCGCCCGATCCGTTTTTGCGACCGACGGTACGGGCCACGGACCTGTTGTTGTTCACGTCGCAGGCCAGCGGGTTGAAACGGGTCAAGCTGGCCGGGCAAATTTTGTTTGCCGACGGTCGCGAAGGTTTTCTGCTGGACGGCACCAATGGTTTTCGCCTGCAGGCCAATGAACCGCTGGCGTTTCAAGCGGGGGATTTGGTGGAGGCGGTGGGGTTTCCCCGGCTGGGCGGACCGTCGCTGGTGGTGGTGGAAGCGCAGGCGCGCCGGACGGGAGCCGCGCCCTTGCCACCGCCGGTTTTGGTGTCCGTCGAAAACTTGATGGAACGCGGGCGGGACGCGACCCATGTGCGGATGGAGGCGCGGTTGTTGAGCGACGTGGTGCGGGAACGCGAGCGCGTGTTGGAGTTGCAGGCCGGGGTGCATCATTTTCTGGCCCGGTTACGGTCCGAGGCGGGGACGTTGCCCAAGCTGATTCGCGGCAGCCGGCTGCAGGTGACGGGCGTGTTTGTGAGCGCGCCCACGGGACGTTCGGACCACAGCCTGGACGCCTTTGAGTTGTTGCTCATCCGGCCCGGAGACGTGCTGGTGTTGGAGCGTGGGCCGTGGTGGACGGTGCGGCATACGATGACGGTGGGCGTGTTATTGGTCGGCTGTCTCGGGCTGGCGCTGGCATGGATCACGCAGTTGCGGCGGCAGGTGGAACAACGCACGGCGGAACTCGGACGCGAAATCGAAACCCGGCAACGCGCGGAGCAATCACGCGCCATGGAACAGGAACGGACGCGGGTCGCCCAGGACTTGCACGATGAACTCGGCGCCGGATTGACGGAGGTTGGAATTCTGGGCGCGTTGGCGAAAAATCCCGCTGTGGCCGCCGAGAAACGGGCCGGATATCTGGAGCAACTCATGACACTTTCCGAATCGCTTGTCACCGGGTTGGATGAAATCGTGTGGGCCGTCAATCCGCGCTACGATTCCGTGGCGGACCTGGCGAGTTATTATTCCTTGTTTGCGCAACGGTTTTTGAATCTGGCGGGAATCACCTGCCGGTTGCAGGTGGCGAAATCCATTCCGGCCCATCCGCTGGATGCGCGCTCGCGTCACGGAGTGTTTCTGGCGTTCAAAGAGGCGTTGAACAATATCGTCCGCCATTCCCGCGCGACGGAAGTGCGGTTGGCCATCATCGTAACGGCGGCTGCGTTGAAGATCAGTCTCGCCGATAACGGTCGCGGTATGGATGGGGTGACGGGCGGGACGGGGCGGGATGGCCTGACCGGAATGCGACAACGCCTGGCGCAACTCGGCGGGGATTGCACCATTCACAGTCAGCCCGGCGCGGGAACTACCGTGGAATTCACCCTGCCATTGGAGCGAATTACATCATGACCAAAGTTGCCATCGTGGAGGACAGCAAGCACACGCGGGAAGGATTGGAAACCATCATCAACCTTTCCGCCGAGTGTCGGTGTGTTTTTGTCTGTGATACGGCGGAGGAAGCGTTGCGGGAATTGCCCCGGCACGAACCGGACGTGGTGCTGATGGACATTCAACTTCCGGGTTTGTCCGGGATTGCCTGCGTGGCGCAACTTAAAAAGCTGCTGCCGACAGTGCAGGTCATCATGGTGACGGTGTACGAGGATCCGGAACGAATCTTCCGCGCCTTGCGGGCCGGGGCTTCCGGCTATCTATTGAAACGTGCGGCGGCCGGCCAGGTGCTGGACGCGATCCGGGACGTGCAAACGGGGGGCGCGCCGATGAGCGGCGAAATTGCGCGCAAGGTCATCGGCCACTTCCAAAATCAACCGGCGGCGGCGGATGAAGTCGAGCAACTTTCGCAACGCGAACGGGAGGTGCTGGAATTCGTATCGCTCGGTTATGCCAACAAAGAGATCGCGGATCGCCTGGGAGTCTCCACCGAGGCGGTGCGCTGGCACTTGAAGCACATTTACCAGAAGCTTCATGTCCATTCGCGGACGGAAGCCGCGCTTAAATTCCGGCCGGGCGGCGGCATTTGATCCGGAAAGCCGCGCCACGACCACTCAGATTCTGGCCGTGGATTCCGTTGTTTCGGAGTTGCTTCCGCCTGCTCGCACGAACGACTTCCGACCCCGGTTCATTTTGCGCCAGGAAACGAACTACCCTTTCGGGGAGCTAGGCGGTTGTTGGTGGGTTGCTAGGTTCGCCTCAGTTTCGATGCAACCCAAAACCTGAACCAACCAATCCTATGTTATCTCCCAATCAACTTCGATTCCTCCGGATTCCCTTCTTGCCAACGCTGCGTGGTGCGGTATGCGCCATGTTATTTGGTGCGCTCGCCAACGGGGCGGCCGCCGGCTCGCTGGGATTAAATTTTGTCGCCAGCGATGATGGCGGCATTCAAAACGACAACTCCGACTCGCTCGGCAGTGCGGAGGTCGCCGGGGTCGGCGGCTTCGCGCAAGCCCATTGGAACAATCTCGGCCGGTGGGGCCAATCCGTGGGATTGATGGATCATCTGGGCAGTGCGTCCGGCGTGACTGCCAGTTGGGACGCCAACAATACCTGGAACAGCGGGGCGGGCGCGGAAACAGCCGATCACAAATTGATGCACGGGTACCTGGACTCCACAGGGCAGGCGAATTGGGTGCCGGAGAATCCCTATCAATTTTGGTGGAACGAAAACAAGCCGAACGTGTATCTCGACGGGCTGAGCGCGTGGCTGGCCGCCGCCGGCGGGGTGAGTTACAACGTGGTGATTTATGCCGACGGCGACACGGACCTTGGGCGCATCAGTGAGTATTGGCTGCAAAGTGTAACCAGTGAGGGCGAGAATCCACCTTCGGCGTTGGGGGCGGATCTGACGCCGCGGGTATTTCTGCGGGACACCGCCAATTTTGCAGGGACGTACCAACAAGTGCCGCTGACGGCAAATTCCCCGGCCACGCCGGGCGACGGCAACTACATCGTGTTCACCGGCCTGACAGCGAATGAATTCGTGTTGCGCACGGAGGACTTTGGCTGGGACGGCGCGTTTCGCACTGTGCTCAATGGGGTGCAGATCGTGGCGGTGGTGCCCGAACCGGGCATCCTGAGTTTCGCGGGACTAGCCGGACTCGCCGCACTGGCGGCCCGGCGTCGTCGTCGGTAAGCCAGCAGCGGGCGGGCGGGAAATGAAATTCTCCGTCCGCTCGTTCAACCCTATCCCAAATCAACCACCCATTCCATTCAACCCAATCACATCCTATGAAATCTCGACCCATCTTTTTTAACCCCCGGATCTGGGCCGCCGTCGCGGCGGTGCTGGTCCTAAAATTTTCCGGCCCGGCTTACGCCGCGTCCATTGGCGCAAACTTTCTCAACAACAACAGTGGCGGGGCGCAAAGTTCGCCATCGCCATTAGCGGCGGGAGACGAAGCCGGCGCGCCCGGCTATGAACAGTCACACTGGAACAATCTCGGGCGTTGGGGGCAGACGGTAGCGTTACCCGATGACACCGGCGCGGACACGGGGGTGACGCTGACATGGGATTCCAACAACGCGTGGAACAATGGCGCGGCCACGACCACGCCAAATGGACGGCTGATGTACGGCTATCTCGATTCGACCGGCCAGGCCAACTGGACCCCCGAGAATCCGTATCAATTCTGGTGGAATGAAAACAAACCGAACGTATTCGCCGCCGGACTGGCCGGCTGGATGAATTCGTTTGAGGTGACCAGCTACACGGTGGTGGTTTATACCGACGGCTCGGGTTCTGATGGCCGGATTGCGGAGTATTGGTTGCAGGCGGTGAATGACTTGAACGATCCCCCCGCGGAGGTGGGGGCGGATTTGAATCCGCGGGTGTTTGTGAATGACTCCGCCAATTTCACCGACACGTTCACGCAAGTGCCGCTGACGGCGGATTCCATTGGTGCGGCCGCGCCGGGCAATTTCATCGTCTTCACGAATCTATCGAGCGACCGGTTGGTGTTGCGCTCCGAGGAACACAGTTCGCCCTCCCAATTGCGCGCGGCCATCAACGCGGTGCAATTCATTCCCAACATTGAGAAACCGTTCATTCGCACCGCGCCGCAAGCGCCCGGCAACGTTTACGTCGGTGAGACGCTGCACCTCTCCGTGGTGGCCTTGGGGCCGGAACTGGCCTACCAATGGAGGCTGGATGGCGAGGCGCTGACCGGCGCCAATGCCAGCGCTTTGGCGAAACCCAATCTCACGATTGCCGACTCGGGCGACTATGACGTGGTTATTACCAATTCGTTTGGCAGCGTGACCAGCGCGCCCGTGAGCATCACCGTACTGGCGGAGCAGCCGGTGAGCGGGGCAGTAGTCACTCCGGCAACATTGTCGCGTCGCGCCGGGGGCACCGCGACGTTCAGCGTGACGGCGGCGGGCACCACGCCGTTCGCGTATCAGTGGCACAAGGACGGGGCGCCGCTCGCCGATCAAACGAATGCTGTGTTGGCGCTGACCGGGCTCGCAGTGGGCGACACGGGTGATTACACCTGCGGCGTCACCAATTTCCTCGGCGGCGCGCTGAGTACAGTTGGCCATTTGACCGTGACGCTGCCTGCCGGTACTGCGGTGGGACTTAATTTTCAAGATGACCTGGGCATTGGCGCGACTGCGCCGGCGTTCGGTTTGGATACGGCGGAATGGGCGAATCTTCCACTCGGAGCCGCGGGGGTTGAGAATGTTGGCGCGTTGACCGTTTCGTGGTCGGCCAAAAACACCTGGCGCCAAGGCCCCGCGTTGCCCGCCGGGGAAGGCGAAGTCACCTTCGGCTACCTGGACGATGGATCGCCCGGCAGCGTGGTGACCATCACCGGGTTGACGACGCTCTTTGGGGCATACGTCGTGGAAACCGTCGGGGCCACCGATCACGGCATTGCGCTGCTGCCAGTGAACCTCACCAACGGAACGCAAACCTTGACTTACAGTGCGGAGCGTTTTCCGGCGGGCGAATTGACCGGTGTGAGCAGTTTGAGTGCGCCGCTGTTTGACGACGCGATTCAATTGCGGGGCACCATTGGCGACAGCGGCGGGGCGCGCGGCGGACTGGCGGGCATCATCATCACAGACAAACCAGTCATCACCGTTTCGCCGCAAGGGCCGGCCACCATTTACAACGGCGCGCCATTCAGTATTACCGGCCTGAACGCGGCGGGCGTGCCGGTGTTGACCTACCAATGGCGGCGCGATGGTCAGGAGCTTACCGGTGCGACCAACGCGGTTTATTTCCAATCCGCTGCCAGCGCCGCCGACCTGGGCGATTACGACGTGGTGGTCGGAAATTCCTTTGGCAGTGTCACCAGTTCCATCGTCTCGATTACGAGCGTGCTGGACCGGCCGGAGCTGACCATCGAAGCGGCCGGAACGGATCTTGTGGTGAACTGGCCGTTTGGCACGTTGCTCGAAGCGAATGCCGTGACCGGTCCGTGGACGACGAACACCGCGGCCCCGCCGTATCAGTTCACTCCCACGGAAGCGCAAAAGTATTTCCGCCTGCTGTTGCCGTGAGGCGGGCGGGTCATTCCCTTACGCCGGTTCCGGGCCAAGGGCGGAAACTGGCAACGTCTTCGGTGGGTCAAAGGTTGGTGCGGAGGCGGCGGACGGTGTTCCGCCGCCCCCGGCCAACCGAACGTTTGGATATGAACATGAAAAAGAGCGAGGCCGCCAAAGTGGCTTTCACGTTGATCGAGTTGTTGGTGGTGATTGCCATCATCGCCATTCTGGCGGCGCTGTTGTTGCCGGCACTGGCCAAAGCGAAACAATCTGCCAGTCGCGCGAAGTGTCTGAACAATTTGCGGCAACTGGTGCAGGCCGGCCACCTGTATGCCGGGGATTTCCAGGATTATCTGCCGCATCCGAATTGGGGCAACGCCCACGCCGGTTGGTTGTACGCACCCGTGTTTGGCGCGCCGCCGCGGCCGATTCCGGCCTTGCCGGAGAATCTCGCGGTCACGCACTACGCCAACGGTCTGCTCTGGCCTTACCTGAAAACGATGGGCACGTATTGGTGTCCGCTGGATCAACCGGCCGCCCCGCAATCCTCCTGGGCACAACGGGCCAATCAACTTTCCACTTATGTGATGAACGGGGCAGTCAATGGTTATGGCGACCTGGGCGACCGCAGTTACAAGATCGGGCAGTTCCGCATTGCCACCGCGTACTTGTTCTGGGAGCCCGGTGATCGCAATGCCAACGGCACTTATGACGCGGGCGCGTACAACGATGGCGCGAATTATCCGTATCTGGCCAATTCGGTGCAAGGACCGCACCGGCGTCATCTCACGGGCTGCGTCGTCGGCGGATTGGACGGGCGGACCGTGTTCATGAAATTTCGGGACGCCGAGCGACTTTATACCAACATGATTTCTGCCAACGAATTTTGGGCCAACCCCGGCCGGGCGGACGGCCATTGAAGTAAGGTAAGGCCATCGCCAGCCAGCGGGCTCCGCGCTGCAGCGTTTATCCTCCCATCAAGTCGCCGGGAAGGGCGACATCTCGCGCCGCCGGTGAACGTTTGTTCAACTGGCCGCGCCCGGGGCCGGCGCGTTAAAGTCGGTCATGCAATCTCCCTGGTTTCTGCGCCGCCTGATTGGCGTTGGGCTGATCGTTGTCGCCGATTCACTTTGGGCGCAGCCGTTCACCGTTCCACCGAAAGACAGTCCCGAACTAGCGTGGTGGCGGGAGTCCATGTTGTCGCATGACGAACGGATGGCTTGGTGGCGCGAGGCGCGGTTTGGGATGTTTGTGCATTGGGGCGTTTATTCCGCGCTCGGCAACGAATACCAGGGGCGCAAGGGCGGCACCTACGCGGAACACATCCAGCGCGTGTTGAAAATTCCGATTCCCGAGTACCGCAAAGAAGTTGCCGGCATCTTTAATCCCACCAATTTCAACGCGGACGAATGGATTCGCACCGCCCAGGCGGCGGGCATGGGTTACTTCATCATCACCGCGAAACATCATGACGGCTTCGCGATGTGGCCGTCGCGGGTGAGTGATTACAACATTGCGAACTGCACCCCGTTTCAGCGCGATCCGATGGCGGAGTTACGCGCAGCATGTCTGAAACAGGGCGTGAAGTTTGGTTTTTATTATTCGCAGGCGTTTGATTGGGGCGAGGCCAACGGACCGGGCAATGACTGGGATTACCAGAATCCCGGCGGCGACACCTTGATCGGCACGCGCAACTGGTGGGAAACCACGCCGGAGTTTCTGCCCAAAGCGCGAAAATACGTGGACGAAAAAGCCATTCCGCAGTTGCAGGAACTGGTCCGAATGTATGACCCGGATATTTTCTGGTTCGATACGGCGCACAAACTGCCGGAGTCGGAAAACTTGCGCATTCTGCAAGCCGTCCGCACCGCCAGTCCGCGCGCGGTCATCAACAGCCGGATCGTGCGCTCGCTGGGCGATTATGCCTCCACTGCTGATCGGCCCGCGGAATTTCCGCCGCGCGCTGGAGATTGGGAGGCGATTCCCACGACCAACGAATCCTACGGCTGGAGCAAGTTTGACCACTCGCACAAATCCGTCGCGCATTTCATTCAGATGCTGGCGAAGGCGGTGGCGCGCGGCGGCAACACCTTGATGAACATCGGACCGATGGGCGACGGCCGAATTGATCCGAAAGACGAAGCGATTCTTGCAGGGCTGGCCAAGTGGTGGCAGGTCAACGGCGAATCCATTCAAGGCTGCGATCGCACCCCGCTCGCGGTGCAGACGTGGGGCGAATCCACGCGAAAAGGCAACCGGCTTTATCTGCACGTTTTCGATTGGCCGAGTGATCGGAAGCTCGTCGTGGGCGGATTAAAGTCGCGAGTGCGCTCGCCGCGCTTGCTGGCGGATTCCGGGGATACGATTGGTTACAAGCTCCGCGCGCGGGCCTTGAATGATTCCGATGTGGTGATTGAAGGCCTGCCCCGGAGCGCGCGAGATAAAGCGAATTCTGTCATCACGCTGGAAGTCATGGGTGACATGGTGACGGAGGCGACGCGGTTGTTGCAGCCGGAGTATGGCCGCGAAACGTTGCGCGTGTTCGACGCGGAATTGCGGGGCAAGGGTCTGCGCTTCGGTGCGGGCAAAGTGCGGGATGCCCACGTGACTGGCTGGATGAAATCCGATCAATCCATCGTGTGGCCCGTGCGCTTGAATGAAGCGGCGGAGTATGAAGTGGAGCTGGTTTACGACGCGGAAAGCGCGGCGGCGGGTGCGACATTCCAACTGGTCATCGGCGCTCAAACATTGAAAGGCACCGTAAAGCCGGGCGCGGTTCAAACAACGGCGCTCGGTCGCGTCACGCTTCCACCGGGGCCATTCACCATCGCGCTGACCACCACCGAAAATCGCGCGAGCGAAATCATGCAGCCACGATTGGTGTTGCTGCGGACGATGGCGCAATAGAATTCTGGCGGGATGAGAACAATTACACCCATGCTGTGGCGCGTCTTAGATCGATGCGGATGGATCAATGCGCGTGACGAAATGTTGGGGAAAGGTAGGGCGCGTCACTCCGTGCGCGCCGTTTTGTGCCAGCCAGATGACGGCGCGCAC
>CAYXQJ010000029.1:0-25725 GCA_964467455.1 uncultured Hyphomicrobiales bacterium | reverse complement strand
CTGTTTGTGTCGGCGCGCGAGGCCGCACGCGACGTCCGGCGGCATGATAACCAGGCCCCCCACGCTGTGACGCGCCCTACCAGCCGTCGCAGAGAGTTTATTTTGATCCAAGCTCTTAAAATACTTTTGCTCTTCGCGGTTGCGCTGATGCCGCCGTGGTCGGCCGTAGCGATGACGCATCGGGTGAATTCGCTTCCCGAATTGGCGGACCGTCTCGACCGGGCCGCACCCGGCGATGAGATTGTTTTGGCAAACGGAGTTTATGCCACCACGAACTTCATTGACGTGCGGTGCGTGGGAACGGCGGCGGAGCGCATTGTGATTCGCGCGGCGACGATTGGCGGCGTGGAGATTTCCGGTACGCACGGCTTCGACCTGCATCCCGGAGCGGCTCACGTCACCATTCAAGGTTTCAAGTTCACGCATCGTTCCGGCGGCGCGGCGATTCAGTCCGGGGCCAACTTCATTCGTTTCACCTGCAACATATTTCAATGTGCCGGCGTGGGCAATTTCTTGCTGGTGGCGGGCGACGACGCGGAAATTGACCACAACGAATTCCGCGACAAAAGCACCGTCGGCAACATGATTGACGTGCGCGGCGCTGATGGTCAGGTGGCGCGGCGCGTCTGGATTCATCACAACTATTTCCATGACTTCACCAGCGCGGGGGCAAATGGCGCGGAAACGATTCGCTTCGGCCTGAGCGGCCTGAGCCTGTCCACCGGGAACGGTTTGATCGAATACAATCTGTTCGTCCGCTGCAACGGCGAGAACGAGATGATTTCCAATAAATCCTCCGGCAACACGTATCGTTACAACACCGTGCTGGATTCTCGCGAAGTCAGTCAGCGCCACGGCAACGATTGTTTTTACTACGGCAACTACATCCGTAATTCGGGCGGGATTCGCGTCTATGGTGATTGCCATAAAATTTTCAGCAATTATCTCGAAGGGAATTCCATCGGCGTGAACCTGGGCAACGGCGGTGGGGATGTCTACGCGGGGGCATTGCTGACCGCGCATGACCGGCCCGACGACAATGTGGTGGTGTTCAATACTTTCATCAACAATCGCACCCATTATCAAATGGGCGCGCGCTCCGGCGGGCTGGGTTCGTCGAATACGGTGGTGGCAAACAATCTGTTTTACGGTGGTGGCGTGGCGGTCAGCGTAAGTCGTGGACAACCCTACACCGGAACATGGATGAACAACATCGTTTGGCAGGCGCGCGAGGCCGGAACTTTGCCGGACTCGGGATATCAAACCATTGATCCTTTGCTGGCGCCGGATGCCGACGGGATTTATCGCCTTCAGTCTGGCAGTCCGGCGCAAAACGCCGGTCGCGGGGCATCAGATGCGTACGGCAACTGGTTGCGATTTGAATTCGTGCGCGTGGATCAAGACGGACAGCCACGGGATGTCGCCCTCGATATTGGCGCGGATGAAATTTCGCGTGCGCCCATTCGGGCGCGACCGCTGACGACGAATGATGTGGGCCCGTTTGCCCGGTCGCCGTTCAGTGCGCAGCAGGGCGGCGATTAGATACAGCGTTCGTTAGTCCTTTTTTCCTCTGCTTGGTAAGTTTGGTTTCAACCGAACTCCAAGCTTTGTCGATACGTTTTTGGTCGCGGGGTGTAACAGCATACTGGGTTAAGTGAGCGCGAACATATTTGCAGAGTGCGTCAATTCTCACGAGCAACTCGTCATTCACATCTGTCTCCATTTGTGTGACGATCGCTTTCCCGAGAATCCATGCTTCGCAATCTCCGAATTCATCATTACGACGGACTTCTCGCAAATAACGGTCAATTACGGAAAAATAGAAACTGAAAGCAACCGGTCCCATGAACATGAAGTCCTCCTGATAATAGAAGGGGTTTCCACAGAACTTACGATAAGCGGAATCCAAACCGAGGCCGCCGAAGTTTCTCCAAGCGCACTGAGCGTCAAGGCAGCCGTTGTAAGGATCAAAATCTCCTTCGGATGGCAGTTTTGGCTGTGAGGGTGTGGACTTGTTAGAACTGCGGCCTTTCATTGGGCTGACAACTTAATGCTCGGTAACCAATTCCCGAATGTGGGAAGTAGCCGCCAAATCGAAAATTCGATTTCGCGGTTGGTTCCAGTTCACGCGGCGACTCTATGACTGCGGAATTGAAGGGTCAACCTACAAGTTGGGAAGCGAAATCAGCGTGAGCCCTGCGAGGCTGGTGTGGTTGAAATCCGGCAGCCAGCGAGATGCGGATGACGAGTGAACGAATGTTCAATATCAGCCCCGGCCCACACTTGTTACCTTGAATCCAACATCGCTGCCAACGTCCTGATTTTCTGCATGACCACGTTCACGGTTCAATTGAAGCTTGGTTTCGTCCTCGGCTTGCTGCTGGCGGGGATTGCGCCTGGAGCGGGCGCGGAAAGCAGTGCATCTGCATCTGGGATTGATGTCGCGACCATTGACCGCGCGCGAATTCTCAAGGCGGCCAATGCCGCTCTGTCACTCCAGCCCATCACCATCACAAAGTATCGCGCGAAGTTGAGCGAAGGCGGGCCGCACGATTTTTATTCCAACGGCGATTATTGGTGGCCGAATCCCAACACCACCAACGGCCTGCCGTACGTGCAGCGCGATGGACAGTCGAATCCTGGCAATTTCACCGCGCATCGAAAATGTGTGCTGGAACTGCGCGATGCGGTGGCAGCCTTGGGCGCCGCCTACAAAATCACGCATGAAGATCGGTACGCGGCCAAGGCGGCGGAGTTGGTGCGGGTGTTCTTCGTGGACCCGGCGACGCGGATGAATCCGAGTCTGAATTACGCGCAGGCGATTCCCGGCATCACGCCCGGGCGCGGCATCGGCATCATTGATACGCTGCATTTGATTGAAGTGCCGCTGGCCGTGAATGAACTGGCAAAATCAAAGGCCTTTCCGCCCGAAGTGCTCGCGGGCGTGAAACAATGGTTTCGCGATTACTCTGATTGGATGATCACCAGCAAGAACGGGCAGGACGAAGCGAACACGAAGAACAATCATGCGGTGGCGTATTGGTTGCAGATTGCGAGCTTCGCGCGCTTGACCGGCGACGAAGCAAAATTCGCGGAGTGTCGGCGGCGCTTCAAGGAGGTGTTCGTCGCGGTGCAGATGACCAATGACGGCAGCTTCCCGCAGGAGTTGCGGCGGACCAAGCCGTACGCGTATTCGATTTTCCAACTCGATAACCTGACGGCGCTCGCCCAGATCGCGGCCACGCCGGAGGATGATTTGTGGCAATTCACTTTGCCGGATGGACGCAGCCTCAAGAAGGCGATGGAGTTTTTGTATCCGTATCTGGCGGACAAATCCACGTGGCCGCGTCCGCCAGACGTGCAGGCATGGGACGGCTGGCCGGCGCGACAACCGAGTTTGTTGTTTGCCGGACTGACGTTTCGCGAGCCGAAGTATCTCGAACTCTGGCGCAAGCTCCCGCCCGATCCCACGGATGCGGAAGTGAAACGCAACATCGCCATCACCCAACCGCTCTTGTGGCTACAAAAATTATGAAGACGCAGTTTAATGCCTCACCCCGTTCTCAATACTCCGGTCGTGCCTCGGCTGCGGCGGAGCGCATTCGAGCGCAGACGCGCCTTGATTTAATCACTCGGCAATATCGGCGCGGTTTCGATAGTGGTCACGGTTCGTTACGCTGGTTTGGCGCCGAGGTTTGTCAGCGTGGGCGGGTGGACCGGCGGAGCGGCAAATTGCCAACTCCAGCCAGCGCGAAAGCTTAAGCCCATGATCTTTTTTTCTGGTCGCAAACGCGTTGCCTCCCGCGTCAGTTTAATAAGTGTTTGGCTGCCTCTTGCATGGATCGGGGGGTTGTTGCTGATCAGCCCGTCGCTTTCCTGGGCGCAGCCGATGCAGCGGATCCCAAATACCAGTCTGACCATGCCGACCGCCCCACCGACATTGGGTTACACCTCCACCAACGCTTTCGGGAATTTGACATTCGTCAATCCGATTGCCATCACCGCGCCGCCCGGGGAAACGAACCGGATTTTTATTGTCGAGAAAAACGGCACGATCCAGGTCATCACCAATCTGGCTGCACCGACCAAAACCTTGTTCATGGACATCTCGAGCCGCGTGACTAGCACGGCGGCGAACACCGGCACGGCGGGCGAACAAGGATTGCTGGGGCTGGCGTTTCATCCGGGCTACGCGACGAATCGGTACTTTTATGTGTTCTACCTGGGGCCGGCGACGAGTCCGGTGAACTCCGGCGGACGTCACAACATCATCGCGCGATTTCAAACTTCGGTGGCGAATCCGAATCAAGGCAACGCGGCGAGTGAAGTGCGGCTGATTGCCCAGTACGACGAAGGCGCGAATCACAATGGCGGCGACATTCAGTTCGGACCGGACGGTTATCTTTACGTGGCGTTGGGGGATGAAGGCGGCGGCAATGACTCGCTCCAAAACAGTCAGCGCATCAACAAGGATTTCTTCGCCGGAGTTCTGCGCCTGGACGTGGACAAGCGCCCCGGCAGTTTGACGCCCCATCCGCACCCGGCGATTGTTCCTCCCACCCAGTACGCCGTGCCGCCGGACAATCCGTTCGTGGGCGCGACGACGTTCAATGGCTTGCCCATTCCCGGCCCGACCGTGCGCACGGAATTTTGGGCGGTGGGATTGCGCAATCCGTGGCGGCTGACATTTGATCCGGTCACGGGCGAATTGTATTGCGCCGACGTGGGGCAGGCGGTGCGCGAGGAAGTGAATCTCATTACCAAGGGAGCGAATTACGGCTGGAACTATTGGGAGGGATTTTTGCAACGCACCAATCCCACGCCGGCAGCGTTTGTTCATGTGCCGCCGTTGTTGGATTACGCGCACACGGCGGGGCGGGTGTGCATTATTGGCGGCGCCGTATCGCGGGGCGCGCGACTGTCGCAACTTTACGGCGCCTACGTCTATGCCGAATACGCCACGGGTGAAATTTGGTATTTGCGCCAGAACAACGGCGCGCTGACGCAAAGCAATCTGTTGTTCAACACGGGCAGCGGCGAACGCATCGCCGCGTTCGGCACAGATCCCGCGAATGGCGACGTGTTATATGCGGCGCACCTGACGACCGGCCACGCGACCAGCGCGCAAATCAAACGCATCATTTACAATTCCGTCACCAATGGCGCGCCGCTGCCGCCGACGCTGGCAGACGCGGGTGTCTTTGCCAATCTCACCACGCTAACTCCGCACGCGGGGATCGTGCCGTATGACATCAACGTGCCGTTCTGGTCGGACCACGCCATCAAGTCGCGCTGGTTTTCCGTGCCGAATCCGAATCTCAAGATTGGATTTCGCGGCAGTGAAAACTGGTCGTTTCCCACTGGCACGGTTTGGGTGAAACATTTTGAACTGGAACTCACCAATGGCATGCCCGCATCGCGGAAGCGGCTGGAGACGCGGTTGCTCGTGAAGAATCCGGCGGGCACGTACGGGGTGAGTTATCGTTGGGGTGATTCAACCACGAATGCCGCGCTGGTTTCCGAGGCGGGTCTGGATGAATCGTTTGTCATCCACGAAGGCGGTGGGATTTTGCGCACGCAAGTGTGGCGTTATCCGAGCTGGGTGGAGTGTCAGGCGTGTCACACCAGCGAAGGCGGGCACGGCCTGGGATTCAACACGGCGCAATTGAACCGCGATTATGATTATGGTGGAAGCGTGACAAACCAACTGCTGGCCTTGAGTCAGGCCGGTTATTTCGACGTTCCCGTGACGAATACCGGCGGATTACTGGCGCTGGCGCACGCCACGAATACGTCCGCCTCACTCGAATTTCGGGTGCGCTCGTATCTCACGGCGAACTGCGTCTATTGTCATCAACCCGGCGGCTCGGCGCAGCAGGCGAACTGGGACGCGCGCATCGCCACGCCGACCGCGTTCGCGGGGCTGATCCACGGAGCGTTGACGGATAATTTCGGCAATCCCAGCAATCGCGTCGTGGTGCCGCTCGCGCTGACCAATTCCATGTTGCACACGCGGATCGCTCTGCGCGGCGATCGGCAGATGCCACCGCTGGCGAGTTCGCTGGTGGACACTCAAAATGTCGCATTGGTGGCGGAGTGGATTGGCAGTTTGTCGAACACCTTTTGGCTCGGAGTCACGCCGCAGCCCCGGAGTGTCACGGCGGGAGGCGCGGCGGACGTGTCCGTCAGTATGTTGGCGACCAGCAATTTCACCGACGCGGTAACGTTGTCCGCGAGTGGACTGCCGTACGGCGCGCACGCGGCATTCACGCCGGGCATGATCAACGCGACCGGGACTTCCGTGTTGCGGGTCACGACGTCGTCTGCCACGCCGCCGGGAAATTACGCGGTGACCGTCGGGGGAGTCAGCGCCACAGCGGCGAACCACACCTTTGTCGTGCTGGATGTGCTGCCGTTTGTCAGCTCGTATGCGTTCGAGGCTGAGAACCTCGCGTTCGTTCCGCAGGGTGCTTCGTCCGCCGTGCAATTTGATGTGAACTCCAGCAATGGCGAATGGCAGGCGCTGCTGTCGGACGGGATTGGCGATTTCATTGATTACACCATTCCCGCGCTACCGGCGGGAACGTATCGCCTCAAACTGATGTACAAATCGCATCCCAATCGCGGCATTCTCAGCCAGACGGTGAACGGAGTGGTGGTGACGAATGCACTGGACCAATACGCCGCCACGCCGGGTTATCCAGAGGTCGAATTTGCCCCGATAACACTGACGCATTCCGGCCCGCATGTGATCCGGCAAACGGTGGTTGGGCGAAATCCGGCGGCGGGCGCGTTCACGTTGTCGGCGGATCGGTTCGCCTTCAATTTAATTACGCCGCCGCAACCGCCGCCGCCGGTAATCGAACAGGCTGAATTGGCGGGTACAAATGTCACCGCCTCCGGAGTCGTGGCGCTGACCAACGGCGTTTACTTCGTACTTTCGGCGACGAATCTGACGTTGCCCGTCGGGAATTGGACGCCCGTGGCCACGAACGTGACGGATGCCGCGGGTCATTTTAATTTTACGGTTCCAGTTGACCCCACGGCGGCGCAGCGGTTTTATCTGCTGCAATTACCCTGATGCGCAAAAAATGAAGACGCGATTGCTATTGTTGGCAGGTCTCGTGGCGACGCCTTGGTTGGCGCAGTCCGCCGAGGTGACCATTACCAATGAACTGTTGACCGCGCGCTGGACGGAGAATCCGCCGCGCCTGTCGTTGCGGGCGAATGTATCGGGACAGGATTTTTTCCAGAGCGCGACATTGAGCGGCACCGGCGGCACAGCGCGCCGCACCACCGTGACCGACAAAACCTTCGGCGCCGGCTCGGCGATTGAAATCACGCACGCAAACGGCAGTCGCGATGTTGTCATTTTGTTTCCCAATCTGCCGTTTGCGTTGGTGCGGGCCACGCTGCGCAATGATACGGGGAACGTTTCCATCACGCCAAAACTGACGACGCTCACCGGGAGCGTTAACCTCGGCAAACCCGCCGCCCAGTTAAAGACGCTCGGCACGGGCGGCTTGTTGGCAGCGGACAAGAATCCGGGCAGCTATGTCTGGCTCGCGGTGGCGGAACCGGAAACGCGCAACGGCGTGGTATTCGGCTGGCTGACGCACGAACGCGGCAGTGGGGTGATGTTCAGCAAAGTGAACAATGACGCCGTAACCGTGAACGCGGTGATCGAATACGGCAAACTACGCCTGGCCCCCGGCAAAACGGAAGAACTGGAAACGCTGGCGATTGGTTATTTTGATGACGCGCGACTCGGTTTGGAGCAATGGGCGGACGCGCTGGCGCAGGTTCATGCCGTGCGCCTGAAACCGCAGCCGACCGGTTATTGCACCTGGTATTCGCAGCCACACGGGGGCGCTTCGGATGAAAAGCGCATCGCCGAGCTGGCTGAGTTCAGCGCCAAACATCTCGCGCCGTACGGTTTTTCCGTGGTGCAGATTGACGACAAATGGCAGATGGGTTGGAAGCGCTCCAGTCCGAGCAGTCCGAAAAAAGATTTCCGTTCGCACGATCCCAAAGGGCCGTACCCGAAAGGCATGAAGGCTGCCGCGGATCACATCAAATCGCTTGGCCTCGTGCCCGGAATTTGGTTCATGCCGTTCGCCGGCACGGTGGGCGATCCCTTCTTTGATCAGCGCCTGGATTGGTTTGCGAAAACGCCGGATGGCAAACCTTACGATACGCCGTGGGGCGGCACCTGTTTTGATCTGACGAATCCCGACACGCGCGCCCATGTGCGCGACATTACGCGTCGCATCTGTCGCGAATGGGGTTTTGATTACATCAAGATTGACGGCCTCTGGACGGGCACGGCGACAAAGCAGTTGTACGTGAACTCGGGTTACAAAGAGGATGATCTGGGCGAGGCGGTGTTCAAAGATCCGAACCAGACGAACATCGAAATCTATCGCAGCGGCCTGAAGCTGGTGCGGGAGGCGGCAGGCGATGACGTCTTCATTCTGGGCTGCAACGCGCCGCAAAACATGCGTTCGTATGGCGGCTCGTTTGGCTTGGTGGACGCGATGCGCGTCGGTCCGGACAACAAGGCAGAATGGAAATCATTGTTGCGCGGCCCGATTTTCGGCACGCGTCATTATTTTCTGCATGGCCGGATTTGGTGGAATGATCCCGACCCGGTTTACGTGCGCGCCAGCATGCCGTTGCAACACGCACAACTCATCTGCTCGTGGGTCGCGTTGAGTAGCCAGCTTAATTTGAGCAGCGAATGGATTCCCGGTCTGCCTGCCGAGCGTCTCGCGATTCTGCAACGCACGATGCCGAGTCACAATGCCGTGGCGCGTCCGGTGGATTTGTTCGAGCACGATTTGCCGCGCATTTGGATGGTGAACGGGACGGGACGCGACATCGTGGGGTTGTTCAATTGGGAGAGTGCGCCGGCACGTTTCGATGTGCCGCTCGAAAAACTCGGCCTCGACGCCAAAGCGGAATACGTCGCGTTCGATTACTGGGGAAACCAGTTGTTGCCATCCGTCAAAGGCCGGTTGCAACTAACCTTGCCGGCGGAATCCAGTGTGGTGCTGGCCGTGCGCCCGCGCGTGAATCATCCGCAACTTATCAGCACCTCGCGCCATGTGACCCAGGGCATCGTGGATGTGATTAAGGAGAACTGGGACGCGGCGACCAAAACCCTGAGCGGTCGGAGCAAATTGGTGGGCGGCGATCCGTATGAACTGCGCATCGCAAGTGGAGTTGCGAAGTTTGAAAAAATCACCATTGCCGCCGCTGATGTCATTACGTCTCATTCGGCGGATGGAGCTCTGGCTCGCGTGAAACTCACTTCGCCGGACAGCCGGGAAGTGGCGTGGAGCATTCAATTCAAATGAAACCAGTGCTGCGAATTTTGGCGCGTAGCCGCCGACGTGAGGAGGCGGAAGTCTTCATACCACAGAATCCGCCTCCTCACGTCGGCGGCTACAGTGGGCGGGTTGGCATGGTGCTTCGCGCCTGTGCGTTGGTGCTGATCTACGGCGCCAGTGTGGTCGTGGGAATTGGGCAGACCGCGTTGCCCGGGAACGGGCTCGCGCAACACGACTTCCTCTACAGCGGCGAATGGGACACGCGCAAAACCAATCAAACGATGTTTCTCATTCAGGGCGGCAAGGTGGTTTGGACTTACGAGATTCCCATCAAGGATGCGAACGGGAATCTTAGCGAGTACTCCGACATGCACCGGTTGTCCAACGGTGACATCGTGTTCGCCTACAAAACCGGCTGGCGCAAAATCAATTCCCGCAAGGAGACACTTTACGATTATCAATGTCCGCCGCTGGCCACGAACGAGAACGGAAAGGTCGTTTGGGCCGAGTGCCATTCCGCCCAACCCATCGGAATGGACAAGGTGTTGTTCATGCAAAATGGGCTGCCGGCAAAATTGTTTCTCTACAATCTCAAGACCGGCGAAATGGAAATGGAACAGGTCGTGAAATCCAAAGAGCCGGTGGATACGCGGTCCATTCATGGGCAATTCCGCAATGTGCGTATGACCAAGGCGGGCACGTTCCTCATCGCCCACATGAATCTCGGCAAGGTCATCGAATACGACAAAGACTGGAACGAGATTTGGGTCACGACGAATGCGCCGTCGGTGTGGCATGCGGTGCGATTAAAGAACGGCAATACGCTCGTCAGCGGCAATCAGCATGGCTTCGTGCGCGAGATCAGTCCCCGGGATGAAATTGTCTGGGAAGTCAAACGCGGGGATCTGGGCGACATCAAACTGAACGGCATACATCAGGCGGTGCGTCTGGCGAATGGCAACACGGTGATTTGCAACTGGACCGCCGGAGTAAAGAAGCCAGACTGGCCGGGCATCGTGCAATTGATCGAAGTCACGCCCGAGAAGAAAGTCGTGTGGGCAATTCGCGAGTGGGAAAATCCCGATCTTGGCCCGGCGTCATGCGTGCAATTCCTCAATGAACCGGGCAAGGCGGAGGAATTGGATTTAATGCGATAAAGCACAACTGTTTTTTCAGAATCATGAAACCGCTCTTTTTGCTCGCCGCCGGGTTGCTGATGTTGCTGTCGCTCCCGGCTTCCCTCGCCGCCGATGAGGCCGCGAAGCTCAAAGTGCTCGTGGTCACCGGCGGACATGGTTTTCAAAAAGAGCCGTTCTTCCAGATGTTCAAAGACAATCGCGGCATCGAATTCACGACTGCCGAGCATGCGAAAACCAACGCCACCGTTTACGAGCGCGAAGACTTGTTGCGCTACGACGTGGTGGTGCTCTACGACATGCCCCAGAACATCACCGAGTTGCAGAAGGCACGATTCCGCGCGCTGTTCGATCAAGGCATCGGCCTGGTGGTGTTGCATCACGCGTTGGTGTCATATCAAAACTGGCCGGAGTACGAACAGCTCATCGGCGGACGATATCAGGAGCCGGACCCGAATCGGTCCGGGCGCGTCACCGAAGCCGTCGGCTGGCAACATGACGTGGACATCCCGGTGGTGGTGCTGGCGACGAATCATCCCATCACTTCCGGGGTGAGCGATTTTTTGATTCACGATGAAATCTATTGGGGCTATCGCGTGGGCGCGGACGTGACACCGCTCATCACCACCACGCATCCCCAAAGTGGCAAACCGCTCGCGTGGACGCGAACGCAAGGCAAGTCGCGCGTGATGTATTTGCAACTTGGGCACGGTCGCACAGCATTCGAGAACGGGAATTATCGGAAGTTGCTGGCGCAAGGGATTCAATGGGTGGCCAGGCAGGAAAAGTGATGAGCGCCCAGGGGGACGCAACCTTCCCGGCGGGAACGGAGCCTGATATTTCCCGCCTTCGGTAAAATGTTGCCGCGAGTCGCCCGAGACCGCTTCGCCTGCGGAGAGAGACATGATTACATGAATGCCGGTCCACTTCACTGGCGCGATTTTGATATCGCACCGCAGCAACACGGATTAGCACGTTCTGGTTAGAACGAACGTCCAGTAGGCGCAGCCCGGTGTTCCGGCGCAATATGGCGGGGTGGACCAGACGAATCATCAATTGTGCGGGAGCTAGGCATGTGGCGGGACGTTATGTTTTTACAGCGGAGGTGGCGCGGCGTTTTTCTAGCGGGGGCGGTGGTGGCGGGTGGCTGGATGTTGAACTGCAGTAATGCGATCGCCGAACGGCAGACCTTGAACTTTAATCCGGATTGGAAATTCATCCGGGGCGAGGTGAGTGGTGCGCGCGCAGTCCATTTCAATGACGCAAATTGGCAAACGGTATCTGCCCCGCACACCTACAATGACAAGGATACTTTTGATGACTGGTCGTTGAGCGGGCATCGGGGGGAACAGAACCAATGGGGCGGACGGACGTGGTATCGGAAAACCTTCACCGTGCCGGAGTCGTTTCGCGGCAAGAAAGTGTTCATCGAATTCGAGGCCGTGCGGCAGGTCGCGGAAGTTTACCTGAATGGGGAGTATCTCGGCACCTGCAGAACCGGCTTCACACCCTTTGGCTTCGATCTGACTTCGTTGCTTCGTTTTGATCAGCCCAATGTGCTGGCGGTGATGTGTGACAATCGATTCATGAAGGATCCGTGGGCGGCGGACGGGGCGGTGGAGGCGAGTCGCGCCGCGCAGCGAGGCGGCGGGGATATGCCCAGCGCGCCGCGCCGCGGCGGAAAACTATCCGAATTGTCCGCGCACTTTAATGCCACGATTCCGGAAGCCCTGGAAGAGTTGCGAGCGGATCAGATTCCGTGGAACAATCCGCATTGGCATCCCGCGCACGGGGGGATTTATCGGAATGTTTATTTACACGTGACCGACCCATTGCACATTCCGCTCCCGCTTTACAGTTTTTTGCAAACGACGGGGCCGTACGTTTACGCGCAGCATGTCTCCGACGCGGCCACTGTGACGGTGGAAGTGCCCGTGGTGAACGGGCGGGGACAGAAACAGCGCATCGAGGTCCGGGTCGAACTTTTCGATGCCGCCGGCCGCTCGGCGTTGCGGCTGCGGCAATACGGCGATGTTAATCCGAATACTCAGCGCGACTTCAAGCTCTCCGGAGTGATGCAGAACCCCCGGTTGTGGGCGCCGGCATCCCCCAATCTCTACCGCGTGATTTGTTCCATTTTCGCCAACGGAGCAGAGGTAGATCGCTGTGAGATTCCCCTGGGGATTCGCTCATGGCGTTGGGGAGCGGGCTCGGGCTTTTACATGAACGGCAAGCATTTGAAATTGCGCGGCTGGGGTCACAAACCCACGGACGAATGGCCGGGCTTGGGCGCCGCGCATCCCGATTGGATGCATTATTTTTCGCTGCAACTCATGAAAGACGCGGGGGCCAATCTGGTGCGTTGGGGACATTGCGCGGGCGGCCCGGCGAGCATCAAGGCCGCCGATCAACTGGGTTTGATCACCATTCAACCGGGAGTGGACGGGGAGTCAGACACGCGTGGCGCGGCGTGGACGTTGCGTGCGATGGCCTTTCGGGACCTGTTGATTTATTACCGCAATCATCCGTCGATCGCGATTTGGGAGGGGGGCAACCAGAAGGTCTCGCGTGAACACGCGCGGGAATTGCGGCAATTGATGGACCGGTTTGATCCGCATGGCGGGCGGAGCTATGCGCATCGGCGGGCGGACCAAGTCACGGCCGAGTTCATGGACGTTGGGATTGGCACGGAAGGCGGGCGGGAAATTGCGCATCTGCCAGTGGTTGAGGGTGAATACAATCGCGAAGAATCCCCGCGCCGGGTGTGGGATGACGCCTCACCGCCGCGCTTTGGCTATCCGGAGGCGAAGGGCCAAACGTATCAATTAACCTCGGAACAATTCGCGGTGAATCAAGTGGCGCAATTCGTGCAGAAGTTGGGGGCGCCCGAGCACGCGGGCGGAGCGAATTGGATTTTCTCGGATTCTACGAGCGGCGGACGCGTGACTTGTGAAGTGGCGCGGACGAGCGGTGAAGTGGACGGGATGCGCCTGCCGAAGGAAGCCTATTTTGTGTGCCGAACGATGTTTCGGGCCGATCCGCAGATTCACATCATCGGCCATTGGAGCTATCCGCCGGCCACGAAGAAAAGCGTTTACGTCGTGGCGAACCGTGACGAGGTGGAACTGTTCGTGAACGGCAGATCGCTGGGGCGCGGTGAAAAAAGCAATCGTTACCTGTTCACGTTTCCGGAGGTGGTCTGGGAACCCGGAGAGATTCGCGCGGTGGCCTATGCCGACGGGAAAGCGGTGGCGACCCAAACGAAACGTACGGCGGGTGCGCCGGTCGCTTTGCGGCTTACCCCGCTTTGCGGGCCTGGGGGTTGGCAGGCGGATGGTGCTGATGTGGTTTTGGTGGACGTGGAAGCAGTGGATGAGCAGGGTGAGCGTTGTCCCACGTTTGAGCAACCGGTGCGGTTTCAACAGCACGGTCCAGCCGAATGGATCGGTGGTTACGAAAGCGGGCGCACAAATTCCACTTATCAAACGCAATTAAATCTGGAATGTGGCATTAATCGCGTCGCCTTGCGGGCGGGGCGGGTGCCGGGCGAAGTCACCTTGACCGCGGTGACGGACGGACTCAAATCCGCTTCATTAAAGTTGGTATTGAATGACGCGGCAATAAGTCAAGGCATCGGAACTAAACTTCCGGAGTTGCCACGAACGACCTGGTCACTTGAGTCTGCGGTGGCTGCCGCGGACATCCTGACTGCGGCAGAGGGAGACGCTTCATCTTTCGCGGCCCAAGGCCGGTTCATCCAGCAATTTTCCTATTCCGGGCCGACGGCCCCGGTGGGCGTCATGGTGGAAGCTCAAGACGGTAAGTTGGTTTACGTGGATCGAGACTACCGTTTTACTGATTTACCGGCTCTTTTGCGCGGTAGCGATTATGTGCGGGCAGCCAATGCCGACAAGCAATACTCGGCCGTGGATTTGATGGAGATTGCTGTGCCGAAGGGCGCGACGGTTTTTGTGGCGCATGACGATCGGCTCTCCCGGCCGGCGTGGTTGACGCGGCGGTTTCAACCGAGCGCGCTGAAGGTAATGATTGAACGCCGCGCCATGACGGTTTACCGGTATCAAGCTGCCGGCCATGAAAGTCTGACGCTCGGGCCAAACTCCGATACCGGCGGATCCAATGCCTGCAACATGTATGTTGTATTTGTGCAATCCGGCAGTCATGAATCCTATTCCGAGCGCGGGCAGTACTGAGCGCGTTGGCAGGCATGATGGCCACTTGCCTCCGCATTGCCGCGGGATAAACTGAGCCTGTGCCCATGCCGCCGACCTGCTGTCTCCGCTTCGCCATTGTGTTGTGGCTGGCGGTGGCAACCTCCCGGGAGGCGGCGAGCGCCGCGACCAACATTACTTCCTGGATTCGGTTGCCGTGGTCTTCGGCGGATGGCCTGCCGAATAACACCGTCAATGGTCTCGCGCAAACCGTGGATGGTTTTATCTGGATTGGGACGCCGACGGGGTTGGCGCGGTTTGACGGGGTCCGCTTCGAGGAATTGCCGAGCACCAATTACATCGCCCACCCCAATCGCGGGGTGCTGGCGATGACGAGCAGTCGGGGCGGCGGGATACATGTCGGAATGGACCGCGGGGCCGTGGTGAGTCTGAGTGCGGATAGCCAGCAAACGTATGTTCCCGAGGGCGAGCTCTCCAATCCGACCATTTATTCGCTGACGGAAGACGCGCACGGAGCGGTGTGGGCGTGTTACCGCGGCGGCAGCGTGCGCCGCATCGCGGGAGAGCAAGCGACGATATTCGACGCGCAACACGGATTGCCGGAGGGAAATCAAATTTGTTCCATGGCCTGCGAAGCGAATGGGCGGCTGTGGTATCTCAAGCAAGGGCAACTCGGTCTGGTGCGAGGCGAGCGATTCGAGAGGTTGCGGCAATTAGATGGAAACTCCGGCCGGCTGGCCGTCGCACGCGGCGGAGGGATTTGGGCGTGTGTGGATTTTCGGCTCTATCGCTTCAAGGAAGGTGGGACCTTGCAGGATTGTGGTGCGTTTCAACCCCGCCTGCCGGGCACGGAAGTCTCCGTGATGTTGGAAGGTCGCAATGGGATTCTGTGGATCGGCACCACTTTCAGCGGCTTGTATCGCTACGATGGCAAATCATTCGAGTTGGTGCCAACGACGCATCAGGAAATCGTCAGCCTGCTGGAAGACGCGGAAGGCAACGTCTGGGTCGGAATGGGCGGTGGCGGGTTGAATCAATTGCGACCGCGGGCGGTGACACTGGAGGCGGCTGAGGCGGGACTGCCCGTGCCTGCCGTTTCTTCGCTGTGCGAGGACTCGGACGGAACCGTCTGGGCGGCGACGCAGAATGGGGCTTTGGCGCGCAATGTCGGTGGGCGGTGGCAAACGATTCCGCCGGACGGAAACCTGTGGACGGGAAACGCGATGTCGCTTTGCGCCGATCCGGCGGGCGGCATCTGGATTGGCACGCGCTACAATCGGCTGCTGCGTTGGCGCGATGGAGATTTCGTCGCCTGGGGCGACAACCAACAAATCAAAGGTCAGACGATTCACACTCTCGTTCTCGCCCGGAATGGCGATCTCTGGCTCGGAGAAGACACGCCCGTCCATGTCCAACGGTTGCGGGATGGCAGACCGCAGGATTTCGAAGTGCCGCCGGATATCCGGGTCATCCGTGCTTCAACCGAGGATGCCGGCGGGAACATCTGGTTTGGCAGTTCGAAAGGTATTCTCCTCCGGGTGGAAGGCGACCGGCTGGTGGATGAAACCGAACGCATGTTTGGCGCGCCGCAACCGATTCGTTGCCTTTATGCCACGCCGGATGGGAGTGTGTGGATCGGATTTGCCGGCTGGGGCGTGGGGCGAATTAAAAATGGACAATACGCCGCGATTACCGCCCGGCAGGGATTGCATGATGATTTCGTGTCACAAATCGTGGCGGATGAATTGGGATGGCTCTGGTTTGGGGGGGATCGTGGTTTGTTCAAAGTACGGCAGGAGGAATTGGACGCCGTCTGTGACGGTCAAGCGGATCGCGTGCGTTCGGTGCATTACGGCCCTGCGGATTATGGGCAAGGCGATGGTCACCCGAGTTTGCAGGCGAACTTCGGCAATTCGCCGATTGCCTTGCGCAGTAGCGACGGACGAATCCGGCTGGCAATGCGAACCGCTTTGGCCGTGATTGATCCGGAGAACACCCCCCGCAGTTCCCGGCCCCCGCCGGTGCTGTTGACTCGAATGGCGGTGGGGGAACGGACCGTGTTGTCGTACGGCGGGATGCTGGCTTTGAAGCGTGTTTCCGAACCCCAAAGCACTGATCCCACCCGCGATTTCAACCCCATCCACATTGATCCGCATCATCGTCGCCTGGAGTTCGATTTCACAGCCCTGAGTTTTGTCGGGACGGAGAATATTCTGTTTCGCTATCGCCTCGAGGGTTTCGATGATGACTGGCGGGAAACCAAAAGCGGTCGCACGGCGGAGTACTCGCAGCAGCCCAAGGGCAATTATCGCTTCCACGTCATCGCGTGCAACAGCGAAGGCATCTGGAATGAAGTCGGGGCCAGGATTGATTTCACCGTGTTGCCGTTTTTCTGGCAGACCTGGTGGTTTCGCGGCGTGGTGATCGTCTCCTTCACCGTGGTGGTGATTGCCGTGGTGCGGTACGTTTCGTTCCGCCGCCTGCGGGCCCAATTGCAAACGCTCGAACAACAGACGGCACTGTACAAGGAACGCGCCCGGATTGCGAAGGATATTCACGACGATCTCGGCGCCAGCCTGACGCAGATTTCGTTCCTCGGCGAACTGGCGCATCAGGATCGCGCTGTGCCGGAAAAGGTGGGCGAACACGTGAACGTGATCGCCAACACCGCCCGCCGCGCCGTGAAGTCACTCGATGAAATCGTCTGGGCGGTCAATCCGCGCAACGACACGCTGGCGCATTTCATTGATTACACCGGCCAATTCGCGCTGGATTACCTGCGGCTGGCGGGCATCCGGTGTCGCCTTGATTTGCCGGAACAAGTGCCGGCGCGCGAATTGTCCACCGACGTGCGCCACAATCTCTTTCTCGTCGTCAAAGAGGCGATCAACAATACCGTCAAATACGCCCACGCGACGGAGCTGCGGTTACGCATTGCTGTGTCGGATGAGAAACTGGAGTTGTCGGTGGAAGACAACGGCCGGGGTTTTGACCAACCACCCGCCGACAACGACGCCGACGGTTTGCGAAACATGCACCAGCGCATGGCGGATATTGGCGGCACGTGTTGGATTCAAGGCCGTCCCGGCGCCGGGGCAAAGATTTCGCTGGAACTTCCCTGGAATCGGAACGAGAAGAAACCGGGCGACTGAACGTTCGTTCAATAGCCACGCACACGCCTATGCCACATACTGAGAAAGAAGCCAAAGAAGCAAAGATGCCCATCAGTGTCTCCATTGTGGAAGACAGTCGCGGTACGCGCGAAAGTCTGTCCGAGTTGCTGAAACGCTCGCCCGGATTGCGCTGCCTTGGTGCGTATGCGAATGGCGAAGCCGCCCTGCGGGAGTTGCCGGCACATAGTCCCGATGTCGTGTTGATGGACATCAATCTGCCGGGGATGAGTGGCATTGAGTGCGTGGCGCGTTTGAAAGAAAAGGCGCCGAGAACGCAGGTGTTGATGTTGACCACGTATGAAGAGGGCGACCTGATTTTTGAATCCTTGCGCGCCGGGGCCAACGGTTACCTGCTCAAAAACATGCCGCCAAGCGAGTTGGTCAACGCCGTAGAACAAGTGCACGCCGGTGGCTCGCCGATGTCCATGCACATTGCGCGCAAAGTGGTCAGCCATTTTCAGCAGATTAAGCAGCCGTCGTCGGAAATGGAAAAACTGACGAAACGGGAATTGGAAATTCTGGCCCTCCTGGCGAAAGGATTTCTTTACAAGGAAATCGCTGATCAACTGGGCATCAGCCTCAGCACCGTGCGCGCCCATTTGCACACGGTTTATGAGAAGCTGCATGTGCAGTCGCGGACCGAGGCGGTGGTGAAGTATCTGAACAAAGGTTGACCGGATCGGCGTCATCATTCCGGATGCGGCACGGCGCAGCTTTGACCAGGTTGGCGCGGCTGGATTTGTCTCGCGGGTTTTCACCTCGCGGTGTGCGTTCCACTTCTGATCACAAATACTATGAGCAAGCTATTACGAAGGAGTTGTGCCTTGGGGTTGAGTTTAATCGCCGGGAGCGTGGCTTCGACCGAAGCCGGAACGGGGCTTGATTTCGCCGCTCGCGCCAGCCATATCGCCGCCATCACGGATGACTCGGTGCAGGTGATCACCGGGAGCACATATTCGTTCACAGTGGACAGTCCGGAGGATCAAGGGCCGGGGTCCACCGGACTGAAAGCGGACAAACTGGCGACCCAGCTCAAGGCAAAGGACGGTTCGCCGCAAGCTTACCAGGTCGTCACGCGGACCGGCGCGGCGAAGCACGAAGGGGAAATTGTCACTGGCGATCAATTGCTGGTCACATCCGGCGCGCAACGCAAAACCTATCAGCTTGAAGTGCGAAAGCTGGCCTTGTCCGGACAATTGCGTCTGGAACGGGACAGCATCACCGCCCACACCACGCGAGAGGTGACGCTTTACTTCACGGCGGGCCAACGCACGCCGCGCGCCACCGTGCAGCTCAACGTGCCGCCGGGCATTGAAGTGACGCCGGGCATTGAAGTGACGCCGGATAATACGACGGTGAATGTGATTGGGCGCGGCGACGTGACGTTGCGCGGTCTGGCCACGCAATCCATTGGCCGCACGGGAGCAAGTTATTCGTATTCCCGGGTGGGTGCAGTTGCCCTCGCTCGCATGCCGGACGGTGGTTCCCGGCTTACGTTTACCGGACTCGATTTGCGTCCGGCCAATGGACCGGATTTGAAATTGACCATTTCGAATGTGCACCTGACGCAGCCGGGGAAACTTGCCTTTAGCGCGAAGTACACGACCACCGAGCCGGAAGTTCTGACCAGTCCGGGTGTTGGGGCGGAAGTTGCCACGCTCAGCGTGGTGGAGACCATTTCTGATTTTACGCGTGTCTTAGACAAGAGTTCGCCGTATCGCGAAACGGCAGTTACGCATACGAGCGCGAGTTTTCGTTGGACAGTCGGGAGCAAGAAGTCTGCTGCGGAGTTGCAGCATTCTTTGGATGAGGGGAAAACGTGGTCGTCGGTCGTCGCGAAGTTAGATCCGGAGAATGGCCGTGCGACGGTATCCGGGCTGCAACCAGAGCGGCTCTATGGCTTTCGGTTGTTGGTCAAGGACGGGGAGCATCGGGGCGCTTCCAATCCGGCGTGGTTCTACACCGGCAAGCGTGACATTAAGTCCTTTGGCGTGGTCGGCGATGGAACGCAGGATGACACGGACGCCATCAACGATGCGATCAAGTGGCTGGCGAACCTCGGCGGCGGAACGTTGCGCTTCAGTGCCGGCGTTTATCAAGTGCGCACAGTCCATTTGCAGAGTGACGTTTATCTTTACCTGGATTCTGACGCGGTGATTCGGGCGATTCCAGGCGGCGACGCGCCCGAACCAACTTGGTTCAGCGACAGGCAATATCGTTCGGGACTCTCGCCAACGGATCGCGGCCCATATTTGAATCCCGAAAACTGGCTGACCAAGCAGGATGTTGGTCACACCTTTTTTCGCAACGCGATGTTTTTTGCCGAACGCATGGAGAACATCAAAATCATCGGGACCGGGCGCATTACCGGAGCGGGGCATCTCGTCACCAGCGATCGGGTCATGAACAACCAACCGAGCAAACGCTGCGACAAAATGTTTTCGTTCAAGCTGTGTCGCAATATCGAAATCGGGGGGATGCCACGCGAGGAAGACCTCTGGTACGACCCGGAGCGGGATGAGCCATTCTATCGCGCCACGGGCGGCCGGAGGGATTTTGATACAAGTAACATGCTCCAGATTGATCGCGGCGGACATTTCGTTTTGCTGGCCAACGGCACCGACGATGTTCACGTCCATAATACTTTCTTCGGGAAGGTTGATGGAACGAACGCGCGTGACATTTATGACTTCATGGCCTGCAGCAACGTGACTGTGAATAACATTTTTTCCAAAGTCAGTTCCGATGACATCGTGAAACTCGGGTCGGATTGTTCCCTGGGGTTTACGCGTCCGGCTTCCAATTTTCGCATCCGGAATGTCATCGGCGACACGAACTGCAATTTGTTCCAGATTGGATCGGAAACAGCGGATGACATCACCGATGTCCATGTGGACAACATTTACGTGCTTGGCTCGAACAAGGCGGGCTTCTCGATTTCAACGAATGATGGAGCGACGGTGCGGGACGTGCACTTGAACTGCGGGCATACGGGGCGCATTCATTCGCGCTCCAAGATGCTCCGCACCCGGGCGCCGTTCTTCATTTCCATTTCCAATCGCGGGCGGGTGCTCGGGGCTGAGGTCGGTAAATACTCGTTTACCGAACATGGCAAGGAACGGAATGAACTCCTGTGTCGCAACGTGAACATCGGGCGGGTGGAAAACATTCTCCTGAATGCGATTGAGGTCAGCGAAGTGTACGGCGGCAGTTCACATGGCAATGGCAGCGTGCGCTGGCAGGCGTTTGATGGCAAGCAATCGCGAGCGACCTCCATCGTGGCGGGATACGCGTTGCCAGAGTCCAGGACCGTGACCGGCGGATTGGATTTTAAGCTGCCGAACGGCGAGCACACAGGTCGGATTCGCAACATCGTGTTCAGCGATGTGCATATCCTGGACAAGGGCGGCAATCCGGCGTCCGACCGGGCGCAATCCCCGCCGGAACTTGGCGTCGGGCAATACAACGTTTCGAATCTCAAAGTACAACCAGCCTATGGACTGTGGGTGCGTCATGCGGAAAACCTGACCATCACCGATTGCTCGTTCAACTATGAGCAGCGTGATGGTCGCTATGCGTTGTTTTTTGATGATGTCCAGGACGCACAAATCAGGCGGGTGCGCCTGGTGCGGGCTCGGGGCATGGCCTCCATCCTGGCGGCGCAGAATTCCGCCGGCATTTTGTGTCGGGACGTGGTTGTTTACGAAGACGCATGGGGCAATGCGCCCAAGCCCGTTCTTCAAGTGGAGTCCCGCCGCTAAGCATTCGCCCTGTCCCCCGCGTGTTCTAGGACAAACGTCCAATGGCAAGCCGGGCGACACTCTGGCAAGGTCATCCTCGTTCACAGCACTCCGATTCTGCCTTCACCGGCTCATGACTTGAGGGCGTGCCGTGAAGAAGTCCCCGCAGCATATGCATAAAGCAAAGAATAACTTTTCGGGTTGCTACTCTGGTGGGCTTACGCTTTGTCGCCGCTCCAGCTAGAAGAGCGTGGCATTCACTTTAATCGAGTTGCTGGTGGTGATCGCCATCATCGCGATTCTGGCGGCGATGTTGCTGCCCGCGCTGGCCAAAGCGAAATCCAAAGCGCAGCAGGTTTCCTGTCTGAATAACGCGAAGCAACTCACGCTGGCGACGATTATGTTTGCGTCCGATTCCGGGGAGTTGCCCTCCCGGGGCGGAGGCGCAGATGGTCAGGATTGGATGGGGTCCTTGGCGCAAAATTACTCCAAGGTGGTGAAGTCACGCTTTTGTCCCGTCGCGCCCTATAAAGGCGGTGCGCGCGGCAGTGCCGGGAAATGTGACGAAGCGTGGAATTATAACTTTAACGAAGGTAACCCGGACTACGACTATGGAACGCCCGGCAGCTATACCTTCAACGGCTGGCTGTATGCAAATGGGGAAACGGTTTCCGGCGACGCCGCCAAACAGTTCAAAAAGGAAGCCGGCGTCCAGCGGCCCGTGGTCACACCAACCATCGCGGAAGGAATTTGGGATGACGTCTGGCCGCGGGCGACCGATACGCCACCGCGCAATCTCTATACGGGCGGCGACGTCCAGAATTCCGATGTGCCAGTGGTGGGGAATTCGGGAATTCATCGGATCGTCATTCCGCGGCATGGCAGTGCCCACGCGTCCGCAGCCCCGCGCAGCCATTTGCCGGGGCGACCATTGCCGGGCGGAATCCTGATCGGATTCTTCGACGGGCACGCGGAGTTCAGCAAACTCGAACAACTCTGGACCCATACCTGGCATGTGGGTTACACGGCGCCCGCGATGCGTCCACCATGATTTGCGTTTGCTCAATTGGATGACCGATTTGCCAACAACCTGATTTCCACAGTTCCATCATGAAGACCCAGCACGAAAACTTGGCCATGAACAGCGACTCAATATCGAGTACGCCACGCGAGCGCCCGCCGACTGGCGCGTTTACTTTGATCGAGCTTCTGGTCGTGATCGCAATTATCGCCATTCTGGCGGCGATGTTGTTGCCGGCGCTGTCCCGGGCCAAAGCCAAAGCCAAGGACATCAGTTGCCTCAGCAACACCAAGCAATTGAACATCGCGGCGATCATGTATCGCACCGATACCGGGTCCATGCTGGAATACAACGATCCCACCTATGCCAACGGCATCTGGATGGCGACGCTGATCAATTACTACGCCAAGGTGGATACCGTGCGCGTGTGTCCGGCGACAAAAGAGCCAAGCCCAACGCCGGCGGTGGACTGGCAGGGGAATGCCGAGCAAACGTGGGGACGATTTGCCGCCGTGGTCGGTGCTCCGGCGAAGAAGTTCACCGGTAGTTATGGTTTGAACGGGTGGTGCTACGCCAACCGCGTCATCGGCAGTGGCGTTGACGCTTACTTGTTCAAAAAGGATTCCGCGATTCAAAAGCCGAGTCAGACGCCGATGTTTCTCGACAGCATCTGGGTGGATCTTTGGCCCATCGCCACGGAAGCCCCGGCGCGGGATTTGTATAACGGCGCTTACGGTGGCGGCGCCACCATGATGGGCCGGGCCACCATTGCGCGCCACGGTGGGCGTGGGGCCGCCGGGGCGCCGCGGAGCGTGTTGCCCGGGCGACCGTTGCCCGGGGCCATCAATATCGGGTTTGCCGATGGTCACTCAGAAGTCGTGAAACTTGAGAATCTCTGGGACTACTACTGGCATCTCAACTATCAACCTCCAGCCGTGCGACCACCATGAGCTTGCTGGATTAACTCATCCTGACATTCGGCCACAACAATTTCATCAACCAACCCAACCCATCCTCAACCTATGAATGTTCAAATTACTGATCTTCCCCATGAACTAATCAGTTCGCACTGTACTCCGGACAGCGCGCCCTGGCTCGCGTCTCGTTTGAAGCGCATTACCGCTGCCTGGAGCAAAAGGGCCTTTGCCGTGGTCGCGCTACTTTTTTCCGCTGCTTTGGCCGTCGCGCAACCACAGATCATCGCGCACTGGTCGTTTGATGCCGCCACGCTTTCACTCGACGGCGGCAACATTACCAACATTGCCGATGCGACCGGCCAACACGATGCGTGGGTGACGCCCAATGGCGTCGGACCGAACGCGCGTGTTTCTGCCGCCTTTCCCGCGGCGGATTCTGTCGCCGGTCGCTTTGGCGAAGCGCTCCGTTTCAGCGGTAACAACTTCCTGGTATTTTCAAACCTGACGGAATTGATGCAGGCCAATGGGGCGCCGAGTTATACGATCTCCATGTGGGTCAAGTGGCTCAACGCCGCGGCACCGGCAGGGAACACCGTATATCGCACGATGTCAGACTGGGGCAATCAAGTGCCGGGGCAGGGCGGGCTTACGACCGATCATGTGTATGGGTTTGGTCCGTCGGCGGCGACTTCGATTCGGGGTCAGGTGCGGCGCACCGGGCCGGTTGGAGATAACGATGGCGTGGATATCTATGCGCGCACCACGACTACTGGCGCCATCAACGACGGTGAATGGCACATGTTGACCTGGACCTTTGATACGACCAACGGGCAACTCACTGTTTATTTCGACGGTGTCTTTGTGGAGCAATTTGCCGCCACCAGCCCCTATCAGATGGGCGACAGCGCTTCGAGCATCGGCACATTTGGTTTGAAAGCCGATGATGCGGGCGCGCCGTTTCTGGAAGCCGACACCCAACTGGATGAAATCTGGGTCGTGCAAGGCGTACTTTCCGCGGATGACGTGGCGCAACTTCATGAAGTCAATGCCATTATTCCGTTGGGGAAAGCAGTGACCTGGCAGGGTGGCGCGAATAATAGCTGGGATACTACCAGTGCCAACTGGTTGACCAATGGCGGGCCGGCCACAACGTTCGAGACTGGTGACGTGGCGTTATTCACGGACTCCGCCAGTGCCAACAACATCGACCTTGCCACCCACTTGTTGCCGTGGAGCGTGACGGTCAACAACAGCTCACTGGCCTACACTTTTTCGGGCAGTGGGCGGATTTCAACCGCAGCCGATGGGTTGGTCAAGCAAGGCACGGGAACTTTGACCATAGCCAACAGTGGTAACAATCGTTTCGCCAAAGTGACGATTTCTGGCGGCGTGCTGCAAGTGGGCAATGGCGGAGCAGCAGGCGATCTCGGCGGGGGCGAAATTTTTAATGATGCGAGTCTGGTGGTTGACCGGACCGGAAGTTTGACGCTGCCGGGCAACATCAGCGGCAACGGGGCCGTGACGAAGAACGGTGCGGGTACATTGGTTCTGGGCGGTGCAAACACATACACCGGGAATACCAGGATCAATGCCGGGACGTTGGCGCTTGACGCTGGCGCGTCCCTATCTGGTTCGCCCGAGATTGTTGCAGTCAACGGTGGTTTTGATGTTGCCGCGGCTGCGCCCTTCTCGCTTCAGGTTGGGCAGGTCTTGCGTTTGACGAATGCCGCCGTAACGGTCGCTCTGGCCGACGCTACCGACGCGCTGACTGCTCCGGCGTTGTCCGTCAATGGCACGATAACCGTGAACGTTGCCGCGATGCCGGACCTGATGAGCTATCCGCGCCAATTTACGGCAATCAAGTACACCACTTTGACCGGGGGCGCGAGCTTCGCGCTGGGCACGCTGCCAGTCACACCTTCCGTGCCGTACTCCGGTTATGTTTCCAATAATCTCGCGAACAGTTCCATTGACGTGGTGATTACGAATGGTCCAGCCACAATCTTCTGGTCTGGTTACAGTGGCGGGGCGCCGAATTCCAATTGGGATCTCGCCACGGCCAACTGGAAATCGCAGGGCGGGGCACCGACTGCTTACACTGATGGACTGCCGGTCACCTTCGATGATGCGGCCAGCAATAGCACCGTGACACTGACGGTGGCCGTTTCGCCGGCCAGCCTCACGGTCAACAACAGTGCCTTGAATTACACCTTCGA
>CAYXQJ010000028.1:19359-39791 GCA_964467455.1 uncultured Hyphomicrobiales bacterium | reverse complement strand
GGACCTGCGGTCATACTGCGACAGCTCGGGGAGTGACACTTGAACATTGTGCCTTGCGGACCGTTAAAGACCCCGGCGCATTGTTTCCCTTCGCAGTACGGGCACTTTGGAAAGGTCCGCCAGTTTCCGTTGGAAGGCCCGCGCCCACGTTGTTGCATGAGAACTTTTAGCGGAGCTTTCGCACGGGCTTGGATCAGTTTGTTAATAATCGATTCGTAATTCATAGGTTTGTTTTTTTGGTTTGTACTAAATTGTTTTTCTATCACTGAGGTGGGGCAGAACATCACTCACCCAAAATGCAAGAATTTTTTGAAATCTTCTGTGCAGACGTCCGCACGTCGTGCGATTCGCGATGAAATGGCCCGCGCCCCCGCTGTTGTGAGGAACTCTCGGCAGATTTTCGCTGTTGTTGATGGCGGCATTGGCCCTCATTCCGGTTCTCATAGGCGACCATTATGGGGTCTGGTTGCGCCGCAGGTGGAAACGCTGAATTCGAATCTGGATTTTGAGTGATTGAAGCTCGCCATCGCGTTGTTCGCAGGTTGTGGTTGTGGTGGCTTTTTTCTCTCTGTCTTCACTCGCCGAACATCGTAAGGCCGGTTAGCGTCGCAGTTGGAAACGCTGAAATGATCGCAATGGGGTGCGGCAACCCCCTCTATTTTAGGGCTTTGCTCCCTCATCCGGCTGGTTCTGCCTATCGCAATAAGTGTCTTAGGTGGTCGAGTCGGAGCTCGTTCTGGTGCTGATTGGCGTTCCATAATTCGTTTGCCTAGCTTGGTGAATCCGTCGCCCTACCAGGCGTCGGGTTGTCCCAGAACTCGTTTTAACGGCGCCCGCGCCAGCTGCCGGAAAGTTTATGGACTTTTTTTGAGAATTGTTTGGCGACAAACCCTCGCGCTCCCTCGTTGGATTGGATCGTGTGGATCAATTGGCAGTTACCTCTTGGAATTCAGCAGTGAAGCGAGCGCAGTCGATGAACCTCTTGGTTTGCTCACGAGGACTAGAGTTCCCTCTGAATCATCCAAACCATCCGTACCAATCTATTTTTGTACTAAAGAAGAAGAGAAGAAGTACAACAACAACAGGAGTATTCGCAGGATGCCAGCAAATGCCGAGCATGTTTGGAATCGCGGATGCGCTGATCCACACCGCTCCCACCCGCGCCCGCGCCCTTCCATCTCAGCCAGCATTCTGCTTGGGCAGGCTGCTGGCAGCGACGATTGGCGCAATACATTGCGAGCGAGTCAACCGACCTGGAGGACCTTTCGGCGGCGGAAATCAGGCCGAGTCAACAAAAGTGCGCGTGCGATCAGCACCTCACCTACCTTTTCAAAAATCGGCAATTTTTCGTAAAATACATACCCCCCATTAGGGCGACATGCCCGGATTTTGCCGGCTCGCAAACTCCGTTTTCAACTTCCCGAAAAACAAGGGGTTAAGATAGTGCCTCCGGCGAAAAAAAGCCTGTGTGCGCAGGTGCTTCCGTTCGCATTATGCCCACTATTTAGCAGCACGCGGCCTCGGCGTGCAAATGTGCTGGCACAATGCTGGCAACGCTGCCGCGATAGAAAGCAGACCATCATGATCCAAAATTGTGAAGATGAACCGATGCGGGCGCGGGCGCGGGTGGCGTTGGTGTCCGTCGGCGACGCACTGAGCGCCGCAGGCATCGCGGCACCCGGCGGCTATGTGCCACGCGTACCAGTGGAAGCGATGACCATCAAGCAAGCACTGGCCACCGGCGAATCCGCAACCGGCCCGCTGCTATTGGAAGCACAGGGACAACTCGACATCGCTTTGGCTCGCGCCTGCGTTCGCAAGCTGGTCGCCCGCATGGCGGCGGATGGTCGCCCGGTGTCCGATACCACGCAAGCCGACGCGGTGGCAGCGGGGTGTCTGGCGTTGGTGCAATGGCGGGCCAACGGTGGCGCCGGGGAGCGACTCGCGGCGCGGGTGGCATGGCGGGCGGTGGTGGACGAGATTTCCGCCGATTGCCTCGGTGATGCTGTGCCGGTGCATACGGTCGCCGATGACTGGCTTTGGCATAACCGGGCGCAAGGTGACGAATCGCGGCAGGAGCGGGCCGCAAGGTTGAAAGTGGAACGACTCGCCAAGACTCGGCACGTTCGCTTGCTGCGTCGCCTGGCTAACCTTCCCCCAGGTCGCGGCAAACGGAAGGAAGCCATTGAACGCGTCGGACGAGCGGCGGTGTTCCTCTTGCAAGGCGAACGACTGGACACGGCAGCGGCAATGGCGGGGTTTAACGGTTCGTCCAAGTCCAAACCCGGCGACCGGCTCATTGAAGCGGTGAAGCGGATTGGGCTAATCGGTGCCGACTTCGCCATCCGTCGCGCAAGGCGGCACTGATTCGTTTCTGTACTCGGCAAAGCCCGCGACATGCGAATGTCGCGGGCTTTGTGTTTCTGCGGGGAGAATCCCTATTGAGTGAGTGGCAAGCCTGTTCAAGCTCGAGGCTCAATCCCTCCGGCGCGAAATCTTCGCGCCTTAGTCTCACCAAACGTCCCCCGCCGCGCATGGCTCGCCAGTCATGCGCGGAAGGGACGGTTGAAAGACCGTTCTTAGATTTGCCCGCATCTGATTTCGAGTCAGATGGCGGCGTGATTGCGAGACGCCAGAAATGGCGTCCCATCTGGTCACGCTGTCACTCCGACTCGGAGCGGCTGCGGGCGCGTGAGTGTGCGGATGTTTCCTCCGCGATAAGTTTCCCCACGGCAGCGGTGTTTAGCCAAACCGTGTGGCGAAACCGGACGGGTCCACGGTTTAGCGACCCATACGAAAGGAAACATGCCCAAAGTCGAAAAGAAACTGCTCACGTTCACGGAATACACCGCGATGAAAGCGGCGGACCTGTTCAAACACGTCGCCGAAGTCGCGGTGAAACCTGTGGAAGCCCTCACCAAAGCGACCGACCGCGTCGTCAGCAACCTGAAAGACGCCGCCAAAGCCGTCGCCGCGATGAAACGACTCCACATGCAACGGGTCGAGGCCCGGGAAATCCCCGGCGACACACCCTTCAAGAAGTTCTTCAAAGACAATGTCGGCGGAGAACTGCCCGGACGGGTGGAAGCACTGGCCAGCTTGTTTAACGCGCTGGTGCTGACGCTGGACGCCAACGGCAAGCCGCTCATCGCGGAGGAAATCTACGACGATGACGGCACGCCGGTGGACTGGCTGGAAAAAGCCAGCGCCATTGTGAACGCCGCGCGTGAAAAGCACGGCGAACAGTGGAAAACCAGCGATGAAATCCTCGACATGGTGAACGCCTTGACCAAACCCGGCGACGCCGGCAAAAAGCTCAAGGACATCCGTGAAAAGCAGAAGGGCATTGCGGAAACCGACGACGACGAAAAAGCGGGCGCCAAGCCCGTCGTCGCCATCACGCCTGCGCTGGCGGCGGAATATCTCATCGCCGCCATCAAACAGGCACAAGAGCGAAACGCCGACGAACAGTACGACCTGTGCTGCGCGGTCTGGAGCATCAACAACGCATGGGCGGAACTGCCCGACAAACTAACGCGGGTGTTGGATGCGAAATACCAGAAAGCGGCCCAGCACGGAGTCGCGCCGCATGTCGAAGTCGTCGCCGCGTAGAGCGGAGCGAAAACACAGCCGGAGTCTGAAAGGACTCCGGCTTTTTTTGTTTCTACCGCCGATTTACGGGCAAACGGGTACAGGCGAGGTGTCGTTACTCCCGGTCATCGTTCCACTCCGAGTCGGAGTAGAAATGGCCCGTCGAAAATTCCCCGGAAATCTCCCCTATGAAAATCAACGGACTTATTGTGGACACGCAAGCCATCGCCGATGGCCTGTACGAAATCATCTGTGAACGTGAAGAAGAAGCCATCGTCGCGTTCGGTATGATCCCGAAATGGATCATGGACCTGGCGGAGAAACTCATCCGGGAAAAGATCATTGCCGAAAACGCCAAGCGACTGAACCTGACCGTTGAGGAACTAAAACCCTACGTGGATGAAAAGCTCCTGACGGAAACGGTGAATCCAATCCTACATGAAATCTCCCTCGGCATTTACACCGCCGCCAAACGTGCCGGAAGTCTCCTTGTTTAGTTAGCGGGGTTGCACCTCAATCTAATCTAGGCCTATTTGCGCCAGCTACGGTTGGGCTCAAACCGTGCCTTCAATGCGGCAAAAACTCGTCGCACTCTTTTGGGTAACTTTTTCAAATTAACGCCTTCCAAAAATCATGTCGCGCCAGCGCGAGGTCTCCCAAACCGTTTAGCAGCAGATTCCTGAGTCCGTCTAAAATCCTCTTCAACCGGAATGAGGAGATGGTTTTTTACAACCTGTTCGTCCCAACCGCCACCAACTTGGTATCGCTTACATAAAACAGACCACTTTTCCTCCACAACTTGCAGGTATTCCATGAATTGCCGAGCGCGTTTGAGGCGAAGCTCAAGCTGTTTATCACGCGTAGCAGATTCAACTTGAACAGTGAGGTCACGGAGTGCCTCCCAATGCCCGTCTTCAAGGATTACGGAATCCAAGGATGCCATCTCTACGTATTGGAAAGTTGCTCCAAGATCGCGCACCAAATAAGCGCCAAGCCGAGTCGGAAGCAAAACAGACTTTTCAGTCATGGCACGGCCGTCTGCTGTCCGGATTGTCCGGAAATCCAGCAACTGCTTAAGAAGCAAGCAAACATCACCGTCACTCACTCCAAGCTGATACAGGTCGCCCTTTATGCTTTCCACAACGCCGCCGTCATTTTCTCCAGCTCCCGCAAGGCGCGTCAATCGGTGGAGTAAGTGCAAGCGCAGCAACTGTTTTGCGGGTGATCCCAATTTTGAATCGAAAATGTTTGGCAGTAGGGAGTCTTCTTCGCGATAAAACTTGCGTTGACCAAGCACGCATCCCTTGAAAATTTCGTGACGCGGAAAAGCTAATCGCTTGTCGGTCGGTCCAACATCCTGCCCCTTACTTTCAACGGCATATTGCCAAAGCACTCGGTCACTAGAGGTATGACCGCTGGCCAGAAATTCACGAACTAGCCCCAGCGCTCTTCTGATGTCGCCTCCTGAAAGCACCTCGATCAAAAACCCGTTCCCATTCGAAAGCAGGGAGGCGGATACGCTAGCCATGAACTCCGCAAGATTTTCGACGTGGAATTTTTTCCCGGCTTCCGTGATTATTTCTGCAGTCCTTCCCTCCAAGAACTTCCTTGCATAGTTAAATCGGCGAGATAGCACCGGAAGCGTTTGAGGAGGGTCAATGTAGATGCTGTCGACTTGGAAAGCATCAAAAGAAGGCGTGTTTCTATGACGTAAGTAGGTTGCGTCTCGAAGAGTCATAATCACGTTCACGCCAAGTCGCTTTGCGACCGCCTGAGCTTCTATAAAAATATCGCGCTGAGCTTGTTCTTCTTCGAATTGATCAACGTTATCCACCACTAAGAAAATTGGATGCTTCTTAGTCGTCCATGAAAGAATCCGCTCCACGTAAGGCTCAACCAAATCACGCTCCTTCCCAATTTCCTTTGCGATCTCGATGTTAAACTGCGCTTGGTCCGCAGCGTACAACAGTCGCAAGTGGCCGTTTTTTGCTGTTTGCACAAATGGCTCGTAGGCAAACTTAATGGTGTCATCCCACGAGCCCAACTTGAAGTCGTTGTCCGTCTCGATTGCTGCGAGCATTTCTCGATAGATGAACGTGCGCGGGTTGTCATTTTTAGTCGCACGCTTAAAGTCCAAATACAACCAAATCACCTTCCCTTCGACAGCCTTTCTGGCAGAAACCTCGTGCGTGTAGTGTAAAAACGTTGTCTTCCCAGCGCCGACGGGCCCAAGGATCAGAAGAAATTGTGTTGGTCGGTTGATGCTCTTAGTAAGCGCTTCATCCAACACCGCGGCGTCGCGTCCATGGCGCGGCCTTGCAACCTTTCGTTCCAAGAGAGGTTTGGCATCAGCCAAATGAAGTTTTAATCGGGAATCATACTTTAGCCTTTCTGAGCTCTTCACATAGCAGTACTCCAGGCCATCGACATCGTTCAGCAAAGATTCGTCAGTAAATGCCGAGGCAATTGCTCCTTCGATGTGCTCGTAAATGCTATTGCGCCCCAATCGAAACCCGCCTTCCTTTAGTAGCGAGATCAGGCGTCTCTGCGCGGAATCATTTCTTTG
This sequence comes from uncultured Hyphomicrobiales bacterium, assembly GCA_964467455.1. Lineage (GTDB taxonomy): Bacteria > Bacteroidota > Ignavibacteria > Kapaibacteriales > Kapaibacteriaceae > OLB6. The sequence goes on along the minus strand of CAYXQJ010000028.1, from coordinate 33,634 downwards.
ACCGAAAAATGTGCTTTCTATATTTCCTTCAATTACCCGTTGTCTCGAAAGCAATTCCCAAAACTCAACAAATCGTTCCTTGATGTCTGCCAAGTCTCGAAAAATATGAGCTTCGGTGTCTTCCCATTTTACCCCGTCAGTCCGGACGGCGGGAAAAACAATCCAAGCCGCCCCATTGGTTGCCACAGCGAATTGTATGGAAAGGTTGAAAGCATAATCCCGCGCCTGCCTTACGGCGTCCCCAACGTCTCCCTCGCTTAACACGCCACCAAGCTTTGCCGCTTTTCGATTTGTTGGCAGCTCAAAGGATTTTCCCACCCGTTTTGCTTCCACGACCAAACCTGTGGTAGCTGTCCGGATCGTATAATCTGCAAACTTGTCCGTTCCAGTCTGAGGGCGAACGGTTTCTTCGTAAGAAATATCCTCAGATGGATTCCATCCGAGGACCTTTTCAAGAATTACATCGATAACTTTTTTCCGTGTTTCAGCCTCGTTTACATCGTGAAGCTGCAATTTGGAATAGGCCTGAACAACTTCTAAGAGAGCCGCTCTGCCTTGATCGATTTCCATAAAGTAATTTTTGGTTAAATACGCCTCCGCGCTCTTTTCCACAATTTCCTTCAACTTCACGCCCATGCCGTATTTGAGGGCCTTGTTCGTATTGTTCTCAAGAAGCGTAGGCCAGCGAGCATTTGTGCGACCGCGTTGACTTTCAAGAAAAATCTTATGAATCCCCAAGCCTATTACACCCACGGCAGTGTTGAAGCCCAACTCGTCTTTCTTGACCGCTGCGATTACGCCCCCATCTATCGGCAAGCCGCGAAAGACTGGTATCAAAACCATCGCGTCTGGCGTCCGGTCACCGAGGACGATTGCGATTACGCCCTGAACGCTGTCCCACCGATCACTATGCGGCGCGGCTTCATCGCCGGGGAACCGTATTGCCACACCCTCGTCGGCAAACCTGTTTACAACTGCTTTCGCTACTTCAACGGCGTGCCGCACACCATGCTCGCAACCGTGGAAGAACACTTCACCGCCAACTTTCCTCTTCATAACCAAACACAACAACAGACCTATGCCTCGAATCAATCCGCTCCGTAAAACCAAACCTGCAGAAACAAAACCTGCGAAAACAGACAAGCCCGTCGGAAATCCATCGCCAGTCTCGACCGTTGTTCCGGTCAACTTCATCGCGCCGTTACCCCTCTGGAAACAGCGCACTACGAATCATCGCCGATTCGATATTCCATGACCGACTGCATCCTCTACGGGCGCGTGTCCACTGACAAACAAGACATGCAGCGTCAGGAACGGATGTTCGCCGATTATTGCCATCACAACGCCCTGCAACCGGTGCTGACTTTGTTGGATGAAGACACCAGTGGCAGTGTGCCATTCCAGCAGCGGGAACAAGGCAAACGACTTCTGCCGGAAATCCAAAGTCGTATCCCGCTGGCGCAGATTCACGTGGTCACCACCGAACAAGATCGTATCGGACGGGACACCCTCGACATCATCGCCACCATCCGAACCATATGGCAGTTCGGTGCCGTGCCGCACTTCATTGCTGAAGGCGGGCCATTGCCGCGCAGTCCCGAAAACGAGCTGCGCATGGAAATCAAAGCCAGCGTGGCGCAATACGAACGGAACAAAATCCGGCAACGCATCCAAAGCAAACTGGATGGGAAACGCGCCAATGGCGAACTCTGTGGCACATTAAGCTACGGCTGGAACGTCCGCTATCGCTTCACCGACGGGCATGAACTCTTGCTAACCTCACACGCCCTTCGCGCGCGGGAAGAACTTGAACCGCTCATCGCCAGACATGGACTGCTTGTCTCTCAGTTGCTTGAACCGAACGCGGTCGAACAAGGCTGGTTACAGGCAATGCATCATTGGCGACAATCCGGCTGGAGTTATCATCAAATCGCCAAGGAACTCAATCGCCTCAGCGTTCCCACCAAAACCGGTGCCGGCAACGTGATCCAGTTTCGAGGTTCAAAGCGTGTCAGTTGCGGGCGTTGGCAATGCGGCAATGTCCGCAAAGTGTTGCTGAGCCGAGCGACTCAGGATTGGTTGCAGAAGCAACGCCCTGAAGTAAGCGAGGTGGTCTGATGCTACCGACAAAGATCCCGTACCATGTCGCCGATCCGATCGAGGTCCTTCTTTTGCAACCACGCGTGGGCGCCAAGCTTCACGGCTTTTGCTTCTAAAGTCACTGCATCGGCGCCTGAGTAAAAAATGAAAGGCACTTGTGGGTAATGCTTCAGCGCCAGCGCCCGGGCCGCTGTCCCATCGAAGCCAGGAACATTGGAGTCCGATATGATAATGTCAGGCTTTGTTTGTTCCAACTCCATCAAGAACAACTCGCGTGTGTTCACCACAACCACCTGACAAGGAATCGTTGCGCTCAGGCTCATTTCCAACAGTTTTGCATCTAAAGGATCGTCATCAACGACAATGACGCGCAGTTCCGGCTTGGCGGCAGATGCACTTCCCATGATTGCGTCAGCAAATCAGATGCTGGCATAAGGGGTCAAGTGCTGAGACCAAGCGAGAGGTATGCAACATAGCCATCGCAGTCATTTGCCCAGGGTGAAGTAAAATGTCGCGCCTTCGCTTATCTGCGCTTCAACCCAGATTCGTCCCCCGTGTCGCTGCATGATTCGTTGCACGGTGGCTAATCCAATGCCCGTGCCGGGAAAGTCATCCTGGCTATGCAGTCGCTGGAACGGCTGAAACAGCTTGTCGGCATATTGCATGTCGAACCCAGCGCCGTTGTCCCGGACGTAGTAGCATACCGATCCATCTGGTTGCGGCGCTTGACCAAACTTGATTTGCGCCACTTCCCGGTTGGCGGTGTATTTCCACGCGTTGGAAAGCAAGTTCTGCAAAACAACCCGTAGCAACCCGGGATCGCCTTCTGCTTCGAGGGCGGCTTCGATTTGCACCTCGACTTTTCTTTCGGGGGAACTCGCAATCAACTGCGCGATGATCTCTTCGGCCATCGCCGAAAAATTCGCCGCGTGGCGCTTCAGTGGGGCACGCGATACCTGAGCCAAACCTAGCAAGTCGTCGATCAAAGTCCGCATTTGGCTGGCATTCGTTTGAATGCGCGAAAGGTATTGTTTGCCAGTCGCACCCAAACTCGTCTCGCTTCCATTTGCCAGTTTCTGAGTAAACGCCTGAATACTGCGCAGCGGTGCGCCCAAATCGTGAGACACCGCATAGGAGAACGACTCCAGTTCCCGGTTCGCGGCCTCAAGTTCCGCAGTGCGATGCTTCACGCGCTGTTCCAATTCGTTGTAAACTTGCATGTTCTCCATGGCGACCGACGTGGTGTTCGCCAAGGCTTGCAACAACTCAACCTCTTCTGGCGTCGGCATTCGTTTGGTGGCCCAGTAATTGCCGATCGCGCCTATCGGAGCAGCGGTGCGGATCGGCACCATTGCCAGACTCCTTACAAAAGTGGGCCGATAGGCTTCAGCCGGAATCCGGGAGTCCGAATAAATGTCCTCAATTACGGCGGCCTGACGATTAATCATGGCCCAACCACTGATGCACGCTGACAATGGAAAACGCTGTCCTTTCCACAATGGGGCAATGGCATTCTCATCAGCATAGTAACATTGCTCTCGTTCTCGGAGCACAAAGGTAGCTCCATCCGCGCCCGTTAACTCGCGTGCGGCCTGACGCACGATTGCCATAATCGTATCCAGATCCCGCGCCAGAGAGAGTTCTTGAACCGCCAGAACCAGGCGGGCCATACCAGCGTTCATTCGCGCCAGTCGGAGACGCTCCGTTTCCGCTTTGACGGCCGCGACCAGTTGCCACGGCTGATCCTTGAGCACATAACCATTGGCGCCGGCATTCAGGCATTTCAACACATGCTCATCGCTGGCCGCACCCGAAACGCAGATAAATCCCATATCGGGCCATCGCAGCCGGACCATTTGCAAGGCCTCCAATCCGCTAAAGCCCGGCAGGCCATTATCTGCCAATATCAAGTCGAATGAATGTTTGTCGAGGGCATGGATGAATTCGAGCCGGCCTTTGGCAACCGTGAATCTGGCTTCGACGCCTCCCTCGGCCAATGATTGCTCAATCAGAAAGGCATCATCCCGCCGATCTTCAAGATGCAGTATTTTCAACATAAAGGTAAAACTCCCGGCCTGCGGGAGAAGCTTCTGCACCCTTGACATAACGTCAACGATTTTGAGTCCCGCGCCTCAAAACAAGTCTATTATCGTCGTCAGATTGACGAAATTCCTCAAACAGCAAGGTCTTCATCAATGACTCGAAGCGCGCGCTGTTCTGACGCAGGGACTCATCTGTTCATCCCCTAAATCGACGTTTGCCTTGTCTCAATACGCCACCGGCCCGTGAACTCGCGCCACGGGGCGCAGTGACGCAGCAAGCCGTTCTCCGATCAAGAGTGGGCTGCTAAAAAGGCGTCCTCCTCCGCCCCGATTCTTTCGCGAAATCTTCCGACCTCAACGACATTATGAGTGCTCCGCCCCGCAAGTTAACTATCGAAGACTTCAATCCCTCCGGACGTTTGCGCCGACACTCAGCAGCTTCTCTCATCCGGCTGAAAGGCTGCTGGCTGAAGCAAGCGGGTTTCCACGCTGGTGCTCAGGTGGCGGTTAATAATCCCAGTCCGGGCGTGATCGAATTGCGGGTCTGCTCGGCGGCGCAGTTGGACGCTTCCTATTTCACCGCGATGCAACAACTTGACGCTGTCTTGAAATGAAACCCCATGCTTTTCTGAAGTCCTTTAACTGCCCAGTCCTGACCACACCTGCCCAGCGTGGTTGAATCGCGGTTGCAAAACGCAAATCAGCGCCGCTTCCCGCTCTACTGCTGCCGCTTCACTGACGCAGACATCAAACTCAATCCGCCGGACCTTGAACAAGAGTCGCATGATGCGGCGAGGAAGGCGTTCGGGATTGGCGACACGGTAGCTAGAGAGGCGTTGGCGGAGATTGCGTGCCTTGCCGACATACAACACTCCTTCCGTTTCCCCGCAAAGCAAATACACGCCCGGCGCCGCGGGCAGCGCGCGGAAAAAGTCCGCGCCGAAGCGCTCGACCAGTGGGCGCGGTGGTGGGAAGAGCCAGAGTTGTCCGGTAGCCATGCGCCCACCAAACCAGAACCAGACGGACATTTGCCGTCCAACCATGTCGGTTTACTTTCAATTTGCCTCTCCCTTTTCATCGCATAAGATTTGGGTCAACCTTAACGACTTTGGGACTGGGATGCCTATTTCTGCCAAAAGAACTCTCAGAGCGCGCGATGTTTGCACGAAGCACCTTACCCCAGTACTGGTTGCGGCTGGCCTAACAACAGAGGTCCGTGACGCGGGGGGATGCGTTGCTGTGGCAGTGTGGAGCGCGGAAAGCGCAATTGCGTCACCCCCGCAGCCTAGGCGTGCCCCTCCTCAACTCCACCCTCAAGCCCCCCTCGCTACCCGAATTTCGTCAACTCCGAGAAACCTGAGTATGAGTAAATCCCCGGTACATTTCCGCCTAAGCTTTGAAACGGGTTCTGTGGACAGGAGCTTGTTATGACCCCCCGTGTTTTGCACTCCGCTATGAAGTTGATTAAGAGAGTGCCAAACCCAGAATCACTCTGGCAAGAACATCGATTAAAAGCACTAGGGCTTTTGACTGTAGTCTTTCTACTACAACAGATAGGGCGAGACTCTTTATTGATCTGGGATCTCAAGACCGCGATTAGTGGAATCGCATCCACGGCGGTTATTTGCATCTTTTATTTGCTCCTGTGGTGCGTCCGTCATGGTTTGGAAAAGCGTCCGTCGCCATTGGAAAGGGTTGTTAAAATCAAGCGCTTGGTAGATTCAGTGCTTTATGATATGCAACCCGGTGAATCCGCGAGACGGCTTAAATTTCAACGAACCAAATTTTCCAGCCGGCTTATCAAGTCAGCAGACACTCGGGATTTGACGGCAATTATGACGCGAATGAACTGCAATCTGTTTGAAGACTCTGTCCACGGCCAGGGCTTTGTCGAGAAAATGGCTCGTAATCTTTCACATGCGAAGAAGAACCCAAAGGTTATTCGATTGCTTGGCATGACAGACGCAGGCGTAAAGAATCTTCACTCAAATGGTAGTCAGTTGGAACAAATGGAATTGGGGAGATTTCCCGCAGTTGGTTTTTCTCATGTCATCCCAATTAGTAAGGCGACTTACGACATTTACGTAATCAGGGAGAAAGGCGGCCCTGGCATCGAGGATGTCAATTTCCCTGCTGAACATGTTTGCGCTCCATGCGAGAAAGCATATGCATTCCTGGTGTTTACGGCGGCGATTGACGCCGCGCGAATTCGTCGCTGGGAACTAGGCCCGCCTGTGAATTGGGGCCAGGCCGTAAAGGGAGGCCGTTCCAAACTTTGGCATCTATTAAAAGCTGAGCGAGAACTTTATCTAATGTTATTTGAACAGTTGCGTGAGTTGGCCACGTTGCATCTGACTGGAGAGCAAGAGTGCTTGGTTTTAGCGCAAGCCTTTAAGGGCCGGGCAGAGAAAACACTGCAACAATTTGGATTCAAGAAGATTGAAGGCGCTCATACGGCTGACAACGAGCCGCTATACCAGATGAAGATTCGATTCGCCTAACCGCAGTTGGTTTGTCTGAACTGGCTGACTTCGAGCAAGGCGATTACGCTGGCATAACTTTCAAAGACACCTATTTCGTAAAAGTAGCCGAACCATCGCGGGGGGTTGCTTCATTTCCATGTACTAGTCCACGTGGTTCAATGGCTACATCTCGGTGTCGAAAGTTTCTCACGGCTAATGCCGCCGGTCTAGCGACGCAGGACTAACGAATCAGTCCCTTGAAAGTGATGGCATACGATCTCGAAGGAGATTTCAAACAACACAGGCAAGCTTTCAGCGTTGAGGCTGAGATCGGGAACAGGTTAAAGGAACTATCCGTGATGAAAGCGGTTTGTTGCCAGAGAGGCTAGCACGGCAACTCAAGACTTGATGCGCGACCGCCTCAGCAGGAGCAAGCAACCAGTTCCAACGCCACATAATGCTATGCTGCTTGGCTCCGGAACCACTTGGGTGAAATCAACGAATCCAGTGCCATTAAAAGTGAATGCCCCCTCGAATGTATTCGGCTGCCAAGTAGAATTCCGAATTGTCAGCTCCATTTCAAAATAGACCGACTGGCCGACCTTGGCCGAATACGGATGGAACTGGGCTGAACCAGTGGGTGAGTTGTCGAGGATCGTTGTTGCACCGGCACAACGAGCCACAGTAGAACCTTGTTGCGCCACAAAGACCAGGTCGCCGCTGAAGCCTAGCGTGCCTTGCGTAGAGAAATTCCCACCAAACCCGTAATCTGTGTAGGAAATCAGCACGCCATCCGCACGAGGCGCAAAATGGTAATACAGCAGTCCGCCTGACGCAGTTACCCCTTGGTAAGTCGCATAGATTATCTGGCCGATTCCCGCGCCTCGCTGCCAGAAAGCTCCGTCGCTCGTGTAGTGGCCCTTGACACTTTCGGGATACATGAGTTGGTATGGCGTGTAGGACGATGGATTTTGCGCAGGGTATAGCGACAAATCACCTACAATTACCCGATCAATGGTGGTTGTTGCGCACACTAGCTGTGCAGTCGCCAAGTAACAGACCCAAAGGAGCGAAGTTTTCATTTTTTGCCTTCCAAGTTGACTCGATTTGGCCCGTAAAACTCGCGCCATTCAACCCCAGAAACTACGGATGGTTCGTGTCCGTCCTGTTGTTTGCACCGTTATCGCAGGGGATTTGGGAAGCAGCACGGTTTCGTGGCTTGCCCGCGCGCAAGACTCGCAAAGTAAAGCCGCGCTTATTCTCGAACGCTTCCACCTTGGCTTCCACCTCCAGCACGGGATAGCGGACGGTGGCGAGGCCGTAGCTGCGGTAGGTTTGGGCGAACAGTTCGGTTTCTACGATACCGGTCCAATCGGCGAGGGTGAGGAACTTCATCGGTTCGCCGGTGATCTGGTGATGCGTGCGTTGTTCGACGACCAAGCCGCAGGCGACGATAGTTTCACCGACATGCTCGGCCATGCGCGCGACGGGGCAATAAGTGTCCCACGCGATGTCGGGATAAAGTTCCAACAGATGACCGCTTACGGCATAGCCGAACAGTTCCGTCTCGGCTTCGAGACGTTCGCGGCGCGTGGGTTCACGGAGCAAACCGGGATTGTCAGTGAAAAACTCCGCCACGGGATTCGTCCCCGCTTCAAAATCAAACTCCAAATTCCCTATTCCGCACTCCGCGTTCCGCACTCCGCGTTTCGTGAGTCGCTGCGCTTCCCAAAACTGCCGCGTGCGCGTCTCGCCAAACCCATCAAAACCACCGGCGCGAATCATCGCTTCAAGTTCCTCCGCCGTCGGCTGCACGCGCCGATGAAAGTCGGCGAGTGAAGCGAACGGCTCGCGTTCACGTTCGGCCAGCAGGCGTTTGATCGTGCGCTCGCTCAAGCCCTTCGTGCGCGTCAGCGGCACGCGGATGGCGCGGTCATGGGCGACGAACTGCGGGCCGGGTTCGTTCACCGTCGGCGGCAGGAACTTCAGTCCAATCCGGTAGCTCTCCAGCACGTAAACCAGCGGATCGTAAAACCCTTTACCGTTGGTCAACACCGCCGCCATGAACTCGGCGGGGTAATGCAGCTTGAGCCAGGCGGATTGATACGCCTCGACGCCATAAGCCGTGGAGTGCGCTTTGCAGAACGCATAACCCGCGAAACCCGCGACCAAGCCCCACACTTCAACGATCTTCTCGTCGCTGTGGCCGCGCGCCTGGGCGGATGTAAAGAACTCCAGCCGGATTTCTTCGATCAACTTGCGTTTCTGTTTGTTCAACGCACGGCGCAAGACATCGGCGCGACTCGGATATAATCCGGCAAACGCTTCGCAGATTTGTAGAATGTGCTCCTCGTAAACCACCAACCCGAACGCATCACGCAACACTGGCTCAAGCGATGGGTGCGGGTAGGTGATTGGCTCAAGCCCCTGATAGCGTCGCGTGAAAGACAGTTTCTTCCCTTCATTGGCCGCGCCGGGACGAATCACGCTGACGATGGCGATGAGGGTATCAATGTCCCGCACGTTGGTTTGGCGACATAGACTCGTCATGGCCGGGCTTTCAATGTGATGCACCGCCCGCGCACCGCCGGAAATCAAATCCCACACCTGCGAATCTTGCCACGGCTCCAGCCCCGGCAAATCCACCGTGATGTTGCGCCGGGCCAAAGCCGATTTTACATCTCGCATCACTGCCAAGCCGCCTTGCGCCAGCACGTCCACCTTGACCAAACCGACCACTTCCACGGCATCCATGTCGAAATGTGTCGTCGGATAGCCCTTGTTGGAAATGAACGTCGGTGTCAGTTCCGGCATCACTTGGCGCGAGAGCACCACGCCGCACGGGTGCATCTTGGGATTGCGTGGCATTCCATCTAAGAACTCTGCCATGTCGAGCGCGGTTTTGTAGGGTTCTTCGTCCAAGGGCAGGTCGCGGTTCTCGGGGCTTGCGGCGAGCAAGTCCCTTAGTTTCGCGCCACCGCTAGGCGTGTGTTCGTCCGGCACCCAGCCACCGCCAAAGCTCCACGGGAAATGGGACGTGAAGCGTCGGACCTCGCGCTCGGCCATGCCCAACACCTTCGCCACGTCGGCGAACGCGCTCTTGGCTTGAAAGGTCGAGAAGCCGCCAACTACGGCACAATGTTCTCGGCCATACTTGGCAAAGATGATGTCCACCACGTCGTCTTTCCTGTCGTGGGGGAAATCAATGTCGATGTCCGGCAGTTTGTTGAGCGCCATGCGTTCCTCGTTGAGGAAGCGGCGGAAGTAAAGGCCGAACCGAATCGGACACACGTCGGAGATGCCGAGGCAATAACAGACGAGCGAGTCTGCCGCACTGCCGCGCGTGATCCATTCAATACCGTGAGCGCGGCAGTCCTGGAGAATGTTCCAGACGACGAGGAAGTATTCCTCGTAGCCGACGGCGGAGATGATCTTCAGCTCCTGTTCGACTTGCGCCCGTATTACGTCGGTATTACGTCCGTATTGCATTCGTATCGCATTCGTAGTTCGTTCGTAATGCGTCCGTAACCCGTCCAGTACGAGCCGGTGCAGGAACTCGCGTGGGGTAGAGCCATCCGGCGGCACGAAGGCGGGGAACTGCGGTTTGCCGAACGGGATTTGAAAGTTGCAGCGCGCGGCGATTTCCAGCGAATGCGCCAACCACGCTGGATGGTCTTGGCAGGCGGCGGCCATTTCCCGTGGCGTGCGAAAATGCAACCGCCCGTCCAAACGCTTGGCCGGATGCTCCTGCCGCAGCAGGGTCAGCGTGCGGATGGATTGCACGATGTCATATTTCAACCGGTCGCCGGGGTGCGCGTAATGAATCGCCGGGCAGGCGACGACCGGCAAGCTGCCGGTGGCCATACGCTTCGCGGCCATCTGGTAAAATCTGTTGGGAAACAATTCGGCGAGGCGCGAATCGGAACTGACCGCAATCAACCCTTCCGTGTAACCGTTCAGTTGGGCGCACGTGAGCGGCTGGCGTTGTTGCGTGGCGACCGCCCCTTCCTCATGACTTTGCTCGGCCCGAAGCGAGAGCAAGCGGTTCAGGTTGTGATAGCCGCGCGCCTGTTCCACATAGAGCAAGAGCGGATGCTCTCCAATACAGAGTTCTGTCCCGAAAATGGGTTTGATGCCCGCGCGTTGGGCCATCTGGGTGAACTCCACCGTGCCGTGTAGGTTGCCAAGATCGGTCATGGCCACGGCAGTCATGCCGTGCTGCTTGGCCAGGCCGACGATGGCAGCAGGGGAAAGCGTCGAGTCGAGAAACGTGTAGTGACTTCGCACCCGCAGGGGAACGTAGGTCGTGGCAGTCGCTGGCGGTTTGGCGCGCTTTATGACAAAACGGATTTGAGCCGGTGGCTTTTGCCGCTCATGGACCAGATCACGCGGGGCATCGCGCAACCGCAGGTCATGGCCTCGCAAGACGACGGACCAACCTTTGGTGCGGCGTAACTCATCGAGCGTGGCAGCGAGGCGTTCGCGGGCCTCGTGGTTGCGGGCGTGGCTTTCGAGTGGTAGTTCGCTGCGGAACACACCGTCGTAGATGTTGGAAAGTTTTAGCGACACCATGCGCAGACTCACGCGACGTTGCCAGGCGTCCCGCAGCAATCCACGCAGTCGCCCGTAAATGTCTGTCTCTAAGTCCGTCGGTTCGCGCAGACTTTCGGCGCGTTGATTTTCGTCGCGGTCGTTGTAACGAACCTTCACGGTCAACGTGCGCACGCTGCGACCTTCGGCGCGCACATCGGCGAAAAGTTGGTCCGCCATGCGGCGTAATACGGCTTCGACATATTCCTCGTCGGTCACATCCTCGTTGAACGTCTCCTGCTTGCTGTAGGACTTTTGCGGTTCACCGGCAGGAATCAGCGGACGCTCGTCAATGCCGTTGGCAAACCGTCGCAGCGCGGGCGCTTGATTGCCCAGCAACAACGCCAGCATGTCCACCGGGGTCGCGGCGATTTGGCCGATGGCCGCAAGTCCTGCGGCGTTCAATCGAAGCGCCGCCTTGGGGCCGATGCCGGGCAACCATTTGTTTGGCAGCGGGTGGAGAAATTTTTTCTCGTGTCCCAAGGGAACGGTTTGGAAAGCAGCGGGCTTGTTCAACTTGGACGCGATCTGACTGACAAGTTTGTTTGAGCCGATGCCTTCGCTAACGGTGAGCTTCAACGATTGCCGGATGGCTTTGCCGATGATTTGGGCGATTTCAACCGACGGTTTGCTGCGGTTCGCCGTGATGTCGAAATAGCCTTCATCAATCGACGTTTGTTCCACGTTCGGCGTGAAATCATAGGCGTAGCCGAACATCCAGTTGGAAAACTGCTCGTAGCGTTCGTAGTCGCCGGGCAAAACGATGAGTTTCGGGCAAAGCTTGCGCGCTCGGGCCGTCGGCATGGGGGTGTAGATGCCGAACTTGCGCGCTTCATAGGAAGCGGAGGCAACGATGCCACGCGTTTCCCCGCCCACGGCAATAGGTTTGCCCCGCAACCGCGCATCGACGGATTGCTCGACCGAGGCGAAGAACGCATCGGCATCGAGATGAACAATGGTCCGCATGACCCACTCCTAGCAAAGCGTGTGGGACAAAAGCTGTCCGGGTCAGTCCTTGGCGCGGCGAATCAGCGCCTTGAACACCCCTTGAATCATCAGTTCCTCGGCGGGCACGAGGTCGGGATGCTTCGGGTTCTCGGCCTTTAAGTAGGGTTTACCGCTTTTGACCAGATAGGTTTTAAGCGTGCTCGCGCCATCAATGTAAGCAGCAACGATCTGACCGTTGCGCGGTTCTGGCCCGAACTCCAACACCACAATGTCACCGTCGCAGATATGTTTTCCAATCATTGAATCCCCGGACACGCGCAACGCAAAGGTGTTGCGGGTCGGCTTGATGCCGATGCTTTGGATGTCCACGGAAACGCAACCTTCGGCATCCTGCTCGCGTGCTTGTGGCAGCCCGGCGGGAATCGAGCCAAAGAGGGGAATGTCCACGATGCGATTGCGCAGCTTCGCCAGCGGGGAAGTGACCCGCAAGGCCCGCGCCTTGCCCGATTCAGCTTCGAGAAAACCTTTCTGCCGGAGCAACCGAACATGCGAGGTCACAGAATTGAGACTGCGAAAGCCGAACTGGTCGGCGATTTCCTGAAACGTCGGCGTCGCTCCCTGCGTCCGCTGCCATTTCAGGATGAAATCAAGAACCTGCTGCTGTTTTCGCGTCAACTCCGTCATACTGTATATTAATACAGTATTCTCCTAAAGCGCCCTGTCAACCGCGCCCGGCGGGGAGTTATTCACATTTCAGGGATCAGGAGGGTAAATTGCCTGCCGTCTCAAGTGCCGTAACCCGGGCGAGCATTTCATCAATCGTTTCGAGCGCATTCCCCTCCAGCCGGTTATTCACGTAAATATAGACCTCGCGCTTTTCCTTGGCCGCCAATCCCTCGGCGATCAGTGCGCTGCCGGCGGCTCGCGCTTCGGGGTAAGGTTCTTTGATTTTGTCGTAGGGCTGGAAGGCTGATACCGCCGCCTCATATTTGCGCCCCGGCTTCAACAAGAAGCGGGCTGCAACTAGCTGCGGGTTGGTCCGGCTGCCGGGTAACGCCATTTGCTCCGGGACTGGTGGCATTGCCTCCCAAGAGTTGAATACGTGCGTCACGCCATGTCGAGCGAGACACGCAAAATACTCCGGGGCGAGCCAAGCCTTGTTTCGCATCTCGATGGCGTAAGGCCAGCCCTTTGGCAGTTTCGCCAGAAATGCGTCCATGTCTGCCACAAAATCGCGCCCGTGCTCGTAGTCGCTCGGATAGAACCGCGAAAACTCAAACATGAGGACGCCGACCTTGGAGCGGATTTCCTCACACGGTTTAAGGAACGCAGTCGCAAATCGGTCGGCATTGAGAAAGTCCGCGTTCTTCTGGCCCGCTCTGGTGCCGTGCCGGGGATGATTCGGATACCTCCTGATGGTGATTTCATCCGTCACCTTGAAGCCAAACCGAAAGTCGTCGGGAACTTGATCCGCCAGTCCTTGTAAGTATTCGACGCGGGGAAATGTGTAATACGCCGCATCCACACACACCGTCTTGAACACCTCGGCATATTCCGCCAGGCAATCGCGCTCAAATCGTTTTGCCGCCACCTTGCCGCGATACTCGTAGCGCGTTGGCGTGTAAAGCTGCCCCAGCCAGCCCTCGTATTTCCAGGATGACGTGCCGACGAACACGCCCTTGGCGGCAAGCACCGCAATTCTTTTTGCTATCTGGTCACGGTCGAACGGCACGAGGCGAAACTGCCGATTGGGATACATCAAGTCAACGCTCCCCCAGTTTCAGGCTTGGTGTTATCGGACTGTACCATTAGTCGTCTACACCGGCAATTGCGACTTCCCCTTCTGCTTTTAACCAACTTCTGTATTCAATGAAGATCCAAAACCTACCGGAACTGCTGGCTCGTTGTGATGGTTCATTCACCCCGTGCGTGCTTGATGACTTCATCGGGCGACAAACGATTGAACGGCAAAGCGGGGATACTTGGATCGGCGCTCGGCTCATCGCTGAGTTGCTGATTCAGGGAGTTCAACTCGCCAATCTTAATCGCCGCAGCCCGCTCAAGTATTTGTTCAACGGCCGACCGGGCCTGGGCAAGAGTGCCTTGGTCGCTTATCTCCAGCATCTGCTTGGC
>CAYXQJ010000028.1:0-19349 GCA_964467455.1 uncultured Hyphomicrobiales bacterium | reverse complement strand
AAGTGGAATACCCTCAAGCTGAATGGTACACAGTGCAAGGTGGAGACGATTGAGGAAATCTCGCGAGAATTGGCCAACACAAACTTGTTCGGGGATTGGCGATTGCTCTGGATTGACGAGGCCGATGCCATCCCGCCAGTCGCGCAGGTACGATTCCTCACTCTACTGGACGATTTACCGCGTGGTACCGCCGTGGCCTGCACGAGCAACTGCAAGTTGCGGGATTTTGAGGAACGATTTCAGACGCGGTTTCAAGCTTTTGAAATCGCGCCGCCGACCACTGAGGAAATCATCTCCTTGCTCCGCCGCTATCTACCCGATGAGCCGGAAGTCGTGAATGCCGCCACCTTTGCCGATGGCAACGTGCGTCAGGCGTTGTTGGATGCCAAAGGTTTGGTGCATAGTGGACTGGCGAGGAAGCTCGCTGACAGCGTTGTGGTGAGCCAAAGTCCTTTGGGTAATTCAGTTATTTGACAACGATTGATTGACCTGAGCCCTCATCGACATGTGGTATTCCGCTTCGGAAGCAAAGACATCACAAAGCCGGCCATTAGCGCCCGCCGCTTTAACGCGTTGCCACTGGGCTTCTCGTCTTTCCACGGGCTGCACCTTCTCGCTGAATGAAGGTTGATCTGTGGTGACCATGGTATTACTGACCAAATACGACCCTTCCGCCAATTGGAATAGCAGCCTTTTGGTAAGTGGATTTCGGATCATGGGCTCTCTGAAACACGTATTCTTCATTTCTACGCAGCATAGTAGTTTCGGTTGCGGTGTCCAACGCGATCATCTATTGGGAAGGACGGACTTTTTGCGGTTGTTCCAATCCGTAAAAACTCTTTCAATACTAGCGACCTCGCTTGCTGAGATTCAATGCTCCCAAAAGCATTGCAGCCTCTTGCAACAATCGACAATCTCAATCTATGCCCGAGCAGCCCGACAATCTTGAGCCCACAGAAGCCGACCTGGATATGGTGCTTGAAGAAACTACCGGCAAGCCGACTGACAAAGGTAGCACCATGGCCAACATTCAAGCGTTAGAGGACCGCATCGTGCAACTGGAGGCCGAGCGCGCGCGCCTCATAAGCAATCGCAGCAAGCTGCCCTCGGAGAATTACGAGAGTCATCTCGCTTCCTATGATGCCGATCTCAGGACCGCGCGCGAACGCCTGGCGCACTTCGAGTCGCAGTTGGGCAAAAACAACTGATTTCCCGCTACTGCATGTTCCACGTGAAGCTCTCCACGTGGAACATCAGGATGATTCTTCCGCCTCGATCGAGTCGTTAGTCGAGGCGGATTTGCCGGATTTGCCGTTGCAAATCGGCGCTCGCTACATACGATGCTGGCACACTCCTGCGGTTGGGTGAGAGATCAGAATGACCCCGGAACAAAAAGCTCGTCAGGATATAGACGCGCAACTTCTTGCGTCCGGTTGGGTCATCCAGAATTACAAAGAACTCAACCTCGCCGCCGGCCTTGGGATCGCGGTCCGCGAAGTTCCGCTTAAAACCGGCCCGTGCGATTACCTGCTTATCGTCAACCGTGTTCCTGTCGGCGTCATCGAAGCCAAAAAACACGGCACCACGCTTTCCGCCGTCGCCGATCAATCCGGTCGTTACGCCACCGGCCTGCCGGATTTCCTCAAGGAACTGGCGCGCGGCAACCTTCCGTTCCTATACGAATCCACCGGTGTGGAGACCTACTTCCGCGACGAACGCGATCCTGAGCCTCGCTCGCGTCGCGTTTTCACGTTCCATCGCCCGGAAACCCTCGCCAAATGGCACGCCGAAGCCAACACCCTGCGCCGACGATTGCAGCAATTCCCGGCCCTTGCCAAAAACGGGATGCGCGATTGCCAGGTTGAGGCTATCACCGCGCTGGAAAAATCATTCGCGACTGATCAGCCCCGCTCCCTGATTCAGATGGCCACCGGCGCGGGCAAAACGTTTACCGCCTGCGCGTTCACTTATCGCCTCATCCGGCACGTGGGCGCGAAGCGTGTGCTGTTCCTCGTGGACCGCGCGAACCTTGGGCGGCAGGCCAAAGGTGAGTTTGACCAATTCGTCACGCCGGACACCGGGCGAAAGTTCACCGAGCTTTACAACGTTCAGCACCTGACGTCCAACAAGCTCGACGACGTTTGCCGTGTGACCATCTGCACCATCCAACGACTTTACTCAATGTTGCGCGGCGAGGAATTGGCCGAGGACCTCGAGGAACAATCCGGCTATGAAGTTTCTGCGGCACTCTCTGATCCACGTAGCAGCCGACGTGAGGAGGCTGAAACTCCCGCCGCCGCAAATCCGCGCCTCGTCTCCTCGTCTCCTAAACCAGTCGAAGTCGCCTACAACCCCGCCGTCCCCATCGAGACGTTCGACTTCATCGTCACCGACGAATGTCATCGCTCCATCTATGGCCTTTGGCGACAAGTGTTGGAATATTTCGACGCGCACCTTATCGGCCTGACTGCCACGCCGAGCAAGCAGACCATCGGATTCTTTAACCAGAACCTCGTTACGGAATACAACCATGAGCGCGCCGTGGCCGATGGCGTGAACGTCGGTTACGAGGTTTATCGCATCAAAACGCAGGTCACCGAGCAAGGTGGCAAGGTCGAAAAAGGTTACTACGTGGACCGGCGCAGCAAACTCGACCGCTCGCGCCGTTGGGAACAACTCGACGAAGACCTTGCCTACGCCGCGAACGAACTCGACCGCTCCGTCGTCGTGCCATCGCAAATCCGTACCGTGTTGCAGGCATTCAAGGACGCCATCGGCGCGGAACTGTTCCCCGGTCGCGTGCTCGTGCCCAAGACGCTCATCTTCTGCAAAGACGACTCCCACGCCGAGGACACCGTGCATCTCGTGCGCGAAGTATTTGGCAAGGGCAACGACTTTGCCAAAAAAATCACTTATCAGGCCAAACATCCCGAGACTGGCAAGCCCGCCAAGTGCGAAGAACTCATTCAGCAATTCCGCACCTCGCCGCAACTCCGGATCGCCGTCACCGTGGACATGATTGCCACCGGCACGGACATCAAGGCGTTGGAATGCCTCCTGTTCCTGCGTGACGTCCGCAGCCGCGTCTATTTCGAACAGATGAAAGGTCGCGGCACGCGCGTGCTGACGCCCACCGATTTGCAAGCCGTTAGCGGTGCGGATGCTCACGCCAAAACGCACTTCGTCATCGTGGATGCCGTGGGCGTTTGCGAGAGCGACAAAACCGATTCCCGCCCGCTCGAACGCCAGCCCACTGTCGCCTTTGACAAACTCCTGCTCGGCGTCGCTCTAGGCAAACGCGACGAAGACACGCTCACCACCCTGGCCGGACGGCTCGCGCGCCTCGATCGCGAACTCGATGCTGCACAACGCAAGCAAGTCACCACCGTGACGGGCGGCAAAAACGTCGCCGAGATGTCCGCCGCGTTGCTCCGTGCTCTCGATCCCGATGTCATCGCCGAGAACGCCACGGGGAAGCCGGGGTCTTCACCCAATGAAGTTGCTCCCGAGAAATTTGATGCCGCGCGAAAAGAACTGGTCACCGCCGCCTGCGCACCGTTCGATCAACCCGCCGTGCGCGACACGCTCAGCAAGCTGAAGCAACAGAACGAGCAAACCATTGATACCGTCACTGCCGACGCGGTCCTGTCGCAAGGTTTCGACGCCAGCGCCCAAGAAAAAGCGGCCTCGACTGCCAAGTCCTTCCGCGACTACATCGAGCAGCACCGGGCCGAGATCACCGCGCTCCAGTTGCTCTACTCGCGCCCCTACAAACAGCGGCTCACGGAAAAGATGCTCAAGGAACTGGAGAAAAAACTCCGAGAACAGTCTGCCGCGTGGACGGAAGATAATCTCTGGAACGCCTTCGCCGCCGCAAAGCCCGGCAAGGTCAAGGGCCGCTCGCAAGCCGGACGCTTTGCGGATTTGGTTTCGCTCGTCCGCTTTGCGCTGGAACAACAGCCCGTGCTCGAACCCTTCGCCGATTCCGTCACCACGCGCTTCAACGAATGGCTCATGGACAAGGCCAAAGCCGGCGTCACGTTTGGCGAAGATCAGCGTGCGTGGCTGCATTTGATCAAAGACCACATCGCCACCAGCCTGAGCATCGAGCCGGACGATTTCGATTACGCGCCATTCAGCCAGCGCGGCGGACTCGGCAAAGCGCATCAGTTGTTTGGCGATAAATTGCTGCCTTTGCTGGAGGAGTTGAACCAAACTCTCGCTGCATGACCGAAGACAAATCCATCAAGCTCGGCAAGGGCTACGAAACCCTAGTCAGCGGCATTTCACAGATTCTTGATGCCGGACGTAGTCAGGCGACGTGGGCGCTGAATTCAGTCATGTCCGCCGTGTATTGGGAGATCGGCAGGCGCATCGTCGAATTCGAGCAGGCGGGCAAAGAGCGGGCGGATTATGGGGAACGGGTGATCGAACAGCTTTCCGTTGATCTAAAAAGCCGGATTGGTCGCGGCTTTGGCAGACGCAATCTTTTTCAGATGCGGGCATTTTACCTGGCCTTCAAAGACAAAGTGCAGACAGTGTCTGCACAATCTGCTCACCAAAACCCACCCGAAATAGTGCAGACACCGTCTGCACTTTCTCCCCTCACACTTTTGCAGAGGGCTGTTAAAGCGTTTCCCCTGTCGTGGTCACAATATGTTCGGCTGCTGGCAGTGAAAGAGGAAGCTGCTCGCGAATTCTACGAAACCGAAGCCCTGCGCAACGGCTGGTCCGTCCGCCAACTGGACCGCCAGATTGCCACGCGCTTTTACGAACGCACCGCCCTGTCCCGCAACAAGGCCGCCATGCTGACCAAGGGTGGAAAGCCTCAACCCGCCGACATCGTCACGCCGGAGCAAGCCATCAAAGACCCTTACATCCTCGAATTCCTCGGACTGAAAGATGAATACTCCGAGAGCGACCTTGAAGCCGCACTCATACACCGGCTGGAGGATTTCCTTATGGAACTCGGCGGCGACTTCGCTTTCATCGGACGCCAGAAGCGCCTGCGCATTGGCGATGAATGGTATCGCATTGACCTGTTGTTCTTCCATCGACGGCTGCGTTGCCTGGTGGTTATTGATCTGAAAGTCGGCAAGTTTACCCATGCGGATGCCGGCCAAATGCACCTCTATTTGAACTACGCCCGTGAACACTGGACCAATCCCGATGAAAACCCGCCAGTTGGTTTGATTCTCTGCGCGGAGAAAAATGCCGCCGTCGCAAAATACGCATTGGAAGGATTACCCAACAAGGTGCTGGCTTCCGAATATCGGCTGACCTTGCCCAATGAAAAGCTGCTGGCCGACGAGATCAAGAAAGCTCGCAAGAGACTGGAAACAAGCGGACCGGCGGCATGAGCGCGAACGCCACAACCGCAGCCCCAACGGGGCGCAAGAAATTAGCCCAGGGCAAGGATGCCGCGCCTGCGGCAGACGCCGCCCTGGGTAACACGCCCCCACACACGTCGAGCCCTGAAGGGGCGAAAGAAGGTTGGCGATCCGTTGCGCTCGGCGAAATCGTGGAAATTAATCCGCGTTTTGGCAAAGACGAACTCGCTGACGATTCACTGGCGTCATTCATCCCCATGAAGTGCGTCGAGGAAGAGAGCGGACGCTTTGAACCACTCGGAGACAGAAAGGTCTCTGAAGTGAGCAAAGGCTACACACCATTCCGGGACGGCGATGTCATCTTTGCCAAGGTTACGCCGTGCATGGAAAACGGAAAGGCCGCTGTGCTGAAGGGCCTGACCAATGGCGTTGGTTTTGGTTCGACGGAGTTTTTCGCCCTGCGTCCGAAGAGAGGTTTGGTCGTGCACTACCTGTTTCATTTCATTCTTCAGAGCAATTTCCGGCGCGAGGCAGCACGGAACATGACCGGCGCTGTCGGCTTGCGGCGCGTTCCGAAATCGTGGCTAGAACAACAAACCATTCCACTTCCCGAACCTGACGAGCAGCGGCGGATTGTGGCGGAGATTGAGAAGCAATTCACGCGGCTGGAGGCGGGGGTGGCGGCGTTGCGGCGGGTGCAGGCCAACCTCAAACGCTACCGCGCCGCCGTCCTCAAAGCCGCCTGCGAAGGCCAACTCGTCCCCACGGAGGCAGATCTGGCGCGCAAGGAGGCAAGAGCGTTTGAAACAGGTGAGGCATTGCTTGAGCGAATCCTCGCGCGTCGCAAACAAGTGTTCGAAGAAGAAAAAGCTCGTGGTGGCCGGAAGAAATACACCGAGCCATCGGAAATAGAACCTGGGCCGCGGCCAGATTTCCCTGAAGGCTGGACCATCGCTTCGGCGGAAGCCGTATGCAGTTCGGTGCGCGATGGCACACATGACACGCCCGGCTATTTCCCAGAAGGCGTGCCGCTCATCACTTCCAAAAATCTTCTGCCGAGCGGGCTCGACTTCGAGAACGTGAAGTTCATCTCCAAAGAAGATTACCTCGAAATCAGCAAACGCTCTGGAGTTGACCGTGGAGACATTCTGTTCGCGATGATTGGCACAATCGGCAATCCCGTCGTTGTCGAAACGGATGCCGAGTTCAGCATCAAGAACGTCGGGCTTTTCAAAGGCAACCCGGAGTTCATCTTGCCGCGTTTTCTGCGCTACTGGTTCATGAGTCCGACGTTTGTTCGCTGGCTTGAGCCGAAGCAAAAAGGGACGACGCAGAAGTTTGTCCCACTTGGGTTGCTCCGCGCCCTCGCAGTTACACTTCCCCCGCTGGCGGAGCAAACGCGGATAGTGGCGGAAGTGGAGCGGCGGTTGAGCGTGGTGGAGGAGTTGGAGTCGGTGGTGTCGGCCAACCTGCAACGGGCGGTCCGCTTGCGGCAATCAATCCTGCAAAAGGCATTCACAGGAGAATTGGTATGAAGCCCCCATTCATAATTCTTCATTCATCCTTCAGCCTTGGCAGTCCGTCCATCCTCCAAAAAGCCTTCACTGGAGAACTCTGCGCATGATTTCCTCAGATTTCCTCGCCGAGAACTCGACCTACATCGAGAATCTCATGCGCCACTACTTCATTTATGATGTGTCGCGGTTGCTGTTGCTCAAACACGAGCCAGAATTGGTCACGGTCTTGCGTTCGGAAGTTGACGATGCCGGCATTGATTTGGTGATGACGTTTCGCACGGTTACGCGCCAAATCCAGATGAAGACGTTGTCCAAAGCGACGACGCCAAATCCATACTCCGTCGCTGAATCGCTCAGTGGTGTCATCGGCGGATGCGTAGTCTGGACGTGCTACAACCGAGAAACGCTGAAGCCCACGCACTATCATTTAATGGGCGGCCGAGGGAACGCGCCGATGCGTGATCTCATGCAATTCCAGCAGGCGGAGAAAAAGAAGAACGGTGTGAAAGTGCCGCGAGAGGGGTATCGAACAATTAGAATCAGAGACGTCGACTTTCAGAATCAGAGTTTGGCGCAACTGGTCGCAATTCTTTTCGACATACAAGTGGAGGAGGCAGCGTGAAATACATCCAGTTCGACCAGAAAACACTGACCGTTTCCGTGACGGATGCAGAGCGGCCCGGCGGTGCGAATGTGCCAGTGTGCGAATTCGACGTGACGCGTGACAATCCTTACCGTTCTCAGATCCCGCTTTTGTCCACCATTTACAAGGAAGTGATCTACGCGGCGAAAGAGGCCGAGGATCGAAAGGAGGGCAAGAAAGTAGAATACTTTCTAGCGCCACCCGACCCTTGGTTGATCGCGATTGGCTTAGTGATGTGGGAAGGCATCGTTCAAGGCGTTGCGTGGGACGGTCTCAAGTTGTCGGTCCAATCTGCATTGGCCAAGCTTCGGCAGGCGGGTGTCGCTCCTCCGTCAGACACACATCAGGTGACGCGCAAAGAATCGGTCGAACTGGGGTTCTGCTGGGTGAAGTATTCCGGCGATGAAAAGCTGGAGGAGATGTTCCTTGGCCTTCGCAAGCACCACGAAAGCCAGAGCAAGCCATCGGCAAAGCGCAAATCGCCCAAACGAACCAAATGAAAATGCACGACCAAACGCGGATTGTGTCGGAAGTGGAGCGGCGGTTGAGCGTGGTGGAGGAGTTGGAGTCGGTGGTGTCGGCCAACCTCCAGCGCGCCACCCGCCTCCGCCAGTCCATCCTCCAAAAAGCCTTCACCGGAGGGCTTACCTGACAAGTCTATGATTTCTCATCGTCTCAACGAAGCACTAGCCAAGCGTTACGGAAACTCCGAGCAATCGGGAATGATTAAGCGTGCCTTTGATATATTGCAGATCAGTGAAGCGATGCAGGTCGCTATTTCGCAGGCATTCAACGCAGAGTGTTGTGTCGTTTTTAGTGATATTTCGGGTTTTTCATCTCGTGTCGCAGGAAAAAGCCCAGATC
This sequence comes from uncultured Hyphomicrobiales bacterium, assembly GCA_964467455.1. Classification (GTDB taxonomy): domain Bacteria; phylum Bacteroidota; class Ignavibacteria; order Kapaibacteriales; family Kapaibacteriaceae; genus OLB6. The sequence goes on along the minus strand of CAYXQJ010000028.1, from coordinate 10,995 downwards.
AGATTAAAACTTTTCTCGATGACTATTACGCGTATGTGATTCCGGTCATCTATGAACACGGCGGTCTGGTCGACCAGATGTTCGGTGACGGAATTATTTCTGTCTTTAGCCCACAACTAAGCGAAAAAGTTGGCGCAAAAGTTTTCCAGAAGGGCCTCCTTGCAGCTGAAAAGATTGTCGAAACGTTCGCCGGCAACGCCGCACACACAACAAAGTGTGCCCTGCACAAGGGGCAGGCTGTGGTTTACAACATAGGCGATAACAATTACCGGCAGGCTAGTCTTGTCGGAGAGATTATGACCGTCGTTCACCGTGTCGAGTCTGTGGCTAAAGACGAATCTGTGAACATGTTGCTTTCGATACCGGAGGCGGCGGCTGAATATGAAAAAGTCCATGGTAAACCATCAACCGGACAGGCCAAGTGGACTTTGGACACTTTTGAAGCCGAGTTGAAGGGAGTTGGAGACGGAAATCAGAGGATACTATATGAAAAATACAAACGATGATGGTTGTGATATGGAGGAACGACTGAAATACATCTGCGGACTAGTCAACGATTGGCTGAAATTCGCCGAAGCGAAAAATGCCGCAATGGTAGCGGCGGTCTGCGCCCTGATTGTTGTCGGCTGCGACCACTTTCCGGCCTCAACTGAGTCTTGGCCTGTGCGATGGACTTGTTTTGGGGGGTGTGCCCTTTTGATATTGGCCGGGGGACTTTCATTGGCATCCTTCATACCCAAGCTCACATTCAAGTGGACAGAATCTAAAACCGGAGCAAATGCAGAGCACAACTTATTTTATTTTGAACATATCGCCGCATATTCTGCCTTCGGTTTCCTTGATGCACTTTACGATGCGGAATCACAAGAATCACCAAAGCGAAAGCTGGAGGTTGATCTTGCTGGGCAGGCAGTGATCAATTCGCAAATTGCATCGAGTAAATTCTTACAGTTCAAAACCGCCTGCTGGGTTGCCTTGGCTGGGTTCGTTCTTCTAGGAGTTTCTGCCTGCCTTCAAATCTTCAAATAATCGACGAATTATGAAAATATCAGACGCTCAACTCCCAGAACGGTTTCGGAACGAAATTCAGGAACAGATTGATGTTTACAATCAGAAACGAACCTTTGAAGAAAGAAAAAGCATTCCCGATACAACCGAAATTCCCATTCAGGATAAGACCCGTTGGTTCAGGATTCGCAACGTGATCTGCGTGTTTGTCGACATGATTGGATCAACTCAGTTGAGCGCTGCCTTGCACGAAAGTCATACCGCTGGCGCATATCAGCTTTTCACGGGGACAGCAGTTGCGCTTTTCGACCAATTTGAAGCCGCGTATGTTGATGTCAAAGGAGACGGGGTGTTTGCGCTCTTCAACGCTGAACAACCATACCGCGCTTTAGCGGCAGCAGTCACTTTCAAGACATTTTCCAAAGAAGAATTTGTTCCCAAAATCAAAGAGGCAACTGGTTTGTCAATCGGTTGCCACATGGGCATTGATCAAAAACTGGTTCTGGTGAAGAAGCTTGGTTTGAAGCGTTACGCGGATAGGTCTGACCGACAGAACGAAGTATGGGCGGGCAAGCCTGTAAATATGGCCGCCAAGCTCGCGTCAAAAAGTGCGGACGGGGAAATGTTAGTCTCTGAAAGATTTTACAATAGCATCACCAATGACTATGCGCGGTTCTCGTGTGGATGCCAAAACGGCCAGCAGACCTCAACCAAAACTCACCTTTGGAGTCCGGTCGATTTATCGGGCGATTCAAAGTATGATTTCCAAACGGCATACTGCCTGAAAAGTCATTGGTGTCCGACTCACGGCAATGAATATTGCGAGAAGTTGCTGACTTTGGATAAATCCTGATTCGCTTCACCATGTCCAACACTCCCACCGCCCTCGTCCAAAAACTTTGGAATTATTGCAACATGGGCTCACTCGCGCCCGCTTGTTCGGGCTTGCGCCCTTCTGCTCCGCAAACGCCCTTTCGCTCGCTTCCCAGCGGCTCAAGTCTTCGCGATGACGGTTTGTCCTTCCGCCTTTGCCAAGGCTACGGCGGACAAGACGGCGATTGATTCAATATGGCAGACGAAACACCAGAGAAACCTGAAACGTTTCATCGTTTCCTAGACGAAACGGGTGACACGACGTTTTACGGCAAGGGCCGCAAGCTCATCATTGGAACAAACGGCGTGTCCTTGAGCTTTGGTCTTGGGGTGGTGCGGATTGATCGCCCATTGGAGGACGTGCGCCGGGAGATTCGCGCGCTGGAAGCGCAAGTAGAGGCTGATCCGCTGTTGAACACGATTCCCAGCGTGCAAAAGCGGGTGGCATCGGGTGGTTTCTTTTTTCACGCGTGCAAGGATTCGCCTGATGTGCGCACGGTGCTGCTGCATTATCTGCGGGAGTTGCCATGCGAGGCGGAGATGGTGGTGGCACGGAAGATTCCAGCATTGTTTGAAAAGCAGCATCATGGCCGGGAGGAAGAGTTTTACGCGGATTTGCTGGCGCATCTGGTCAAAGCCCGGCTGAAGCGCGCCGGAACGCTGGTGTTGAATGTGGCCGAGCGGGGGAGCAGCACCCGGGAAAAAGTGCTGACGGATGCCTTGCGTCTGGCAACAGAGCGGGCGGCGAAAAAGTGGGGCGAAGAAAATTTGAAGGCGCGAGCCGTATTCAACGTTCAGAATCCGCGCACCGAGCCATTACTGACCGTGTCTGACTATCTGTGCTGGGCGGTGCAGCGTGTGTTCGAGACGGGCGAAGTGCGGCATTACAATTATCTGGCGGGGAAGATCAGGCTGGTGGTGGACCTTTACGACCGGGACAAATACGAGGGATACAAGAACTACTACGACAGAAAGAACCCGTTGACGGCCGGAAATAAATTAGGCCCGCCTGTTGCCTGAGCGACTTTCGCCGCGACGTCATGGAGACGACTTTCAGCAACCGCAGACCTGTGGATAAGATGCGTATAAAGTGTGTATATCGTCAACCCGTTTGTGGCACAAACGGCCACAAATGGGCACAATGTGCCACGCCGTGCCACGTTAGCCCCTTTTGATCAATGAGTAACCCAACAGCATTGGTTCAGAAACTTTGGAATTATTGCAGTATTCTGCGGGACGATGGGCTCTCGTATGGCGACTACGTTGAACAACTCACGTTTCTGCTGTTCCTCAAGATGGCGGATGAGCAGTCGCGTGCGCCGTTCAACAAGCCCAGCGCCGTGCCCAAGGAGTTCGCCTGGCCCAGCCTGCTGGCGCGCGACGGCGATGAGTTGGAGACGCATTACCGGCATGTGCTCGAATCGCTCGGCAAACAGAAGGGCATGCTCGGCGTCATCTTCCGCAAGGCGCAGAACAAAATCCAAGACCCGGCCAAGCTCCGCCGGCTCATCGTGGACCTGATTGACAAAGAGCAGTGGTCGAGCCTGTCCGCCGACGTGAAGGGCGACGCTTACGAGGGGTTGCTGCAAAAGAACGCCGAGGACGTGAAAGGCGGCGCGGGCCAATATTTCACGCCGCGCCCGCTCATCGCCGCGATGGTTGACGCTATTGCACCGCAACCGGGACAGGCCATCTGTGATCCGGCGTGTGGGACGGGTGGGTTTCTGCTGGCGGCGCATGATTACATCGCGCGCATTCCCGGCCTGGACAAGGCACAGAAGAAGCGGCTCAAGAACGGGACGCTGTTCGGTATCGAGTTGGTGGACAGCGTCACGCGGCTTTGTGCCATGAATTTGTTGTTGCATGGGATTGGAGATACAGACTGTAGCGTCGGTGTGTCACCGTCGAGGAATCGTCGGTCACAGACCGACGCTACAGGGGAGCTTCCCGTGGTCACCAAGGATGCGTTGGCCGGGAAGCATGGCGAGTATGACATCGTGCTGGCCAATCCGCCCTTTGGCAAAAAGAGCAGCGTGACCATCGTGAACGAGGCCGGCGAGCAAGCGAAGGAATCGTTGGTGATCAATCGCGACGATTTCTGGGCGAGCACGAGCAACAAGCAGCTCAATTTCCTTCAGCACATCTTCACCATCCTCAAGCAGCACGGTCGCGCGGCGGTGGTGTTGCCGGACAACGTGCTGTTCGAGGGCGGCGCGGGCGAGACCATCCGGCGCGAATTGCTCAAGCAGGCGGACGTGCACACGCTCCTGCGCCTGCCCACCGGCATCTTCTACGCGCAGGGCGTGAAGGCGAACGTGCTGTTCTTCGACCGCAAGCCCGCGCAGGAAAAGCCGTGGACCGAGAAGCTCTGGATTTACGACCTGCGCACGAACAAACATTTCACCCTCAAGGAAAGCACGCTTAAGCGCAGCGATCTGGATGATTTTGTGAATTGTTATTTTGGTAGGGCGGGCAGTCCCTTGCCCGCCGAGAGCGGCGCGCACGGAGTGACACGCCATACCTCTCGCCACACCCGCAAGGAGAGCGAGCGTTTCAAGAGTTTCACCTACGACGAACTGCTCAAGCGCGACAAGGTGAACCTGGACATCTTTTGGTTGAAGGATGAGGCGCTGGAAGAATCCGCCAACCTGCCGCCCCCGGAGATCATCGCCACCGACATCGCTGCTGATTTGGAGGCGGCGCTGGAACAGTTCGCCACGATTGCGGAGGATTTGAAGCGATGAAATCAACCCGTTCTCGATCAAATCGGAAACCATATCACAATCCCCCATTCTTATGACCAGGCATCACGGCCCCTACTCGGTGGAGCATGATTGTTTGGATGAAGTACTGGAAGCGGTGAATCAACGCCTCCCGGCTCCGCCAAGATACAGTTCGTCGCAGCGCCAAATCACGTTCGTGTCGCGGCACGATCCAACCCCACAGTTTCGGCGGCGATTTCGGGAATTTCAGATGTACGTTCGCGCCCGTTACGCCGTCCGCATGTTGGTGGTTGGAGGTGGGTATGGTTGTATTCGGCTCACCATGGACCTCCATGCGCACGAGATCGAAAACATCAAGCGTTTCCTGCGCAACTTAAAACATAAAGATCCGGATTTGCACGCGCGTACGCGGTTATTGAAGCTGGAATATTTCGAGGACGAGGCGATCAGCCAGCGAGTAGACCTGACTCCGACCACCAGTTATCCACCGCCGCCCGGGAAAGACGATTCGGCACCGCCCAGACTGGATACCACCGCCGATTTGCATGTGTTCATTACAAACCAACTGAACCGGCTTGAAGGGCTGTTGAACCGCTGTGAAAGAAGGGGAGCTGACCTCTTAATTCAATTCAAGAACACGCTGAGACAACTACTGCCCTCGCTCGTTCCGGGAGCGGTGAAGGAATTGTTTGATGAAGATGCGTGGAGGTATTTGCGCCATCTCGGGGATCGGATTAGAGCGTTGCCGTGCGATGTTGCCAAAAATGCCGCCTCGGTGGGCGAGATGATTCTCGCCGCAGTGGAAAAGGCCAAAGAACTAAAATACCCGTCACACCCGTGACCCGCCACTATCAAGATCACTGCGAATTTGGCGCCGCCACCTTGACCAGAAAAAAGTGGACCGTATGTATCAAGGCACAGACCAGATTAAACCAGAAGCCGTAATTGGAAAACTGATAGGAAAGTTTCCACTTACCTCGAAACGCAAATGGGGCCAGCCGCAACTTGCTTTTCTTTTCCATTTCGAGTCGTTTGGTTTTCCACAACAGAATGAAGCGGTTCACATTGTAGAGGAGCAGAAATGCAACCAACAGGAGATGGATCGCATCCAGCTCATCGTAGTCTCCCGCGGTAATTAAGTATAACCAAAATTTCTCCAGCAGTGTCATCTGCGGTGCGTCAACCGGTGGCGGACGGTTTAGCAGTCCGTTAACCACCAGAAACCACAAGTAGGGTCCTAAAAAAATTAGCAACGCTCCCAAATGGATATATTGCATAATCCCGCTAAAGGCCAATCGCATCGTGGCGACCGGATCATCTACCTGCAAGGACTGGGTTTGTGCATTGGAAATACGGCCGGGCTCAATCAAGTCATACGTCTGTCGATCAATCCTGCATTCCGACATTTGCGCTGCCGAGAAATCGGTGTCGTGGGCAATTAACGCACCGGTAAAATCCACGTTCTCGAAGCGGGTTCCGGCCAAAAACGTGGTTCCCGACAGATCAACACCTTTAAACGACGTCTTGGTGAAAGTGCAAACCTTAAAGTCAATGCCCGCCAGATTCGATGCGGAATCAATGGTGTGAAAGCAGCAGTTTTCGAAAACTGGCCGTTGCAGCCATTTAGCATTGTTCGCACTCAGACGCTGAATGTTCCAATCCGCGAAAATTCCTCCAGTGACCTCTGTCCCGTTCATATTGAGGTGCTGTCCTTGAATTGCGGAAAAATAGCATCGTAACAGTCGCGCCTCCTCCAGCGAGGTAAACTTCGTTTGTACCCCGTTGCACCTGTCCAAAATGGCTCCGTTGAACTGGCAATCGGCAAAATCAACTTCGTTGAAAGTGGAATTTGAAATTATCACATTCCGAAAGTCCCAGCCGGAAAAATTCAGTCTTTCGAACGAATGCCTGGACGGTAATTCAAGCCTAACATTCCCTTGAGCAAGCCTCCAATTATTCCATGTATCACGACTACTGAGGAGCATGCTCGGTAGCTGATTCTGGAGGTTGTCTGCCACGGCGTCACACTGCCGATTTCGACGGCAGAACGCAATCCTCATGCAATACCAGTCATTATGATCGCTAGTGGGGACTCTGTTGCCTCTTTCGACCCGATATGGCCAAAAATGGGGCTGAGTTGATTGGTGAAATGCAATGCGAGAACAGTTACCGCCTCGCTTACATTCGCGGGCCTGAGGGAATCATTGTCGGGCTGGCCGAACCGCTCGGTTGTCCGAGGTGATTTCCCACCGCAAGTTAAAGGATTCAGCCATTTACACCGAGTTCTTCCATCCGTTACGGATTGAGCAGCAACTTGGAATGCTGATGGTGGACCGAAAGCAGGGCACGATCGCGGTGTCAATGCAACGCGAGGGATTGGATTTCAGCCAGCGCGAGAAGGAGCTGCTCACCTTGCTCCAGCCGCATTTGATTCAGGCTTACAAGAACGCTTCGGACATCACACAAGCCCGAGCCGAACATCTGCGTTCAGTGTGCGCGCTGCACCTCGCTCAAGTTGGAGTGATGCACCTGACGGCGACTCGAAAGATTGAATGGCTGTCCAATCATGCCGCGAAGTGGCTCACGGAGTATTTTCCGCGCGACCAGGAACGTCTGGCGAATCACGTGTTGCCTCTGAGATTGGAAAGCTGGCTGAGTCAGAAAGCGCAGTTGAGCGCAGAATCTTTGGGTGCGGCGAGTTGCCGTGATTTGAAAGTCGAGACGGAGCGTGGCGTATTATCCTTTCGCTGTGTGGCCGCAGCGAGCGGTGACATGGATTTGGTGCTTTCCGAGCAGCGCCATGCGTCTCTAGATCAATTGGAAAGTTTGGGTTTGGGCCAGCGGGAAGCGGAGGTGTTGCATTGGGTTGCCGAGGGTAACTCCAATCACGTAATCGCCACCATTCTGTCGGTCAGTAAACGGACGGTGGACAAACAGGTGGAGAATATTTTGCGCAAGCTGGGGGTGGAATCGCGAGTGGCAGCCGCGCTGCGGGCGGAGCAGAATCGGATCAGCGGTCGATGATTTGGAGGCCACGAAGGCCCTCTTCATCGCGAAGAGCGTGTTCGACGCGATTTGCTCGAGGTTCGGCAGCGTTTGCTGGCCAGTACTCAGCGCCGGATTGAATTAGGGACCATGACCGTGCTTGAGGAACGGCTTGCGGCGGCCCAGGTGGCGGAGGTCGAAACCGACTTGAACTTAGCAGCGAACGCGGTGCGATTGGCGGAGCATGAATTGAAATTCCTGCTCGGTGATTCATGGACCAACACGGTCAACGTGCGCCTGATTCCAATCGACCGATTACTTGTTTTGCCCGGCGAGTTTGATCTCCCGACCAGTTGGCAACGCGGGCTCGACGGCCGGCCGGACTTGGCTCAGTTCCGGCGCGAGGTTGAGAAAATGGAGATTGATCTCAAGTTTCGCCGCAACCAGCTTTTCCCATCCCTTGACCTCGTGGCGGCACACTCGCGCCGCGGAGCGAGCACGGACCAATTGCTCCCGCCCTTGCGTCCTTCGGCTTCGTTGTCTGCCGCCGGCCATCAAATTGGCAACGCGGATGCGCCGAGCGACATGGTGGGAATCGTCTTCTCCGTGCCCTTGAGTCGCGCGACGGAACGCGGCAACTATCGCGCCAGCCGCCACGCCAAGAAACAGGCCGAGCTCCAGGTAAGGCAATTTGAGGAACAGGTGTTGCGGGAAATTTCCGATGCGGTTCATACGGCGCGTTCGGGCTATGAACGGGTCGGGCTGACGCGTCGCGCCCGGGAGTTGGCGGAAGCTGCGCTCAAAGCCGAAGAACAGAAACTCGCCGGTGGTAAGAGTACGCTGTTCTTCGTGCTGCAATTGCAGAACGATCTTGCAACTGTCCGTTCCGCGGAAAATCGGGCGCGAGTGGACTATAATCAGGCCCTCTCCCAACTGCACTTTGCCGAGGCCAGTCTGCTCGATAAACTTTTCATTAATGTTGATGTTTGGTGATGCAGGCGTTGATAACAGATAACAGAGACCAGAGCGTTTACAGCAGCGCGGGCTGCTTCACATCACCATAGTAGCAGCGCTTTCTTGTTCACTGCCGATATCACGATCAGCCTCGATTGTTTGTGCCAGCGGTGGCCCGGAGCGGCATCCTCAATGGTATTCCCCGCTATTTCCCGCCGGCTAGATCGATAAACGATCCGGTGACATAGGAAGCCGCATCCGAAAGCAGCCAAAGAATTGCTGCTGCCACTTCTTCGGGATGGCCACCGCGCCGGAGCGGAATCGTGGCTTTGAGCCGGTCCACCCGGTTCGACTCGCCCCCGCTGGCATGAATATCTGTGTGAATGAATCCGGGCCGGACTGCATTGACGCGAATTCCCTCGGCGGCGACTTCCTTCGACAAGCCAATCGTAAGTGAATCAATCGCCCCTTTGGATGCGGCGTAATCGACGTATTCGCCTGCCGCTCCCAAGCGCGCTGCGACCGAGGATACGTTGACGATCGCGCCGCCCTGCCCACCCTGTATGGTTGACATGCGCTTGATCGCTTCTCTGGCGCACAAAAAGCAACTGGTGATATTCGTGGTAAAGATGTGATTAAGACGGTTAGCGGTCATTCCAGCGACGCGCATTTGTTTCTGAAGGATTCCGGCGTTGTTGACTAATGCAGTAACGCGACCCAATTGAGAATCCACTTCCCGAAATAAACGAATGACATCGGCTTCCACTCTGACGTCGGCGCGCACCGCAATTGCTTGCCCGCCTTTCCCGTTGATCTCGGTGACGAGGGACTCGGCGGCGTCACGACTATTCAGATAATTGATACAAATTTTATAGTTGTATGTGGCTGCCAATCGCGCTGTGGCTGCGCCAATTCCGCGACTGCTACCGGTGATGATTATGACGTGATTCATTGGAAATATTTTTGACGCGTTGGTTTATTGCCGTGCGCGACTGGAGGACGTGGCTATTCGGAACTCTACGCCAGCTTGCGCACCAAATGGCCGAGCACACCCAAGGCGCGCTCCGTTTGCGCGGTCCACGGGAAGCCGCAATTGTGCGAATGTAATTTTGAAATTTCCCACGGGCGAGAACAGTGGTCCGGAAGCGATGCTGATTCCCGCGTGCTGTGACCATTTTTCAGAAATCAATAGGAGACATTGCATCCTGAAGTCTAGACTAGACAACCTCATCGTCGCGTTTCGGATGCAGTCCGAATTCCTTGAGTTTCTCGCGCATCTTCAAGCGGGTCACACCGAGCCATAGCGCGGCTTTCGTCAGGTTGCCGTCGGTGCGCCGGATGGCTTGTGCGTATAGTTCAGGTTCGAGGTCAGCCAACATCTTAGCAAACGCATTCTGGATTTCGCCGCGCTCAACTTGATCCATCAACGCCGAGATGTAGGCCGTGTGGGACAGCGTGGAAACGGCCGCCGGCTCGCGCGATTTGGCGAGGACTTCTTTGACATGATCCTGACTGATCGTGTAATCGCGGGCGATCAACAGGGCCTTGCGCACGGTGTTTTCCAATTCCCGCACATTGCCGGGCCAGTCTTGATTCTGAAGAAAGGCAATCGCCTCGGGTGTTATAGCTGGAGCGGCGACACCGGCTTCCGGCCCGTAACGTCGCAGGAAATATCTGACCATGTCGGGGATGTCATCCGTGCGCTGATTGAGCGGGGGCAATTTGATCGTGACAACGCTCAACCGGTAGAAAAGGTCTTCCCGAAACAGGCGCTCGCGAATAGCCGATTCCAAATCACGATGGGTGGCGGCTATGACCCGCACGTCTACGGGCACGCTTTCCCGGCCGCCCACGCGTTGAATGTTTTTTTCCTGGAGCACTCGCAAAAGTTTCGCCTGCAAATTGGCGTTCATGTCGCCGATTTCGTCTAGGAAGATGGTGCCTCCGCTGGCCTGTTCGAAGCGACCGATCCGTCGTGCATCGGCTCCGGTAAAAGAGCCGCGCTCGTGCCCGAAGAGTTCGCTCTCCAAAAGTGCCTCGGGTATGGCGGCGCAATTGATGGCAATGAAAGGAGCATTGGCGCGGTCACTGTGCTGATAAATGGCCCGTGCGATGAGTTCTTTTCCAGTGCCGGTGTCGCCACGAACCAATACGGTGACTGAAGTCGCTGCGATCCGGCCAATCTCCTTATAAATGCTTTGCATTGCACGGCTCTTGCCAACAATGGCGGTGCGACTCGATGCCGCTTCGCCCATTTCTACCGGCTCCGACATCAGCCGGCTGCTCTCCAGAGCTTTGGCGGTGAGATCGAGCAATTCGTCCACTTCAAACGGCTTGAGAACGTAATCGAACGCGCCCCACTTGGTCGCTTCAATGGCTACCTCGGTGGTGCCATGAGCGGTAATCAGAATGATAGGCAGCTTAGGTTTCACCGCGTGCAATTGACGCACGA